>CAYPSB010000026.1:0-43973 GCA_964413435.1 uncultured Flavobacterium sp.
ATTTACCCTCAATTCATAGGTTCCGATGGTTCTTATTTCGTTTTAAAAGATGTAAATGCCTTTGGTATCCGCAGAAGGATTTTTGCACACAAATCCTAATCCATCAATAGATTGTCTCCCTGATTCTGTTGAAGAGGCTAGGGATTTATGGGCTTTCTGCTTTTGTGCGATTGTCTTTTAAGTGGGCTCAAAAAATGATATTACTGATAAGGGGATTATTATGGTTGGATTCTCGATATGTTTTAATAGATTTTTAGATTTGTTTTTATTAAATTATTAATTTAGAAAAGAGAAAAGTGTTTAAGTAAACTAAGAATGCCATAGGCACACAAAAAGAAGGTAATGTTTTTTCTTTTCATTCTGAAATCTTACACCCCGCCGAGATAATTAACTACCTTGAAGTCGGTATAGATTTGCTCATACAGTGAAGTTTCAAAATGAGGTATTTGCTTTGTTGCTCCCGGCAGGTCCCTGAAATAATCATAAAACATTTTAGGGTAGTAATCCTGCTGCTTTTCATACACTCCTCATACACTATCTATGCTTTTGGTATGTTTTATCTATATAGGACAAGACAGATAACAGATAATAGATGATAGATGGATAGATGATAGATGGATAGATGATAGATGGAAAGAGTGATGGTTGATTGGTTTTTTGATGGATCTTGTTCAAGTATTGTAGAGGTTAGTGAACAGGTGTTGACTTTGTGCAGGGGTTTTATTCTCTGATGGCGGAGAAAGATTATTACCCTTGGATCAGCGGATATACGTGGTGTAGCTTTAGTCCGGTGTATTCGCAGAACTCTTCGATTGCCACCAAGTGGTGGGGCTCTTTGTTGCAGTGTTTCCGGATTTCGATAAGCAGTAACCGGGAGTACCGGTAACTTCTACCTGTAATGCGTTGAACGTCTTTCGGGTAAATGCAAATTCTTTTCCATTCTTGTTTCATAGTGGTTTGTTTGCGTTTTTACTCCTGTACCCTTTGTAAGGGGGTAAACAAATTTATAAAATAATTATTACAAATTTTGTTTTTGTCATGGGATAAAAGAGTATCTATTATTCCTAATTGGTCCTTTTTGGTCAGGCTTATTTTTTCTAATGCCTTTTATTTCAAAGCTTTGTGGTGTAATTCGGTTACAGATGCATCGCGATTTGAATTATGAGGTTTGAGGGAGTGTACCTTAACATTCCGATACACCAATTTTTTAATACTTAGAAATCATGGCCAAACAAAAGGGCATATTTAAAGTGAAAGGTACCATTGGAGATGTTACTTTTTATAAAACTCAGGATGGATTCCTGATTAAAGAAAAAGGAGGGGTTGATGGCAATCGAATTGCGAATGATCCTGCTTTTCAACGCACCCGAGAGAACGGGTCGGAATTTGGAAGAGCCGGTAAGGCCGGGAAACTTTTGCGCATGGCTTTGCGGCCGTTGCTCATCAACTCTGCCGACAGCCGAATGGTGAGTCGTTTGACGCAATCGATGATGAAGGTCATACAGACTGATGTTGTCAGCCCAAGGGGGTTGCGCAACGTTATTGACGGAGAGTCGGAGTTGCTGACCGGTTTTGAGTTTAACATTCGCGGGAAGCTGAGCAACAGTTTGTATGTGCCTGTCACGGGTACCATTGACCGTGCGACCGGCAGCATCACTGTTGATTTGGATGCTTTTGTACCTCAAAACATGGTGGCAGCACCTGAGGGCACTACGCATTTCAAAGTGATTTCGGGTGGAGCTGAAGTTGATTTTGAAGCAGGTGCCTTTGTGGTGGCTACTTCGGAAACTGCTGCTTTACCTTGGGATACAGTGATTACTGCAGCTATCAGTCAGACCAATACCGTTAGTGCCAATTCGACTAAACCATTGTTCCTTGTTTTGGGCATAGAGTTTTATCAAGAGGTTAACGGTGAGCTGTATCCATTGAAAAACGGTGCTTACAATCCGTTATCGATTGTAAAGGTTGACGGAGGGGTGTAGTCTTTAGTTGCCCAGAATTGTTTCCCGATGTTTTGGAGGTGTCCTGTATTTAAAGGGTGTCAAGTTTCAGTTGCGAACTTAGCCAATATCATGCGTGTAAAGAGGCGGTTCTCCGGGACTGAGGGAAACGATTTTGATCTGAAAACAGATTTATTCATTATTAAATGTACTATCATGAATGTAATTAAACGGGTTAACGCACCCACCCCTAAATTTTTCAGAGTGCTGCGCACTATCGGTTTGGTTCTCACGGCTGTTGGCGGCAGTTTGCTGGCTGCTCCGGTGGCTTTACCGGTTGCGGTACTGACGGCAGGCGGTTATTTGACCGTGGCCGGTGGTGTTATGACGGCCGTGAGTCAGCTGACCATAGCTGAGGAAGAGGATGACCTTCAATAGTCAGACTCTGGCGGGAACAGCCGGGGGTACTTTATTGAGCATGCTGCCCAATATCAACTCGGCTGATTTAGTGCGAACTGTACTTTTAGCTGCCGTAGGCGCTCTGGTCAGTTTCTTTCTGACTTTACTGTTAAAGTTGCTTATCAGGAAGTTCAGGAAGTAGTTTTTGTTAAGGCCCAACTGTAAACGGTTGGGCTTTTTCATTTTTGTATACTTTCCGCATTACTCTTGTGCTGTTTTACTGATTAAGAGGTGCACCTGACTGCTTTTGTAGGGGTTGAAGGAGGGCTGGTATTTGATGTATCCTTTGTTGTGGAGTTCTTTTATGCATTTGTGGTAGGTGGCGGGAGAGGCTATTTTGCTCAGTTGCATGATGTCTTCGCGGTAGATGCTGATTGGGTTTTGGCAGCGGTTTATGCTCCAAGTTTGGAACAGGGCGAGGTAGAGGCTCATGTGGCTTGGGTTGAGGTCGTCGGTGGCGGCTTTGGCGTAGAAGTGGGAGAGGGGAGACATGGGAATTGTGAATGTTGAATGATAAATGTTGAATGATGCCCTTCGATCCTTCGGCAGGCTCAGGACAGGCAGGCTCAGGGTGACAAGAGAATTATGAATTATGAATTATGCTCTTCTATCCTTTCCTTCGGCAGGCTCAGGGTGACAAGAGAATTATGAATTATGAATTATGAATTATGCTCTTCTATCCTTTCCTTCGGCAGGCTCGGGGTAAACTGAGCTCAGGACAGGCAGGCTTATGGTGGCAGGAGAATTATGAATTATGAATTATGAATTATGAATTATGAATGATGTTCTTCAATCCTTCGATAAATTCAGGATAAACCAGGCTCGGGTAACATTTTTGATTTATAGGTTGGTTTTTGCCTAGGATTACAGGGAACTGTGGGGTATTGGTTTGGTGCATAGCTTTGGGACGTTTTTGGTTTTATAGTTTTGCATAGGTAGTTATTAGTTTTGATATGGGTTGTTTAAAATGGGAGTGTTTGTTGTTGAAACGGGAGTAAAACAGATTATATTGGTAGTATATTATTTAAATTTTAAAGAAATGTTTATTTCATCGACATGAGTAATGTAAATCTTAAGTTAAGGTCACTCAAAAAAAATAATATCTTACATTACTATTGTTATTATTGTGAAAAATAAGTCTTTAAATATTTTTTTCTTACAGAATAATCATTATATTCGTCATCAAGTAAAACTAAAATACCACTTCAGAGTTTTACTTTTTCGTGCAATTGTTATCCGGATTGTCTCAACCCAAGACATCTGAGGGATAATCAAAATGAAGTTGCTTAATTACAGTCGGTCACGAAAGTTTATTTTTTGAAAATCTAATGGTTTGTTTTTTGCTTTTTCGCAAGATTCATTACTTATTTAATTCTGATTCAACCAGAACAGAATGCTGTTTTAGGATTCAGAATTTAAGGGATTAGTCCAGTCTATACTCAGGATGCTTATTATATCAGTGTTCGGAGAGATAATCAGTAATCCATAGATTTTACTATATACTTATTATATAACGCACGGCTCCATTAATGTTTGTCGTGTTCACAGTTTTTTTAATTGCTGTAGTAATCAATCATCATGGAGAATTTTATTTCTTTTTTGGCCTCGTTTATTTTTTTTGAAAGCATACTATTTTGCTTGCAAAGATCATATTCAATTTTTATAAGAAAGGAGGTGGTTATGCCATAGAGAGACTCATTTTTACTACTAATAAAAACATTTAAGAACAACAAAAAACTTTAACTAAATGAAACAAAAAATTAATAAAAATGCTGTACTTAGGTTAAGACTGTCAGTACTGCTGTTATTGTTTTGCTTTGCGGTACATGCCCAAAATCCATCGGGCTTATCGATTAATTGGAATATTGAGGTAGGTTGTCAAACCTATTCTGAAGATATCAAAGATCCGCGTAAACCTATTTTTATAGAGGAAATAGGAATAACAGATTGTATCCAAGTATGTGAAAAGACTTCAGTGACTTACACTTTGTCAGGAGATTTGGAGGCTAACCCGCAAATAGTTTGGACTGTGACCGGAGGTACTATTGCTTCGGGACAGGGTACTCCTAACTGTGTGGTAAACTGGGGAGCCTTCGGGTCGGGGACAATAAGTTTTACCATTACGCTACCCGGCGGTGCTATTACCAAAGAAATTTGTATTGATAAAATTAAGATTCCGGTTCCTAATTTTAGTATAGTAGGCCTACCTTTGATATTACCTGAAGATTTGACCCATAAACCCAGGTATTATGCCTGTACTTTACAGGAGCTTTTTTTTACCAACACTTCGAGTGCGAACGGGGGGAGTGCTTTGGTAAATTATTTATGGGATTTTGGTGATGGTAGTACTACTTCTCCTCTTTTTGAACCCTCACATACCTATTATAATGACGGAGAGTATACGGTAACTTTGACTGTTACCAATGAGTGTGGATGTAAATCGGTAAAAAGAATCCAGGTTATTGTTAAGAGTAAGGGATTTGATATTCAATGTCCGGCTGTTGTTTGTGAAGGACAGACAGTTACGTATTCGTTACCTTTTGACGGCAAGGAACTTTGTAAGGAGGCTTATAAATGGAATGTTTCCTATGGAGGGCATATTGATTCAGTGGACCCAGCCAACGGAAATGTGACCGTTACCTGGTCTGATGTTGAGAGTTTAGGTTTCGGTTTTTTGACTTTTGACCCAGGAGAATGTAAATTGGATTGTTTGATTCCGACAACTATTAAAGTTCCTGTGATCAAGACTATCGGAAGCATAGTTGGGCCTGCTGTTTTGTGTCAAGGTAGTCAAGGCACTTACACTTTACCGGAATGGCCAGGTACAGATTTTAGTTGGCAAATAGTGGGAGATCCAAATCAAACATTAGCAGATATTATCTTAACCGATCAACGCAATAAAGTTGTCGTTACCGCTATGACCAGTGGTACGTTTATTTTACGCGCCACTTATGAGAATACATTATTACACTGTGGCGGAACCGCAGATTTTGTTATTCATGTAGGGAAGCCTAATGCAATTAAAGGAGAGACATTACTTTGTGCAGGGTCTTCGGTTGAATATACTACTTTCAACGGTGGAAATTATGATTGGGTTATTAAACGAAATAATTCGATAGTGGCTACTTCTTACGATTCAGTTGGTATTCATTATACGTTTACCACAGCCGGAAATTATACTGTAAATATTGCCAGTACTGAATTATGTACCAATACTTCATTGGGAGTTACCGTTTATGCTTTACCACAAACCCCGTCAACAGTGACTGGTCAAGTGATTGTTTGTCCGGAGGCACCTTACGAGTATGCTGTGGTTAATCCTGATCCTAATTCGACTTACCGTTGGGAAGTTTTGCCTTCGGGAAGCGGAGATTTTGCCGGTTCGGCAGTAGGTAATCAGGTAACGGTTACTTTTCATGGTACCGGAACCCACCAATTGTTAGTGTATCGCGAAAGTACCACTCCTCTGAAATGCAGTTCGGTTCCCAAGACTGTTAATATTTCAACCCGCGCTATAAATGCAGCTGTTGTTCCTGACGATAATACCAGCGCTACGGTTTGTTCGAATTCGTATGGGCAGTATAAGGTTGTTAAAACCAGTGATTCTACTCTTTACACGAGCGGAGAAATATATAACTGGAGTTTAGTAAATGCCAATCCGACCACTATAGATGCTGCCAGTTTGGGAAGTATTACCACAGGACAGGGGACTAATAAAATAACGGTGTTGTGGAATAACGTGACAGAAATGACTACGGTTAATCTGCATTTAGAAATAACGGAGTGTACTTTACCGGTTAAAACATTTGATTTTGAGGTAATCATAGTTCCAACTCCAACAATCACGATACACGTGGATGATACGAGTGTTTGTAGTGGAACCAGTAACTTTTTTACATTGACTTCGGATGTTAGTTTATCACCACTTACTCCGGTTATCTGGAATTTTGGAGGAGTAACCGTTAACTCTGTTTTAGGTAACAATGTTAGTTATTCTTTTTTCAGTACTTTTTCGAATAATATTCTGAGAACAGTTACCGCAACTATAACTGCCTGCGAACAAACCATTTCTGCCACTCCTGTTGAAATGACCATTTATCCCGGGCCGCCGGCCTCGAATTCTATAACCGCGGGGGGTAATTCTTATTGTGATGAGGGTTTAATTGATACTGTGCTCACAGCAGGTACCAGTACCGGTACAACTATACAGTGGTTTGAGGCAAGCATACCTACCCCTACCGCTTTGACGGGTATACTAAATCCGATTACCAATCCAAGCTATAGTCCAACCGGTTTTGGAAACTATTACTTTATTTCGACTGATACAACTTCGGGTTGTTCAACACAATCGAATGTAGTGTCTATTTATCCTTGTAACCCGGTACCGAGTTGTGATGTTTCTAATTATCCTGTAACGAACAATGCCGAGGCGGATTGCAATGGCAAAATTCTGTTGAACGGATCAGCACCTAATTCGGCATATCCTATGTATTGGGCTATTTTGGGACCACAAATCAGTATTTCCAATTATACAGGAACCGAGATACAAGCACAGGCAGGTGTTTACCATGTTTTTTGTGTGGGAACCTATCCATGTCCTTCGGGCGGTTATGGATTGCAAAAAGAGTACAAAGAAATTACCATACCTTATATTCCTAAGTTTAATTATACCGCCACTTGTATGGGGAATTCTACTTTTACTTTGAAAGTAAACGATAATTCTAACTTTTTTAATCCGGTTACGGACAGGGTTTATGAGTATTATTTGGATTCCGGCAGCGGTTATCCTATTACACCTAACCTTACCGCAGCTGACGGGACTATCAGTACCGCATTGGGGTCAGGAACCTACTCGTTGAAGTTGGTTGTCAGAGGTAAGTTGAACGGTATTTGGCAAACTGCCTGTGAAAGGGTGATTACTTTTACTTTGAGTACTTTACCTACTAATATGAGTATAAATACTGTTAATGCTCCTGTGGCCTGTCATAACACTCCTGTTAGGTTTGATATAAATAACAATCAAAATTTTGCAATGAATACCTATCTGTGGACATTCGATAACTTAGCTCAAAACACATTGGCTCAGCCGTCAAGGGTGTTTACGGATTCGGGTGACCAACCGGTGAGTGTTGTTGTGACTAATAAGCAAGGTTGTACGGTGACCTTGAATGTACAAAGTCCGGGTGTACACATCCCACCGAAATGTTTTACCGGGACGGTTACCTCTAATCCGACGCCGGCTGTGGAATGTTCGGGCAATTCCATAGCCTTGAATTACAGTTCTACCACTCAGAATTGCTCCCCTATGAGTTATACCTGGATGAATGAAAACACGGTATTGGGAACTACCACAGTACCTACTTATCCAATGACTAACAGCGGTTTTTACTGGGTAAAAGTAAAAAGTGCCAATAATTGTATTTTTGAAACGCCTAACCGTATTACACCATTGTTTAAGGCCAGCCCCAGTGTGCGTTTGCAAACCGCCAGTTCTTATTGTGAAGGAGATGGTGTTATGGCTGTTGTGGACACTAACGGTACCGGTATTAAATGGTATCTTGACGGAGCAGAACAAACCATGTATGCGGGATCGGCTCAAGTTTCTTTTTGGGGTTTGAACGTTGGTGCACATACTATAATGGTTACTGCCAGCATTGACGGTTGCATCAGCAGTGCCACACAAACTGTTGAGGTTTTTGCAAAACCTGCCACTCCTGTTTTGAGTTCTACTCTGATTAGTTGTAATCCTTTTGAGTATAAGATTTGGGTAACGAGCGGAGACGGTAATTACACCTGGAGTAATGGTGCTACGGGAGGTGATAGTATTAATGTTACTCATGGAGGTCCTTATGTGGTGTACAGTACTGTGGGAGGATGCCGTAGCATAAGTGAAACCATTAACATACCTAAAGATCCCGGTAATTATTCGTGGACGGTTCCTTCGGGTTGTCTTGTGAATTGCGAGAAAGAAACCGTAGGAACTCTTATAGGTCCTAGTGTACCTTTGACTTACTGGGCCTGGCTTTTGAACGGAGCTCAGCAGTTATCGGGCAGTGACAGCATTCCTGAACCTTATCCTTTGACCAGTAGTGGTGTTTATAATTTTGTTTACCAGATAGGTGAGTGTACGGTTATGGGAGCGCCGCTGGATTACACTATGGTTGGTTGTGAAAAATGCAACTTTAAAGATGTAGAGCTCAAAGATGCCATTCGAAATGAAACAAAATACTGTTCGTTTACCGTTTCTATTGCGATTACCAATGATTCTCCGATTCCTTTGAACGTGACTTTAACGTCACCCGATGACCGCGTAGTGATACAGCCTGCATCATTTGTACTGCCTCCGGGAAGCGGAACCTATTTCTTTACGTTTGTACCTATTAACGGTTTTTTAGGTGGCTCTGTTGATTTACTACTCACCTCAACATTAGAAGGTAAGCCTTGTAATTTTCCGTTTAAGATTAGTTTGCCAGAATGTGGGGATCAGTATATCAGTAAAACTACTGCTGCGACTGTAATGAACGATGCTCTTATGGTGTATCCTAACCCGGCGAGAGACTCTGTTTTTATCCAATTCAATACTACTGTTGCTGATGCCGCTTTGGCTATTTATGACCTTACCGGACGCATTGTCAGCAGGTATGAAACTACTACTGTTGAAGGTGAATGGGAGGTGCCTTTACACTCTTTTGCTTCGGGGGTTTATATAGTAGTTCTGGAAAAGCAGGGGCAGATAGTACTGCAGAAAAAACTGATTAAGGAATAATACTCAAAAGCACTCCATGTATTAGTTTTCTCTAAAGCATGAGTGCCTTCAGGATTACTATATTCAAAATAAATATTTATATTTGTAAGAACAGTACGGCTTTGTGCCTGTACTGTTCTTACTTGTTAATAACAATACTGACTACCATGAAAAAAATATTATTTACATTTTATTTGTTTGGGAGTGTGCTGGTACACTCTCAATGTTTTACATCGATTAGTAGTGGGAACTACAATAATATGGGAATAAAATCGAATGGAACTCTTTGGGGTTGGGGTTCGGGGGCCAGCGGCCAATTGGGCAATGGCACCGATTCTGATTATTGGGTACCTGTACAGATAGGCACAGTTAATACATGGCAAAGTATAGATTCAGGAAATTATATCACATTAGCTATCAGAGCTAATGGCAGTTTGTGGGGCGCAGGAGCGAATACAACCGGTCAATTAGGAATTGGAACTACAGCTTTGTACAGTTCTGTATTAGTTCAAATAGGTACAGCCACTAACTGGCAGCAGGTAGTTTCAGGGGATGCATTTACTCTTGGATTGAAGACCAACGGTACTCTTTGGGGCTGGGGTCAGAACGATACCTATCAGATGGGGGACGGCAGTTGTTGCAGCAACAGGCTCAGTCCCGGTCAGATAGGAACCGCTACAGACTGGAAGATGGTGGACGCCACCAAGACTAGTACGGCCGTAGCCTTAAAAACCAATGGCTCTATGTGGGGTTGGGGGCAAAACTTGGGCATATTGGGTCCGTCAACTTTGAGCGGATATTCAACTCCTACCCAGTTAAATTCTGATACAGATTGGGCCACCATGAGTTTGGGAGCCGGTCATATTTTGGCACTGAAAACCAATGGTACTTTATGGTCCTGGGGCGTGGGAGGACAAGGACAAACCGGTGATAATTTACCCCCTGCTTATTTCAGAGATACTCCAGTGCAGATAGGTAACAGTACTTGGCTTAGTGTAGCTGCCGGTTATAAAAGTTCGTATGGTATTCAATCTGATGGTACTCTTTGGGCATGGGGATGGAATGATGTGGGGCAATTGGGTGATGGCACTACTATTGATCGGACTCAACCTGTGCAAATAGGTACCGATACAGATTGGATTTTAGTTTCGGGTGGAGTAGGACATGCGATAGCTCTGAAATCAGATGGGGCATTATGGGCTTGGGGTGATAACTACTATGGTCAACTAGGTAATGGTACTACTAACGGTAGTATTACGCCTTTCAATGTAGCTGTGAATGGTTGTACGCTGGATGTTCCCGATTTTGAAAGGGCGATGATGGTATTGAGTCCTAATCCGGCAGAGTCTGAACTTAGCTTCACGTATCGAGGTAATAAAGTGGTTGACGAGGTGGTTATTTATGATTTAACCGGCCGCAAGGTGTATAACAGTCGCCCTGTGGCGGGTGTTGCTTTGCAGGCTACTTTGCCCATAAGCCAACTGCAGGGCGGGACGTATTTGCTTACGTTGTTGTCTGGAGGTCAATCGGTGGTGAGTAAGCAGTTTGTTAAGGAGTAGGGGGGAGACCGCAGAAGGCAGATGACAGATTACAGAAGTCAGATGACAGAAATCAGATTACAGATAACAGATAATAGATGGTATAGGCTTCTTGATATATTTGCCGGTTTGAGTTATGCCCTTGGATCTTTCCCTTGGGATGTCTCGGGTTGACATGGGAATTGTGAATGTTGAATTGTGCCCTTCGATCCTTCCCTTCGGCAGGCTCAGGGTAAACTGAGCTCAGGACAGGTGGGCTCAGGGTGACAAGAGAATTATGAATTATGAATTATGAATTATGAATTATGAATTATGAATGTTGAATGATGCTTTTCTATCCTTCCCTTCGGCGGGCTCAGGGTAAACTGAGCTCAGGACAGGTGGGCTCTGGGTGACAAGAGAATTATGAATTATGAATTATGAATTATGAATGTTGAATGATGCTTTTCTATCCTTCCCTTCGGCGGGCTCAGGGTAAACTGAGCTCAGGACAGGCAGGCTCTGGGTGACAGTTGTGTTTTTAGAGCGGGTGGTTTTTCTTTAGGTTTTGGATGAAATATGCGGGAGGCATTCCTGTTATGGTTTTGAAGGCTTTGGTGAAGTTTTGGGTGGAGCCGAAGCCTACTTCTTCGGCCAGTGCTTTATAGGTGTAGTTGCGGTATTTGTTTTGGGTTTTGAGCAGTTCGATGGTGTGCTCGATTTTGAGTTCGGTGATGTATTCGATGGATTTTTTGTTGCGGTATTTGAGGATTATTTTTGAGGCATATTTGGGATTGGTTTTGAGGTGCAATGCCAATTTGTTGAGTCCCATGTCTTTTTCGAGGTATTTTTTACCGGCCTCGAATTTCTTCAGATTTTTCAGAATGTTTTGTACGAGTTCGGGGTTCAGGTCGAGCTCAATGTTGTTATTGGTTTTGCTTGCTGTTTCAGGTTTTTGGGACATGAGTTCGTCAAACTTCAGTTTGAGTTGCTTTTGTTTTATGCGGTAGCGGATGCTTAACCCTATAAGGGTTCCCAATAACAAAATGATGACCGCATAATACCAACGTTTGTTGGTTGCTAAGGACTTTTGGACGGCTTCTTTTTCGAGCAGTAGTTTTTTGGTATCGTACTCTTTGAAGATTTTTTGTGACAGGTATTTGTAGTCGTGCTCCAATATGCGGTCTATTTTGAGCAGCTTGTTGATGTATGCCAGTTGTGCCTGCGGGTTATTTTTTTCTTTATAATAATCGATTAACAGCTCGTAGTTTTTTCTTAACTCGGGTTTGATGTATTGGTGCCGGCTGAAGATTTCGTCTACTTTCAGCAGGTAGGGTACTGCTTTTTCTTTTTTCCCTAAAGCCCAGTAGGCTTGTCCTAAGTAGCCATTGGCCACGGACAGGGCTGCAAAGTCTTTCTTTTTTGCTAAAGCCGGGATTGCCTCCGTAAGGCTGCTGATGGCTTCTTTGTATTTCTTTTTGCTGTATTGGTTGATGCCTTCCGAATGGATGAAATAGGGTTGGAGTTCCTGTTTTTGGAGTTCGGCAGCAGTTTTCAGCCCCAATTGGTTGTAGTAGGAGCAAAGGTCGTATTTGCCGATGTGGTTGTAAGCGAGCCCAATGGAATGCAAGGTGTTGAGGTAAGCGAGGTCGTTTTCTTCTTCGAAGTAGGTGAGGCATTCTTTGAACAGGGCTATAGCTTCGTCATAGAATCCCAAGTAAGACTTGATTTGGGCAATGGTGTATTTGGTTTTGTATTTGAGGTACTCGTCGTTTGTTTTTGCAATGTAGTTGTCGGCCCAGATAAAATTGTCTAAGGCGCGCAGGTGGTCTTTGCGGTTGTAGTACAGGGTTCCTTTGGTGAGGAAGGCCGCTCCGATTGCAGCGGGGTCTTTTGTTTTTTCGGCACAGGAAAGCATGCTGTCGGCGTAGGCAAAACGGGCAGCGGTATCAGCCCGGTAGAGCAGCGCTTTGTAGGTTGCTGCCATTTGAGAGTAGTCTTTTTTTGCTTTTTGCTGTTGAAGGCGGATTTGCAGTTGCGGTTTGGATTGTGCTCCCAAATTGAAGTGGAAGACTATAAAAAGCAGGAACAGTATTGTTTTAGTGTTGGTTAAGTATTGCTTAGCACACATTGGTTGGGATGTGATTGATGAGTAATTATTGTAGCTAAAATATTAAAAAACATTGTTTAGGCGATGTCAAAAACGGATATTAACACTTGAATAGTTTGGTTTGTTTTAATTTATTGATTTGTTGGTTCTTAGCTGAAATAGTAAGTGCCGGATTCGGGAATTGCGTATACTTTATTCGGGAATGGATTAGTGGTTGGGTTGTGCTGCCGGGTGGCGGAACTTAGTTTTGCTCTGAATTCAACGGGAAGCGATTCCCGAAAAACTGTTCAGATTAGCCCGGGTGAAATGAACTGATGTACCCACAATCAGTATTCATTTTTTTAACAATCTTTATTCATGAAACTATTTTCATTATGTTTTATTTTATGTTCCTTTTTTATCTCGTGTAACAGCAATCCTGAGGAGGAATTCACCGGCAGTACGCAACGTTTGGCAGGCCCTACTTTGGATACTATTCCCATTTCCCCGGCCAATCCGTATGATACCACGGGTCAGGTTTATTATGAACTTTTGACGGCTTACTACCAAGGGGAACTGCAGCCCTTCACGTTGACCGGTATTATTACTAACTGTACTGCCATTGCCAATGAAACCCCCTCCTTTTTGGCTTTGACTAAAGAGGTGCCTTATGTGTTTACTGCTTCAGACCGTGTTGTTTCTATAGTATCACAGCCTGAGAGCTGCTTGGGCACCACCATTGACGCTACCTTGGACAGCACAGCGGCTAAGAGCAGTCTGACTGATTTTGTAGGTTCGGTTTTGGCCCTGACCGATAAGGAGGATGCTTATGCTCCTATTTATTCCTATATTGTGGCTTATGAAGACCGTGTTTTGCGCAGTACTGCCTTTACTGACCGGGATAAAAGGATTATCCTGATGACTACCTCGATAGTTCGGCATACTGTTTATGCCAAAAAGAAGAAGCCTAAGAAAAATACCGATCCGGATTGGACGCTGCTTATCGGCAATATTACTGCTGCCCTAGATGGGGCCGGTGTGGGTGCTGATGAGGCTGTTTTGCGGGCTTTGGTTACGGGGATTGCAGCGAATACCCCCTAAATTGATTTTTACTTATTGCTTTTTAAACCCTCTCGTTACAGAGGGTTTTTGTTTTTATGAGCTTATTGTTCAACTTTTGGAGGTCATTTTAATTGATTTTTGATGTTATTGGTTATGGTATGTACCCATTTTAATTGTTTTTCTTTTTTTCTTGGGAGCGGATGATAGTATGCCAGATGACTATTTTCTTTGAGCCATCCAAAGCAATCATTGTCTTTGATGATTTTGCTAGCCGGAATTGCAAGTGGTAACAGTTTTTTATTTACACCCCAAGCCAGTAAAATCGGTACTTGGGTATTGAATAGCACTTTAAAGTCATTTATTCGTTCACTACTAAAAATGGAATGTCCATGATTGTTTTCAAGGCTTGCTATTGTTTTAAAAAAGAGTTGACTTTTAGGTTCTCTAATATCTGAGAGGTTTAGGATGCGCGCATACTCAAATTGACAATTGGTCATTACTGCCATAATTTGTTTCTGAGTAGTATCGGGTTTGGTAGGGGTCTCTATGTTGTATTTTTCTTCAATAGGTTTTGAGCTGCCCGGATTCATCATAATGACCATCAAGTCAGGCTCCACAAGTTTTGTATTCTTAATTTTTATGTTTAGGTATTTTCGGCAAGGAAAATTGTTCCAATCATAGAATAGACCGGAAACATCAAAATTGTCGGTTGTCATTATTAATAAGTATGTCCAATAAATTCATAGAGTTCTTAACAAATGCAATATATGCAATAGTTTATTATTGCCAAGTAGACAATCGTCTATTGTACAATTGTCGACATTGTACGAATTTGCCGAAATGGATGATATTAAGATAAAATTTGGTTTACGGGTTCGAGGCCTTAGGATTGCTGCGGGTTATTCGCAGGAGAAGCTTGCAGAATTATCGGATTTAGACAGGACTTATATACCCGGTATTGAAGCCGGGAAGCGCAATGTTTCTTTGGTGGTGGTTGAAAAACTAGCTAAGGCTTTTAATGTCAGTATTTCGGAACTTTTAAACGAACTCTAAATAATTCTAATGTATGATTACTAACCCTTTACTTGAAGAATTAAAAAAACTTAGAGAATCCTCAAAATATGCTGTAGCCCAAGGTACTTATTCTAATCTGAATGGATTTAAAAAGTATTTACACATTGAGCGTGAAGTTGAAAAAAAACTTAAAAGCATTATTCTTAGAGCCAGTGAAAATGATAGTCCACAATTGCTGTTAGTTTGTGGTAATGTTGGTGATGGGAAATCACATATTCTTTCCCATTTGCACGATGAGTTAAAAGATGTTATTGTACAGTTTACTATACATAATGATGCTACTGAAGCCCATAATCCTAATGAATCTTCAAACGAGACACTGTATAAGCTATTGCAAGGATTTAGAGATGTTGCACTAGAAAACTCTAAAGACAAAATTATTTTAGCGATTAACTTGGGTACACTGAGTAAATTTATTGACGAATATGTTGAGGAGTTTAGTACTTTGAAAAGCTACATATCCTCTAATAAGATATTAGATACTGACTTGGTACACGATGACGGATTTGATGCTGCCAGCCATTTTCATCATGTAAATTTTACGGATTATCACATGTATTCCCTGACAGAGCATGGTCCGGTTTCTCCTGTTATTTCTTCACTATTGGAAAAAATAGTTGCTGACCATGAGTCTAATAGTATTTACAAAGCCTATTTGCAGTATAAAGAAAATGTTGCGAATAAGGTTTATTGCCCAATTCAGTATAATTATGAATTTTTATTTGAAAAGCGTAATAGAGACCTGATAGCGCAACTTATTATCAAAGCCATTATAAAGGGGAAAGAGATTGTCTCTTTGAGAACTTTACTTAATTATATTTACGACATACTTGTTCCAGTTTCTTTATCGACTATCAATGAAGAGGATTATCAAGGAAGGATAGAAAAAATGTCTTCCAGAGAGTTTATTTCTAATTTAATTCCCAATTACTTGTTTGAACATCCTGAACTTTCAAGTTTATTTGATAAGATTGAAAAATTGGATCCCTGTACCCACAGACATGCGATTACCGACGAAGTTTTGTTAACCTTGATTAATTCTGACCATGTGGTCAAGATTTTTTCTAAACATATTGATAAAAGTTATTTCGAGACTATTGGGACGAAGCTTGATGATACGACTCTCAAAAAATCAGATTTGTCCAAGTTTTTTATTAGGTTGAATTATTTCAGCAATTACTTTGAACATGAGTATTTGAAGGATGCTGATTATGATGAATACTTGGTTTGGCTTTTTCACTACAATAATTGCAACAGGGATTTTATTAAAAAAATCTATGGTTTAGTTGAACATGCAGCCAGAAATTGGAACGGAGACCCTAAATCAAATGGAAAGGTTATTATTAATGTAGGTCGAAAACAAACTAAATATAGAGTTTTTAAAGATTTTGAGGTTTTCCCTGACGTGAATTTTACTGCCCCAAAGAATGAGAATGAGATTCATAAATTTACCCAAGAGTTTGCTTTAGGCTTTAAAATAAATAATGAAGAAGACACGCTCAAGATTCATGTTGATTTCAGTTTGTTTAAAGTTCTTAAAATGATTTCTCAGGGGTATCGACCTAATAAAAAGGATAATAACAACTATGTTTACTTTGTTAATGCAGTACATACCTTAATCAGCCAGAATAACAATAAAGCTTCACTTTATATTGACGAAGTTAACATAGGAAAGCCGGTAGATTATAAATTTTCCAAAGATACCTTCAGTGGTTATAAATTTCAGGTGATATGAAGCATATTTTATTAAATAAAACAGGTATAGATGGTTTGGAGCAACGATATTTTAAAAATAAGACTTTTAGCCATGTCACCGGTAAACAAATAAAGCTGTTGCCTTTTAAGACTAATCCGAGTGGTGATGCTTTTAGTGATGATTTTAAATCTTTTCAAGGTGTTATTGGAGAGTTATTCAGAATCGTTAATACTAAAACACAGGTCGAATTAAAAACCAAATCGGGTTCGTTTAAGAGTAATCTTAAAGAGGCTATCATTACAGAAGCAGTAAAAAAAGTTGAAACCGAACATGTTTCTGAATTCAAAACCATGCTTAGTAAACTTTTTTTTGATGATGAGGATGGTCTTATAAAATTTAATATCAGGACCCTTTCCTATATGAATTTTATTCATTCAAATTCTGCCCTGAAAGAGATTTCTAAGTTTATTTATGACCTTTTTCTTAAAGATGATTTTGACCTTAGGAGCTTGAATGAAGACGATACTAACGAAAATTTGTTGCATCAATTGCTATTGCAGTGTTTGCCTGAACTGTCTGACGGGGAGGAAAAATCATCCCAATCTATTTACCTTAATTTATTTCCGGAACTGAAAGAACAGTTTGCCAAAGATTTTATTTTTTTGAGTAAAAACAATTCCTTGTTTTTGCAATATGTTGAAGATTTCTTTAAGTTTTATTATTTTCAATATTTGTGTCAGTTGATGCTCTATTTTAATGATTTTGGTGCTGTGGGTACTAAAATAAAGCCAATTTATTTTACTATGGATTGGGAGACTTTATCTGAAAGCAGGTTGTCCAGTCATACCATAGGTTGGAAACAACTGAACCGTTATTCAGAATCGGTTTTTGCTCATATCAATACTTTGGAGTTATTAAACTACATTACTGTAGCCGGAAGCCCTATAGGAGATTATGAAAATATAATAGCCATTTATGATTCATTGGGTTTAGATGAGCAAACGCAATTGTTAAACTGTATTAATGAATTGGTTGCTTTTTATACTGAAAATGTAACCGTTTTGGATACCGGAAAAAATTGGGATGATTGTGACCGTCTTTTAGCACTTTCTTTGACCAATCAAAAATATGATAAAGACATCCACAAGTCAATATATGGGTTATGGTATAAGATAAGATATCAGTTTGAAAATTCACAGCGAAGTAAGCCTTATAGTGATTATTCGAAATGGTTTACGCGATTTGGAAAAGTAAATTACACTAAAAACAGGGGTAGATTGGGTAACACCAGTATTTTATCGCAAGAGCACTTATTGTTTTTGACGCGATTGTGTATAGGTACTGAAGATAAAATCAGATTGAAGACTTTGTGGGACAAGTTTAGAGAGCGAGGGATAGTTTTTGATGAGACCACTAAATTAGAGATTACCAAATTGTTTGAGAAAATTAATTTAATAGAGAAAAAAAGTGATAGCGGAGATGCACAATACGTCAAGTCAACTATATAAATATGTTTCGAATTTAATTATCGACTATTTTATAGCTCAAAAAATTCAAGCCGGAGATCGTTTTAATTTTTATCTTGAGAATCAAGAGCATATTGAATTTTTATACGATGCTTTAGCTCAAAATTCTAAGATATCTACTTCTACTTTTTCCTATACGCATCCTGACGGAGGTGAAAATTACAGCACTTTTTGCTTATTGATTGGCTCTATTAAAGTAATTGTTGCTTCCAGCGCTTCAGCCTCTGAGGATTATTTTACGATGCTCAGAAATAAGGTAGCCGACCAAACAGACCTTTTTGAAAATACCTCTATCTTGATTTTATTCAGCGGAAAGCTGGATAGTTTGTTGGGAGGCAGTGGTAGTTTGATTAAAGAAGGTATGCCGCTCCATCATCTGAGTTTTAAAAATCAGATTTTACATGATTTAGATCACAATACTGAGCTTCAAAAATATGAGAAGTCAATTTTGAGAGCTGTATTAGAAAGAAAAACTAAGAGTGTTGTAGAAGACAACAACACTATTTTTGATTATGAGCAAGTTATTAATGCCCTAGAAAAAGGGGCAATTGACTCGAAAGATTATAGGCATTTAGGTCTTTTTCCTCAAGCTGAATTAAAGAGTAAAACCGGAGACCTTACTAAAGATTTAGCCGGGAATTTTAGTTTGTATGAGCGATTTGAGAATATTTTCACGAACGGGAATCCCGCTGCCGATTTGGAGCAAGAATTGCCCAGCACTGCACTCAGCCGACTTATTAAAGAAGATTGGCATGAGTTTGACTACGCTGAACTTGTGTTGTGGATGGATAAGGAACGGAAAAAAAGCCCTCCCGTTTTTGAAAGTGTTGAAGGTGATAATTTGCTGCAAACTATATGGTGTCGTCAAGATGGTGAGTCTGTTTCGAAGAAGCGGAATATCAATTTGATTATTTTCAATCCTTCTTTGGAACTTCCTTTTAAAGTGACTGTGAAATACGATCAGTTTATTAAAAAAGAAGGACTGAACATTAAGCAAGGTTCCAAAAAGAATATTGATGTTTCCAATAGCGGGAAATCTATTGTTATAGAGTTTAAAGCCTTTGATGCTGATGCCTTATTTTATTTGATTGAGTATAGAGATCCAGAGACCGACAAGCGGTATTTGATTAAGGTTTTGCATTTGCCTTTTTCTTCAAATGTTTTTTCACAGTTTGAAGGCACTTTTCAATTGGCTGTTCAAAAATCAGATTCGTATTTGCAAGTTAAGGAGAATGAAACTTTTATTTTTAACCCAGATGGTGCTGTAACCCTTTCGGATATTGTGAGTTTAGATGCCACTTTTACACTTACTGAAGACGAGCGATTGTTATTGAATTATGATTATTCCTTATCTCAGGAGGATTTGATACATTTTAAGCTTGATTTATTTGATGTAGTGGTACCCATAGCCGTTAAGACGGACTTTGAATTGCCTAAGCCTATATCAGGAATAGAGGTTTGGAAAGAAAAACGAATATATCAGGAAGATTTTAAATTTGTTAAAGAAGGCTCAATTCTTAAGCTGGTTTTTAGAAATAATGAGAAAACCGTTAGTGGTGATTTCAGGCTTAATTTATTGCTAGAGGAACAGCTGATTAACTCTGATGCTTATTCTTGGTTTTTAGATGCTGAGCATACTATTTATCCTCATGAGATAGCTTTAGACGCTACTATTCGTGAGGCTTTTGATAATTACAGGGCTTACTTTGCCAGGATACAGACACAACCGAGTTTGGTTCATTTGCATGATGATTTAAGACAGCTTGCTACGGTTTATGTTGATTGTTTTTTAGCACAATTGGAACAGTTTGAGGAAAACAAGCCTTTGACTTTACAGCAGAAAAATTTATTGTGGCTTGGTGTAGTTAGGGAGCGCGGTGGTGAAGAAAAAATTAAGTTCAGTCCCTTACATCCTTTGAATGTTGCTTACCAACTTCACTTGAATGCTGCATTGGGTCAAGAAGATGTTTACAATGCAGTTTTGAAAAGATTAAGTCCTTATAATTTGATTCCCTATATTGAAGGGAAAGCCAATGCAATTTATATTCCGATAGAGTCGAGTCATTCGCCAGAGTGGTTGTACTATACCGTGTACTTGAACTCAAAACAAGCCGTTTCCAAAAGTTTTGTTACTGATTTAGTTACTGATAAAATAAAGGATTTCACCAGTAATTTTGAGTTTTTATTTGAGCAATCCAACAAATCACCCTTAAAAATTAATGTAATTAATTTGGGTGAATGTAAGGAGGTTGTTGAAGGTATTTTTGAGTATTATCGCAAGTATCTTAATGGTAATCTTGCCAGAAGACCAGTTGATTTATTGCCTATAGAAGTCAGTATATACGGCTCGGAGAAGACTGTTACCAAATTTGAGGAACTTACTTTTCATGAGAGTGTTGATGATATTGAGAAGCATTTGTCTTTAGAATTGAAGACCAAAAACTTTGAAAAGGAAGACCTGCTTAATGCTTTTCTTGAACGCGTAAAATTTTATTCTAAACCAGAGCCTAAGGCAGGAGAGCGTTATGAGTATGCTCATATTACCTTTTACCAGTTTGATGTTACTAAGACCGATTGTTCTTATGATGAGATGAGTATGGTAAAGACGGGTATTTCTTTTAACGGTTTGATGGCTGATGTTTCTTCGACTCCCGGTCATGACAATTACCGAACCGGTTTTGGTACTCAAGATTTACCAGACAGCCCTTCGGTTTTAATTCAATTGGCTACTTTATACAATTCGTTTGTCAGAGTAGCCTCAAATAATGACCCCTACAGCCGTAATAAGGCACTTTGTACCACTATTGATTATGCTATAAAAAAGCAGTTAGAAAAGTTATATAGCGATTCCCAATGGGTAACTTATATAGACCCTAAGGTTGATTTGGACTTTTTTAAAGAGAATAAAGATTTGGTTATTATTCATTATAGTGATCAATATAATAATTCCAATGGCTATGATGCTATTACTGTGAGTCGAAAAACGAGTCAGTATGAATTTGTAGTTAAGGAGTTTCTAGAGCTGCACAAAGTACAATTTGATGCTGCGAATGATACCATTAACATTATTAATTTTTTTAATGCTATTAATGGAGAATGGCTATTAAAGTTGATTAGGCAGCACAATCAATTTCCAAGAGAGAAGCTTAGTTTGTTGTCGGGGATTAAATCTTCTTTAACCTTTTTACATCACCCTAATATTGTTTGGATTCCAATTTCACTGGAAGAGATTTTAAGGGTTTCCGGTAACGCCGGATTGAATATGGGAGATGGATTGTTTTCTGCCAAGAATTTGGGTGCTATAGGATCTTATAGTGATGATTTATTGTTCATAGGGCTAGAGACTTTTGAAGGCGAATTGTTGATGCATTTGTATCCTGTAGAGTTGAAAATAGGTGGCTTAGGGATTGTTAAAAAAGGTGTTGAACAAGGTAAGCGTACAGCACAATTGCTATATCAACATTTGAGTAAAGAAGGTTTTTTAAGCGAGTTTTATAAAAACTTTTTTGCCAAATTGGCTCTTACCAATGCTGAAAAGATGAAACTATTTCATGTATGGGATACGCAGGATTGGAATGTGGTTACAATGACATACCGCAAAGCCCTACTTAACAATGATTTTACCATAAGCAATAGGTTGAACAGTGCCATTGGTACTTTTGGGTTGGTTTACTTTGGTAAGGATGTTTTCATGAGAACAATAGCTATAAACAATAGCTACATGCGTGTTGATTTGATGGAGGCTGATGGATATGATTTTCTTGTACAATCGATTGATGATTTGATTCAACTTTTTCATCATACCCAAACCACTGTAGATAAAAACTGTTTGTTGGTTAACCGATTTTCTGAGGCCACGACAACTTTGTTTACCCCTGTAGAATCTGTGATTGAAGTCATTGAATTAGAGGAAGACCCAGATGATACAGAAGATGAACCAATAGCATCAATGGTTCCAGAACCCATTGAGGATACTTTATCGATTGTGAGTAACAGCGGGGATGGTATTGAGATTGTTTTTGGCACCAATTTGAATACCGGAAAAGCTGTTTTGTGGGAACCCACTAATACCAATAAGGTAATGCATACCAATACCGGTATTATCGGGACTATGGGAACGGGTAAAACACAGTTTACCAAATCCTTAATTACCCAGTTGAATGATAATGCCCATCATAATATAGGTTCTGAAAAGTTAGGGATTTTGATTTTTGATTATAAGGGCGATTATATTAAAGATGATTTTGTTGCTAAGACTAATGCGAGGGTTTTAGAGCCCTATCATTTGCCTTATAATCCGTTGTCGTTGGATGCGACTGAGCATTCTAAGCCGATGTTGCCTTTGCATACTGCTAATGATATCAAAGAAACGATTGCCAGTGCCTTTAACTTGGGCAATGTACAAAAGCAGCGCTTGCGCGATGTGATTGTTGAAGCTTATGAAAGTAGAGGCATTAATAAAGGCATAAGAGATACTTGGAGTAGGACTCCACCAACCTTGGGGGATGTTTGTGCTATTTATCTGAGTCAAGAGAGCACCTCACAAGACAGTTTGTACGCTGCTATCTCTAATCTTTCGGAGTTTGAGATTTTTGAGCCTGATGCTACGAAAACCCAATCGCTGTATTCGTTGATTGAAGGAGTGGTGGTGATTAATTTATCGGGCTATGATGAGTCTATACAAAATCTTATAGTAGCCATAACTCTTGATGCATTTTATACGCAAATGCAGCGTCATGGGCATAGTATCATAGCGGGGCATCAACGTCAAATTAAGAAAATGATCTTGGTGGATGAGGCCGATAATTTCCTGAGTAAGAACTTTACTTCCATAAAGAAGATTTTGAAAGAGGGTCGGGAATTTGGTGTTGGCACTATACTTTCGACTCAATTCTTGAATCATTTTGCCACCGGAGAGAATGAGTATTCCAACTATATTTTGACCTGGGTGATTCACCGTGTGAATGAGATTAAAATGAAGGAAGTGGAATCGTTATTTTCTTTAGACAGCAAACCACAAAAAGAAAATCTTATCAAAACCATTAAAGGATTAGAGAAGCACCAAAGTATAGTTAATCTTGCCGGTTCTGAACCGATATTGATTAAGGATAAGGCTTTTTGGGAGTTGTTGAAACAAGAATAATTTTAAACCCATTAGATATTTATGGATAACTTTAAAATCGGAGTATTTGATTTATTCGGGGCTATTTTGCCGGGCATTCCAATAGTTGTTTTATTTGTTTTGTTTTGTAATATGAATTTAGATATCTCTGCTGTAGTAGATTATGTAACTACAATGAACCTTAATACCTTTGTTTTTTGGACATTGATATGTTATAGTGTTGGTTTTGTGATGCAATATTTGTCTTATGAATTTTTTAAAATTATTCTAGAACGCAATAAAACTTTTTGGAGTAAAAGGATAGGTAAACATCCTATAAGTATTGGTAAAAGGGGAAAGAAAATCACCTTAATAAGACATTACAGCCCAGAAAACTTTAAGATATTAAACACTTTTATGGCTTTGAGAACCATGTGTTATAATATGTTTTTTTCGTTAATGCTTTTTTTTATTGGTGTTTTTTTTATTGCAGCCTTCAATTGTTCTTGGGGAAAAGATACTTTTTTTATCTTATTTATTACCTTATGTTTATTAATCCTCTTTCTTAGGAGAGCTGTAAGCTTTCATGAGTGGATACAAAATATGATATCAGAGTGCAATCCAATTTTAAAGAAAGCTCTAAGCAATAAGAATTAATCCTTTATTTATCTTTTCAGTCAAAAAATCAAACCCATCTATATTAGAACGACTATTCACTTCTACATTTAACAATTGTAAGCCATCGTCTACGTGCATTTTGATGTATCTGCCGATGTCTTTATCTGTTTTGTAGAGGCCATAGTGTACGCACAGCAGTCCTAAATACATATCGTAATAGTCTCCGAAAAGTACTGATTTTGAGTACTCTTTTCCTCCGGCATCTTTGATGTTGTTAAGGTCTAATTTTCTATCTTGTGACAACGAGTAGGTGTAGGCTAAACGGGCAATTACATTTTCTGCGCCTAAACCCAGTTTGCGGGTTAGTTGTACTACCACCTCTTTGTTTTCTTTGCTGGTTTTAATTTGCGTAAACATCTTGTTCTTCTTTTAGGTGGTTGAATAATTGGTTTACTTCATACGGTTTGAATGTAGAGCCGTTGTTGGTGTTTTCGATTACCAGTACTTTGTTTACGTTTGGTTTGAGATAGTCGTATTCCAGTTCAGACAATTCTTTTTCGAGTAGCGGGAATAGTACCACTTGTTCGGAAATAGCCGGATAGAACTCTTTGATGATGTTTTTTGAGTGGTATTTGTCGAACTTTTGCAAAGGGCTATCGATGAATACCGGGAATTTAATACCGGATTCATCTACCAAGGCTTTTAACAGGGCTGTGGCGTATAATTGTTGTTCCCCTTTTGATAGCGAGTCTTTATCAATTATCAGGTCATTTTTATCCAATAAATCGATGTCCATTACTTCGTCGACTACGTTTACACGGATGTTGTGGATAAAATCGTTTTTGTGCATGATTTTTTTCAATCCTAACATAATTGATTTTTGCAGCGAATACTTTTTGTCTTCTTTGATCTTTTGAATTATGGAATTTATTTTGGTCAATAAATTTTCTGTTACCTCGTATTTCTTTTTGTCGGTTTCTACCAGTTTGAAATTCTTTTCGTATTCTGCGAGTACTTTTTTGGTTGACGCTAAGCGGGTGCTTAAGGTATCGTGTTCTTCCATTAATTTCCCTTTTGCTATGGTCAAATCGGTAATAGCCTCTTCGACTTCCTTTTTTTCCTGTCGCAATTTTTGCGCCAAGGGATTGTCTTTTCGGGCTTCTGCCTGTTTGATTTGGTACAGTATTTTGTTCAGGTAAATGCTGTTGTTTTTTTCTTCTTGCACTACCGCTTTGAACTGGCTGGCAAAAGCTCCTTTGATGTTGTTGTACACCGCTTCGAAGTTTCGGAATTGTTCTTCCGTAAAATCGAGCAATATGGTAC
Organism: uncultured Flavobacterium sp.; assembly: GCA_964413435.1. GTDB lineage: Bacteria > Bacteroidota > Bacteroidia > Flavobacteriales > Flavobacteriaceae > Flavobacterium. The sequence continues at coordinate 25,151 of CAYPSB010000026.1, forward strand.
CGGAGTTGGTACTTTGGTTTTGTGTTTGTTTCTCGGTAAGTGTTTTATTTAATGCCTCAATTACTTTTGATTTTGAGGATTCCTCCAGATTTAGGGATTCCAAATTCTTGAGTAACTCTGTTGAAAATGCCTTTACTTGTTGGAATACAAAAGTTTTGTCGACTGAATTTGTCTTGTTGTTTTGTTCGAACGTTAGTTGCTCTTTAAGCTGTTCCAGTTTTTTTCCGGCTATTACCAATGGCGCTATGTCCATTAGTTTTTTGAGTTTGTTTTTTATTTCGGTTGATTGGTGTTTTAGTACCTCTCTTTCGGATTTCATTTTTTGGAGTTCTTCCAATGTTATCCCGTTGCCTTCACGAATTAATTTTTCCTGAAGGTTGTCACTGGTCAGTTTATGCGCTGCTATTTGAGCGTCGATACCGGTTTGTTTGTCTTGATTAATCTCTAATAAACCAACTAATTCCGTTTCGGTATCAGTCAGGTCGAACAACTTTTTTTGTTCTGCCTGCGAAGCCCCGCTTCGGCGTAGTTTGGTTAGTAAGGTTTCGAGGTTCTTTTTTAAATCTTCGTATTTCTTAATTCCCAGTACTTCTGAATAGGCTTTGCTGAGGTTTTTTAATTCGGATTTTGTTTTGGCTTCGGCCAAGGATACAATTTTCTCGGCATCGAAGAAGAAAAACTTGGCAATTTCGCGGGGCAGGATGAAGTCGTTAATGAATACTTCGGAGCCTACCTCTTTGGTTAGTTCGTTTTCCTGACCATCAATGAAGATTTTTAACTCTTCGATATCCGTTTTTAGGTTATATGATCTTTTGATTATTAAAGATTGGCAAAGAATGAAAGGAATTTGAATGTCTATTAATTCCAATTCTACTTCCACAATCGGGCTGTTTTTACCGCTGCTTTCAAATTCTGCTTTTACGTCACGGTTGAGTAGTGTTTTGACAAATTTTTCGTAGCCCCCGGCATTTTTGATGTCTTTTTTGTATTTGTCTTCTACTTCGCTCATCATTTTGCCGTAGAATACCCAGATTAGAGACGTTAAAAAAGTGGTTTTACCGAAACCATTTTTACCGGCAATAATGTTGATGTTTTTGCCGGTATTGGGTGTCAGTTGGATTTCGTTTTTGCCTTTATAAATTCTAAAGTTTTGGAACCTTATTTTATTGATTTTCATAAGCCATTTTCATTTACAAAACTTTCAATTCTTTTTTCGACATCGTTGTGGAGACCGTATTTGGTAATCATTAATGTTTTGGTTTCCTGTAAAGCGATTAGGTTGTCTATCAGGTGGTAATAGCCCGGTTCGTCCTGACATACTTCTTTGAGGATTCTGCGCTCGGTATCATCGAGGGATTTGATGTTGTTGGTGCTTATTTCCTTGTTGTAAATTTCTTTGTATAAATCGCCTACGGTGTGGTCAAAATATCCGTCTCTGTTCCACGTTACCTGGATGGCAATTAGTTCCTGGTTGTTGATTAAGGTAATGTGAGGTCTCTCTTTTTGGATTTCCTTTTGTACTAAGAGCAAATCTTTTAGTATTTGGTATCGGTATTCGAAGGTATAGTTTCCGTTGAAGGTACCATCTTCTCTTATTGCTTCCTGACCATTTCTACGGGTGTCTGAGCGGTTCTCGGATATATTTCTGCCTTCGACCAATCGGTTTCTAAAATCGAGTAGGGGTTGCATCCAATTTTGACCGTTGTTGACTAAGGAGGACATGGATTTGTCGTTTTTTACCACGGTGCAGGTCCAACACCCGAAGCGGCTTTGTCCGCAAGAGGTGTGCTCTTTGTTGACTACGACTGTAGGGCATTCGTAATCGTCGGCGCTGGCATCGGCATATATTTTGAACAGGATGGAGTTGTCAAATCCCCAAGGAGTTTTTACGGCATTGATGATGTACCACACTTCATCTACAATCATTTCTTTGATAGGGGCGTAGACGTAGGTATTGACTGTGGTTTGGTGTTTTGACAGCCTGCTGCCGGTTACCTCGTGTTTTCTGATGGAACGTTCCCGGGTGGCGCTTTCGTCGTAACGGGTTCCGAGGAGTACAATGGCTTCGCCTTTTTCGTCGATTTGTTCTACCAGAAAGTTTGAGGTAGGTCTTATTTTTAGTTTGTCGGTACACCAACGGAAGGCGTTGTTAGGGACCGGGTACCCTTTACCGATTACATTTGTCCAAAATGTTTCTTCGAGTTTAGGGGTGGTTCTTTGTACCAAAATGGGCATGTCCTGGTCTCTAGCCGCTTCTGAAATTTTTACCAGTACCTCTTCTACATAATTGGCAATGATGGGGTTTTCGACCATGGTATCATTGCAGACTACATACACCTTGCGTCTTAACTGATACGGATAGGGGAGTTGCTCTCTGATTCGCTGCAAGGCAATCCAAACCAGCATGAGTAATACTGTAGAGTCTTTACCGCCGCTAAAGCCAATGATCCAAGGTCTGTCGGACTTGTCGGCATAGGCATATTGGTCTATAATTTCGGCAATTATCCCTTCGACTTTTTTATTTTTTATTGGCGTCATGCTACACTATTAGAAGTGTATAAAAATAAATTTTTATTGCGTACTTAAAAACAAATAATTTATTAATTATTACAGAAGTTATTAAGATTTTTGGGAATAGGAATGTTGATATTTAAGAGGATTGTAAATGAAAGAATTGGATTGCATCTATTGTAATATTCAATATATTTGATGTTGGTTAATAAACTTTAATATAATTTATCAAATGAAAGGTGTTATTATAAAATATTTCTCTGATAAGGGCTATGGGTTTATCCTAGGTGAGGATAATCATAGTTACTATTTTCATATTTCAAAATTCAAAAACAGAAAAGAATTTGAGGAAAACTTTCAAGCATACTATCGTTATCATTTTGACGATACTTGTTTACAGTTAAACTTTGTTCCGAGTACAAGTGACAGAGGTTTATGTGCCATAAATATTATTCTTACCGATGATAAAATAAATGATAGGGAAAGTGACGAAATATTTGAAGCCAAAATCACTGAAATAAAAAATGAGATTCATACTGTATCAAGAACGGTTTCGGGAATTAAAAAAGGTGAAGGAGAACCATTTTTTGCCACCGCAGGCGGAAATGGGACTTATCGTTTGGGATATCCTGAAACCTATCGAAATTTATATTTATACTTTTCACGGCAAGACAAACAAGGTTGGGGTATGATTGAGGTTCGTGACTTGTTTTTGGAAATTAACGAAAGGTCGAAGATAACAACCAAATCGATTGAATCATTACAGAAAAATTTATTAAATAAAATCATTCCAATTACATCTAATGGTAACGACTGGATTCTTGCAGACCAAAATATTTTAGAAATTTAATCCTTTAGCAAAATGGATGTAGAGCTTGAAGAAAAAGAATTGGACAACAATCAGAGCATCATTACATCATAAGTATGATTATGATGATTGATGGAAGGGAGTCATTAAATTATTTGAGAATCGTGTAAACAGAAAGATTTTTATCAGAAAATTTATGATTTATTCGACTATCAACCTGATTCTAAATTTGAATGGTGGTATTACATAAAGCTTAATAAATATTGAGACCAGTTAAACGGTTTAGGGGAGGTTTTATTTGTTTCTCAACAATAATTCATTTATGAAATTTGGAGTTGGTCGCTTTTCTTTTTTCGTATACTGATTTATGTGGACAGTAAACAAGATTAAAGAATTTTCAATGTTAGTTTTTTCTATTTCAGGGGAGATTCTTTCTGTTGAGTTTATTAGCCCTTTGATTTTGTATAGTTCTCCAAATGCAGTGTTTTCTAAAAATTCTAACTCATATCCCATCCAAAGTATTCCTTTATCTGCGTACTTTCCCCAATATGCAGCCGATTCTTTATTTTTTACAATTATAACCTTAGGTTTAATTATCTCCTCAATTATATGTTGCGTTAAATTTAATTGTTCTGCAACAAAAGTCAAACCACCGGTATTTGCTAAAATATTTTTAGTTAAAAACTTTTGGTCTCTTTCTCTGAAATAAAATATATCCAGACAGGCTGTATCATTCAGTAGGTTGGTAGTTCCATTTGAAACCAAATTCTTTAATGATGTCCAATATGTATCATATTTATTGTCTTTAACAATACTTTTAAAATCGAAACAGGTATTTCCATTTTCGTCGCCTTTTCTGAATGATGGATTTATTCCGGTTATTAGAATATCCTTCTGCTCATCATTAATGGAATAATTAAAGCCTCGTTCCTTAATTATTACCGGTAATTCATTTATGTAATTTTTATTCCAAATTTCTAAAAGCTTTTTTTGAATTTCCATTGCATCATGAGTTTTCAAATGTTCAAGGTATTAGATTTTTTTAACCTCAAAATTCCCAGCACTTTTGTATGTTTTTGCCTGTGAATTAAAGCCAAGTCTATCGATTTCCTTTTCGATATCTTTTGCATCCGGAGTTGGAGTTGTTGCTGAAACTACCTGGAATTCATATCCTTTAGGCATATTTCCATAATTTCCTTTTGCAATTAATTTGTAAACTGCCATCGTGTTTTTTATTTAGGTTTGTGATTGAATTCTCTGAGTTTCGATAAATTTACTTATGTAGATAATCGAATTCATCCCAATTGCGAACTTCAAGATTAGGCACTTATCGCTAAGATAGAAATTATTACGAAAGCAAACTATGAAAGTATTATAACTTTCAAACTTATGCGAAATCGCGGTTATATGTATTTTTTATTATCTTTTTATTTTTCAAGTCCCATAATTGTAAATAACACTAAAAGAGTTCTAGAGATACTCAAAAAAACTATTGTGATACCGCAAATCAAAACTTTAAAGAGAAAATTACATGAAAAGTCAGGTGATAGTAACCAGATTAAATATAAACCAATTGTGACTAGAACTAATTCTATTATAGATTCTTTAAAAACAGTCGTTAATTGGGAATAATTGGTTTTAGAAAAAAAAAGTTCTAATGGATTTTTGGCAGTTTCAGGTAATTTATTAGCAATGTTTGCTTTTATTGCTGCAATAATAGTCAATGCAGCTAAAATGAATCCAGCTAATGAAATAGCCGTTGAAATTATACTTGATAGTAAACCTGTCAAATCAGATTTTGAAGTGGATTTATAATTAAAAACTATAAAATAAGTATTTACAATCCATAAAATAGTAACAATAAAAATGTCGATTACATATGAATTGTTTAAATAAAAATCAAGTATTTTTTCTCGATTCATTTGAAGTTCTTTTTATCGATTTCACGTTGCATTTTAGGGAATATATCTTCAGATAAAATAACTCTTGTTTGTGGCTTTTTTTCAACTCTAATTTTACTCTGTTCTTTATCCAGTATTAAATCAAATATTTGAAGTTTATTACCTAATTCTTCATCTTCTGCTTTAACCTTTAGATAGTTAAAGATATGTTTTTTATCTGGATTATCTTCGAAGTACTTTAAAATTCCGAAAATTGTTTTTTTTATTTTTGGTGTGTCTTCAAACTCTCTATAATCAATATTGAAATCTAGAATTGCATATTGATTTTCAAAATGGTTTACGGATGCTTTAGCCGCTTGAAGTAGTTCATGATCCGCATTTTCTAGTTCCGGAATATAGCTTTTATGAATTTTTACACTCATTTGTGAAACTCTTCCGAGTCTTTTTTTAAGGCTCTTTAGTGAATTACGAACCACATAATGAAATCCAACTTTTTTGCAAATTTTATAACTTAAGCCTACTCTTTCTATATAACGAATAAAGTCTTCTACTTTAGCTCCATGGTGATTATATTCAAGGGCAAGTAACGTTTCTGTTTTTCTATAATCAATTATAAAATGAGAAGTTTCGACAATTCCATCAAATTTAGCAGTGTCTAAATCTTCAACTATATCTGTTGTCATATTTATTCCTTCAGGAAAAGCATCAGTACGAATACTTCTTAATTTACCCTTCATGATACCTTTGTCATTGTCAACCCCATGAACAGATACATATTTATCTCCAAAATATTGGTATCTTATTTTGGCACCTGTTTTACTCATAGTTGTAAATGTTGTAAATAGGTCTGAAATTGTTTTATATTTTTCAAATTCAAAGCTAATGCCATAGAAATATATAAAACGAGGTACTTTTTGAATTCGCATATTGGATGTTTTTAAAATTGTCCTAATGTAATAATATTCTCAATTTGACCATAAACTTATCGATGAAATACGTTTTTTTGGGATTAAATATAATTGGGTTTAAGATGCCTCATTTTTTTAATAAATTTAAATATAGGTAATTTTATTTTTCCTTACGTTTCCAACTGTTATTGCGATGACGGTTTTTTTACAGTACTTTTTTATAGGCAATGTGAAGGTAGATGCTTATTAAATAGGCTATAGATATAAATATAGACCATTTTATGAAGTAAAGTATTTTTGATGGAACGGCATACTACATAAATGATTTTGCATTTAGTATGCTATTAAGGAATTTTGTATTACAATTTTTTGGTGATTGGTTAGACAGAAATACTCTTGCAATGGTTGTAAAAGCAGAACTATAGAGAACATTTTTTTGTTTCGGGCTTTTGCTATCAAGGGTCGTGAATGCGTAAAAATAAAACCCAGCAATTGCGCAAAATCTCTTTTAGTGGCTGTTGTTCTTTTTGAGGAGTCATTACATCATTGCTATTAGGTCAATTGTCCGTTTAATTTTTTCTTGGTGTTTTAAAATAATTGTCAAGTCATTTCTGTATTCGTCCTTAAATGCTAAAATACTTTTACCTTTTACAAACTCTTCAAGAAAGACTTGTCCTTGTTCACTCTTTATAAGGTTTTCAAAAATCTTGTCCATTGTCCACGATTTCTTGATTTCAAATCCTGCTTTTTCAGCGGTCTCTTTAAGTTCCCCTTTACTTGCGATTTCGGGTATAGCCTTAATATCATTTACTTTGTCAAAAATTATTAATTCAGAAATTTTCTTTATGCTATCTAACTCGTTAATACCGAAACTTCTTGTTTTGTATGAACTGTCGCCATCCCAAAATTTTCTAAAAGAATGAACCGTTGTTACAAAGTCAAAGAAATGAAGTCTTTCACCTGCATTAATTTGTTTGAGTTTCTTTTCTAAACCGTTGGTTGTTTCAAGTTTGTATTCGTTTTGTAGTTCTTCTATTTTGTAGTTTTTATAATCTTTCCAAAACTCAACGTCTTTTCGCATTTCACGCAGAAATTTATTTGCTTTTTTAATAAGAGGCTCAAATGTGTTTGGAACTATTTCAAAAGAATAAACACTCAAAATTTTGCAAAGCAACTCAGCTTCTTTGTCTTCTGCTATCCAAAACTCTCTGTTAAAATCGTCTATTCCTCGTTTAAGAATAAAAAAAGCTTGAATTTCAAAAATTGCTTGTTCGTCAATGTTTTTAAATAATGCTTTGAAATTTTTGGTCAAAAATTTTTCAAATATGTTTTTGAGTTCTTGCTCACTGTATATATAGTTGTCTCGTCCTAAATAATACTCTTTTACAAATGCGTAAAGAGAGTTGTAGTCTTTTGCTTTAAGTTGGTCAATAATCCAGCCGGAAAAATCTGTGAAAGGTATTCCAGAAGTTACTGCGTATTCTTTTCTCAAAAGAGGATATTCAGCGTGTCCTTTTGAGTCCAATTCTGATAAAAGTGTTTTTAATTTTAAGTTGTTGCTCGTAACGGTAGGCTTTGGATTACTTGAAAATGTTGAAGTTAGTTGTGTTTTTTGTCGTTGAGAAAGAGGTAAAAACTGTTGCGGATATTCTAGTTCGTAGTATGATCTAAACTCGTCATACTCTTTTCTAATTTTATGCAAGTGGTCTTCAAAACTTCCGTTTTCTGTAACGTTTTGTTGTATGATACTTTCAATGAGTTTTGCATATGAAAGATTAACAAGTTCTAAGTCGCCATTTGCAAGCCCTTTGTCTATAGCTTTAATATGCCAAACTATTGCGTCAATTCTATCAGGAAATGGTAGGTCTGAAATTTTAGATATGAATTTTTGCGGAGTTGAATTTGTCTGACTGCTTACTGTTGAAGCGTTAGAATTTTGATTGTTATCAATAAAAGTCTGTTCGTTTTTTTTTCTTACCCCGAAATAAATTAGTAGCCCAACTACTGTTATGATTATGATTACTGTCATAGGTTATGGTATCGTTTTACAATTGGTTTTGTATTTTATGTTACCCGAAGGACGTAACTTTTATTACAAAAATTGATTTAAAAGCAATGCTTATTTATCCACAAAACTGTCTTTGGAACACGAAACCCCTCCTTTTGGGTAGGCGCTATTGACAGCTGGTTTTTTTTGTTTCATGTTCTATGGTGGTGGATAATATCATATTGAATGTTTAGTCTAGAAAATTGTGTATTAAAAAATATTGTTGAACGTAAGTCGTTTAAAACTTGGTGTGAAGGGTGTCCAAACTTGTTTCCAAAACCAAAATTACACACAGAAACAACTCGATTTCCCCAAGAATTAATATTTGCTCCGATATTTAATGCTTCAAATGTTGTGAAGTCCCAATTTTTTGAAGAGCCGTGATGGGGTACTTGAACCACATGAACATTAACTAATTTATCTTTAAACGCTTGTGGAAAATCAATTAGGTTGTTATTTGGATTTATAGATGTGTCACCCAGTAAAAGAGTACCTAACATAGCTCTATTGATATTATTAAAATGATGTTCATCGTAGTGGTGCCGATGGTAATTATAATCATTATGAAATTGACTTAATTCACAATCAGAATAAATTCGACCGAACAAATGTTCAAAGCGAATAGGCCCGTGTAAAAGCACGAGACCATAAGAATTGATGTCGCCAATGCAGTCTGTGTAACATTTATGAGATTCTTTTCTATTTGATGTTACAATGTTTTTTATATCATCAAGTGATAAATTATCTGTTACTTTTTTCTTCAATTTCTTTTTTAAGCAAGCATGTAATTTGTCTATTGCTTGTTCGCTAACGCTTTTAGCGTAAGTTGTAAATTCCCAATTTCGTTTAATAAAAAATTGCAAATCATTTTCATATACAGAAACAGACGCCTGACCAATTAGCTCTTCGGTATCAGTATTTATTGTACCTCGTGGATAAATATTTTCTGATTGATTATCGTTGTTGTCGTAACCTTGATATTCTACTTCTGTTTTTCTACTGGATTTGATAAAAAACTGTTTTGTGCTTTCACTGTTTTGTAAAATAAATTGGTTAGGACTTTCGATAAAGGAAAAATATTCCTCAATTGTTAAATCGCCATTAGGGTCATTGTTGACGGAAATTGAAGTTAAAAAGAATTGTCTATGTTTTTTATCAATATATGGCAAAATGATATTTTTTACTTTAAACTCTGTTAATAGTCGTTTGAGACCAGAAACGTGGTCGTAGTCTAAGTGAGAAATAAACAGTAATTCAATTTCGTCATTATTTAGTGGGAAATAATGTGGTGTGTTTTTAAAAAGAGTTATTTCATTGTTTAGCGATTGATTATTTCCTGCTATAAAAGGACTTGTTCCGCAGTCGTAAACAACTGTGAAAACTTGATTTGTTTCATGTTGCCAAATTCGTCCGCCATAAAACGAACCTTGTCCAGCTTTAAAAAAAGTAAATTTAGCTTCCATTTGTCTCATTTGGTTTTCGGTGTCTTTTAAACTTGCTGCCAACGGGTAAATTTATCCAAATATATGTATTTTTTTACTTTTCCCTATTTTTACAACTAGTGTTGTGATGAAAGATTTTGCGGTAATTTTTATGCCTCCTTCTGGAGATAGTTGTCTATTTCATACGCTGCAAAACTAATAGATATGATATTACTGGATGAAGTAAAGCATTTTGGATGGAGTATCAATACAAATTAAATGTTTTTACATTTAGTATGTAATTGTGGAATTTTAGTATTATTAGTTGGAAAAAGTTGATTTAAGGATTCATCTGTAAGGATTACACCCTAGGCTGAGAGCGTAGCAGAGCGAAGCCCAACCAGTGCTATCGGACCAAAACAAAATCTACAGCATCAAAAGTTAAATTATTTACGGTAACAATTTTACCAAAATTAATTTAACTATTTAAGGTGCCCAGATAGGTTCCTAACATTTCATCCTTAATTTTTTCATCTTTTAAAAAACCAACATTATAACTGGTGCTTGAAGCAAAAAAATGTACTTTTCCATCAACTAACTGCATTGTGATGTCTTTTGCTGAGTTTTGCGTTATAGTATTGTATTCGTTATAGTAGTTTAAGTCATCACTAGAGGCCTGACCTATAATAATAACTTTAGGATTTATTTGTTCTAAGAACTTTTTTGGAACTTTTCCGGAATCTCTACCATGATGAGGTGCAATTAAGATGACTGTTTGAGGTAATGTGATTTCCTCAATCATGAGGTCCATAAATGGAGTTTCTAAATCACCCATCCATAAGACTGAGGCATTGTTTCCTTCTTGGTATCTAATTATCGGAGAAATGTTATTTGGCCTAGTAACTGCATCTTGCTGCGCTTTTAGAAAATGCTTGTTATCGACTATTGGCCATAAAATATTGATTCCAGAAGATTCTCTTTGTGCATCTTTTACATTCATCCATTTTCTGCTGACATTTCTACTTATGTAGAATGCCTTGGAGGAATCATGTAATTCTCGGTATTTTTTAAAGTCTTCATTATCTCGACTTTTGACGGCACTATTTTTGACAACGTAGAAATTTTCGATTCCCATTTTCTCACTAAGAGTTTTAAGCCCATTGATATGATCATTGTCTGGTGACGTGGAAATAAAACGTCTTATTCCTTTACCTGCTGCCTGATTTTTTAGTTCATTTATGATAACGATTTTATCATCTTCTTTTAGATTACAATCGATAATTGTAAAATTATCAGAATCGTGTTTGATATAAAACATATCTCCGTTTCCTACGGATATTGATTTAACTATGCTCATTTTATGCGAGTTTTAATGTTGGACAATATAATTTTATTTGAAGCTCAGTCAGTATTTCTCCATGTTTTGAGAGCAACTCAATTTTTTCCTTTGACAAAGCTGTCAAGTTCGTGCTGATGCGGCTTATTTTTTCTATTTGTGGCTCATCGAGAGCATTTTTAACTATGCTTTTAAAATCTATTTTATTGCGTATAAGTTCATTTATCTCTGCAAAAGGTTTTTCAAGTACTTCGCGAGTGAGTCCATGATGCGCTAAGACATGTTGTGGAACTTGTTCTTTCTTTGCTGCGTTAACGAATTCCAATACACAACGTGAATATTCCCAGTCTAATGAGAAGTAAGCAATTTCTTTCGACTTTCCGTATACGTCCCTAATAAATTGTAAATTTTTAATTTTTCGCATCATTACATCGATGCCACGGTAGAGTATAAATGGTGTATTGTTTGCGAAGAATTTATCGCTAAACGGTTGTGAACCATCACTGACTATAATGATATCACAAACATAGGATGAATTACTTTGTGTTAATTTATGTAGGCCCTGATTATCATATAAACCACCATCTATAAGCCTTGGTTTGGCCCTTTTAAAGTCGGCATGATTTTTAAAATACTTTATCGGGATTTTAACAGGGTCAAAAGGTACCGGAACGCTGGAACTACTGGCTACGGCTACTGCAATTGAAAAATTACTTCCATTAAATTTAATAGACTCACCACCGTCCTTTGGAAATTCGTAACTTGAATCAGACATTTTATTCTTAGAAAAAGTCCAAAGTGTTCCTGTAGACAAATTGGTTGAATTAATCGCTAAAATAGGAGCGTCCGGTAAGTCAACCAGTACTTTATTTCCGAAAAATATTTTGCGATAAGCTTTAATTTTTAATGTAGTAAATGAAACAATCCTGAATTGGATGAGTATTGGAGAAAAGACAAGGGTACAGATGATTAATACAACTAACCAAGTTGGAAAATCAAAGCTGAAAGGGTCATTAAGTAAAAAAAAGACTATGGCAGCAAATATTAATATAGGTAACAAAAACCTATAGTGAAATATTATTCGCCGAATACAACTCTTTTGAAGATTAGTTGTAAATGATTTTTCAAATTCTTCGAAGTTGTTTTTATTCAGAACATAATAAGCCCCTGCAATAGAACCTCCAGAAATACATGAGATAACATCAATTTTTTCGAGAATATTCAGTTTATTCAATTTGCGAAAAACGCCTAAATGAAATGCTGCAGCTCTATAACCTCCGCCTGACAGTGCCAAACCTAACCTAATTTTTTTTTCTTCGTTATTACTCATATACAAATGGTATTACTTTACTTGGTGTTACAATAACTGCACATGTAGGAATGGGAGTCTTTTTATTAATTGCCTGAAGCTGTCCAATGGTTTTCATATCCTGGCCACTTAATTTTTGTAAGTTCATAGGATGTGTGTGCCATTCGCCTATGTAGCCAATAATTTCGCCGGTATTATATTTTATTTCATCTACTAATTCGGGTAGGCTCCTGATGCCTCTAGTAAATGCGACAGGCGTCCCATGACTATCACTCGGTTCTGGGACAATATCAAAAACGTGTATGACTTTTGTTTTATAATTAGCAACTCCAATTAAAATGCCTCCTGTTTCTTTGCTACCGAATTTTTTGCATTGACGTAATAGTTTTTCAGTCGTGCCAGGAAATAGACGAAGTTGCCAACCGCTATTTGCCTGACATTCTAAAATTTCAAATGCACCAACACTGAAATATTTATTTGAAATTACCGGAAGACCTGATGATTTTCGGCATAGATTGAGATATAGCAGCCCTGTGTTTACTTTTAAAAGTTCGTTTTCACTTGCTAATAATTGAGAAAATGCACTTGCATGAAAGCTTATCAGGTCATCGGGCATTACTGTTGTAATTGAATTGCAGCCTAATCCTATGTTTAAAACGGTAGGTTCACGACCAGCATCATTGCGTCGCCAAATGTGCAGGTCTTCATCTTGATTACTTAGATAACAAGCTGTATAAAATAGATCATCAATTCTAGGATTGCGCTGGGACCCTTCTTTGTAAAGAAGGCCAATTTGTCCATCATCTACCAATTCGCATCGACTATATCGCAACGTATTTGGTAAATTTCTCATGGCAAAATGCTGCATCACCTGTTGACTGGCCGTGGTGTCGATAATAGTGTCATATTCCTTGATTTCATCGTCTGTTAATTCGGAGACATACTTTGGAAACGCAACCAAACCAGTTGTTGTTTCCAGTTCGTAGAATTCTTTAATTTCATCGATGATTGATTCTGCCTTATTGTCACCAATACTACGGGAAAATAATGAGTGACGTGCTAGGTTGTGTTGCTCAAACTTATCATTATCGACAGCACCAATGTTCTTTTTGCCTGTTCTTGCATCGTGTAATAAAATTTTTGAACCCAGCGAGCCTACGCCAACATACAAAGAACTTTGGATTCTTTTTTCGTTGCTAAGGGTTTGTGCAAGTTCAGTACTAAAAGGCTCTGTATGTGATAAAATTGAAATTTCAATATCATCAGTCATAGATTGTAATCCATCTTCGGGAATAACTAAAACATAGGTGAAGAATTCATAATGATCAGGATATCCGATTAGTTTTTTAGGCCGTTTTACAGCATGTATTATTGGAACTATACGAGAAATTAGCGCTTTACCTTTTTCGATACCCATAAGTATCTCGACTATGTCAATACCTCTTAAAGAAAGATATTGCTTAAGCTGCCCAAAATTAGTTGGTAAATTTGTGCTGTATTGATTTTCCACAGTACTGTCAGAATCCCATACCAATAAAGAGAATAGAGGTAGGACATTTGGAGAATCGTTTGCACTATAGATGCCTTTTAAAGCTTTTTTAGTAGTTTCTTTAATATCTGATAATCCCAGTAGTGGGACACTAGTTATTGATTTAAAAATATAATTGTCTGATTCATTTTTTTTGTATAGACAACTCAACATCAGTGCCATTGGAAACTTTGGCAGCAAACGCTCATCATTTTCTACTATTTGGCTCAACATTGTATACTTATAAATGTGTTTGCCAGCGGTATTTTTTTCCAACCTGACAGGATCGAACTCATCATTATCATCGAGTAACTTGCCAATTGCGGCTTTATAAAACCACTGAGAACCTACCAATAAAAAGTCGGCCATGGTGACTGTTGCAAACCATTGATTGAGGCTGTCCCTAACCAAACAGAGTACAGCCGGCTCGCCTTCGGGAGTATAATACAAATGAGGCAGATTATTCTTTGGAAAATCTATCCTGTCTGAAAGTATCGCCGGTGCCTGTTCGGGATAATTTTTTAATGATATCCGTACGAGAATCGGCTCCTCGGCTCTGATAAAATTATTTATTGAACCCCGAGATGGTAAAGAAATACCGAATGAAGCAGCAACCACTATAGTACCATAATGCCAAGAAAACACTTTGAGGTTTTTTGCCTCAAAGTATTCTTCTATTTCTGATATGGCTATGCTTACCGATGGCGGTAATTCACCCTCAAATGGGGTCAGACTATCACTAAATAACATTATCCCTGCGAAATTATTGTACCCGCAGATCCGCTGCCACCTGCTGAAGTTGCTGAACCACTAATATTCTTTTCTGTGGCACGGGCAGGTCCGTTAACCGTAATATCAAATATGATAGGTTTTGGTTCAGATTCGTTAGGCTCGACATCAGTATTTAGGAAGTTTTCCTTTGGAGATACATGTTTAAGATACTCTTTTTTAGCGTCATAATGTGGTGGATTATCATCATCGTTGACAATTTTTTTGCAGGATGCAATGATAAACCCTCCAGCTTTTCCATATTGTAGTGCCTCAGTTGAAGTTTCGACTACTTCATCTTTATCGGTGTCGTTAAAATAAGTCCATGAGCAGTGGTGTGGCGCCATGAATAAATCCCAATCGAGTGCTCTTTCGGACTCGTCTTTACCAAAACGTTTTGTACGTTCGACAATTTGAGTCCAAGTAGAATGGTCGGAATCACCTCCGAACATTGCCTGACAACAAAAATCTGTACTCCAGCTGTATTCTTTGAATCTTGCCTGGAAGACAATGCTTGCCTGATTTTTGTTTTTATCTTCACCCTCCAAATGAACTTTAAAAGGTGCATGAATAAATACAGAAAATGTATCTTGATCACGATCATTAAAACGTGAAACTACTTCACCTGGTTTAGAACGCAAGTGGTCTAAGTCTTCATATTCGCCATTGACATCATAGCCAATAATTCGGATACGGTTACCTGGATTATCTTTTTCAGAGTCGTTATCACGATGAAGTTGCAGTCTTCGCTCCGCTTCCTGCTGATGGGCATCTTCATTGGGATTAGAAGATTCTTCTGCAACCATTGGCGAAAACCACATAGAATCCATAATTATTAATCCAGCTTTCCTATCTTCCTCACTGTAATCTTTAGGGTCGCCCTGATAAAAGTTATCCTTAAATCCTAAACAATGGTCTTTGTCCCCATGTGTTAGAATGAAAACATCGATATAGGGATTTTTATTTCTAGTTTGAATAGAATCTAACAAATCCTTTTTAGTATCGAACCGAGATTTGTCTGCTTCGTCCTGTGAAACGACTGTAATATTACAGTCAACCAAAATAGTAGTCTTATCATTTAAAGTGATAAGAGACATATCGCCGTTTTTAACCGGATAATATTTAATTTGAGAATTTGAAGCTACTGCCATGAGTATTTACCCTCCAATGATATTATACCTGAATCGGCAGTTAATGAAAAAAAAGTAGAATTTTGCATACGATAAATTTTTTGAATTTAGTTTGAATTATATTTATGTTTTGAAAAGAATACTTGAATTAATCACATATTATTTTCGGTTTTCACTGAAATTACATAATCATAAAGTATGCCATGAAGTAATGTGTCCGAATATTTACAACTAAATACTATACGGATTAAAAATAGCATGTTAATTACTGACAATATGGCGGTTAGTTGGGAATACTTAGTTTTTAAAAAGCGTTTTATGGCTTAGAAACTTATTTATTTTATTTTTTTGAATAGTATAGTTTCAAAGTACCAAAATTTGTTGTCTATCTATTTTTTTTCCAGCTGTCATTGTGATGCCGGTTTTTGAGATAATCTTTATAAGCAATATGAAGATAGACGCCTATAACGTAGGCAGCCATAATAAATAAAATATTATACCATTTCATGACTTTAATTTTAAGTTGGATTAAAGTATGACTGATGCTCAATAAGCAGTTGGTGAAAAAGGATTATATGATGTTATTATGGTATAAAAAAAGATGTCCGAATGGACTTAACCCCAAAAGTTGGACGGTTAAAAATGCATTACAGATTTATTAGTTTAAAAAACTCTGAAAGTTTGAGATTTCTTGCTTCACAGATTTTTACCAATGTATTAACCGGTATATTGTAGTCTACTTTATTTTTCTTTAAGGAAGTATTTTTTATTTTTCGAACGATACTTTCTTCTATGTTATGTTCAATTGCAAATGCCCGTTGTGATTTGAAAGGAAGAATCCAGTTATTATAGATAAAATCACAAATTATGTAATTGGCATTGTTCATATCTACAAATTAACTAGTAAGTACAAAAATTAACGCGTACGAAAATGCGCACTTATAAAAAAATTACTATATTTGTATCAGAATATATAAATTTGCGATTCTTCAAATGACAATATTGAAGCATTCGCTTTGAATCTCGTATCAGAAAACTGGCGTTTTATTTACCACGAGATGATAAGTGTAAATGCTCACGCTCCTAGGGCGTGGGCTCACTTATTTGTGGTAAGGGTATGCCAGTACCTCTGATACGATAAGCTGAGTTCCGCGCCTTTTTTATGCGTTACACTCTGCTACACGATTCATTTTTATTTTACTGATTGTTATGAAACAGTTGTGTGTGGAATTTCCATACATGAGGTTCTCGATACATCCGCCAATGCGGACACTCGAACTGACGGAATCATAAATAATAGACCCTGCCTCAACGCCATTGGAATTACGAATTACGAATTATGAATTACGAATTATGAATTACAAGTGGTTAAGTTGTTTAATTTATTTTATTCCGCGGCGCTCCATACAGTTCGGCTGCGCCTCGGGCGAGTTGGATTATGAAATTAAAAATTGTTGGGGCGGGTTTATTTAATTATGAATTACGAATTATGAATTACGAATTATGAATTATGAATTACGAATTACGAATTATGAATTACGAATTACGAATTATGAATTACGAATTATGAATTACGAATTATGAATTACGAATTACGAATTATGAATTACGTCCTTCGACAAGCTCAGGATGACAAAGTTTGAACGACAAGAAAACAATTATTAATCCTTTAACGCTACAGCTTATGGTATAACAAACACAACGAACTTAAAACACAAAAAAAAAGGCCCTCTGCATCTTCTTGGCGGTTGAACAGAGGACCGGTAGACAAACAAAACTAATGTTTCATTTAACTAAACCAAAAATATGAATAAAAAGCCTATTGGCAATATGGGAATATATCTATTCCTTTTATGCCTTTGTTTTCAGGTTACGTTTGCTTTTGGAGACAAGAAGCAAGAGACAAGAAGCAAGAGACTTTTTGCCGTAAATGGAGGAGATTCCTCCTTTGTCGGAATGACAATAAAACAAAATATTATTACCGGAACCGTTAGTGATGCTCATGGGGGACTTCCGGGGGTGACGGTTGCCCTTCGACAAGCTCAGGGTGACAATTCTTTTAGTAGTGGCAAAAGTGTTATAACCGATGAAAAAGGGCAGTTTAGTATAGCTGCTGAAGTGGGAGATGTGCTTGTCTTTAGTTACATAGGTTATGCGGCTGTGACCGTTACTGTGGACAGTCGCCGTGTATATGATGTGATTATGCAGGAGGATGCGACTACTTTGAAAGAAGTAACCGTAAATGCAGGTTACTATACCGTGAAAGACAAGGAACGGACGGGTAGCATCAGTAAGATTACTTCAAAGGAGTTGGAGAAACAACCTGTAACGAATGTACTTGCTGCTATGCAGGGACGGATGGCGGGAGTGAGCATTACCCAAACGAGTGGGGTGCCGGGAGGTGGTTTTGACATCAAAATCCGCGGACAGAACAGCCTTAGGGCGGAGGGGAACAGCCCTTTGTATCTGATAGACGGCGTTCCTTATTCGAGCGAAGCTTTGGGTAATACCCGAAGTACTTATGTGCTTCCGGGTGTGGCAAACCCACTGAACAGCATTAACCCTGATGATATAGCGAGTATAGAAGTGCTGAAGGATGCCGATGCTACGGCTATCTATGGTTCGCGCGGGGCTAATGGTGTGGTTCTGATTACTACTAAAACCGGAAAGCAGGGTAAGACGCGGTTTGCTGCCAATGTTAGTAAAGGAGCGGGTAGTGTTACCAAGTTTATGAAATTGCTAAACACACAGCAGTACCTGGCTATGCGCCATGAAGCCTATGCCAATGATGGTGTAGCCCCCGAGCCATTTGCCTATGATGTAAACGGCACGTGGGACCCGAACCGCTATACTGACTGGCAAAGGCGTGGGACAGGAGGTACGGCAACTTACACCGATTCCAATGCCAGCGTGCGTGGCGGAAGTGCCACTATTCAGTTTTTAGTGAGCGGCACTTACCATGACGAGACCACCGTGTTTCCGGGCGTGTCGGCGTTTCGTGACGGGCAGCGGGCCACCATGATGTCCGTGGCCTCGATGCAGCTCGACCCGCAGCAGCGTCGTCGGCTCGCGTTCAACGACATCACCCCGGGGCCGCAAGCGATCGAGTTCACCCCCGACGGGCTAGTGATCAAGGCCAACGACAACTTTCGCACC
>CAYPSB010000027.1:0-43932 GCA_964413435.1 uncultured Flavobacterium sp.
CCCTTGCGCTTGCAGTCGGCGCGGTACCAGGCGGGGTAACCCTTCTTGCCGTCATCGAGGTTGAATTCCTTGGAGATGACCTCCCAGACCTCGGCGTTGGTCTTGCCGGCGACGATCAAGTCGCGAGCAACAGAGGAGACAGTGCGCTTGGTTTCCTTGGTCGGCTTCTCGGTCTTGGCGGCCTTCTTGGAGGCGGTCGGCTTCTCAGCCTTAGCAGGCTTTTCAGCGGCCTTCTTCAAGGACTCGAGGTGCATCTCGGCGCGGGCGATGTGGCAGGCGAATTTGCCGTCGGACATCACTTCAATGAAGGCGTTGTAGTCGCGGGAGTGGATGCCCATCTTGCGAAGGATGGTGGTACAAGAATCGCGGCGGGAAAGGATTTTGACGGCGTCAGCAGATTGGGTTTTCATGATTTGGTCCTCAGCAGTTCCGATCAAGCTCGATCGTGATTCCATTATAGCGTGGCCAATTTGGCTTGTAAACAACTATTTTCAACTTTTGTGAAATAATTTGGGCCAGTCGAAGCTGGCCCTTTGTTCTCTTCCAACCCGCCTCGGATTAGTGGACGGTGTAGCGGTAGTTCGAGTGGCGGCGATCTTTGTCCACCGGTTGCTGCTCCACTCGACGATCAGCCGTCAGACCGCGGCGGCGAACTTCGCAGCGATACCAGGTGATGTAGTACCGCTTGCTCTCATCCATCTTGAACACCCGGCGAAGCACCGCCCAGATTTGGCTGTCAGACCGACCAGCAATGATCATGGAGCGGCAGGTGGAGGCGATGGTTTGCTTCTTAACGGACTTAGACTTGGCATTCATGTTGGGCTCCTCAGCAAGGTCCGGTCGTTGTTGACCGTGAGTTCATTGTAGACACTGCTGAGGTCCCAGGAAATAATCTAAACAGACTATTTTGAGCTACTACAAGTCATTATTTTCGTACCTTAGGTGGGTATTTGCCTACCTTACAGGTCGATCGGGTCGCGGAATCCGAGGAAGACCGGGAAGCGAGGCTTCTCCTTGATCCCACCGGGGAAGTACTTGTACTTCACCACCTTGCCGAACAGGTCCTTCTGCACCGCCCAGTAAATCTCGCGGTCGGCCTGAGTGAAGCCGGTGCCGATGTCGAACTCGACTCCAGTCTTCAGGTCCTTGACGTTGATGGCGCCGAGACAGCCCTTGCCAATCATGCCAGCCTTCTTGCTGCTCCGCTCCTTCTGGCCCAGCTCGTTGGTCTTGGCTTCGTTGGCGTTGTGCATCAGCTCCTGGAAGCCGACGATCTTGGCCTCACTGTCAGCGAAGCGCTTGAGCTTCAGCAGCCAACCCTCTTTCTCCGTCGACCGACCGTGCTTGTATGGACCATCCATGGACCGCAGCATGACGCCCTCATAGCCGTCGGCCAAGAGCTGCTGCTCGAGGCTGTTCAGCTCATCCTCACTGTTGACAACGGCGTGAGGCACATGAACCACAGCCTTCTGCTTCTTAACGCGACGCATGGCCGTATGCAGCCGACGCTGGAAGCCACCGCTCTCGTGAAAGTCGTCGAAGACGTAGAACGTCACTTCAGGCTCGCCCTCGATGGACATGACGCCTGAGCTGGTGTTGCGGTAGACGTCAGGATCAGTGGGCTTGCCAACGATCAGCTCCCCATCGAGGCCGTTCAACTCTTGGCGGCCGAAGAGCTTCTGCACGTACTGATTCGGGATCGGCTTCAGGCTGCGGCTCATGACGACGCCGTCAATGATCAAAGCCCGGACGCCGTCCAGCTTGGAGCTGGCGAGGACAGGGTACGCGACGTTGCTCCCCTTGGTGGAAGCTGCGAGCATGGGCTTCATACTTGGACTCCGTCGTAGATCATGTCCATCGGCACCATGACGCGCTCAGTGGTGTCCTTCAGGCGATGCCACAGCGTCAGCAGAGCCGGAGGCGGCTCCTGGTTGAAGGCTGCCGCCATCAAGACCACCGACTTCTTGGGGCGGAACAGCTGAGTGACCATCAGGTTCGGATCGTGTTGCATTGTTTACCTCCTTGAGATGATATTTGAGACCAACTCGCATTGCAGCTTCACGGAGTCGGCTTGGACTGCAGAGCTTCATGGCTTCGTAGCCGATCGCCAGCATCGTCTCGAGCTCAGCACGCTCATCATCGCCCCAGCCAACCAGCTCAGCAATGCACTGCTTAAGCCGTTCGTCTTTGAGCTTGACCGCCGTGGTCATGAGATACTCGAGGTCGTCGCGACTGAGGTTTCCCTTGCAGTGGACTAAGGCTGTGCAGCGAGTGACATAGTGCTTGATCAGGGCGTCGTAGTACTCATGGACGCCAGGCTGCTTAGCTTTATTCTTGCGGCTCATAACCATCTCCGCCGCATCGATCGCATGGCAGATCGATCTTGGTCCAGCCATTGGCATGCTGGATCTTACCGTTGCCACCGCACTTGATGCAGGACTTCGGCGCCTCGGCCTCAGCCAAGGCTTCCTTGTAGGCTTTACGAAGCCGGTCAAACTCGGCTGGATCGCCACCCTTGTCAGGATGGTGAATGGAGGCCAGTGAACGCCATGCCTCCTTCACCTGGTCCGGAGAAGCAGAGGCGTCCAGGCCTAACACCTGGAACGCCTTGCTCATACGAGACTCCAGCCGAGTTTGATGACACGCCACATGAGCTTGCTGGCCACGCCAAGCATGAACAGAAGCACCCAGCCCATACCGATCGCGAAGATGACCCGCCAAGCCTTCTCGCCCAGAGTCTCGTACCGGGCCATGTTACACCTCCGGCAAGCCGCGACGATGGAGCAACGACATGCCGAGGTAAACCATGGCACCGAGCACTTCGCGCTCGAACGCTTCAGGGTCCTTCTCGATGTTGCCGGACTCGACGGCCTCGGTCAGCTTCTTCGCGGCCTGGCCGGTCAGGAAGCCGTTGCCGTGAGTGTTGGCGAGGCGTACCCACTGCTGATCGTAGAACGGGATGGACTCGCCACCGTGGCGCTCGCCCTTGCCCTTGGTGGCTTGGGTGACGGCGTCGTTGAAGATCAGCTCGAGGGGGTGGTCAACCTTGACAGGCTGCGGAACGGGTTTGCGAACGCCAGCCATGTCACTCTCCCTTCAGGAGGCCGTTGATGAACTCGAGCAGCTCGGACTTGGCGGTCGGAATCTCCGCGTCCTCGATGCTCACGTCCTTCTTCTTGATGCCATACTCGTCGACGAACTCGTCGCGCACGAGGCGGGCATCAGCTTGGGTGCCAGCGTACTGGACCTTGGTGACGGGATCGTCGCCCTCACCGGGAACTTCCGCAGAAACTTTGTAGCAACGCATTTTGAAACTCCTCATGGAACAACGGCCCGAGCATCTTGTGAATGCGCGAGCCGTTTAGTTGGTGATCAGATCGGGGACTTGACGGCGCCGACCAGTTCCTTGCCGAGTTCGGCCAGAGCTTTCGCCACGGCCTTGTCGCCAGCTTCCTTGGCGGCATTGACCTTGTCGGCCACGATGCCCTTGATGGTTTCGATGTTGCGCTTGGTCTCGGCCTTGACAGCCTTGTCCTGCTCCTTGGCGGCCTTCTCGCCAGCCTTGTTCAGCAGTTCCTGGACCTTCGGATCGTCTTGCAGCTTTGCCATGATTGGCTCCTTTGTGGTTGAAGTTGAACAACGCGTCGGAGCCCGGAAGGGAATTCTTCGTCAGGTCCTCAGCAGATTAGATTCTATACCGCGCAAATTCTAGTGTAAACAGTTATTTGTGCAGATTTACGCAACGAACACGATCAGGTCGAGCAAGCCCTTGGCCAACGCGACTGCCTTGTCGAAGTCTTGCGGACCGTAGACCATCCACTGCACGTACTTGGTGCCGTGTTTCTCCACGATCTTCGCCATCGGCACGTCGCCTACAAAGAGCGTAGGCTCGCCGTTCACGTCCTCAATGTGGTGTTCCATCAGTACTTCGCTCCTTTCGCCTGCTTCGTGTTCCAGCCATCCAAGTGCTTCGCCGCTTCCTGCGCCGTCGCGGTCGCCCACTTCTCGATGTTCCGCACCGCGTAGTAGCGTCCCTGGTTCCCGTCAGCTGTGCGCAGAGGCTTCCCGTGGCAAATCTGTCGGACCCCAGCTCTCGCCAGCTCGCGACCCAGACCGTTGGCCGTGGTGCCAGTCTTACCAGTCGGGTCGTAGAACTGCAGCAGCTCCTTCGACGTGAACAGGTCCTTGGTAATGGCAATCTCACCCACCTTGAGGATGTTGTCCGGGATGGCCACGAGGCTCCGCACCCAGGAGGCGAGGTCAGACTGGACGTTCGCGATCATCCGCTCCTTGGCCGACGTTTTGAAAGCCGGAGCTGCTGGATTGAAGTCCTCGGTGTCTAGGTGAAGCAGCCAGTCGAACACCGCCTCAGCGCCACCCGTGTCCAGCCACAGGGAATACTCAACGTAGAACTCCTCGGGCAGCGGTCCCACCAACACCTCGTGGATGAAGTTCCGGCGGTCGTCGTCCTCTAGGAAGAACGAGTCCGGCCCGTTCGCCGTGAAGTAGTAGTTGATACAGTCAGGCACCACGTACGAGGGCATGTACTTCCCATTGACCCGGAGCTCCTTCTGCGTGATCAGCTTCTTGAGGAAGTCCGCGTCAGCCCGCTTGTTCGAGCCGGTGATGTCGTCGCCCATGACCAGCTGCTTGCCCTCAGCCCACTCGTTGAACCCGTTGTGCAGGTCCATCTGGCTAATCTCGGTGAAGTTCTTCCCGTAGATCTTGCCAAGCGTGTACCCGATCAACGATTTGCCCGTGCCGTGACGGATACCGTGCACGAGACAAGAGCTGAACAGCTTAATTCCAGGATGCTGCAGCGGGTAGGCACACCAGCGCAGAAACCACTCCTTGGCTCCAGGCTCTGCGCCAGTAAAGATGTGGTCCACCAGCTGCAGGAACAGAGACACGTCGCCCTTAAGCTGCTGCACACCCCAGCCTGGCCAGATGTTGTATTGCCGAATCGGTCCGTCGATGTAGCGGTCTGCGCCTGGCGCATAGGTCAGCTTGTCGGCCTGGTAGCGCAGCGGCCAGCGGATCCACTCAGCAGCAGCGGCCACAGCACGGTAGCTGATCGTGCCGTCCGCCTTGATCGTTCGCTCCTGGTACTGACGCCCAGCTTCCAGGTGCTCCTTGAAAGGTCCAGGCGCGATCTTCTCCATGGTCGTCATGTCGAGGACCAGGCCAGGGTGGCGGATGTAGATGTAGCGGTCATTGAAGCCGAACAGCACGCGACTCAGCCCCAAGGGCTCGGCTTCGTGGAGCAGCTGGGCAAAGGACTCAATGGCGTTCGGGGCGTAAACAAGGAAGTCGTCCAAGCCGACCTTCTCTAGAACGTCCAGCTTCGGCAGGTAGACGAGGTAGACGAACGAACCGCGGCTGATCAAAGCTTCGGCGAGCTCACGCAGAGCGTGGAGCACCATGGGGTTCGTGTGAAGGTCTGAGTCGAAGCAGATGTAGACGTTGCGTCGCACCCAATTGACGTAGTCGAGGGAGTCGAGCCACGTGATGCCCAGCTTGTTGGACCGCCAGTTGTACACGCCACCCAGCCCGATGGTGGGGAAGCCTTCCTTGCAGGCCTTGGCGGCTTTGAGCTCACCCTCAGTCAGGATGATGGGGCGGTCAGGATCATCTAGGAGGTCAGGCCAATCGCAGTTGGCGGGGTAGTACGCCACCGGGGCGGTGTTGGGCTCTTGCACGTAGCGTGGAGGCTTCTTCTCGCTGATGGCTGCAAAGTCAGTGCCCTGCTCGAGATACCTGATGCGGTAGAAGGGAGGCGCTTTCGGCCAGTCAGACAGTGGTTCCCCAAAGGGATCGAGGTAGTTGAGCCGCATGCTGATGAGCGGCTTGAAGGAGTGGTGCAGCTGTTGCGTCTGGAGCTGAGTGAGAGGCTCCATGCCCAGGATCTTTGCGTCGTCGACAGTCAGTCCGGAAGAGGCCAGCTTTGCCTCAAAGAGTTCGTGTGTTTTATTATCCACCTTTGGTGTGGATGGTTTTCTTGCTCGTGCCATCAATGACTCCCAATTCATCGCCCTAGCTGGACGTGTTCTGCTCTATGGCCGAAGCCATTCTCTTTACGACCGGGTCCTCAGCGTGGTTCGGTCCGCCTTTCACTCTCAGCAGAGAAAGGGTGTCGGCCAGGCGCTTGGCTTGCTGAGGACCATGAGGCGAGCAGAAGGGAGCGCGCGTAGCGCAGGGTGGCTTCTGGATAGCGCTCGGCCTGGCCGACGTGAGGACTATAACACGGCTGAATCTTGGTCGTAAACCTATTCTTTCTTGGTCACGGTAACGATCTGGTCTTCTATATTGAAGTGCGCCGTTCCGTTGCCCTTGGCCAGATAGGTCCGAAGGCTTGTCACCTTCTTCTTGACCTGAGCTGCAGCCTCTTCGATGTTACACATGAAGGGGTCGGAGCCGCGCCACAAAACCTCGTAGATCCTCTTTTCTTCGATCGCCTTGCGTGCGCTACCATTATTGCTCCACATGGTTTTGCGACGATCGGCTGTGAAGTCCTCAGTTGAGCCCAGGGCTTCTTGGACGTGTTGAATCGATGCAGCGACTTCTCGGCGCTTAGAAAGAGGCATTTGCGCCATGATCTTGGCGAATGACTCTCTGTGCTCTGCAGTTACTTTCATGCTACAGCTCCCGTGTTGTGTAGCGGCATTATGCCTCGACCTCGCTTAAAAGTAAACTTTGGATATTTATACAATTCTTGTGGAACTTGGGTCTTGGCGCTCTGCTACAGATTACTACTCGCTACTTGTAGCCTAATTCTCTATTCCTTTACCCCTTTATACCTATTCTCTATATTCTATTTACTTATAAACAACCTTTAGAAAGGAGAATAGGAAGCTACTGTAGTGTGTAGCAATGTGTAGCTTGGCCGCTTTTTGGCCTCGTTTTCGTGTTTGTGGTCCCCATAGAAGACCGCGGGACTCACATTTGGACTCACACCAGTGGTCGAAATACATATACAGATCAAGCACTTAGGCTCCACATTCAATTATTTATGGTGTGGACTATGTACGAGCGCTAGACTCTCACGCTACAATACGCCACAGATTATGTTTCCACAACCACAGTTCCAACATCTGAGGACCACAAAGTGGCATTCAAGAAAGGTGACCCCAATACCAAGCTTGGCGGTCGGAAGCCGGGGACAAAGAACAAGTCCAACCGTCTGACTGACGAGCAACGTAAGCAACTGGCTGCTGCCGCAGGAGGCATCACGCCTTTGGAGTTCGCCTGCTCAGTGCTTCGTGACGAAACCTCCACGATGAAGGATAAGCAGTGGGCTTGTGAGTTGCTGATGCCTTACATGCATCGCAAACTGCCGACCGCTGTGGATGTGAGCACCAATGCTGTGGTGACCACTGTCAGTGCTGAGGGCCTTGCTGCTCTGCCTGCAGATGAGCTCGACAAGCTGGTGCAAGCAGTGCTCAAGATTACCGAAACGATGACTGTTGGAGCTGCCTAATGACAGTTGGCGCAATGAACCTGGACCACGACACGCTGCTTAAAGTTGATGCAGTGGTCCGGGCTGCGCCCATCATCCACGGTGAATACCTGCGTCGGAAGCTCCACCGGTTCGTAAAGGCAGCCTGGCCCATTCTGGAGCCGGGTACCCCATTCCAAGACAATTGGCACATTGAAGCCATCTGCGAGCACCTTGAAGCAGTGGTCAACGGGCAGATCAGCCGCCTGATCATCAACATGCCGCCCCGCTTCATGAAGTCCATGCTGACGTCAGTGCTCTTCCCGGCGTGGGCGTGGGCCAATCGTCCTGAGCTGCGCTTCCTCACTGGCTCCTACTCGAAGGACCTCGCGACACGCGACTCCGTTCAGTCCCGCCGCCTCATGGAGTCGGTGTGGTATAAGGAACGCTTCGGCTTCAAGTTCCAATTCACCTCAGACCAGAACGTCAAGACCCGGTACGTGAACAACAAGCTGGGCCACCGCGTTTCCACCTCTGTGGACTCCGCTGCGACGGGTGAAGGTGGTGACATCCTCCTGGTGGACGACCCCATCAACGCCAAAGAGGCAAACAGTCAACAGGCCCGCCAGGCAGCCATCACGTGGTGGCGCGAAACGATGAGCACCCGCTACAACGACCCAAAGACAGGGGCCGCGATCATCGTCATGCAACGCCTTGCTGAAGACGACCTGGCGGGTTACCTGTTGAGCGAAGGTGGTTGGGAACACCTGTGCCTCCCCATGCGCTTCGAGAAGAAGCACACCAAGACGACGTCGCTCGGCTTCAAAGATCCTCGCAAGAAGGACGGTGAGCTGATCTTCCCCGCTCGCTTTGATGAGAAGGCCACCAAGCGCCTGGAGACAGAGCTCGGCACGTACGCCACTGCTGGTCAGTTGCAGCAACGCCCCACTCCTCGCGGAGGCGGTGTGCTCAAGTCCGAGTGGTTTGGTCGCTACCGCGTCCTGCCCAAGATCGTCAAGCGCCGTGTGTATGGTGACACTGCTCAGAAGACCGCTGAGCGCAATGACTACAGCGTCTTGGAGCTGTGGGGCCTTGGTGACAACGGTCGCATCTACCTGCTCGACATGATCCGCGGCAAGTGGGAAGCGCACGAACTCGAGAAGAAGGCCATCGACTTCTGGAACAAGCACCTCGACTACGATGAGCACCTGTCCTGCCCGCTCACCAAGATGAAGATCGAGGACAAGACCAGCGGCACCGGCCTGATTCAGAACCTCAAGAAGAAGGGCATCCCTGTGGAAGGGATTCCTCGCACGAAGGACAAGCTGACCCGCGCCTATGATGGTCAACCCATGCTCGAAGCTGGTTTGGTCATCATCCCTGAGTCCGCACCGTTCGTCAGCGACTTCACTGAGGAAGTGGACAAGTTTACCAAGGACGACAGCCACATGCACGACGACCAGATCGATCCGATGCTGGACGCTATCAACGACCTGCTGAGCCGTCGGCGCTCGGTGTATGACACTCTGTGAGGCCTGACAAATGGCGAAACGAACCGTGAAAACTGCTGATGCTGCTCTGGCTTCCACCAAGAAGCCAGTTCGCGCTTATGACGGCCTGGAGAATGTGGTCGCCGGTCTAGGCACCGATCGCGACAAGCGCAGCTACAGCGTGTGGGCTCAGCCCCGTCCTCTGACCCGCGTCGAGCTGGAGAACATCTACCGCGGCAGCTGGTTGGGCAAGCGCATCGTCAACACGGTCGCAGACGACATGACCCGCGAGTGGCTCCATGTGATGTTCGACGAGGACACCGACGGCAAGAGCCAATTCGCCATCGAGCAGTGCGAGAAGAAGCACGCCCTCAAGAGCAAGGTCAACGCTGCTTTGAAGTGGGCTCGTCTGTATGGTGGCTCGCTGATCATCATCGGCACCAATGACACCAAGGACCTGTCCAAGCCGCTGAACGTTGAGCGCCTCGGCAAGGGCAGCCTCAAGTACCTGCAGGTCGTGGATCGCTGGCGCGTTGCTCCTGACGGCGCGATCAATCGCGATATCGAGTCTCAGAACTTCGGCCTGCCGGAAACCTACCTGCTGGCTGAGTCCACCGTGCGTGTGCACCACACCCGAGTCCTGCGCTTCAACGGCCAGAAGCTCCCGTACTTCTCCTGGCTGCAGAACGGCATGTGGGACGACAGCGAGCTCCAACACGTGATCGAGAGCCTGATGAACTGCGACACTGCCACTCAGGGCATCGCCACCATGCTGTTCGAGGCCAACGTCGACGTGATCAAGGCTCAGGACCTGGTCGAGCTGCTGGCCACCAAGGATGGTGAAGCCAAGGTGACCAAGCGCTTCCAGCTCGCCTCGATGATGAAGTCCTTCAACCGTACCTTGCTGCTGGATGGCACTGAGGAGTACGAGAAGAAGTCCAACACCTTCGCGAACCTGGACAAGATCATGCAGCAGTTCATGGTTGACGTCTGTGGAGCTGCTGACATCCCCATGACTCGCCTGTTCGGTCAGTCGGCTGGCGGCCTCAATGCGACTGGTGACAATGACGTGCGCAACTACTACGACATGATCAGCTCCAAGCAGGAAGCTGAAGTGCGCCCGCAGATGGACTACCTGTACGAGATCATCTGCCGCTCGGAGCTGGGCAACATGCCCGACGACTTCCGCTTCGACTTCAATCCGCTGTGGCAGATCAGCGCCACCGAGCAGGCCACCATCGACAAGACCAACGCTGAGCGCGACCAGATCTACCTGAACGCTGGTGTCGTGACGGAAGGTCTCGTGGCTGCTGAGCTCAAGGAGCGTGGCACCTACCGCAACATGACGGATGAGGACGTTAAACTCGCTGCCGAGCTGTCCGAACCGATGGGCGAGGAAGAAGGTGGTGAGGGTCTCGAGCCTGGCAAGAAGCCAGGTGAAGAAGAGCCGATCGCTGGCGTGGAGCAAGGCCAGAAGGGTGCGGCTCCCAAGGGCAAAGAACCTCAGCAGATCGAAGAGGAGGCCAAGTAAGTGGCACACGTTCAGCTCCACTTGTTCGTCAAGGGCCAAGCTCACGGCTCCAGGCTACGTAAGCGCCAGGGTCGTCGGCTGGCTCCGGTGCGCCCATCGCGCGCCAACGAGCTGTGGTACAAGGCTGAGCTGCTGAAGCTGGTGCGCCACATTCGCCAGCTGATTCGCGACGAGGTGTACCCTGACCTGAAGGCCTACGTGCAGAGCCAACCCAAGGTCACGGATGGTCTGGTTGGTGACGCAGTGCCTCGCCGTTCGCTGGATACCTCTCTGAACCGAGTGGCTCAGCGCATGGGCGGCATCGACAAGGCTGCTCAGCGCCTCGCTGACCTGGCCGTGCAGAAGAACCTGCAGGCAGTTGACGAGCGTTTGGCCAAGTCGATCAAGACATCTGTGAGCGTGGACATCTCGGCCGCTCTGACCAAGGCTGGTCCGATCCAACAGGCTATGGCCGCTGCGACTCAGGCCAACGTCGAGCTCATCACGTCCATCCCCACCCAGTACCTGGAGAAGGTTGGCAAGGCTGTGACGGAGAACTACGTCGATGGCATGCGCTGGGAAGATCTTGCCAAGGTCATCGAGCAAGTTGGTGACGTGACTGAGAGTCGTGCCAAGCTGATTGCCCGTGATCAGACCAGCAAGATGAACGGGTCCTTCAACGAGGCACGCCAGACCTCGCTGGGCATTGACCAATACATCTGGCAGACGTCTGGCGACGAACGAGTGCGCGAAGAGCACGCAGCGAATGATGGCAAGGTGTTCAGCTGGAATGAGCCGCCTGCCACTGGCCATCCTGGCGAGGACATCAACTGCCGCTGTGTTGCCGTTCCGTACTTTGACCTGGACAAGATGGAGGAGG
This sequence comes from uncultured Flavobacterium sp., assembly GCA_964413435.1. Taxonomy (GTDB): domain Bacteria; phylum Bacteroidota; class Bacteroidia; order Flavobacteriales; family Flavobacteriaceae; genus Flavobacterium. The sequence continues at coordinate 11,316 of CAYPSB010000027.1, forward strand.
AAACCTTCCAATGATGAAGAACCTGCAAGCCCACGACTTCATGGAGATGACCAGCCGCGAGATGACGGCTGAGGGCTACATGATCGCCAAGAACTGCACCCTGGCTCGCACCGGGGTTCAAACCTATCGGGCCTACGAGCTCGGTCTTGACGCTGAGGGCATGGATCCGATGCGAGTCATCCGCCTCCATCGGCCGGCCGAAGAGGTGTTCAATCCGACGAGCATGGCTAGCTTCGAGAGCAAGCCCATCACGATTGAGCACCCGAAGGAGGCAGTCACTGCTGACAACTGGGCGGACCTCGCTAAGGGCGAAGCTCGTGACATCTGCCGCATGGGTGACATGATGTGCTCCACCCTGCTGATTAAGTCCAAGGACGCGATCGACGCTGTTCAGTCTGGCAAGAACCAGCTGAGCAACGGCTACACGTTCGACCTGGACATGACGCCTGGTACCACGGCCCAAGGCCAAGCGTACGACGGCGTCCAACGTAACATCCGTGGCAACCACATCGCAATCGTGGATGCTGCTCGATGTGGCTCGGCATGTCGCATTGCCGATTCTCAACCTGAAAATCAAGGAGTAAACACGATGGCTGAAGCTCTTCGCAAAGTCATTGTCGATGGAATCCCTGTCGAGGTAAACGACACTGCCGCGGCAGCCATCGACAAGCTGCAAACCCAGCTCAAGACCGCCCAGGACGCCCTGACTGCCGCAACCGCTGGCAAGGCTGACGTCAAGGTCGGTGAACTGGTCATCACTGTGGTCGGCGATTCCAAGGCTGCTCAAGCGGCTCTGGATAAGCTGGTTGCCGACCACGCCGCCGAGGTCGAAACCCTCAAGAAGGACGTCATCACGCCCGAAGCCCGCGACGCCATGGTCGCTGACTGGGCCAAGCTGATCGGCGATGCCAAGCGTCTGGTTCCGAACCTGGTGACCGACGGCAAGACCTGCGTCCAGATCCGTCGCGAAGTGGTCTCCACCCTCATGGGCAAGGACTCCACTGCCAAGGCCGTGGCTGAAGCTGTCCTGGCCGGCAAGACTGTCGAAGCTGCTGACGCGGATGTTGTCCGCATGGCGTTCGGCGCTCTGGCTGCCTCGACCAAGGCCGATGACGGTGGTTCCCATCACGCCAATGACGCTGTTGCTGACGCCCTCACCGGCCAGCACGGTGACGGTGGCACCCAGAAGCCCGCAACCCAAAAGCTCGTGGGTCGCGACGCGATGATGGCACGGCAGGCCAACGCCTGGCGCGGCGATCAGAAGTAACCGAGCAACCTTTTCAACTTAGGAGATTAGGCAATGTCCAAACCCGACCTGTCCAGCTACGGCGGCCGCCTCCGTGACCTCGGTTACGCCGGCCAAATCATCGACACCAACCCGATCGTGACCACCTCCCTGGTCAACGATCAGGCTGTCGCGATCGACTTCGGCAACGCCGTCGCGCGCTCTGCCGCTGACAACACCTGCAAGGCACCCGCTGCCGACGCCGATAAGATCATCGGTATCGCCATCCGCCATGCCATCCGCCCGGCTTCGTCCGACGGCAACAACACTGTCAACTACGCCCAGAAGGACGAAGTTGCTGTGCTGCGTGAAGGCTTCATCTACGTCCTGGCCTACGAGAACTCCACTCGTGGCGACGGCGTGATCAGCGTCACCGCCCAGAACGGCAAGCTCGGTTCCACCACCGGTGGTGCTGCTGGCGCCGGCCGCGTTGCTGTCCCGAACGCGACCTGGGAAACCACCACGACCGCCGGCCAGATCGGCATCGTCCGTATCAACGGCTAACCGTCACCCTGACGAAAGGAGAATTTGAACATGGGTATCCGTAAAATCACTCTGGGCGACGGCCGCGTGGTCGAAGTCGACGAGGCTCGCTTCCAAGCCTTCGACGGCCTTCGCACCCACCCCGAAGCTTCCCGCCTGCTGATCGGCGACGGCATCACTGGCCGCGACGCGCAAGAAGCTCTGGCCTTCGTTGTCAGCCAACTGGCCTACACCGAAGCCAACGTCTTCGAGCGTCAATACCAGCCGATGCAGTACGAGCAGCTGATTCCGATCAGCTACGAGGCTGGCGAATGGGCTGACTCGATCCGCTACGAGATCTACGACTATGCCGGTCGCGGCAAGCGCAGCTCCGGCAAGGGTCGTGACATCAACCTCGTCGACGTGGCGTACGCTGACAAGACCTTCCCGGTCGTGAACGGCAACATCGGCTACGACTACACCACGGAAGAACTGCGCCGCACCGCCTTCCTGCGCCGCCCCATCAGCGAGCGCAAGCTGGCTGCCGCGATCGACGGCTATCGTCGCCACCTCAACGACGTCGGCCTGTATGGCGCCTCCGCCGATGGTCTGACCGGTCTGTTCAACAACGCCAACGTGCCGCAAGGCAACGCACCCGTCGGCGCTTGGACCACTGGCCCGAAGACCCCGGCGCAGATCCTCAGCGACATCAACACCCTGATCCAGAACGTGTGGACCAATACGGCCTACAACGACATGGTGACGGACATCGTGATCGCGCCGGCTGCGTACGCCTACATCTCCGCCACTCCGCGTTCGGACAACAGCGACAAGACCATTCTCCAGTACGTCAAGGAGAACAACATCGCCAAGGTCGAGCGCAACATCGACATCAACTTCACCGCAGGCTATGGCCTGGATACCGCCGGCGCCGGCAGCACCCGCCGTATGCTGGCCTACGTGAAGTCCGATATGCGTCTGGTCATGCACGTCCCGCTGCCTCTGCGCTTCTTGGCGCCGCAGCTGCTGGGCCTGTCGGTCCAGGTGCCGGGCGAGTACAAGTATTCGGGCGTCGAGTGGCGCTATCCGAAGTCGGCCTACTACATGGACGGCATCTAACCGTCACAACCAAGGGCAAGGAGCTTCGGCTCCTTGTCCAGACTTGATCAATAAGGAGTGTCACCATGGCAAAGATTCTGTTGGAAAATACCCGCGAGCACGACATCAATCTGCAGCTCACGGACAAGAGCGGCGTGATCCAGAGCATCACGATTCCTGGCGCCCGTCAGAACCCGGACAACCGCAACGAACTGATCCATGGCGTTGGCGAAGCCGACAGCGACCTGGTCGATGCCGCCAAGAAGGCGTCCCCGGTCGTCAAGCACTACTTCGAGGAAGGTTGGCTCAAGCCCGCCTCCAAGAAGGCCGTCGCCGACCAAGCCAAGCTGGACGGGGAGTAAGTCATGACCCCGGCCGAGTTCAAGACCAGGTTCCCGGAGTTCGCCTCTGAGACCGACGCTCGCGTGCAATTGTTCATTGACGACGCGGATCCGCTCTTCGATGTCGAGCGCTGGGGTGACCTGTACTCGGCCGGGATCGCTTACCTTGTTGCCCATGAGATGACAATGGCCAACGCTCAAACCGCCCAGGGCGGCAGTGTGATGGCCATGACCAACGACGACTTGACAACCAAGGTTGGCGACGTCCAAGTGACCAAGGACACTGGCTTGCTGAACAAACAAGCTGAGAATCCTTACATGCGGACGCTGTACGGTCAGAAGTATCTGTCCTACCGTAAGATCGTTGGTCTGGGAGCTGTGAGCGTATGAAGCCCTTCACCGTGACCACCAAGCTGATCAAGGACGTGGACCTCCGCGTCTTCGATGAGCTCAAGCGTCGCCTGATCGGTGAACGGGTGGTCAAGGTTGGCTTTCCCCAAGGAAAGACCGAGGCTGATGGAACACCGGTGGCGCTGATCGCGGCCACCCACGAATTCGGCTCGCCCGAGCGCGGAATCCCTGAGCGTTCATTCCTCAGGTCCGGGATGCGGGAGAACCAAGAGAAGTACGTTCGCCTGAACAAGGTGAACCTGGTAAGAATCCTCCGTGGTCAGTTAACCTCGGAACAAGCTCTCGGCCAACTCGGTGAGATGGCTAAGGGTGACGTGCAACAGAAGATCCGCAGCGGTGACTTCGCCCCATTGAAGCCGTCCACTGTGGATCGCAAGGGAAGCTCCAAGCCCCTGATCGATACTGGTCAGATGGTTCAGAGCGTGTCGTATGAGTTAGGAGAAGGCGAATGATCAACATCGGACGAGTGGTGCAGGATCCGCGCTTTGCCCAGGCCTTTCAGGTCAAGCGGCAAAGCGCTGGCGCATTCGCCAATGAGGGTGAGTTCTCCACCGCCGAGGCGGTGCTGGATCGCTTTGGCGTAGTGCAGCCCTCTAAGGCCGATGACCTGATCAAGTTCCTGCCCGAGGGCGAGCGCCAGGGTAACTTCATCACGATCTATTGCAACCAAGACGTGTTGATGGGTAACGGCAAGGACCAAGAATCTGACATCGTCATTTGGCGCGGTGACTACTACAAGGTCGCTTTCTCCAAGCCGTGGGACATTCACGGGTATTGGTTCGCCATCGCGCAGGGGTACGTCAATGGCTGATGTCAACGCAATCAATAAGGTATTCCGCCAGCTGGTCCGTGAGACCCTGTCGATGCCCGAGAATTCTGTGCGGCCGGCAAACCAGAACGCTCCTGCCGGCGCCAAGAATGAACAGTTCGCCACTGTGCTCATCACAGCTCTGTCTGGCGCGGTTTGGGGGCATCCGAAGTTGAAAGACGAGGTTGCTCCGTCACTCAATGTCGAAGAGACGGTGACGGTTCAATACACGGTTTCGGTATCAGTTCAATTCTTCCGCGGCGATGCCTACACCAAGGCCCAACGCCTCGGAGTGCTGCTTCAAACGAGCAGTGCGATCGCCAGGATGCAGTCCCTTGGGATTGGTCTTGTCGGGATGTCAACGGCGAGGAATCTGACCGCTACCGTTGACACCTTCTGGGAAGAACGCGGCCAGATTGACCTTGAGTTTCATCTGATGGCGACTGAGAAGATGAGCATACCGACCTACGGTACGTTCTACATCGATGTCAAAACAGAATCTTCAACCACTTCTAGTGAGGTAATAGCACCATGACCATTCCTGTCTCCAAGGTAGTCAAGGTCAATATCCTGTCGAGCCCCACTTTCCCGGCTCGGAAGGGTTTCGGCCTTCTCAACATCATCGGCAAGAGCGCTCGTCTCCCCGTCGGCAACCGCATCCGGTTCTACTCCGACATGGACGGCGTCGCAGCTGACTTCCAATCCACCGACGAAGAATACTTGGCCGCCCAGGTCTTCTTCAGCCAGTCACCGCGTCCCACTGAGGTGGCTATCAGCCGTCGCTTCGATGTCGCAGTGCCTGGTGAACTGATGTGCTCCGTCAACTACGATCCCGCCATCGCCAACTGGCAAGCCATCAGCAACGGCGGTTTCGACATCAAGCTCGACGGCGTGAACAAACAAATCACGGCCCTTAACCTGTCTGCCGCCGCCAACCTGAATGCTGTTGCCGCCGCGATTCAGACCAAATTGGCTGCTGCAGCTGCCGGCACCACCTGCGTCTTCGATGGTACGCGTTTCATCATCCGCTCCGGCACGACCGGCATCGCCTCGACCGTGGATTACACCACCGCCCCGACCGGCGCTGGCGCACCCACCGACATCGGCGCCATGCTGGGCTCGCGCGCTGTGGACCTGGGCGTCACTACGGCTGGTGCCGCAGCCGAATCCGTGACCGACAGCCTGAACAAGCTGCAGGACCTTAATCAGTCCTGGTACGGCGTGACCTTCACCAAGGAGCTCACCGAAGCCCAGCTGAAGGAAGCTGCAGCCTGGTCCGAAGCCCGCGTCAAAATCTTCGGCTTCACCACCAGCGCCAGCAACGTGCTCGACCAAGCCGTCACGAACGACATCGCTTCGTTCATGAAGGCCAGTCTGTACGACCGCACCTTCTACGTGTGGGACAACAATGACCCGTACCAGATCGTGTCCGCCTTCGCCCGCGCCTTCACGGTCAACTTCAATGAGCAGAACAGCACGCTCACCCTGAAGTTCAAGCAACTGCCTGGCACCACGCCGATTACCATCACGGAATCTCAGCGTCAAGCTCTGCTCGCCAAGAACTGCAACTACTACACCTACTTCGGCGACAGCGCGATGATGGCCGAAGGTGTGATGGCCAGCGGCAAGTTCTTCGACGAGCGCCACGGTCTGGACTGGCTGCAGAACGCCATCGAAACCAACGTCTTCGGCTACCTGTACACGCGCACCACCAAGGTGCCGCAGACCGACAAGGGCGTCGCTTCGCTGGTCCAACAGGTCGAGAAAGCCTGCCAGGAAGGCGTGAACAACGGCCTGCTCGCTCCGGGCGTCTGGAACGGCATGGACCTCGGCGAAATGAAGTCGGGCATGTTCCTGTCCAAGGGCTTCTACGTCTACGCCCAACCGGTGGCTGAGCAGAACCAGTCCGACCGCGAGGCTCGCAAGGCGCCTCCGATCCAGGCCATCATCAAGGGCGGCGGCGCAATCCACTTCGCCGACATCACGGTAACCTTCGAGCGCTAATCCAGGCTCGATAAACAGGAGATAAGCAATGAAAGTCTATTCCTTCCAGAACACCGTGGTGTTGATCAACGGTGTCGAGCTCACCGGCTGGGCAGACGGCGACGATGTCATCAACATCGCTCGTCGTACTGATTCGGCTTCGGACAAGATCGGCGCTGACGGTTCCATGATGGTGTCACTCTCGGCCGACAAGTCTGGCGAGTTCACCTTCAAGCTGCAGCAGACCAGCTCGTCCAACAAGTACCTGGCCAGCCTGATCGCTCTGCAAGAAGGTGGCGCCAAGACCTTCGTGCCGGTGAATGTCCTCTTCCAGGACACCTACCGGAACGACCTGGCTACCGGCACCATCGGCTACCTGAAGAAGCCGGCAGACCTGACTCGCGGTCAGAACGGCAACAACCAGGAATGGGTCGTCGTGGTCGAGCGTCTCGACATGCTGCTCGGCGATCCGGCCTTGGTCGGCGTGGCCACCGCAGCTGCGGCCATTCTGGGCTAATCATCAACCTGTCCTAACCTGAGGAGGTAATCATGGACAACCAACTGACTATCAAGGAACGCACGTTCTCGTTCGGTACCATCCCACCGGTCGAGGCCGTGCGTGTGGAGGTCGCTGTTGCGAAAGTAATCGGCGAGCCGCTCTTCAAGGCGTTCATGGATGCCAAGAAGACCGGCTCCACCGAGCAGGACGCTGAACAAGCGGGAGCTGCGGCGATCGGTATGCTGCTGTCGAAGATGGACGCCGACGAGCTGATCGCCACCATGGAGACGGTCTTCAAGTACGTGTCCTGCGATGGCAAGCGCGTGGAGATGAATGCTACGTTCGCTGGCCGGAACAAGGAGCTGTGGCAGGTGTTCGTCCAAGCGCTCCGCTTCAACTTCAGCGATTTTTTACCCGAAGGCCTCTTCGCTTCAGTCCAAAGCGCGGTGGCCAAGAAGTAGAGCTCATCGAGTCCGCCAACATCAATTGGTACATCTGGCGGCCCATCATGCGCGACCCTCCTTTATGCAAGTTGAAGGAGCTGCAAGACGGGACGTACAGTATCGACGATTTGGCGGACTTCCATGAGGCGATGGACGAGGAGGCCGAGTACGAGCGGCGTTTTGAGGCAGCACGAAAGAGGAAGTAAGCCATGGCAGCATCAAATATCATCGAGAGCTTCTTCGTAGCACTGGGCTTCCAGGTTGACACCCAAGGCCTGGAAGACATGAAGAAGAAAACCGACGAGTTGCGTGAAAGCGCGCTCAAGGTTGGGGTCATCTTCACCGGCGCCGCAGCTGGTATCGGCCTGCTCGTTGAGAAGGTTGCTGGCTCCATGGGCGACCTCGCTTCTTTCGCTGAGCTGAATGAGGTATCCGCTCGCTCGGTCGCCGCGTTGGGCAAGATCGCGACTGAGAACGACAGCTCGCTGGAGGGCATGAAGTCCACCATCCAGAGCCTGAACAAGGCGATCGGTGAAGCATCGCTTGGTGTCGGTCGCGGCGCCATGACCTTTGAAAAACTTGGCTTGGCAGCCAAGGGCGCTGACGGCAAGGTCAAAACGGTCGATGACATCCTTGGTGAGGTCGCCGACAAGATGCAAGGTCTGTCCCGCCAAGAACAGATCGCGATGGCTGAAAAGCTCGGCATCGATCCGCAGTTTGTCAAGGTCTTGGAGAAGGGGTCAGAGAACCTTGCGAAACTCCGCGAAGAAGCGGAGATGATGAACCCCTTCACCGAGGAGGATTACAAGCTCGCTGACGAGGTAGACAAGCTCTTCGTCAAGGCCAAGAACACCCTCGGTGTCTTCACTAAGATGCTCGGCGTCGCGCTGATGCCGCAAGTCAAGGAGGTGTTGAAGACCTATCTCGAGTGGTTCAAGGCCAGCCGCAAGGCCACCTCTGACGTCTTCGTTCGCGCACTGAAGTTGATCGCTGGCGCCATCGGTACCGTGTGGGACTGGGTTGTACGCTTGGTCGGTGGCCTGAAGTCGCTCTACGACTGGATGATCCAGTTCAAGGTGGTGACATACCTAGCTGCCGGAGCTCTGGCAGTCTTCATCTCTCTTAAGGCTTACGACTTCGTGCTGCAGCTTGGTGGCGCCATCAAGATGCTGACCTTGCGCATGGCCACGTTCAATGCCACAGCGCTCATCATCCCGGCGATCATCGGTGCGATCATCATTGCACTGGGCCTGCTCATCGACGACTACGTCAACTGGAAAGAGGGCAACGACTCCGTCATCGGCGAGCTTGTTGAGAAATTTCCATGGTTGCTTGACATCATCAAGACCATTGAGAAAGCCGTCGGTGAGTTCGTCGACTTCTGGTTGCAACAATGGGAGACACTCGCGCCTCCGCTTATGCAACTTGGCCAATCACTGTGGGAGCTCGTCAAGGTCGTTGCTGAACTGCTCTGGCCAGTCATCAAGATGGTGTTCGAAGGCTGGGCGTACATCATGGCTGCCGTCATCCCAGTCGTCGCCTCGGTAATCGCGTGGCTGGCTGAGAATCTGGTCGGCGCCATCGCCTTCGTGATTGAGGCTGCTACCTGGCTTGCCAACGCTTTCACTACCGTGTTCAACGGCATCAAGGCCGGGATCGACATGATCGTCGGCGCGTTTGACTGGGCCAAGCAGAAGGTGACAGGCTTCATCGACATGGTGACTGGCGCCATCAGCAAGGTTGGTTCGCTGCTCGGCCTGACGAACGACACCAGCAAGGTGAAGATTGCTGTGAACCAAGGTGGTGATCCGAGTGCTGCTGCCACGGCGAACAACTCGCTGAATTCCACTGGTGGCGTCATTGGTTCGGCTGGCGGCACGCAGAACAATTCGTCGACGGTGACCAATACTACGCAGGTGACCGGCACCACGATCAACATCAACAGCCCTGATCCGGCTAAGGCTGGTGAGGCTGTCAAGCAGGAGCTCGACAAGATGAACAAGCAGACCGTGCGCAACGGGCAATCGGCGGTGGCGCTATGAGCGATACTCAAGACACCCAGCCAGTCGCCATCATCCGCTCCATGGGCGGACTTATGTTCGACGCTGTTTTTGAAGAGACCCATGAGTCTGAGCTCGAGGTCACTGACAATCCGGTTGAGACTGGCGTCGTAGTCAGCGACCATGCTTACATGAAGCCGCTGCGCATCACTCTGTCTGCTGGCGTGAGTGACACCCCGCTGTACGTACCTGCCGACGACCCGTTCCAATCCGACGCTGGTCGCTCTAAGCGCGCGTTCGAGGTGCTGACTGAACTGCAGAAGAAGGCTGAGCCCTTCGATGTCCAGACTGGCCTCAAGCTGTACAAGAACATGATTTGCACGGCCATCCGTACCAGCCAGGACAAGGATACTTCTGGCGCTCTCGTGTTCACTGCCGAGATCCGCGAGGTCATCATCGTCTATACCCAGGTGGTGAAATACCCGCCGCGCAAAGCTGGCGCCACCAAGCGCCAAGCCAGCAAGAAGAAGGACAAAGGCGAGCAACAGGGGAGCGAGGTTTCCGACAAACCGAAGAAACAGTCCTTGGCTGCGAAGCTGAAGGGCGCCATCACAGGAGGCAAGTGACATGATCATCGAGCTACCGCTTTCGAGCGACCCAGCCCAGACCATGGTCACTCAGCTGGGCGATGTCAAATATCAAATCGAGGTCAAGTACAACGACCGGTCTGGCGTTTGGACCATCGACCTTGGCCTGGCCACCACCGGAGAGGTGATTGCCCAGTCGCTACCGCTTGTCCTCGGCCAAGACCTTCTCGAACCATACAATTTCGACATGGGCAGTCTGCTCGTTGTTGACACTTCTGGTCGCCACAAGGAAGCCGGCCCCGATGATTTGGGTGATCGTGTGAAGGTGTACTGGTTCAGCCCTGACGAGGTGGCAGCGCTATGAGTGACTCCGTCCGCCAGTGGAAGCGTAAAGTTCAGGTGGTCGTGGGCAAGGCCGGTTCTGGCCTGCTCATTGAAGACCTGCGCGTCAAGTTTGAGGTAGCGAAGACCGTTGAATCTGCGCCCAACGTTGCTGTCATCAAGATCTACAACCTCCATCCTGACAACGAGGCCAAGATCAAGAATGAGTTCGACGAGGTCATTCTCAATGCTGGCTATGACGGCGCGATGCAGCTCATCTTCCGCGGCAACATCAAGCACGTCTACCGCTACCGCGAGGGCAATGACTACATCACTGAGATTGAAGGAGGCGATGGCGACAAGGACTTTCGCAAGGCTGTGATGAACGAGACGCTGGCCGCTGGTACCACCACCTCTCAGCTGGTTGACCGTGCAGTCGGGACCTTCAAGGGCACTGGCGGCACCACCAAGGGCTACGTTGGCGTACAGGATAGAGCTCGAATCCGTGGCAAGGTCATCAGTGGAAACACCCGCGACGTGCTGAACGACGTGGCCCGCGAGTCCGGTGCCAACTGGTCAATCCAGGACGGTCAGCTCACGATCGTCGGCGCCAATGCGGTTATGCCTGGTGAGGCCATTGTCATTCGCGCCGACACCGGCATGCTGGGGGCTCCTGAGGTCAATGACAAAGGTATCGCGGTCAAGTGCCTGATGAACCCTCAGCTCAAGGTCAACGGCGCCATTATGCTGGACAACAACGGCATCAAAGCCAAGCGCGTCCGAGCTCAAGCCCTGGCGACCAAGCGAGAAAAAGAAGAGGCTAAAGACAAGGAACCGGTGCGCTTGGATCCGGACGGCGTCTACAAGATTTTGAAACTCACACACAAGGGTGACACTCGCGGTCAGGAGTGGCTCAGTGAAATTGAATGCATCGGCCTTGACCAGCCGATTCCGAAGTCGAGGACAGCATAATGGCAGACGGTAGCCAAATCAGCAAGCTCCAGCGAGACGCTCAGCAAGCCGCGTCCGCTGAGGAGGCTGCGTCCGCTCAGATTGAGGGGCGGTTGAAAGACCTACACACGATGATGCCCGGGATCATTGTCAGCTTTGACCCGGACAAGCAGACTGCAGTTGTTCAGCCTGCCATCAAGCGAATCTTCACTGAGAAGGGCGCGGTCAACCTGCCTGTCTGCGTAGACGTGCCGGTCGCCTTCCCGGGCGGTGGAGACTTCTTCCTGACCTTCCCAGTCAAGGCTGGTGATGAGTGCATTCTCGGCTTCAGCGAGCGCGCCATTGACAACTGGTACGCTTCTGGTGGAGCCCAGGCCCCGGCGGAATACCGACTCCATGACCTGTCTGATGGCATCGCGCAGGTGGGCTTGAACAGCCAGCCGAAGAAGTTGGATGCTCTGCAGATGACCGGGGCTGAACTGCGTACGCGCAGTCGTTCGACGTATATCCGCCTTGAGGACGGGACAATCTACATCAAGGGGAATATCGTCCACGAAGGGAACGTCGATCAGACCGGAAATACTACGCGCACCGGCACTAGCACGACGACAGGAAAGATTACCGGCCAGGGTGGCATGCAGGTGTCTGGTGGGTCCGGTGTGAGCATGAGCGGCAACATCACGCACAACAGCGGGACCATTACAAGCAATGGTAAGAACATCGGTTCGACCCATACCCACAACGAAACCGGCACTGTGACCCAGGGCCCGAACGCATAAGGAGGAATCATGCTGGTTCGACGACTCGATGACAATCACGACATGACCTTCGGCCAAGGCTTCGCCAATATGGCTCAGGACGCAGAGAGCGTGGCGCAGCGCGTCAAGACTCGATTGCTTCTACTCTTCAATGAGTGGTTCCTTGACACTGACGCCGGAGTGCCGTATCTGCAGGATGTGGCCATCAAACCGGCTAATCTACCGCTGGCCGAGGCTGTGATCAAGCAGACAATTCTCGACACCGACGGAGTGAAGGAGATTAGGTCGTTCAATTTGTCTCTTGACCCCAATACAAGGCGGCTGACTGTTCAGGCCACAGTCTCAACCGTCTACGATAGCTTGGCCAACATTAAGGTGACCAAATGACAACACTCAATTCGCAGGGCTTCACCAGAAGCCGACTTGATGAACGCCTGGCTTTATTGCAAGCTGCAGTTCAGGCGATCTTTGGTACTGACATCAATCTTGACCCAGACAGTATTGATGGCCAGACTCTTGGGATCTTTGCCGAATCAATTAGCAACTTAGATCAGTTAGCTGAGGACGTATACCACTCGTTCAATCCTCAATCGTCCACCGGCGTGGCGCTCAGTCGATTGGTGCAGCTTAACGGCATTCGTCGCATCGAGGGTATTTATAGCACCGCCACTCTTCGTTGCGTCGGGCAGCAAGGGACGGTTATCCCAGCTGGAAGTTTGGTGAAAAGCACCTCCAACAACGCAACTTTTGAAACTGTTGTTGACGCCACCATCGATGCAACTGGCCAAGTAGACGTGGCGGCACGTTCAAGCATCAAGGGCGCAATAGCCGCCTCCGCCGGAACCTTGACGAAGATTGATACTCCTATTTATGGGTGGCAAACAGTCACAAACCTGACGGAGGCTATCGTAGGACGAGACGAGGAGTCCGACGAGCAGCTTCGCATTCGTCGGCGCGCATCAACTGCAACTCCTGGACAGGCGGTGGTGGATTCCATCTATGGGGCATTGGCAAATCTAAGCGATGTAAAACAGGCACGGGTGTACGAGAACGATCAAGATGTCATAGATTCCTTGGGACTACCAGCCCACAGTATATACTGCGTCGTCGAAGGCGGCAGCGAATCTACAATCGCGGATACAATCTGGCTGAAGAAGACCGCTGGTACTACCACGGTTGGCGACCTCACAATTAACGCAACTGATTCACAAGGATTTATCCATCCCATTCACTTCTCGCGGCCCGAGTACGTAGATTTGTACATTGTTGTGAACATCTCACAGCGCGCTGGGTTCCCGTCTGATGGAGCCCAGAGAATCAAAGACGCTTTGGTAAAGTATGGGCTGGACGTCTTCACCATCGGAATGGACGCTATCCAAAGTCGCCTTTTTGACCCGGTCAATACGGTGCCAAATCACGCCATCACGTCTCTTTATATTGGAACTGCACCAGGTCCTACCGGTGTTGCTGACGTAATTGTCCCGTTTGATGGGTTGGCGAGAATCGATGTTTCGCGTATTACGGTGAACGTATCATGAGCTCAGTTACCATTGATCACGTCACTCTGGGGCTGAGTCGAATTGCAGCTCAGTATTTGGATAGTCAGAAGTTTCTGGCTTACATCAAATCTTTGCTGATGTTCTCTCCGGAACTTGAGTCGCTTCTGCAAAAAATAGCTGAGCAGGCAGATATTGATTTGGCAGAAGGGGTGAATCTCGACGTAATTGGAGAAATTGTCGGGATTAGCCGTTACATCCCCAATTCTCTAGCCCTTCCATACTTCGGGTTTGAAGATGGAGGAGATTCCGCGAATCCGTACGGGGACTCAGCCCTTCCAGGAATAGGGGCTCGATTTTTTGAAGAGGGTTCTGACTACTTGGTTACCACGGTATTATCAGACCCAGAATACAGGTCCCTCATTCGAGCGAAGATTACAAGAAATCACTCTAGGGGGACCCCCGAAGATGTACTGAAAGCCCTTAGCTTTATCTTTAACTCAGCTAGCTCCATCGCGGAGGATGAGGGCGGGATGGCTGTAGGACTGTATCCTGGTGCTCATCCGACATTAGTTCAACAAGTATTGGTAGAGCAGTTAGACATCCTGCCAAGACCCGCAGGTGTTAGATTTAAGCTGAAGGGCTGGTTTGACAGTACCAGGTTCTTTGGTTTTGAGGGCATGAGTGGTGCATTGTCCTTCGGCGAGGAGGGCGATGTTACCATAGGTGGATTTTTTCTAGAGGAGTATCAACCATGACTTACGCATCGAAGCCGCCGGTCAAGCCCACCTGGGCCAATTCAGGCGACAAAATTACCCCGACTGACGCTGAACTGAACGTTGGTTGGCCTCTCACCAGCACGCCGCCAGCCCGCCAGCGATTTAACTGGTTCTTCAACCTGGCCCATAACGGCCTCAATTACTTCCTTCAGCGCGGCATTCCTGAGTGGGATTCGGAGCAGACGTACCCCATCGGTGCAAAGGTCATTGCTTCAAACGGCCTCACCTACTCGTCTCTGACTGAAAACACTAACCAAGATCCAGTGACCAATGCCGATGACTGGGAACAGTGGGGCTTAACACTGTCTTCGCTCAGTAATTTGTTTGCGAAGGTGGCTGACCTGGCCAGTACGGCCCTTGGTAAGGGCGCCGCCATGATCGGGTTCAAACAGTATGGCGCCGGAGCCATCGCATCTACTGTTTTGGCCAAGCTTCAGCAATATCCGACTACGTCCGACTATGGTTGTGTTGGTGATGGAGTGGCAGACGACACCGCGGCCATGCAGGCCTTTCTCACTGCGGTGGCCGGACGGATTGGCGTTGTCATGCCAGGTACGTTCATCTGTACGACGTTAACCATCTCCAGCGGTACCACCCTCATTGGTCACGGCGCCAACTCTTCCATCATCAAGGCCAAAAATACTCTGGCTGGTAATGCCGTTCTGTTGAAGAACGCGGTGCAAACTGGGGCCGTAAACTCGTACTCTGACCGCGACATCCGAATCGAAGGAGTGCAGTTTAACGGAAACGGTCTCGGAACGCGGGTTTCTGAGCTGATCAGCTTTGGGAAAGCTCGGCGCATTACGCTTCGCGACTGTCGAGTTACAAACGTCGGTTATATCGGCCTCGGCTTCGGAGGCTGCCGCGGAGTGCGCATCCTCAATACCGAAGTGGACGCTACGGGCAACCCTGTAGTGACGGCGGAAGGTGGACCGGGTATTTGGTTTGGTAATGCTGGGGATGGCTCCCACTGTATCGACGTCTTGGTCCAGGGGTGCGATATTCACGACACTGAATGGGCCGGCATCTATGCCAGCGCCGACCGCTGTCGTATTATTGGCAATGACATCACTTCCGTTAAGGAAGCGGGCATCTTCAGCGGGTTCTACGTTGGTTTGATCATCAAAGGCAACAACATCGACGGCGTCACCAAGAAGAACATTTCGGCTTCGGGTATTGAAACCGGTGCAGCTTATGTCGAGATCGAGGGCAATGTCATCAAAAATGTGGCCAATTGCTGCATTGCTCTGACGGATACCCAAAACGTCAATATCGTTGGTAATAGCCTTGACGAATGCCGCCAAGACAGTGTCAGCTACCCGCAAGGTTCGATGATTGGGATTGTCACTCAATCGGCATCGCCTAACCAGCCGCGTTGGATTACCGTCGTCGGCAATACCGCAATTTCGGTTGGCTCGCAGCCTTACTCGTTCTTGACCATCGGAGGCTCCGGGTCCGCCGCGATTGAGGTTTTGGTTGAGGGCAACAATTGCGGTGGTATCACGTTTAGCTCTGGAAAAGCATTCCAAGTTACCGGAAAATGGGGTTCCAACTGCGAGCACCGAAATAATCTTGGCGCTGACGATTTTGCCAGAGGAACCACTGCAGTCGTCACAACCGCGATATCTCCGGCGACGAGTACGGCCACCGTGCTTAATTTCGACTCCGCCCCGGTGAACAGCGACGGCATGTGGGTTGTTGGTGCTCCTTCGCGCATTACGATTCCGGAGAACGTCACCCGCGTTCGTCTTACTGGCCAAGTTACCTTTAACGGTCACGCTTCTGGCATTCGCAAGGTTTCGATCCTGAAGAACGGTGGGGCCGGGTATGCTGGGCACGCCGAGGCCATCGTACCGACCGCAGGCGCGGCATATTCTCAGGCGGTTAACGTCAGTACCGGGGTCATCAACGTAGTAGCGGGCGATTACTTCGAGCTGCAATGTCTGCAGGATACCGGAGGGGCTCTGGCCTTAACTGTTGGACAGCACTTTACGTGGCTCACACTTGAAGTGTTGTAATCTTAATCAACAAGGATTTTGAACATGCCAGAAAAAGATCCAACAACGTGGGGGCTGGCGACCTGGCTGCTCGCCCTCGGCATGGCCTTCGGAGGTGGTATCGTGAACTGGTACGCCAAGATCAAGCGCGGTCACACTCGCGCGTTCAACATCGTCGAGCTGCTCGGCGAGATTTTCACCAGCGGGTTCGTGGGCCTGGCCGTCTTCATGGCCCTCGAGGCGTGGGGCCAGCCGATCGGCCTCTGCGCCGCCGCGGCGGGTGTCACCGGCCACATGGCCACGCGCTTCCTGTTCGCGGTCGAGCGCGCCATCGAAGCAAGACTGGAGAAACTTATCCCGCCATCTGGCGAGTAACTGAATCGTCCCGGCCCGCCTACCTGTTCCTCCTCGCGGGTAGCATGGCCTGACCTCCTCCATGCGGCGGTGTCCGGGGCGACCTAACCTGAGGAGAAGTAAATGATCAACAGCAGAAAACTGGAAGACCTCCATCCGCATGTCGCTAAGTTGTGCCAAGCATTCATCGATGCTTGCGCAGCTCAGGGGATCGAAGTCCTTATCACGAGCACCTACCGCGACGCGGAATCTCAGAACGCTCTCTATGCGCAAGGCCGCGCAGCTCCTGGCCAACGAGTGACCAATGCCAAGGCTGGCCAGTCCTGGCACAACTGGCGGTGCGCCTTCGACTTCGTTCCGATTGTGGCTGGCAAGGCCCAGTGGAACGACCTCAAGACCTTCGAACGCTGTGGAAAGATTGCCGAGTCCGTCGGTCTTGAATGGGCCGGTCGCTGGACGGCCTTTAAGGAACTGGCCCACTGCCAGTACACAGGTGGACTCACATTGGCTGACTTCCAAGCTGGTAAGACCTTGGAGGACGTGGCATGATTCGCGATGTCATCCGCCAGCTCATGACCGAGTCTGACAACCGTACTCACGACATCTATCGCTATCTTGCGGTGGGTTCCATCGTGGTTGGGCTCGGTCTCAACATCTACGCTGTCGTCAAGGGTCAGCCCTTCGACATGCAAGCATTCGGCATCGGCACTGGCGCGTTGTTCGCCGGTGTCGGAGTCGCTCTCGGCCTCAAGAAGGAGAACACTGGTGATTCCTGACATCCGCACCGCCCTTATTGCTCTGGCCATCGGCCTCTGCGTCGGAGCGCTCGGCTCTTGGTACCTGACGGCCGAGTATAAGGACTCGAAGTGGGGTAAGGCTGTAGCTGACCAGAAGGTGGCGGCTGCAGCTGAGCTCCAAGCTGAGACCGAGAAGGTCTTGGCCGCCGAGCGCAAGAATACCGAACTCAACAACCAACTGGAGAAGAACCATGCAGAAGCAAACCGGAAGATTGACGCCACTCTTGCTGATAACCGTCGCCTTGCTCGCGAGCTTGGCGGGCTGCGCGACCCCGGACGTCGGCCGAGTTGTGGTGGCACCCAAGCAGGAGCTGGTCCTGCCGCCGACCCTGCAGGAGGATCCGCCGGAGCCGAACTTTCAGTTGAGGCTACGGAATTTCTTCTTGAGCTCACCGCAGAAGCCGACCGGGCAGCCGAGTACGCTCAGACCTGCCACTCCTGGGCTCAAGGCGCCGCAGGATTGAAGAAGTAGCGCAGGAAATGACAGGAACCACGCAGGATTCATCCGGAGCACCTAGCCTGATACTTGCTATAGGCTAGGCTGTTTCGGAGGTTTCCTGCATGGTTCCTGTGAGTCACCTTCTCAGATTTTCACACCAGGGAGCTACCTCAGCTGCTCCCACTGACGCCCCGCGGCCTCCCAGAGCTTCCTGGCCTCGCTGTGGGGATACTCCTCCAAGAAGACGATCCGCTGGCACGAGGTGTTCAGCAGCAGCTTCGTGCAGGTGACGCATGGACTGGCTGTGACGTAGCATGTGTGGATGCTGTAGATGTCGCGGCACTGAAGCAAGGCATTCTGCTCAGCATGGATCGCCTGGCAGCCATCGAGATTCGTGCCGCTGGGCGAGTGAGCTCCAGAGCAGGCATGAGGGGTGTGAACGTGCGCCAGATGGGCAAAATGCTCATCACTGCCGTAGCCGGTGTCCACTTCTTCATTGCAGTGCGGAAGCCCAGCCGCGACTCCGTTGTATCCAGTGGCCAAGACGTGGCCACGCTCATTCAGCAGCACAGCACCGACCTGACGGCGCAGGCACGTGGCCCGCTTTGCCGTCAGAGCGGCCATGTCCATAGCCCATTGGTCGCGACTGGGTCTCATCTTACACCTCCACAGCTTTGATTGGCTTCCCACCAGCGAAGCGGGTCACCAGGACGGGTATCACGCAGCAGCTGAAGCGTCTGCATCAGGTGGACCGGATCCCGGTAGAGCATTTCCGGGGTTTCCACGCCCACGGGCTGCAGGCCGCCGGCACACTTCCGCGCATCTTCCCAGTTCGGTTCGTACAGATGGCTGCTAGCCGCCGTCAGGTAAAGCGTGCCAGGCTCCACTTCCAAGTTCCGGTTGTTGAGGTGGGCACAGACCAGGTGGCCGAACATGCTGAAGTTGAAGACGTCATACGGCAGTCCCAGCCACACGTCAGACGATCGCATGAAGACGTGGATGTTCACCTTGCCGCCACGGATGTTGGCAAAGGCCGCGATGGTGCACGGCACGTCCTTGGTCTGAGGTGGGCACTCGCGCCAGATGGTCAGGCCGGCTTGGCGGCTGTCCTGGTCGGAGGTGAGCTTGTCGACGACGTAGTCGAGCTGGCCCACGATCTTGGGGCCATAGGCACCGAAGAAGCGCTCACCGTCATCCGAGAACTCGGCGATTCGGCTGTTCCACGGAGCGATGCCGGCCACGGTGTCGTCGCCAGACAGGATCCAGAAAGCCTCAGCCGCCATGAAACGATAGCTGAGCTGACGGTCCTTGACGGTCAACACTGGGTAGCGCATGCCCACAGCCACAGTGTGCTGGGCCAGCTCCTTCGTGAGCTTACCGCGAGGGCTGACTTCCATGCCGTGAGAAAGGATGCCCAGAATGGTTGACTTCCAGGCATTATCGAGAGTTTGACGCATCACACACCTCCGAGAAGATCTAGCAACGGATACCGCTGCTTGTTATTGAAACGCTTCCAGGCTTGAGGATGCGGGACCATCTCATGGCGGATGCCCGCAGCTTCGAGAGACTGGCTTGCCGACGTACCGAGCGCGATGACCTGCTGCTCGTCGATGACAGCGCGAAGATCTTGGTCTGCGTTCGTCCACAGCAAACTCTTCTCGCTGATGTTGGCCAGGCGCAGCTGCTCAGTTACCCAACGGCTGCAACCCTTGCCGCTGAACGAGGCGAACGGCCATTGGTACCACGGATCCTGATCTTTGCGCTCAGCGAACGACTCGCCGACCAGAACCACGTCAGCACTCCAGTTGCCAGCCGTGGCCACAGACAGTGGATGCTGCATCTGGCGCTGAGCGTCGATCTTGTCAGACAGCTCGAGGTAGAACGGACGCTCAGACTGGGGAGCCGTGTAGTCGAACAGCATCGACGGCAGACCTGTCTTCTGAGCGGCGTAGACTTCGTAGACGTGGCGGAGTTGGTCCTCACTCTCGAGGTACTCAATCTCCTTGCGCTTGAGATAGTTCTGCCGCACAGTCCGCCAGTTGGGGCGGCAGTACACCACCACAGCCCCACAGCGCATGGCCAGTCGCTCCAGCATCCGCACAGAGTCGGGACCCAGTCGGTCAGCGCCGCCACGGAAGGCGGAACCGTATGGAATCTCGCTGAGCCAGCAGCGATCGAAGACGACGTCTTGATAACCCAAGAGGGCCGGCAGCATCGCCTCGACGTACATGCGAGCCAGCCCGTCCTTAACGTGGGGCAGCGGTCCGAAGTGAACGTACTTGGCGCCGGCGTACTTGGCATAGGCTTCAGCCGCTGTGGACTTGCCACCACCGTCCGGGCCTTCGAAGATCGTGAGTTTCTTGCTTACTTCGGCCATGTCAGAATCTCCTCAAGTCTCGCCTCGGGACCGGTCCAGCCTTCGGGCTTCTTGACATCGAATGCGCTGCCACGCTTGCTGTCTTCGGCCTTGGCCACGCGGACCTTGGCCATGTTGCAGTTGTGGACGGCGCGCATGCCGGCAGCCCACTGGGCGGAGTCAACACCCATGAACAGGGCCGTGCCGTAGGCGACGTAGGCTAGATCCAGCAGAGCATCGAATGCCTTGACGCGATCGCCGTTGACCAGAGCTTCCTTAAGCTCATCCAGTTCTTCCTGGAGGAACTTGACGCGGAACTCCTGGGCGTGTGGATCTTGGCTCAACTGGTCATCCGTGCCCAACGGCAAGCCGAACTTCTCATGGAACTCGTGAACGTTGCCGATCATTTTGCGGGCCTCCGGCAGACCCACAGGTTGTTGCGGGCGTGGTCTTCATGCAGCGGGCCGAAGATGTTGCTGATGGCGTCGTTGTCGAAGTACTGTTCCAGAGCCTTGCGGACTTCCAGCACAGCTGCCTTGCTGACGCCGGTGGGGTCAACCTTGCCGATGTGCTTGATGTCCATGAACGTGCCGAAGCGGCGTTCGACCGTGAAGCCAGCCTTCTTGATGGCCTTGTCCAGCTCGTCCACGGTGTATTCATGGATGTGGTTGGCCGCATGGCGCTTGCCGTCGTAGACCGGAGTGGACAGCAGCAGGACACCGCCGGGCCTCAGGCAGGCCAGCATCGCCTTGAGCAGCTTGGCGCCGTGCTCGACCTTCATGTGCTCGATGACTTCGTAGTTGACCACGACGTCGAAGCCCTCGGGGCGCTGCTTGAGCAGTTCCTTGTAGCGCTCGACGAAGTTGAACTCGCCCAGGAAGGTCAGACGCTGGCTGTTGGACGGCTTGAGCTTGTTCAGATCGACACCGGTGTAGTGGTTGACGTGGGCGGCAGCGCCACCGGTCAAGATCTTGCTCAGCGGTTTGTCTTCACCACAACCGACTTCCAGCACGTTGTCCTTGGCTGTGATGAAGCGACGAGCAAAGCTCCAGCGGAAGAAGTGGGCGGAGTAGTCGCGGTGGAGAGTCCGGCCATGGCCAGCCTCGTGCAGTTGGGTGGTGTCGTAATCGCGGGCATCGCGACTGACTTCTTTGGATTTGGCCATGTTGGCTCCTTTGCAAGATGTGGTTGAATGTCGGCCTGCCTCAGCTCAGGCCGAGCTGGTTGTTACTTCGAGGCCTTGGCTTCGGGAGGGTTGGCGCCTTGCTTCTTCAGGTGGTTGCGATACCACTTGACGTAGCCACGCTTCTTCTCGTCGAGACCGAACTTGTCCTGGACCTTGGCGAAAATCTGGTCGTCCGTCAGCTTGCCTTCCATGATCAGGTCCTGGAACATTTGGGCAGCGGACTCGCGCTTTTCGCCGGTCTTGGCAGCAGGCGCTTTCTTCTCGGTGACGGGCTTCTTGGCAGGCGCAGCTTTGGCCGGAGCAGCCTTAGCAGCCGTGGTCTTGGCAGGTGCGGCCTTGGCCGGAGCAGTCTTGGAGTTGGCCTTCGCGGTGGCGGCCTTCTCGGTCTTTGCAGCAGTGTTTTCAGTCTTCTTGGCGGTTGCCATTTCAATCTCCTTATCAAGGATGGGTACGAGTTTGGCCAGCTGTTGCATGGCCTCTTTGGATGCACCGAGGTGCTGGGAATACTCGGCATAGAGCTTCGCAGCTTTTTCTGCCGGGTAATTCGGCAGCGGCTTGTACCGCCGGTCGAATTCTTCATGGCTGAGCTTCTCGACCAGAAGGCCGTTATCCACGCTCAGCGGAATGTGATGGACAAAATCGTCGTCTCGGAATAATTCCAAGCAGGTACGACGGTTGAAGTCAGCGCACGCCCGAGCCGTGGATTGAAGCTCCAGCGCTTGCTTTGATGCGGGTTTCTTTTTCACTACGAGCTCCTCAAGCAGCGGTGGGTTGACGATAATACCTTCCAACAACTCCGGCGCTGGCGGGACAGGAGCCATCATGGAGCGATAGCATTGGCGCAGCTCCTTGGCCGCTTCGAGCGGAGTCAGGTAGGGATCAGGAACGTACAAACGACAAAAGTCCTCGGTCATCAACTCAAGGACTTCGACGCGGTACAGGTTGTGGGTAACGAGCTGGACATAGGTCTTCGTCACCTCAGTGACGACAGCGACGTAGCCGAGCAGCTCGTGCTGGTCATAGGTATTGGGAGCTTTGCGGAAGCCATACGACAGCATCCAGTGGCGACCCACAGGGGTCCTGGGTTTCCGATTGCGATCGATCGTCGCCATCAGAGAAACTCCACCTTGCTCATCGGGCCACCGACGGCTTCCGCCATGCGCTGGAAGTCGACGGCGAGGATGTCCTCAGGGACAATGAAGGTCTGGCTGCCGCCAGCCTTGAAATAGGCTTTGATTTTCATGATTAGGTCCTCAGCGTAATAAGAGGATTGTAGCACTAACAATCCTCCCCGTAAACACATATTTTACCGTGCTCGACGTTGTTTTGCCAGCTGTTTGAGGCCCTCGAACAAGGCTTGTTGGCCTCGGTTCTTGAACTTCAGAGACTTGAGCATCACTTCATCAATGGTGTCCCTAGCCAGGAAGTGGTGGACGAACACTCGCTTGGACTTGTTACCTTGACGACGGATCCGGCGAATGAACTGGTCATAGAGCTCGAAGTCCCAAGTCATCGAGTGCCATGCAACGTGGTTGCCAATCTCCTGCAGGTTCAGGCCGTGGGCGATGGACTGCGGGTGGCCGAACAAGAACGGGAGCTTGCCAGCATTCCACAGGCGCTCGAGTTCTGACGACCGCTTGGGAGTTACGCCGCCGCCGATGTAGGGAATATCAGCCCCGAACTTCTCGCGCAACCGGTCGAGGTCATGCTCAAAGTCGTAGGCCACCAACAACGGAGAGCCTTGAAGTTCTTCAATGAGCTCGGCCAACGCATCGACTTTCTCGGTGTGGAGGTTCATCCACTCGCGCTTCTTCTTGGGCAGCTTGAATCCGGTAATCTCGAGCTCAGGCGTCAAGTAGATTCCGCCATTGGCCACCTGACGGCACTTGCCAGAAGCCACAGCCGCGTTGGCCGCAGTGATGATGTTCTCATCGATGGCACCGATCAGGTCTTCTTCGAGTGAGTCATAGAACTCACGGACCTCGTCAGGCAGGTCGATGCGGATGTTGTTCTCGATCAGCACCGGCATCTCGAGATAGTCCTCAGCAGCCATGCGCAGAGCGAGCGGCGACAAGCGCTCATAAATCTCGTCCTCAGCTCCTTCGCGAGGCACCCAGACGAAACCGTTCTTGTCGACTGGGTTGAAGTACTTCATCCGGTAGTGGGTGATGAACTGACCCAGCGAGCGGCCTTCGTCCAGGATGTAGCACTGGCCGAATAGGTCCAGCAGGCCGTTGGACGCGGGTGAACCGGTCAGGCCCCAGCGACGGCGGAAGGTGTGCAGCACCAGCTTCAGCAGCTTGAACCGGCCAGAGCTCGTGTGCTTGAACTTGGTCAACTCATCGATGACCAGGGTATCGAATCCGAGCTTCTTCCAGCGGCGCAGGTCGATGTCGAGCTTGGTGGTTTCCTTGCCAGTCTTTGCAGACTTGACCTTGGTCTTCTTGACCTGAGTCAACCAGTCCAAGCCCTCAGGGTTGATGATGTAGACGTCAGCGTCTCTTTTTAGCGCCTCGTCCTTGTCCGGACCGTGAAGCACCTCGATCTTCAGACCGCTGAAGTCCTCCCACTTCTGAATCTCGCGGGGCCACACGCTGTAGCAGACGCGCAATGGGGCGACCAGTAGCACCTTGTCCACGAGCTTCTTCTGCTTGAGGATCTTGATGGCGGCCAGCGTGATTGACGTCTTGCCCAGACCCGGATCGAGGAACAGCGCTGCGCACGCATGCTCCAGCAGGAACTTGATGGCCTTCTTTTGATAGGCGTGTGGCTTCCAGGGCTGCGGCGATTGCTTGAACAGCTCGTTCGACGTTGTCATGTACTTGTACCTCGTAACCTAGTTTTCTCAACTTGTTGTGGATGTAGACCTGTTTGGGACGTGGTTCAGCGCCAGGGACCTTGAACTCAATGAAGAGCGGGCGACCGCCCGGGATGATGAACATCCGGTCCGGCCACCCTGTGTTCCCCATGACGTTGAGCTTGAGGTTTTCGACGCCGTACTCCTGGTAGATCCGGCGACAAGCCTCTGTCTCGATCTTGGTTTCGGGGTTCACCGTCCGCGCTCCAGCCTCTCGGCCTTGGTTTGGCAGGTGACGCACCGAACGCGCCCCATCTCGATCCGCTCCTCAGGCAGATCTTCACCGCAGTCGAAACACGTCTCGCCATCCCAGGTGCGGAACTCAGGCTTATCGCACTGGCGCTCGCGGGCTTTCTCGAGTCGTTCTTCGACTGCAGCATTGACGATCCGCTCTGCGAACTCGAGCGTCTTGTCATTCAGATCAGACATTCACTTCCCGCCTTTCAGGTGTTGGAACACCTTGATCGCATGGAGGGCCTGGGTCTTCGCGTCGTCAAGCGCGTTGTGATGGGTACCAGCGCGCTCCATCTTCAGGTGAGGCGCGAAGTCCTTCAGGGTACGGAAGCAGCGGCTGTTCCAGAACTCCCAGCCAGCCTTGAGCTCAGCGGCCGCGTAGCAGCCGTAGAGGATCGCGTTGTCGAAGTCAGATCCATTGCCCCAAACCTTGACGACCTTGGGGCCGAACTGGGCGAGATACTCGTTGAAGCCGATCAGTGCCTTGTCCAACGGCTTGTTGCCACGGCCGGCGCGAGCCTGCTTGAGGACCTTCTGCGCCTCGGGCGACTGCTTCTCCCACCAGTCCAAAGTATCCTGGTTCGAGTGCAGGCCGAGCTTCTCGCACGTGCTGAGACGCACGACAGTGTAGAGCTCAGGTCCCAGCTTGCCGGTCTCGCGATCAAAGGCCACGGCGCCGATGGAGAGGATGGCGCAGCCAGCACGCTGCCCGACAGTTTCAAGGTCAACCATTACGTCTTTCATTTGCTTCTCCTTAGTACTTGCACAAACCAGGACCGCCCTTGGCTTTGCCGGACTGGCCATAGAAACACCAACGGCACTTGTCGTTGGGACGAGGGGCGAAGGTGGTATCGTTCATCATCGCCTTGACGCGTTTCTCCCACAGTTTCTTGAGCTTGGGAATGTCAGCACGGGTGTAGACCATCTCCTCGCCTTCAGGCGGATACGACACGCCCTCGTCGAGGTAGTCGAGCTCAGGAATGACCCGCTCGATGTGATCATGCAAGAGCAGCGCGGCCAAAGCATAGAGCTCAAGCTGCTCGACGTACTCTTCATTGAGCTCAGGCCGGAACTTGCCGGTCTTCCAGTCACGGATGCGGAGCGTGACGTCGTCTTCATGGTGAGCGCAGTCCAGCTTGATCCGAACCCAGCAGTGAATCCAATCGTCCCAAGCGGTTTCGTCCCAGTTCTTGGTGAACGACCAGTTGTCTTCGACGACCATGCCGTTGATCTTCTTCTTGTACTGCGCCTTGAGCTTCTTGAACTCATCGGCAAACAGCTTCAGCTCAGGCGGCAGCGTGCGGAGTTTGCCCTTGATGTACTGCTCAGCCAGCTCGTGAATCTGAGCACCGCGCTCCATGGCCTGATTCTTCGGTTCAGCGATCTTGTCGATGAGGCTGAACTTGGCCTTGAGCGGGCACTGCTTGTAGGTGCTGTAGCGACTAAACGACCAGCTCTTCAGCGGCTTGATGGGTATTACTTTCTTGGTGGCCATTAGAGCACCTTTCCTTTCTTGTCATAATCTTTGAGTTCGTCCCAGTTGGTGTCAGAAATGGAGCCCTCACTCAAGATGGGGACGTCAAACTCGACAGACTCCATGCACTTGCGCAGCACCTCCATCTCGCTCTTGAGGATCTTCTTCGGGACGGAGGCAGTGACCTGGTCGTGCACGTTGAGGATGATCTTCGCTTCCGGATGCTTTGCAGCGTGGTAGCGGATGATCGCCTCTTTCGTGCAGTCGGCAGCCGAGCCCTGAATGAGCACGTTCACCAACTTGTAGTCGAACTCGCGGATGCGGCCATCGACGAGCTTTGGCGGTTCGCAGTAGTACTCACGGCCACCCCAGGTGCGGATAGGCGTGTTGGACTTGGCGCGAACCTTCATGTCCTTGTACATCTCCTTGAGACCGGGGTACAGGATCAGAATGGCCTTCTTCAACTCGCCGGCTTCTTCCACCGACATGTCGTTCTTGGCGGCCAGCTTGCCCACACCCATTCCGTAGATCAGACCGAGGTTCGTGTTCTTCACGGGCTTCCGCTCGTAGAACTTGCCCATCTTCTCGAGCTCGGCCTTCGCGTAGTCGTGGAAGTCGATCCAGTTGTCTTCGACATACTTGTCCATCAGGGCGCCACCGTCGAAGTGGGCAAGGATCCGAGGCTCTTGCTGCGAGTAGTCGCGGTCGATCATGACGTGACCAGCAAATGGTGTGATGTAGCTTCGCACCTTGGGCAGCGGAGGCAGATCCTTGAACGGGCACTTCGGCAGCTTCTTGGCTTTAGCCGGGTCTGATTCCTCGTGAGCGAAGATCGCGTTGAACTCCTTGGGGATGTTCTGGAAGTTCGGCGTCGACGACAAACGGCCAGTGCGCGTACCCACGTTGGAGTCACCCGACGGCGTCTTGGTCTGGTTCCACGTCGTGAAGATCAGACCGCCTGACGCATCGGCTGTGGCCAACCATGGCTGCATGAACGTATTCAGGCAGGTGTTCAGCTGGGTGCGATACTTGAGCACAGCCAGAAGCACTTTGTCCGTGACGCCGTGGAGCAGCGCATCCTTGTTGGTCTGGAACTTGCCGGTCGGCGTGCGTGGGATCAGGTCAGGATCGGCCTTGCCGGCGTCCACCATCGCATTGACCAGCTGCTCGCCGGAGTCGAGGTTGATGTCAGGCGAGGCCTTGAGAGTCTTGATGATCCACTCATTGATCGTGTCACGCCACTTGTTGTAGTTGTCCACGTCAGCGCGAAGACGCTTGTGGTCCACAGGCAGACCTTGGCGCTCCATCTCAAGCAGGATGGGCATGAGTCGGCGTTCGCGGTCGTAGGCCACAAGCATGTCGCGCTCAGCGGTCTTCTTCCACAGCATGTTGAAGATGGCCTCAGTGCGGTCCACGTCACCGTTGGCGTACTCGCCCACAAGGTCGCCAGGCGCGTAGGCCAGATACTTCATGGCGTAGTGGGCAGACTGCTTAGACTTGCTGATCTTCACGCCTGGGACGGGCTGGTTCTCGACGAGCCAGTCCACCACGGCGTCGCGCTCCTCGGCCGGCCAGTCCAGCAATCGTGCTGCTGACGGCTTCAAGCCAAGCTCAATCTGGTGGGGATCATCGAGGAACAGCAAGAACAACGTGTCGTGGATGCGGTCCCATGTGGGCACAGCCAGACCGAAGTGGACGTCAGCGACGTCGACGTCGAACTTGCCGTTTTGGAACAGCACGCCATCCTTGTGCTCGTAGGCCTTGGAGAGCGCGTCGAACGCGTCGCCCCACGAGCAGTTGTTGTTGGTCAAGTGGCCCCAGGCGTAGTACTTAGACTTCTTGCCCGGATACTTAATGGAAACGCCCACCGGGACTGGTGGGTACTTGGGGCGACCCTCGATGCCGAAGGTCTCAAAGTCGATTGTGACGGGCTTGGGCTGTTTCATTTTGCCTTGGCCCTCAGCTCCACGCGCTCACGATCGGCGCGGAGTTTGTTGAAGCGGCTGTGGATGCGAAGCATGAACTGCTTCCGGCGTCGACCAGCCAACTCCTCCTTGAGAAGCGCCTCGGCAGTCTTCTCATCGCAGGTCTGCAGCTCTTCGTTCAGGTTAATCCAGGACTCCAGAGCCGGGTTGGTGATTTGTGCTTTCGCCATGGTGCTTCTCTCTTGTGAAAACCGGCCCAGCTTGTGACCGGGCCGGCTTGTTGTGGGACGGCTTAGTACTTGCGGCCACGTGCCGGCTTGGACGCCGGCTTAGCAGCCTTGGCGCCGCGGCGAGGAGGCGGAGCTTCTTCCTCCTCGAACGGCGTGTACGGGAAGTCGATGACAGACTTGGCTTCCTCGTGGCGTTGCATCACGGCGCCCAGCAGATCGTCGGGCACTTGGCTCAGCGGCTCGAAGGTGACCTTGAACTGACTCTTCGGATCCGGCACCACTTTGACCTTGGTGAAGATCGCGTGGGGCGGGCGCTTCAGAGCACCGGCGACTTGCTTGACGTAGGCGGCGTAGCCCTTGACCGAGGTGACCGGCAGCTTCATGAAGGCGATGCTGGCGGACTCGAAGTGCTCTTCGTCGGTGAAGGGTTTGAACTTGCCGTTCTCGAGCGTACCGGCCGGGATCATGGCCAGACGACGGGTGTTGCGGCAAGCCTTGCCACGACCAACTTCGGCGGTACCGAACTCGTTCATCTCGCAGCCGCTGCACAGGCCGCTGGCGCCGCACTGTTGGTTGCTGGCTTCGACGACGATCTTGTGCGGGGCCATGGTCTTTTCGTCACGACCGAAAGCGAAGCACATGGGGCTCTGGGGAGAGTCCGGGTCGTACTTGCCCTCGTAGTAGACGTTCTCGAGGACCGCATCGAGCACGATGACGGCCATTTCGTTGTTGGGCAGCGGAGCGTCGTTGAACGAGAGGACACCGCTCTTCAAGCCGAAGAACTGACCAGTGGCGGTCGAGTTCTCCATGCCGGCGGCAAGTTCCGCCTGACGAGCCAGTTCTTCGTCCCACTTCGCGACTGCGGTGGTTTTGGATGTTGCACGTGCCATTTTGAATACTCCATTCGAATGTAAGATGTGAGTGACTAGTCCGGCTGTCTTTCCAGCTCTGCCAGGGCGGCATCAGCCCAGTGCCTTTGTGCTACTGCCAGTAGCTCAAACCTTTGGAATCTGCCAGCCACTGAGGCACCCAAATCTCAGTGTCGTGGCGACGAAACTCAACTTGCGACTTAGGCAACCAGTGGCGAACCGCTAGGATCCGCTTGGCGTCGATGCCCAGCACCTCCAGAGCTCGCTCCTTGGTCCTCAGCACTTTGGCCTCTTCCAACTTGACCATCATGATTGGACTCCTTCAACTTCAGCTTGTGGGCACGCAAGAACTTCTCAATCTCGCTGATGGTATTGCGTCCGGCGAACTTCTGTTCGAGGATCAACTCCTTAGTGAGCTGAGCCACGACGTGAGGCTGCGGGTTGCCCTCCCAATCGTAGAGGTTGGTCTCGATGACCAGCTTGCGCTTCAGACCGACGTGCAACGCCTTCTTCAGGACACTGCAGGTCCGCGAGCAAAGGATTGTCATACCGCCATCTCCCCTTTGATCACTGGGTGGTGATTGTAGCCACTGAGCGAGATGTCAGCAGGCTCCAACGCCTCCAGCCAAGATAGGCCACTGAGGTCCGGGCGTTGGTTGTTCACCACCAAGGTGGGGAGGGCGTACGGGGTGCGGCCAAGCTGCTCGATGACCTGGTTCACGTGGTTCTCGTAGATGTGGACGTCAGCCAAGAACATGACCAATTTGCCGGCCTTGAGACCGACGGCCATAGCAGTCAGCTCGAGCAGCAGGGCGTACGATGCGATGTTGAACGGCACGCCGAGGAACAAGTCACACGACCGCTGGTACATGGTCATGGAGAGCTCGCCGGAGTCGACGTCGACGTGGTACTGGAACAGCAGGTGACAAGGCGGCAAAGCCATCTGGTCGAGCTCCGCCGGTTGCCAGGCCGTCACGATGATGCGGCGAGACTGTGGATTGAGCTGAATCTCGTGGAGAGCTTTGGCAAGCTGGTCCAAGGTCATCAGGTCATTGCACCGCCACTCGCGCCACTGGGCGCCGTACACACGGCCGAGGTCATCGGTACCCTCACGATGAGGGTTGACCAACCAGGCTTCATTCTCGTTAGCGTTCTGGTCCCAGACGTGGCAGCCAAGATGGCGGAACCGTTCGGCACTGGTATAACCACGGATGAAGCCGATGAGCTCACCGACAACCGCCTTGAAGGCCAGCTTCTTGGTGGTGACAGCCGGGAAGCCCAGTGACAGGTCGAATTCCAACATCGTGCCAATCATGCGCAGAGTAGGAATGCCGGTACGGTTCTGGTGGAGCTTCCCGTTGATCAGCACGCGATTCAGCAGATCGAGATACTGTCTCATGCCGCACCTCAGCTCGGTTGGGCCGGGGATTGAGGAGCGGCTTCTTCATCTTCCGCGACACCGAGCACTTGGCTCAGGGCTTCGCGGATCAGAGCCGGCATGCACTCGTTCAGCGCCTCACGACCGTGGTCTTCAAGCTGCAGGTGGGCAGCAGCGATGAATGGCGCCGAGCCAGTGATCATGACGCAGTTGTTGATGCCCTCGGTGTCACCGAACACCTTTTCGCCAGCGAGCAGCACGAGGCCGGCGACGTGTTCCGGAGCGGCTTCCACCAGAGTGGCGAGATGACGCAGCTGAGTCGCGATCTTCTGACGCTCCTCTGCTCCGACGTGGGTGAGACCTTGGCAACCACCCGCGATGCTCATGAGATGGCCCACCGCCTGGTCGCGACCAAGGGCGACCGCTTCTTTGATGTTGTTCATGTTGGTCCTCAGACTTTGTTGATGGAAAGAGTTACTGCTTGGAACGCCTCGACGCCGGGGATCTTCTTGCCGGCTTCCCAGCGGTCCTGAACGGCCTTGTCCGTGAGACGACGCTGCATCAGGTCGAATGCGTCGTTCTTCTTCACGTACTTGTAGAACGCGTCCCAGTCCTTGACTTGGGGCACGACCTTCGTGATGACCGTGACCCGAGCCAGCTTACCGGCGACGCCAGTGGTCTCGGACTTGGGCAGCGTGTTGATGATGTGCTCGCGCAGAGCCGATTCCTCGGCTTGAATCGCGTCCACGACCTTCTGCGCATCCAAGCGCTTCTGGCGCAGCTCGTAGATCTTGTCGGCGCAGGCCCCCATAGTCTTGGGGAATTTGAACTTAACGGGTTTTGCGGTGGCTTCAGCAGCCATGGTACACCTCCTCAGCAAGCGTGGTTGAATAAACAGGACGATTGTAACTCGTAACTTTCGCCGTGTAAACGACTATTTTACGACCCTTGTGGCTCACGAAGAACCAGCTTGTCACCTACGCCGCCAGCAGAGACAATCCCAGCGTGGAGGTAATCAAGAATCTGTTGTGCTGCCGGACCTTCAACATCGACGAACACAGTGTCGCCATGGTGGTCCTTGCCGTGGAATTTCACGGACACTGCTCGCTTGAGCTTCATCAAACGCTCGGCGTCTTTGTTAGCCATGTTGAATCTCCCCAGTACTTTCAGCCATGATGACAGCAGGTTTACGCGGCGTCCACTTAGGCTGGCGGACCATTGCAAAGTGCCGCTCGGCGATGCGCTCGCGGTTCAGGGTACGCGCAGCGAGGTCCGGCTCGTAATCCTTCCACACCTCAGGGCGGTACGGCATCTCAGGCCAGCGCGGTGTGACCTTGAAGCCGCGGGCGTTGCACTCGGCGCCGAGGGCCAGGTAGCGACGGCGGAGGAACTTGAGCTTGTCGTAGAAGAACAGCACGTGCCCCTCGCCGAGGACGTAGCGGTCGGGCGCGTTGGCCGGCGGCTCTACCTTGCCCTCCTCGATGCGCCGCTTGACGCGGTTGGGGATGCGGGTGAGCTCGCGGTACTCGGCGAGGAGGTGCTGATCGCACAGCTCCGCCGGTGGGATGACATTGATGCGGGTCATCGCTTGGGCTCCTTCTTTGGTTTCTTTGGCTTCAGCTTATCGACGATAGACACGCGCCGTGTCGCCTTCGCTCTGTAGCTCTTGTAACCACCGGCGGTCATATAGACTCGAACGTCCTTGTGAGTGCCCTCAGTCCGACCCATTTCAAACGTCTCGCCGAGCTTTTTAGCTTCACGTGAAAGGTCTGAAACCTGGGCCCGTTTGGCGATGTAAAGATCAACCCGTTCACGATCATCAGTTGGCCAATCATCGCCGCAAAGAACAGTAGATACCGGCAGCCAAGCATCTGGATTGGCCGTGAAGCTCAAAGCCCTTGCTGTAGCTTCGTCAGCACCATCAGCGGGAACAGACTTGAATTCGCAGTCGAAGTCAGCAGTTTTGCTGATGAGACTTACGTCATAATGACTCATATCCACCTCAGAAAATTGCGGCCTGAATGGCCTTGAATGTAGATGCCTCGGTGGTAGCCAGCAGCTTCCGCCCGTCCTTGAACTTTGCCACGAAGGTGACTTCCTTCGAGCGTCCTCCGACAAGTAGACCTGCCAGTGCACCGACGCCGCCCAGAGCGAGACCGCCCACAATGCCCCAGCCCAACGTGCCTCCAAGGCGCTTGAGGTTTTCCTCAGAGGCGACCTCGAGCTCTTCAAGGTCAGTGGCTTTGATGGTCTCGCTCTTGAACAGGCCGTAGGTGAACAGGAAACAACCAGCTCCGAA
>CAYPSB010000028.1:0-24471 GCA_964413435.1 uncultured Flavobacterium sp.
AAAAAAGCCTTCTCATTCGAGAAGGCTTTTTTTATTATCCTAAAACCTGGCTGACTTCGCTTTTCAAAAAGGAAAGGGCCACATTGCTGGCCGGTTCATTCTGCAGTAAATCGCTCAGTATTTTTTCTCTCAGTTTGTCGGCATCGGTAACCGAAGTGTCTAAAGTTGTTTTTCTGATGTGTTGAATAATGGTGTTTTTTGCTTTGAGGAGCATCATCCAACAGTCGTCGGTCACGTAAACCTGTTGTGCCAAGTTGTGCTCAAATTCTTGTTCAATATGATGAATCAACAGGTTTTGGTACGCTACCTTATCCTCATTAAGTGGCGCCACCCGTATTAATAGTTTTGCCGGATTGATGCGTTCCAAATACAAGGCCAGGCGCTCGTAGGCCTGCAATCGCAGCGGTAACGAATGTTTTTGGTTTTCGCGCATCAACAAAAAATGTCTTTTCTTTTCTTCGTTTTTCACGAACATTTGAAAAAAATAATACGCTACACCACCCGTAATCAAAGCCGGTAGGGTGTAAAAAGCCAATTCCAAAAGTTTATCTGTATTCATAGTCTGTAATGCTAAATTTCGCAGACAAATATAACAGATTATCCCCAATTAAGTAAAGACTTCCGTTTTTCAGCGGCACGAAAAAAAGACAAATTTTATGTTTTAGGTTCTGAACCTGAATTTTACGGTGGTATAACCCCAACTTTGTGGTGGTATAACCCCAATTTTGCGGTTCCTGACTCCAATTTTGCGGTCTCAAACCCCAAACTTTCGCTTACAGACCTGAAACTTCCGGTTTTTGATGTCCCTGCTGTTTTTTGAATGTTGATAATTAGCTGTAATACTATTGCAATTCCCCTCAACTAAGCTTAAATTTGTCGCTAGTGATTTTAATTGCTCAGTCAGTCAGTCACTCAGTAACTTAGCCTATTTTATACGATGCAAAAATACATTTCCCAACTCAACGAAGCACAACAACAGCCGGTTTTGCAAAAGGACGGTCCAATGATTATCATTGCCGGTGCCGGTTCGGGGAAGACCCGTGTACTCACGGTCAGGATTGCCAATCTGATGAGTCAGGGGGTAGATGCGTTCAATATTTTGGCACTGACCTTTACCAACAAGGCCGCGCGCGAAATGAAAAAGCGTATCGCCGATATTGTGGGCAGCAACGAAGCCAAGAACCTTTGGATGGGAACCTTTCATTCGGTTTTTGCCAAGATTTTGCGAATAGAAGCGGATAAATTGGGATATCCTTCCAATTTTACCATATATGATACTCAGGACAGTGTGCGCCTCATTTCGGCTATCATCAAAGAAATGCAATTGGATAAAGATGTGTATAAACCCAAACAGGTTTACAGCCGTATTTCTTCGTATAAAAACTCTCTGATTACCGTAAAGGCGTATTTCAACAATCCGGAGCTGATGGAAGCCGATGCCATGAGCAAAAAGCCCCGAATGGGCGAGATTTATCAGCAATACGTTGAGCGTTGTTTCAAAAGCGGCGCTATGGATTTTGATGATTTATTGCTGAAAACCAACGAATTGTTGAACCGTTTTCCCGATGTACTGGCTAAGTATCAGGATCGGTTTCGCTACATTATGGTGGATGAGTATCAGGATACTAACCACTCGCAGTATTTGATAGTTCGTGCTTTGAGCGACCGGTTTCAAAATATTTGTGTTGTAGGCGATGATGCGCAGAGTATTTATGCGTTCCGCGGAGCCAACATCAATAACATTCTCAATTTCCAGAAGGATTATGACAATGTGAAAACCTATCGATTGGAACAAAATTACCGTTCGACCAAAAACATAGTAGAAGCCGCCAATTCGATTATTGATAAAAACAAAACCAAACTCGATAAAGTGGTTTGGACCGCCAATGATTTTGGCCCTAAAATAAAAGTTCACCGCAGCCTTACCGATGGCGAAGAAGGCCGTTTTGTTGCCGGAGAAATCTTTGAGCAAAAAATGCGCAATCAGTTGATGAACGGGCAGTTTGCCATTTTGTACAGAACCAATGCCCAATCGAGAGCAATGGAGGATGCTTTGCGCAAGCGTGATATTCCGTACCGAATTTATGGCGGATTGTCATTTTACCAAAGAAAAGAAATTAAGGATGTACTGTGTTATTTGCGCTTGGTCATCAATCCTAAAGACGAAGAAGCATTGATTCGGGTCATCAATTATCCGGCTAGGGGAATAGGAGATTCTACTGTTGAAAAGCTTACCGTTGCTGCCAATCATTACAAGCGTTCCATTTTTGAAGTGATGGAGCACATTGATAAAATTGATCTAAAACTAAATTCGGGTACCAAGAACAAGCTGCAGGATTTTGTAATGATGATTAAAAGCTTTCAGGTCATCAACGAACAACAAGATGCTTTTGTGCTGACCGATCATGTGACCAAAAAAACCGGGTTAATTCAGGAGCTCAAAAAAGACGCCACTCCCGAAGGTATTGCCCGTATTGAAAACATAGAAACCCTGATGGGAGGGATTAAAGACTTCATTGAAGGGCAAAAAGAAATTGATGGTGCCCGAGGTGCATTATCAGAGTTTTTAGAAGATGTGGCTTTGGCGACCGATTTGGATAAAGATACCGGCGATGACGACCGCGTGGCATTGATGACGATTCATTTGGCCAAGGGATTGGAATTTCCGTATGTGTTTGTGGTAGGTATGGAGGAAGATTTATTTCCAAGTGCTATGAGTTTGAATACCCGAAGCGAGCTCGAAGAAGAACGACGGTTGTTTTATGTGGCGCTGACACGAGCCGAGCATCAGGCGTATTTAACCTACGCTCAATCGCGTTACCGCTGGGGAAAACTCACCGATGCCGAACCTTCGCGTTTCATTGAGGAAATTGATGATGCTTATTTAGAATATATCAATCCGATGGATCGGGGCGGTTACAGTTACAAGCCTACAATTGATTTGGATATTTTTGGGGATGTCAATAAATCCAAGTTGCGATTGTCAAAACCGGTGGCCGGGAATCCGCCAAAAACCTACGGAGAAGAGCCTGTATCTTCGGTAAATATTCGTAAATTGAAGCCGGTATCAGGGAACGCACCGGGCAATTCCAATTTGTTTGACAGTAAACTGACGATTGGCAATATTGTAATGCATGAACGATTTGGAGAGGGAGAAGTCCTGAATCTGGAAGGTGTGGGTGCCGACAAGAAAGCCGAAATTAAATTTAAAACCGGAGGTATTAAAAAACTATTGCTTCGGTTTGCCAAATTGGATGTGATTGGTTAAGAAGAAAGAGCCAAGACACAAGAACAAAGATTTTGTTATATTAATTAATTCACTAAAGAAGAATGGAAGTCTTTCCTCTTGCTTCTTTTATCTATTTTCTAAATTATGGCCGAATTCATCAAAATTTACGAAGACAAACCCAGCGAAGCCGCCATTAAAAAAGTGGTTGAGGTATTGCGCGACGGTGGCTTGATTATTTATCCTACCGATACGGTTTACGGTTTGGGTTGTGATATTACCAATACCAGAGCATTGGAACGTATTGCCAAAATTAAGGGAATCAAGCTGGAAAAAGCCAATTTTTCATTCGTGTGCAGCGATTTGAGCAATCTTTCGGATTATGTGAAACAAATCGACACTTCGACGTTCAAAATTTTGAAAAGAGCTTTGCCGGGGCCTTATACCTTTATCCTTCCGGGGAATAATGACTTGCCGAAAGAGTTTCGTAAAAAGAAAACGGTTGGTATTCGTGTACCGAAAAACAATATTGCTTTAGAAATTGTAAAAATGTTGGGCAACCCTATCGTTTCGACCTCAATACACGATGATGATGAGGTATTGGAATATTCTACTGATCCTGAATTGATATTTGAGAAGTGGCAAAACCGCGTTGATGTGGTAATTGACGGAGGATATGGCGACAATACACCATCGACGATTATTGATTTATCCGGTTACGAGCCAGTGGTTGTTCGTGAAGGAAAAGGAGACCCGGATATTTTTTAGCACTCAGTTGCTTTACAGTTATAAAAAAAAAACGTCCCGATTTCTCGGGACGTTTTTGTCTATTATCTATTATCTTTTAGTCTATTATCTCTAACAAGACTATTTTTTCTGATTTTTCATTTCTTTTTCAATCATATCGTAGAACTCGTCTATTTTCGGCATTACTACAATACGTGTTCTTCTGTTTTTGGCACGGTTGTCAGCGGTGTTGTTGTCTACCAATGGGATGAATTCACTACGACCGGCAGCGATTAACTGAGATGGTTTTACTCCTAAATCTTTAGTCAATACT
Organism: uncultured Flavobacterium sp.; assembly: GCA_964413435.1. GTDB lineage: Bacteria > Bacteroidota > Bacteroidia > Flavobacteriales > Flavobacteriaceae > Flavobacterium. The sequence continues at coordinate 4,287 of CAYPSB010000028.1, forward strand.
CTGATGATTGCCGTAGAACGCTTTACGCTCAAATCCCAGTTGTCTAACAATACTGCGTTGCCGGTAAACGGTACGTTATCAGTATGACCTTCTACCATACATTCAAAAGTTGGACGGCTGTTGATTACTTTGGCTACTTTTCCTAATACTTCTTTAGCTCTGTCGCTTACCGTATAGCTACCGCTTTTGAACAATAATTTATCCGCGATAGAAATGAAAACTACTCCTTTTTCTACATTAATTTCGATATCCGGATCTGATATTCCTACCGAGCTTTTCAAACTGGTTACCAAAGCCAAAGTAACGCTGTCTTTCTTCGTTAACGCATCCTGAAGACGTGTTATTTTAAGGTCTTTTTCTTTTAAACTTTCCAATGATTTTTCAAGGTTTTGAGCTCCTTTGGTAGTTAAAACGGTCAATTCTTTTGAGTTGTTGATCAAATCGGAATTGTTTTGTTTCAAGTAATCATTTTGTTTTGAAAGAGCTTCTTTTTCTGAAAGGCATAAGTTCAATTTGACTGTAGTTGAATTCAATAAATCTTGACATTCTTTGTTTTGGGCTTCCAAAGCCGCAATTTTTTTCTTAGAGCCGCAAGACGTAAGTGTCAGAGCTGCAAGCGAAAGTGCAAAAATTACTCTTTTCATAAGGTAGTGTGATTAAAATTTTAACAAAAGTACTGATTATTTTAAAGGTAGAGATTATTATTAAATGATAAAATCTTGTTAAAATAACCTCTCAAATACGGTGCCATTTTTGATGAAGTAGCTGAAAACAATGCTTTTGATTTTGTAGTACTGTTGGGATTGATGACTGCCTCTTTTCTTTAATGTTTTGTTAATCAGATGGTAAAAATGAAAATGGGCTTTCATTATGGCCCAACAATGCGCAAATTTTCCTTTTAAAATAAATTGAATTCCGGCCAGACCATCAAAACAAAGTCGGGTAAAAATAACCGAAAACAGTTGATTTTTCGGCAGATTTTTGGTTAACATCAAAAGCGAGTTACGGAAGTTTAGAAACGTTTTTTTCGGATTGCTTTCGTTTAAAGTGGCTCCTCCCACGTGATACACCAACGCATTGGGGATGTATTTGATTTTGTACCCTAAATTAAATGCTCGCCAACACAAGTCGATTTCTTCCTGATGGGCAAAAAAATCGCCGTCAAAACCGTTCAGTTTGCGGTATACCTCCTTGCGAATGAAGAAACAGGCACCGCAGGCCCAAAAGATTTCGATGGCATCATCATACTGGCCGTTGTCTTTTTCTAAGGTGTCAAAAATGCGACCACGACAAAACGGATACCCATATTTATCAATGAAACCACCGGCAGCTCCGGCATATTCAAAATAGTCTTTGTTTTTGTAATCTAATATTTTGGGTTGAATAATCCCGATTTGTTTTTGGGTGTCGAATTCAGAAATCACGTTTTCCAGCCAGCCCTCGGTAACTTCTATGTCCGAATTGACTAAGGCGTAATACTCTTCTTCCACATGTTGAAGTGCCACGTTATACCCGTTAGCAAAACCATAGTTGCCGTCATTCTGAATGATGGTGACCGACGGGAATTGCGCTTTGATAACAGCAATAGAATCATCCGTAGAAGCATTGTCGGCCACGTATATATGGGCCGCATCTGAATAGGCCACTATCGAAGGCAGAAACTGTTCCAACAGTTTAGCACCATTCCAATTGAGTATGACTACGGCTATTTTTTTTTCGGTCATCGGGATTGATCTGTTATTTAAAATCGGGCAGGTCTTTTAGGAACACGTATTCTTGTTTCTCAAAATCCATTTGGCAAAAGTAATGATTTAGTCCGTTGGTTACCATCAGGTATTTGGCCGTTAATTTCAGATTGTAACGTGCAATTTGGTCAAAGGTGTCCTGAGTTATTTTAATTTCGGGAGCTTTGCATTCCACCAATAAAAAGATTGTTCCGTCAGGTTCAAAAACAACCGCATCATAGCGTTTGTTGATGTCGTTTACTGTGACTCTTTTTTCAACGTTGATATAAGATTTTGGATATTTTTTTTGCTGTAAAAGAAACTGAACCGTATGTTGGCGTACCCATTCTTCGGGAGTTAGCACGACAAACTTTTTCCTGATATCATCAAAAACAGATACTTTATTTTCACTATTTTTGAAGCGAAACGAATAAGCAGGGAAATTGAGTTTTTGCATAGAGCAAAGTTAATTTGAAAATTTGAAAATTTGAAAATTAATATTGTTTGCCTGCTGCACCTGAACATTGAATACAATTACAAATGGACGAAGTAGTCAAAATCATCAACGACATCAAAGCGGGTAATATCAAGCCCATTTATTTTTTAATGGGTGAGGAGCCTTACTATATTGACAAGATTACGGATTATTTGGAAAATAATATTTTAACCGAAGACGAAAGAGGTTTCAATCAAATGGTATTGTATGGGCGGGATACTACGATTGATGATATAGTGGCTAATGCCAAGCGTTTTCCTATGATGGCCGAGCGCCAAGTGGTGATTGTAAAAGAAGCTCAGGATTTGGCCAAAAGCATAGACAAATTAGAGTCGTATGCCGAAAACCCACAACCTACCACGGTTTTGGTTTTTGCCTACAAATACAAAACACTGGATAAACGCAAAAAAATAACCAAAACGCTCGACAAACACGGCTTGGTATATGAAAGTAAAAAGATGTATGAAAACCAGGTAGGTGAATGGATTAAGCGCGTTTTGAAAGGCAGGGGCTATGACATTGAGCCGAAGGCCATGATGATGTTGGTAGAATTTTTAGGGAATGATTTGAGTCGCATAGCCAATGAACTCAACAAACTTGAAATCATATTACCCAAAGGCAGCACCATTACTCCGCATCACATAGAAGAAAACATCGGGTTCAGTAAGGATTTTAATGTGTTCGAATTCCGAAAGGCCATAGGTGAAAAGAATCAGTTGAAAGCCTATCAAATTGCGAATTATTTTGCCCAAAATCCAAAAGACAACCCTTTGGTTATGACTACCGGTTTGGTATTCAGTTTTTTTTCTTCTTTGTTGCAATACCACGGTTTGAAAGATAAATCTCCCGGGAATGTTGCCAAAGTTTTAAAAATCAATCCATATTTCATAAAAGATTACGACGTGGCGCTACGCAATTATCCTATGCGAAAAGTAAGTGGTATAGTTGCAACTCTAAGAGACATCGATATAAAAAGCAAGGGGGTTGGCGCCAATGCTTTACCTCACAGCGATTTGTTGAAAGAGATGTTGGTGGGTATTTTCAATTAAAATAAAACTTACAAGAATCCTTCTGTTTTAGCTTTTGCGGGAAGCTTTCCTCAAAGGCTGAAACAGAGTGCTTTTTTATTTAAAAAAATACCGATATTTGCCTCTGCTTTAAAATTAAATACCACAAAATTATGGGAATGAATAAGAATACAGTTTTAGGTTGGGCAACCTTCATAATGATCATCATGGGCCTAATCCTGATAGGGCTTGGCGTATACCGTTACGCTGATGTAGCAGGTTGGGGCTTTGGAGCTGTCGGGGTAGGTTTTCTGGCTAATGCCTGGGTTTTCAGTTCGCTCAAAGGAAGAGTATAATCAAAATAAATAACAGAAATTAAGAATAAGTATTATGTGTGCAAAAAATGAATTTATGCAAGAGGCTATCAACCTGTCTATCGAAAATGTAAAATCGGGAAAAGGCGGGCCTTTTGGTGCAGTAATCGTGAAAGACGGTAAAATTATTGCCCGCGGAGCCAATGGAGTAACTTCAACAAATGATCCTACGGCACACGCAGAAGTAGTCGCAATCCGCAACGCCTGTAAAGAATTGGGAACGTTCCAATTAGATGGTTGTGAAATTTATACCAGTTGTGAACCTTGTCCAATGTGTTTGGGCGCTATTTACTGGGCACGTCCGGATAAGATGTACTTTGCTAATACAAAAAATGATGCGGCCGATATTCAATTTGACGATCAGTTCATCTACGAAGAATTAGAATTGCCTTATCACAACCGTAAATTGTCTACCGAACAGATGATGCGTGAGGAAGCGTTAGAGGCTTTCAAATTATGGTCAGAAAGCCTTAATAAAATAGAATATTAATCGCAGTCGCGTATGATTCAATTTATATTAAATAATCGATTGGTTCAAACCGACAGAGCGGCCAGTACTACTTTGCTCGATTTTATACGGTATGACGAAAACCTGCGCGGAACCAAAATCGGCTGTCGCGAAGGTGATTGCGGAGCTTGTACCGTATTAATTGGTTCACTCAAAGAAGGAAAAGCGGAATACATCAGTGCGACTTCCTGTTTAACGCCTTTAGCTAACGTATACGGCAAGCATGTGGTAACGGTTGAAGGTTTGAATTTACCCGAAAAATTGAATCAGGTACAGCAAGCCATGGTCGATTGTTCAGGAACGCAGTGCGGTTTTTGTACGCCGGGCTTTGTGAACTCGATGAGTGGCTTTGCGTTGACTTGTTCAGAGCCAACCATTGAAAAAGCTATCAGTGCTATCGACGGCAATATTTGCCGTTGTACCGGATACAAAACCATAGAAAGAGCGGCTGCCAAAGTAACCGAGCAACTGCTGCAAAAAGATCAAAAAGAGCCTTTGTCCTGGTTGGTAGTCCATAATTTTGTGCCCGATTATTTTTTAACAATTGAAGAAAGATTAAAAGAATTCCAAACTGAATACTCATTCACCGGTCAGATCCCTATTGGTGGCGGAACCGATTTGTACGTTCAGAAACATGACGAATTGCACGATATGGATATGGACTATCTGTTCGATAAAAAAGAATTGAACGGAATTACCTTTGAAGGAAATCAGTGTACCTTGAAATCTTCGGTAACAGTCTCGGATTTAATAGAAAATGAAACGCTGTTAAATGCGATTCCGAATTGGTATAATTATCTAAAATTACTTTCGTCTACACCAATTCGAAATATTGCTACCATTGCCGGAAATATTGCTAATGGTTCGCCTATTGGAGATTTCACGATTATTCTTTTAGCGATGAAAGCTCAATTGATATTGACCAATAAAGAAAATGCCAGTCGAAAAGTTATGCTGAAAGATTTTTATTTGGGATACAAAACCTTAGATAAAAAAGCGGATGAAATCATTTCTGAGATTGCATTTGAAGTACCCACTTCAAGTAAATTCCATTTCGAAAAAGTATGTAAACGTCAATATTTAGATATTGCCAGCGTGAATACTGCTATAACTGTTTCTACTAATGGAACTGCCATTATTGATGCTGATGTTTCTATGGGAGGCGTAGGTCCGATTCCAAAATATTTGACTGAAACCAGTGCTTTTTTAATCGGAAGAGAACTGACCGCTGCTACTCTAAAAGAAGCAGAACAACTGTTGCAAACTGAGCTGGCTCCGATAAGTGATGCCCGAGGCACTGAAGAGTATAAAAGACTTTTGGCGCGTCAATTGTTCTTTGCCCATTTCATTGCGCTATTTCCTGAAACTATAAAAATCGATGACTTATTATGATTAATATAGATGCTCATAACCACGTAAAAGGAAAATCCATTTATCTGGATGATATTCAGGAAATTCACGGAACGCTTTACGCATTGCCCTTTGATGCCACAGTGGCTCATGCCAAAATAAAAAGCATCGATTTAGAATCGGCACTAAAAACCAAAGGCATAGTGACTATTTTGACGGCGAAAGATATTCCGGGTCAAAATCAGATTGGCGGTATTTTTCCCGACGAGCCTTTACTAGCCGATGGCGAAGTGCATTTCCGCGGACAGGTCATTGCCATCATTGTAGGTACTACCGAACACCATTGTCGTGTAGCGGCTAAACGGATAAAAGTAGTTTATGATGAATTGCCAGTTATTACCGATCCGAGAGAAGCCCAGAAACAAAATCAGTTAATTATGCCTCCCCGACAATTCAAGTTGGGTGATACAGCTTCTGCCTGGTCGCAATGCGATTACATTTTTGAAGGCAGAAGTGATGTCAACGGGCAAGAACATTTATATATAGAAACTCAAGGTGCTTATGCTCGTCCCAAAGAAGACGGAAGCATCATTGTTTCTTCTTCTACACAAGGGCCAACGGCTGTGCAACGTATGGTAGCCCAGGTATTGGGAATTCCGATGCATAAGATTGAAATTGATACCGTTCGTTTAGGTGGCGGTTTCGGTGGAAAAGAAGATCAAGCAACACCATGGGCCGTAATGGTTGCTTTAGCGGCTCAACATTTACATAAGCCGGTAAAAATGTCGATGCACCGCATGGACGACATGCGCATGACCGGAAAGCGCCATCCGTATTCAGCCGATTTTAAAATTGGTTTGAATAAAGATTTAAAAATTATTGCTTACGAAGTAACCCATTATCAAAACGCAGGAGCAGCAGCTGATTTATCGCCGGCGGTTATGGAAAGAACGTTGTTCCATTCCACGAATGCGTATTTTATTCCAAATGTAATTGCGAAAGCGTACAGTTGTAAAACCAATTTGCCTCCTAATACTGCCTTTAGAGGTTTTGGAGGTCCTCAAGGAAAATTTGCCATTGAAGCAGCTATTGTAAAAGCAGCGGAATCATTGGGCGTAAGTCCGGCCGAAATTCAAAAAGCAAATTTGGTAAAAGAAGGCGATGAGTTGTCGTATGGACAAATTTTGCAACAAGTAGAAGCACAAAATGCTTGGGAAACCTGCATGAGAAGCTATGATTACGAAAGTCAGAAGAAACGCGTTGAGGAGTTCAATGCCAACAATACACGATTCAAAAAAGGCTTAGCGATTCAACCGATTTGTTTCGGGATTTCGTTTACCAATACCATGATGAACCACGCTCGTGCTTTGGTACATATTTATCATGACGGAAGTGTTGTGGTTAGCACCGGTGCCGTTGAAATGGGACAAGGGGTGAATACCAAAATGCTGCAAATCGTGGTGGAAACATTTGGCATCAAACCTTCAAAAGTCCGAATTGAATCGACTAATACGTTGCGTGTGGCCAATACGTCACCAACGGCTGCCAGTGCGGGAGCAGACCTGAATGGGAAGGCATTGCAAATGGCCTGTAACGCTTTGTTGGAACGATTGAAAGCTGTAGCTCAAAAAGAGTATACCGACCAAATTATTGAATTGAAAGAGGAGATGGTTTATGCCAATGAGGTAAAAACTGAAATCACTTGGAATGAATTAATCACCAGAGCGTTTACCCAGCGTGTGGCTTTGAGTGAAAACGCTCATTATGCTACGCCAACCATCCATTACGATAAGACCAAAGAGAAAGGACATCCGTTTGCGTATCACGTGTACGGTACGGCCATTCATGAAGTTACGGTCGATTGTTTGAAAGGAACCTATGATTTTGACAGTGTGAACATTGTACACGATTTCGGGAAAAGCATGAACCCAACCATTGATAACGGACAGATAGAAGGTGGCTTAGTGCAGGGAATGGGTTGGATGACTTTGGAAGAAATCATTTATAACGAACAAGGACGATTGGTTTCCAATGCATTATCGACTTACAAAGTTCCTGATATTTACTCAGTGCCGAAAGTAATCAACATTCAACATTTGGAAACTGAAGGACATGAATTGGCCATCAAAAAATCAAAAGCTGTGGGTGAACCACCATTGATGTACGGAATCGGAGCGTATTTTGCCATTCGCAATGCAATCAAAGCCTTTAATCCCGATGTCGATTTAGCGGTAAATGCACCGTATACGCCCGAGAAAGTGTTGATGGATTTGTACAAGAAGTCATAAATCACCCATAATTTAAGGATTATGGTGATTGATTTCTATAAAAAAGTTCAGCAAGTACTTCAGCAAGAACAGCGATTGATTCTGATGGTGGTCATTGCCAATGAAGGAAGCAGCCCCGGAAGAAAAGGCTTTAAAATGTTGGTGTCGAAACAACAAATGTACGGCACAATTGGTGGCGGCATCATGGAGCATAAATTGGTAGAGTTTGCCGAAAGTCTTTTGGATAAGCCACATTTCGAGCCTTTCATAAAGCATCAGATTCACGACAAATCCGCACCCAAAGACCAATCCGGAATGATTTGTTCCGGTCAGCAAACGATTGCTTTTTATGATGTTGATTCCAATTATTTTTCTTTGTTAGAAGAGATACTTTCTGATGAAGTTGTTACTATTAATTATTCGAATTTCGGTATAGAAACACATCAGCCTGAAGCGAGTGAATGGTTGTTTTCAGAAACTAATTCTTTGATTCAAAAGGTATACATTGTTGGCGGAGGTCACGTGGGTTTGGCGTTAAGCGAAATACTGTCCAAATTGGATTTTGAAATTCATTTGCTGGATCATCGGGAAAATCTGAATACGATGGAGGCCAATCATTTTGTGAAAACCAAAAAAGTAATTGCGTTTGAATCGATAGCACAGCATATTCCGGAAGGTGACGATATCTATGTGATTATCATGTCCTTCGGTTACCGAACGGATGATATTATTATTCGACGCTTATTGGGAAAAAATTTCAAATATATAGGGATGCTGGGCAGTGCGGTAAAGATTGAAACGCTGTTCAAAAACCTCGAAGCTGACGGATTTGATAAAAATCAAATCGAAAAAGTATATGCGCCTATTGGCATTGATATCAAAAGTGAAACCACTTATGAAATTGCTGTTAGTGTAGCGGCCCAACTCATAAAAATAAGAAATCAAACCAGATGATATCGGTAACAGAAGCTTTTTCTATACTTGAAAACTTGAATTATTCCCCCCGAATAGTTGAACTTCCGTTATTGGGTGCCCGCAATCATGTCTTGGCCGAAACTCTTTATGCACCAATCAGCATGCCGCCGTTTAGGCAATCGAATATGGATGGTTTTGCACTTTGCCTTCATGATGCTTTAGAATATGAAATTATTGGTGAAGTAAAAGCAGGTGATGAAAATCAAATTGATTTACAACCCGGTCAGGCTGTTAAAATCTTTACCGGAGCTGCAGTACCTCATTCGGCGCAAGCCGTAATCCAAATTGAAAAAGTGGTTGTTGAGCGGGATTTACTGAAACTAGAGGCGAATGTTGTACCCGAAACCAATGTTCGCCCGTTGGGATCTCAAATTAAGCAAAACGATGTCGCTTTGGAAAAAGGTACTGTTTTGAACCCTGCAGCCATAGGATTTTTAGCCGGATTGGGATTCACCAAAGTAAGAGTTTATCAAAAACCCAAAGTCGGGATAGTCGTAACGGGAAATGAATTGGTCGCCCCCGGTAGTCCCTTACCGTATGGCAAAGTATACGAAAGTAACGCAGTGATGTTGCAAACAGCGTTGTATAACGCCTTTTATGATGAAGTTCAAACGTATCAGGTTGAAGACAATTTGGAAAGCACAGAGGCTATTTTGGCGAAAGCCATAACCGAAAATGAGGTGGTTTTAGTATCGGGCGGAATTTCAGTTGGAGACTATGATTTTGTGGGGAAAGCACTCGAACGTTTGTCAGTCGAAACCCTGTTTTATAAAGTTAGCCAAAAACCCGGTAAACCATTATTGTTTGGGAAAAAAGACGACAGGTTAGTGTTTGCCTTACCCGGAAATCCGGCCGCCAGCCTTACTTGTTTTTACATACATGTGTTGCCAACCTTACATCGATGGTCCGGAATGGTTATTTCTTACGAATCCAAAATCACTATGACATTGGCACATGATTATACCGTAAATAATTCACGAGATCAGTTTTTAAAAGCCACAGTCAAAGGAGAGACGGTTACGATTTTGCCGCATCAGGATTCTTCTATGCTTGATTCATTTGCCCATGCCAATGCGTTGGTTTTTTTACCCAAAGGAGCATATGAAGTGCATCAAAATGATGCCGTTAAAGTTTATTTGTTATGAAAAAAATATCATTGATAATCTTGCTGATTTCTTTAGTGGGTTTCTCGGCTAAAGGACAAAGAAAAATGCAGCCTACTGATTGGTTAACCGTTACAGGAAAGGTAAAATCGGAACAAAAAATTACCTTGAAATCGTTGGATACATTCCCGAAGCACAAGGTTAAAGATTTAATTCTCTACAACCACAAAGGCGAAATCAAAGATACCGTCCAAAATCTGAAAGGCGTTTTACTGAAAGAGGTATTGGCTAAAGTGGAATATGTATATGAAAAGCCTAAAAACCTGAACGAATTTTATTTTGTATGTACTGCTTCCGATGGGTATAAAGTCGTTTTTTCGTGGAATGAAATCTACAATACCGAGGTGGGAGATAACTTGTATTTTATTACAGAAATGAAGGGCAAAAGCATCAAAGACTCCGAGCAGCGAATATTGCTGATAGCCACCACCGATTTGAAAGCGGGCAGAAGATACATTAAAGGTTTAGAAAGAATTGAAGTTAAGCAAGTTGAGTAGTGTTCTTTTGCCGAATAGTTTTAAATTTACAATCAAATTAAAAGTATGGTTTTCAGTGAAATAATAGCTTCTCCATTATTGCTGGTCTTGTTGGCTGTAGTGGCATTTTTGTATGCCAGTGTCGGACACGGTGGCGCCAGTGGTTATTTGGCTTTGATGAGTTTGTTTGCTTTTCCGGTAACCTTCATGAAACCCACTGCTTTGGTGTTGAATATTTTGGTTTCAGCGATTTCATTTTATTTCTTTTTTAGGGAAAAAAAGTTTGAATGGAAATTGTTTTATCCCTTTGCGTTAACCTCGATTCCGTTTTCTTTTTTAGGCGGAATGATAACCATAGAAACCCATTGGTATAAGCTTATTCTGGCCACTTTCCTGGTTATTGCAATAGCCCGATTGCTCGGATTATTTGGTCGTGAAAAGATAACCAGAAAGCCTTTAAACATGCCATTGGCCTTGGGTATTGGAGCGACTATCGGTTTTTTGTCGGGATTAGTCGGTATTGGCGGAGGCATTGTTCTGAGTCCGGTATTGTTGCTTTTGGGCTGGGCCAATATGAAACAAACGGCTGCAGTTTCGGCTTTATTTATCTTGGTTAATTCGGTTTCCGGCTTTTTCGGATTTGTAACTCGGGGAGGAGAACTGCCCGTTTCTTCCTTTTCCTTGATTGGAGTAGTTTTGGTAGGAGGAATCCTGGGAGGGTATTACGGAAGCAGAAAATTCAATACCCATACGTTGAGAACCGTTTTAGCTTTTGTGTTGGGAATTGCCATTTTAAAACTATATACAACCTAGCTTATGATAATCAAGTGTCCTGTAAAATATTATGGCATCATCAGTGATATCGTTGAGATGGATGCTGATGTTGCTGAGTTTACCGCTTTCGTACCAACGTTAAATGATGTAAAGTTGGCACTCGAAAAGGGGTATCCCGATATTAAAGAAGTGAATTATCTTTTTGCTGTCAACCATAAATTGGTTTCTGATTTGACGCTGGAACTGAAAAACAACGATGAGATAGCCTTATTACCGGCTTTTTCAGGAGGATAATTAGGATTACCATGTACAGCAAACGATACGATAAACAAATCAGACTGGCAGAAATAGGCGTTTTGGGTCAGGAAAAACTCGGCAGCGCGAAAGTGTTGGTCATTGGTGCCGGTGGTTTGGGCTGCCCGGTTTTACAAAATTTGGTCGCGGCCGGTGTGGGTTGTGTTGGAATAGCAGATGGCGATGTTGTAGAAGAAACCAATTTACATCGACAATTATTATACACAAAAGAAGATTGCGGGAAGAACAAAGCCGTGGTAGCAGCCGAAGCACTTTTGCGCCAAAATCCCGAAGTTGAAGTCATTCCGTACGCTTGTTTTTTGACTCAAACTACCGCTCGTGAACTGATCTCAGACTACCAAATTTTGGTGGATTGTACCGATAATCTGGCGGCGCGTTATTTGATTAATGACCTAGCAGTGGCCCAAGGTATTCCGATGGTCTATGCTTCGATTCATAAATTTGACGGACAGCTTTCGGTTTTCAATTACGAGCAAGGACCGTCGTATCGTTGTTTGTTTCCCGAAAATGAAGGCTTGACTCAAGCAGTTACCTGTGCTGATTTAGGCGTTTTGGGCGTATTGCCCAACATCTTAGGAGCGATGCAGGCCAATGAGGTTTTAAAAATAATATTGGGAATCGGAACGGTTTTAAGCGGTAAACTGATGTTGTATCACGGATTAGATAATTCGATGCAAAAAATTGATTTTCAAAAAAATGACTTTGAAATTAATAAAGGAAAACAACAAGGGCATCGTATCCTGAATTCAACATCCAACGCTGAGGTCAACAGTATAACGGTTTCGGAATTTTTGAATGCGCTCTCAGACGAAAACAATCTGGTGATGGACATACGGGAATCCTACGAAGAACCCAAACTCACCAGCGGAAAGTATAAGTCGGTACCTTTGGCAGAGCTTGAGGCATTTGTACAAAAATATGATAAGAACACCCGAATCCTTCTTTTTTGCCAAAACGGAAACCGAAGCAGATGGGCCGCTGATTATTTGAACAAACAAGGATTTACCAAGGTGTCGCATTTGCAAAACGGCATAGAATCTTTAGAAAAAACAACCTATTAAATGGAAACCCATAAACCCAAAAAAACATCCTTTATAGCGGGAGCAATAACTGCCGACTTTATAGCTAATTCTATAGCCAAACACCAAAGCAAAACGATTATAGGCGCTCACAATATTTTCCTAGGGCAGGTTCGTGCCGATGTGATTGAAGGGAAAACGGTAACCGCGATTGAATATACCGCATACGAGGCCATGGCCGATACTGTTTTTCATGAAATCAGGGAAGCGGCTTTCGCCAAATACGACCTGACTTGTCTACACCTATATCACAGTTTGGGCGTAGTGAAAGCAGGAGAAATTTGTTTGTTTGTTTTTGTTTCGGCACCGCGTCGTAAAGTTACTTTTGAAGCCTTGGAATTTTTGGTGGAAGAAATAAAAGCCAAAGTGCCTATTTTTGGGAAAGAACTATTGGAAGACGACAGTTATATCTGGAAAAAAAATACATAAAATGGTCGACATCACACATAAAATTACAACACTAAGGACTGCTGTTGCGCAAGCCATAGTCAAGGTTGGTTCAAAGGAAACGATACAAGCCGTTTTGAACAAACAAGTTCCCAAAGGCGATGTGCTGGAAGTAGCCAGAACCGCGGGATTGTTTGCGGTAAAAAACACGTCGAGCGTCATTCCCGATTGCCATCCGATGCCTATAGAGTTTACCGGAATCGAATTCAAATGTCTCGAAGATTGCATTCAAATAGCAGTAACCGTAAAAACCATCTACAAAACGGGAGTCGAAGTAGAAGCCATGCACGGCGCGTCCATCGCGGCATTGACCATGTACGACATGCTCAAACCGATTGACAAAAATGTGGAAATCGCCACGGTAAAACTACTACACAAAAAGGGGGGGGAATCTGATTTTGGCGGTAAGTCGAATCTCAATCTTTCGACGGCGGTTGTGGTTTGCTCAGACAGCGTTTCGGCCGGTACCAAAGAAGATGCCTCAGGCAAAGCTGTTGTTGAAAAACTTGAACAACTGGGACTGACGATTTCACATTACACTGTCGTTTCGGATACCATAACCGAAATTCAAAATACGGTTGAAAACCTTTGCCGTCAAAAAACAGATTTAATCATGCTCACGGGCGGTACAGGCTTATCCCATAACGATGTAACTCCGGAAGCGGTAATCCCGTTATTGGACAGAAGAATACCCGGAATTGAGGAAGCCATTCGGTCTTACGGACAGCAAAGAACTCCATTAGCCATGCTTTCACGCAGTGTTGTCGGATTTAAAGGCGACAGTTTGATCATGGCTTTGCCGGGCTCGGTAAGTGGAGCCGTTGAATCAATCGATGCGGTCTTTCCATCGGTATTGCATTTGTTTAAAGTGTTGAACGGTTTCGATCATGGAAAATAAAGCAATGTTGAAGGATTCTTTAGGTCGCGAACACAGCTATCTGCGCATTTCAATTACCGAACATTGTAATTTGAGATGTACCTATTGCATGCCCGAAGAAGGAATCGCATTGACGCCAAAACCGCATTTGATGACTGCCGATGAAATCATCCACATTGCCCAAATTTTTGTGGCTAACGGGGTTTCAAAAATTCGACTCACGGGTGGTGAGCCTTTGGTGCGCAAAGATGCCAAAGCGATCATTTTACAGCTTGGAAAATTGGGGGTCGATTTGACAATTACCACCAATGGTATTTTGGTTCCGAATTTCATTGAAACCTTCAAAGCTGCCGGAATTCTGACTGTTAACATCAGTGTCGACAGTTTGGTAGAAGAAAAATTCAATGCCATCACGCGCCGGAATTACTTTGATACTGTTATGAAAAATATCGACTTGCTGATTTCGGAAGGCTTTCGCGTGAAGCTGAATGTGGTGCTGGTGAAAAACTTCAACGACAATGAAATTATCGATTTTATTGCATTAACCAAAGACAGGGCGATACAAGTCCGCTTCATTGAATTCATGCCGTTTACCGGAAACCATTGGGACAAATCCAAACTGGTATCCTATGCCGAAATCATGGAAACCATTCAAAGGGAATATGCCTTGTCCGAAATCGAACGTTTGACCGATGCCCCGAATGATACGGCCAAGAATTTTAAAATCAAATCGCATTTGGGCCGTTTTGCGGTGATTAGTTCTGTGACCAATCCGTTTTGCAGCACCTGCAACCGTATTCGGCTCACGGCTGACGGCAAACTTAAAAACTGTTTATTTTCCAATTCGGAAACGGCTTTACTTGATACCCTTCGCGCCGGAGAATCTATAATTCCGCTGATTCAGCATAACTTGCTTTCCAAAAAGGCTGTTCGCGGCGGTATGGATGACGATTTGAAATTTCAAGATCCCGATAGGTTTTCTCAAAACCGTAGCATGATTGCTATCGGCGGATAATTTTTCAATTATCAAAGTTCACTCATAGCAAAGGTGTTTTTAATCGATGAATACCCCATTCAACGATTAATAACAACTTTTCGGCTACGTTTTTTGTTCTTTTATCTTATTTAAGGAGGTAAATTTTACAACTTACAGATATTTGTCTTGGCTTAATGCCCCAAATTTAACCCTTAAAGCCTTTTTTATGCAATTAACTTTATCTAACCAGAAGGTTAAAATCCTGCTATTTTTTCTGATTTTAACGTTGTCCGTCGGGAATGTTTCCGCGATGGCTTACAAAGTAACCGGAATTAGTGTTAGTCCACAATCGACTACCGTTACTTACGGAACCGTTTCGAGTACCACCTACACCTTGACTCTTACCGAGACCGGTAACGGAAATCCATCGTCCAACAGCACGTTTTCTATAAATTGGTCCGCACCATTGGGAGTAACAGTCAGTGGTTTGGGAACAATCAGTTTAACCGGGAATGGTCAAACAGTTACTTTTACGGTTACAACTTCAATTAATACACCGGCCGGGACCACTTCGTTTACCATTTCAAGTACTAACAATAATGTGAGTTCTGCAGTTAGTGATTTTGTGGTAGATAAAAGAAACCTAACCATTACGGCTAACAGTTTTACTAAAGTTTATGGCACCACCCAATCCACTCCGGTGGTTGGTTCTACTGCTTTTACTTCGAGTGGTTTAGTTGGAACCGAAACTATAGGAAGTGTTACATTATCGTATGGAGCAGGAGCACTTACCGCTACCTCTGCTGCGGGTTCAACTTCAACAATTACCCCCAGTGCCGCTACCGGAGGGACATTTTCAATAAATAACTACAACATAAGTTATGTAAATGGCACCTTGACAGTTGTTAAAGCTACTCCAACTGTGACTCCGACCGTTGGAACATATACCTACAATGCTTCAGCTCAAGGACCAAATGCTGCAACCAATACCGGTAATGGTACCAGTTACACTTACACGTACACCGGAACCGGTTCGACGGTTTACAATGCCTCATCTACACGTCCTGTTAATGCAGGAACCTACTCTGTGGTAGCCACTGTTGCTGCCACTGCAAATTATAATTCTGCCAGCTCTTCAGCTGTTGCGTTTACGATACAAAAAGCAGCACTTACTATTACTGCTTCAAATGCTACTAAAGAGTACGGAACAACTTATACATTAGGAACTACTGCCTTTACTTCGAGCGGTTTGTTGGGAGGACAAACTATTGGCGGGGTAACATTAACAAGTGCCGGCGCGGCTTCTTCAGCAGCTTCGGGAGTTTATCCGATAGTTCCTTCTGCTGCAACAGGAGGTACGTTTAATCCAATCAATTACACGATTACTTATACAAACGGTTCGTTGACTGTAAATCAAGGCTCGGTAGGAGGAACGGTCTCTGGCAGCACAACGGTATGTAACGGAGGTACAACAATATTAGTACTTTCGGGTCATGTAGGTACTATAATTCGTTGGGAATCTTCAACCACACCATTTACTACTTGGACAACTATTACCAATACCAGTGAGACTTATACTACTACACCGATAACTCAAACCACCAGATTCAGAGCTGTTGTCAAATCAGGAAATAGTCCGGAAAGCAATTCAACGGCTGCCGAAGTAACAACAGGAACTTCTACCACATGGAATGGTACTGCTTGGAGTAACGGCATACCTGATTCAACAAAAACGGCTACCATAGCGGGAGCTTATACTTCAAACGGTACGAATATTAATGCATGTTCTCTAACGGTCAACAACAATGCAGTCGTTGTAATTTCTTCAGGAGATTCGGTGATTTTGAACGGAGCATTGACTGTAGCCAACGGCAGTACGGTGACTTTTAACAATAATGCTAATTTGGTTCAAAGCGGTACTACTAATACTAACTCGGGATCAGTAATTTTCAAACGTGAAAGTGCTCTTATCAAACGTTTGGATTATACTTTATGGTCTTCTCCGGTGGCCGTTCAGCAGTTACAAGCCTTTTCTCCTCAAACCATGAGTAACCGTTTTTATACATATAATTCGGCAACCAATTTGTATGATCAGATTGCCGCACCTTCAACAACAAATTTTGATACAGCCAAAGGATACTTAATCAGAGTAGCCAATAATCATTCGGCTACAACACCGATGCCTTGGTTGGGACAATTTACCGGTGTGCCGAATAACGGAAATTACTCCTATACACTTGCTAACGGATCAGCCGGAAACCGCTTTAATTTGGTTGGGAATCCATATCCGTCTCCAATTTATATCAATGAATTCATTAATAATCCTAACAATGCAGTAACTATAACGGGAACCTTATATTTTTGGAGAAAAACCAATGGTTCATCTAATCCGAGCTATTGTATCCTTACGCCTCTGGGTGGTTTTGTGAGCAACGGTCATCCTTCTGCCAATGCTTTTGCTCAAAATCCGAATGCTATTATTGAGTCAGGACAAGGCTTTTTTGTAGAAGGAACCGGAAACGGCAATGGTAAAGTAGAATTTAACAATACGATGCGTGCCAATACCCACTACAACCATTTCCTCAAAACAGCTACAGTTGAGCGTCACCGCATATGGTTGAATGTCACTAATACCAGTGGAGCCTTTTCTCAAGCTATGGTTGGATATTTAACCGATGCCACTCAGGATGTGGATACGTACATTGATGGAAAGTACATTAACGACGGAGAAATAGCTTTGGCTTCTTTAATCGGTACTACACCTTATGCAATTCAGGGAAGAGCATTGCCTTTTGACGCCAGCGATGTCGTTCCGATGAGTTTTAAAGCAACCAATGCCGGAGATTATACTATTGCTATTGATCATACTGACGGATTGTTTTCGGAAGGGCAGTCGGTTTACCTGCGCGATAATGTAACGGGGACTGTTCATAATTTGAGTTCGGGTGACTATACGTTCAGCTCAGAAGCCGGTAGTTTTGATACCCGTTTTGAATTGATTTACCAAATGCCTTTAGGGGTTTCCAATCCGAAATTCAATGCCGGTCAAGTTGTTATTTACCGTGATGCCGGAAATAATCTGATTATCAATACCGGTATGGAAAGCATGGCTGCTGTCAAAGTGTTTGATATTAACGGTAAGTTGATTTTAGAGAAGAGCGACATTCATAACACACAAACTTCTTTGTACATTGGTTTATCCAATGAAGTTATATTGGTGCAAATAGAAACTGAAAACGGTACTATAGTAACCAAAAAATACCTACTACAACGCATGACACTTAAGAAAGACAAGAATACGATGGAAAAAACGCAAATCGCAAATGATGAGTAATTTTGTTAATTAAGATGAATACCTTTTATAAAAGTTCCTATTTTAATAGGGACTTTTTATTTTTTTTACTAAATATTATGCAAATCAACTCTTGCTTGTTTTTAATTTAAATCTATATTTGTAGGTTCGCAATTAAAAAAGAAAACCACTTGCACTCAAGAGAATTATTCAGCAACAGCGTTTGGATTGACAACCAATTACAACCGGCTACACTTTGTTACGAAAACGGAATCATTACCGCTATTCATTTTGAAAAAAAACACACTGCCGAAGATTGGGGCGACGCCGTCATCATGCCCGGTGTGGTTGATGTGCACGTTCATGTAAACGAGCCGGGGCGCACCGAGTGGGAAGGTTTTGAAACCGCAACTCAAGCCGCCGCCGCGGGAGGCACCACCACCATTATCGATATGCCGCTCAATGCCAGTCCGGTGACTGTGACTTTAAAGGCTTTTCAGGAAAAACAAGCTGCGACCTCAGGCAAAATGCACGTCAATGTAGGTTTCTACGCGGGGTTGATTCCGGGTAATGCTCTGCATTTAGAAGCGATGTTGCAGGCTGGAGTAGTAGGCGTAAAGTGTTTCTTAACGCATTCCGGGATTGACGAATTTCCTAATGTGACTGAAAAAGATTTAGATGAGGCCATGCCTATTATTGCGAAGTACAAGCTGCCATTATTGGCGCATTGCGAATTGTATGATACTGAAGTAGCCTGTGGTTTTGAAGAAAATCCAACGAGCTACTCACATTATTTGGCCAGTCGCCCCAAGAAATGGGAAAACGATGCCATAGCACTGATGATTCGCAAATGCCGCGAACACCATTGTCCGATACACATTGTACATGTCGCTTCCGCGGAAGCGTTGGCACAAATTGAAGCCGCCAAAAAAGAAGGATTGCCCATCACAGCCGAAACCTGTACCCAATACATTTATTTCAATGCCGAGGATATTCCCGATGCGAGTTGCATATACAAATGCGCGCCGCCCATTCGGGAAAAAGCCAACAACGAACAATTGAAAAAAGCGCTGCTTTCGGGCGTATTGGATTTTATTGCTACCGATCATTCTCCGGCGCCGCCAAGCATCAAGGAAATGGAAAGCGGAAATCTCAAAAAGGCGTGGGGCGGCATTGCCGGAATTCAGTTTTTACTCAGCGGTTCTTGGACAGCAGTGAAAGAGATCATGACTTTGGAGCAGTTTATTCCGTTAGTGACTTCAAAGCCTGCGGCATTCATCAAGGCTCATAAAAAAGGGAATTTCGCTGTCGGCAATGATGCAGATATCGTGATTTGGCACCCTGAAGCTGCGGCAACCATCAAAGAAGAAAACGTACTGTTTCGGTATAAAATCAGTCCGTACATAGGGCAAAATTTATACGGAACGGTTTCAGAAACCATCGTCAACGGCGAAACGGTTTATCAAAATACTACAATAAAAAATAAAAACAAAGGACAATGGCTTTTACAAAAGTAACCGAGATTATCAAAGAATCACCCGCATTTACACAACTGACAGATTTGGCAGCCCAACGCTTGGGCGGAAAAGTACTGTATGCTACCGATGATTTTTTTGCCGAAAAAGAAAATTTAATTTTACCCACACGCGGCGTTTTTATTGCCGATAAGTATACCGACCGCGGGAAATGGATGGACGGTTGGGAAAGCCGAAGAAAAAGAACTCCGGGACACGATTGGGCTGTGATTCAATTGGCGACTTCCGGAAAAATCAAGGGTTTTGATATTGATACCCATTTCTTTTTGGGGAATCATCCGCCACATGCTTCGATAGAAGCGGTATATCTCGAAAGTACCGACAGAATCACTGATTGGGAAAATGTAGCCTGGAAAGAAATCCTACCGAAATCTCATTTGGATGCCGGTTCACAAAATTTCTATGACTGTCAGGACGACAACATTTACACCCATTTGCGTTTGCACATTTATCCTGATGGCGGCGTGGCCCGTTTCAGAGTGTACGGAGAAGTTTTCAAAAACTGGGAAACTTTTGATGCGTCACAGGAATTGGACTTAGCGGCAGCTAT
>CAYPSB010000028.1:24571-29423 GCA_964413435.1 uncultured Flavobacterium sp.
ACCTTCGGAATCGCTTGGATTGGCGCTTCGTTTTATTTTGTGTTTCTGGAAAATGCCTTGAACCGTACTGAAGATGTACGCGATGAATTGGCCGGTAATCTTTGGGCCGTACACGGTGGCGGATTCTATTATTTGGAAAAATACAAAATTGCCCCGAAGACTATTCCGAAGCATTTGCATTGGTTCAAATACGAAGCTTACTTCACTTGGCTTTCGGGTTTTTGTTTGCTGTTTGTGGTGTATTATTTCAATGCTTCTGCCTTTTTGATTGATAAAAATGTATTGGACATTACGGTGACTCAGGCCATTCTGACCGGAGTGGGCTCGTTTGTTGTGGCTTGGATTATTTACGACCAAATGTGCAAATCGGCTTTAATCAAAAACCAGTTGGCATTTGCACTAATTGGCTTTGCATTGTTGATAGGTTTTGCCTTTTTCTATTGCCATGTGTTTAGTGCTCGTGCCGCCTATATTCACTTTGGAGCCATGATCGGAAGTTTGATGGTAGCCAATGTGTTTTTTGTCATTATTCCGGCACAGAAAGCCATGGTGGCTGCCGGGAAATTGGGACAACCGCTCGACCCGACTTTGGGAAAAAAGGCTTTAGCCCGTTCGTTGCACAACAACTATTTTACTTTGCCGGTGTTGTTCGTGATGGTGAGCAACCATTTTCCGTCTACTTTCGGGTATGAATATCCGTGGTTGGTTTTGGCCATCATTTCACTGGGAGCAGCAGGCGTGAAGCACTATTTGAACCTGAAAGAAAAAAAGCAGCTCAACGTATGGATTTTACCGGTTTCGGTTTTGATTCTACTGGCGGCTTGTTTCATAACGGCACCTAGTACCAATCCGAACGAATGTAAAAAGGAAGTCAGCATTACCGAAGTTCAGGAAATTGTGCAGAAGCGTTGTGTTCAATGCCATTCGGCTACACCAACAGACGATACTTACAAAGTGGCACCCAATGGGGTGAAATACGATACTCCCGAAGATATTTTTAAGAAAAAAGATTTAATCATGCAGCGCGTGGTGATTACCAAAACGATGCCGCAAAACAACAAAACCAATATGACCGAAGAGGAGCGTCAAACTATCCGTTGTTGGATTGAGCAAGGTGCTTCACTCAAATAAGAACTCTATGAATTTAGTAGCATTTAATACATTACCCGAAGCCACCGCTCATCAAGAGCTCTTTGCCTGCTGTGGTTCAACCCGATGGGCCGATAACATGATGGCGCATTTCCCTTTTACTTCCGAAAAACAGCTGGTTGATTTGGCCACTGATATTTGGTACAATCAATGCGACGAGGGCGATTGGCGCGAATCGTTTACGCACCACCCTAAAATTGGTGATGTCAAAAGTTTGACCGAAAAATTTGCCGGAAAGGAACAAGCAGGAGTCGCTGTGGCCACCACTGAAACCATTGAAGCCTTGGCCCAAGCCAATGCCGATTATGAAGCCAAAAACGGATTCATTTTCATCGTGTGCGCTACCGGCAAATCGGCTGACGAAATGCTGCAGATTTTGTTGGATCGCCTGCAAAATTCCCCCGAAGAAGAATTGCATATTGCTATGGGAGAACAGCAAAAAATTTCTATCATTCGTTTTAAAAAGATGATTCCTGATGGTGATTTCAGTTTCCTGAAAATAAGCCAAATCACTACACACGTTTTGGATACTGCCCTTGGCTTGCCGGGTAAAAATATTTCCATTCGCTTGCAGGCCAAACGCAAGAACATTTGGCAAACCATTGCACAAGGAATCACCAACAATGACGGGCGTATTCCCGATTTATTGCCACAAGACAAAAATTTAAAACCCGATACTTACAAAATGGTGTTTGATACGGGAACGTACTACAAGAAGCAAAACCTGAAAACGTTTTATCCCGAAGTCGAAATTCAGTTCACTACTTTTGACGAAACCCATTACCACGTACCGTTGCTGGTGAATCCTTTCGGATACAGTACCTACAGAGGCAGCTAAAAAGATACCAGATAAATAGATAATAGACAAAAAACATAATTCATCATTACAATGACTATTCCATCACATAAAAAAGAACAATTGTTCCAAAGCTTGAGCAAAGCCAACAACGCTTTTAACGAAATTTATCCGGGAGACCGCAGCGAGCGCCAACCAGTACATACTTTGTATGGCGGTGCCAACCTTTTCAAATCAGATGCACCCATAACTTTGGGGCAACGCGCTTTGGAAATTTTGGAAACTTACGCACCGAATCATGAAGTTTTCGGGAAAGCATTCGGGCTGACCGGCGGAAATGATTTCAGCAAACGCATTTACGACAAGGTCGTGGCCAAATTGAAAACCGAAGCTATTGAAGATTTTCGTATCGATTTTGAAGACGGTTACGGCAACCGAAGCAATGAAGAAGAAGACGAAACCGCTGTAACCGCCGCTAAAGAAGTAGCCAAAGGAATGGCCGACAAGACCCTTTCGCCTTTTATCGGAATTCGCATCAAACCGTTTACCGAAGAAATGAGAGAGCGCGGATTACGTACGTTAGATATTTTCCTTTCGACTTTGGTTAAAGAAACCGGAGGAAAATTGCCCGATAATTTTGTGGTGATGTTACCCAAAGTAACCATACCGGAACAACCTGAAACTCTGGCCAATTTTTTCACCATTTTAGAGGAAGAATTGAGCTTGGCCAAAGGTAGTCTGAAAATGGAAATGATGGTCGAAACCACTCAGGCCATTATGGCTATTGACGGTACCAATCCGTTGTACAAATTCATTAAAGCGGCTCAGGGAAGATGTATTGCGATGCACTTCGGAACCTATGATTATACGGCCAGTTGCAGCATCACGGCCAAATACCAGGAAATGGATCACCCAGTTTGCGACTTTGCGCATCACATGACCAAAGTAGCGTTGGCTCACACCGGAATTTGGTTGAGCGACGGTGCTACGAACACCATGCCGATAGGACCACACCGAGGCGACTTAACTCCGGAACAAGAAGAAGAAAACCGTCAGGTGGTGCACCGTGCCTGGAAAAAAGGATACGACCACATTCGTCATTCGTTGTGGAATGGGTATTACCAAGGTTGGGATTTGAATCCGGCGCAATTCCCGATGCGCTATGCGGCGGTATATGCCTTCTTTTTAGAAAGCTATGACGATGCGGTAGACCGTTTGAAAACCTTCGTGGAAAAAGCGGCGCGCGCGACCTTAATAGGAGATGTATTTGATGATGCTGCCACCGGACAAGGCTTATTGAATTATTTCCTTCGTGCCTTGAATAGCGGTGCGATTACTGAAGAAGAAGTTTTGGCTACCGGCTTAACTTTAGAAGAAATCAGAGGCCGTTCTTTCAAGAAAATTTTAGAAAACAGAAAGGCAAAATAATGTAACTTTGTGCCTCAAATTTTATTTTAAACTAAATTACAATGTCAGACGATAAGAAAGTGATATTTTCCATGCAGCGATTGAGTAAATCGTATCAGGGAAGTGATAAACAGGTTTTAAAAAACATCTATTTGAGTTTCTTTTACGGCGCTAAAATCGGGATTCTCGGTTTGAATGGTTCGGGAAAATCCTCATTATTAAGAATTATTGCCGGAGTTGATAAAAACTACCAAGGAGATGTCGTGTTTCAACCCGGTTATACCGTGGGCTATTTGGAGCAAGAGCCTCAATTGGACGAAACCAAAACCGTTATCGAAATTGTTCGCGAAGGAGTAGCCGAGACCATGGCTATTCTAGACGAGTTCAACAAAATCAACGATATGTTTGGTTTGCCCGAAGTGTATGAGGATGCCGATAAGATGCAAAAACTCATGGACCGTCAAGCCGAATTGCAAGACAAAATTGACGCAGCCGGGGCTTGGGAAATCGATAATAAACTAGAAGTAGCTATGGACGCTTTACGAACTCCGGATGCCGATACGCCAATAAAAGTGTTATCGGGTGGAGAGAAACGTCGCGTGGCCTTATGTCGTTTGTTGTTGCAAAATCCTGATGTATTGTTGTTGGATGAGCCGACCAACCACTTGGATGCGGAGAGCGTTCTTTGGTTGGAGCAACATTTGGCACAGTATGCCGGAACCGTAATTGCTGTAACACACGACCGTTATTTCTTAGACAATGTAGCGGGTTGGATTTTAGAATTGGATCGAGGTGAAGGTATTCCGTGGAAAGGGAACTATTCGTCTTGGCTTGATCAAAAATCAAAACGCATGGAGCAGGAGGAGAAGGTGGCTTCTAAAAGAAGAAAAACTTTGGAGCGTGAGTTGGAGTGGGTACGTCAAGGCGCAAAAGGCCGTCAAACCAAACAGAAAGCGCGTTTGCAGAACTACGACAAACTTTTGAACGAAGACCAAAAAGAACTCGACGAGAAATTGGAAATCTACATTCCGAACGGTCCTCGTTTGGGAACCAACGTAATCGAAGCCAAGAATGTGGCCAAAGCGTTTGGCGATAAATTGTTATACGACAATCTGAACTTTACGCTGCCACAAGCCGGGATAGTTGGAATTATCGGGCCTAACGGTGCCGGGAAATCAACTATTTTCCGAATGATAATGGGTGAAGAAAAACCCGATGCCGGAGAATTTATTATTGGCGATACCGTAAAAATCGCCTACGTTGACCAATCGCATTCCAATATTGATCCGAATAAATCCATTTGGGAGAACTTTTGTGACGGTCAGGAATTGATTATGATGGGCGGCAGACAAGTGAATTCAAGAGCCTATTTATCGCGTTTTAATTTCAGTGGCAGTGAGCAGAATAAAAAAGTAGCCGCTCTATCGGGTGGAGAAAGAAACCGTTTGCATTTGGCCATGACTTTAAAAGAAGAAGGCAACGTATTGTTGCTGGATGAGC
>CAYPSB010000028.1:29523-36323 GCA_964413435.1 uncultured Flavobacterium sp.
TTGCATTTGGCCATGACTTTAAAAGAAGAAGGCAACGTATTGTTGCTGGATGAGCCTACAAATGATTTGGACGTGAACACGCTTCGTGCACTGGAAGAAGGTTTGGAAAACTTTGCCGGTTGTGCGGTAATCATCAGCCACGACCGTTGGTTTTTAGACCGTATTTGCACCCACATTTTGGCCTTTGAAGGTAACTCTGAGGTGTATTATTTTGAAGGCGGTTTCTCGGAATATGAAGAGAACAAGAAAAAGCGATTGGGTACTGATTTGACACCGAAACGAATTAAATACAGAAAGTTGATCAGAAATTAACAAAATAGCTGTAAAATCCCGAGAAATCGGGATTTTTTTATGAATAAAACGTTTATATTTGATGACTTAACTAACCCCATGCATAAGAATAAGTTTTTATATTCTTTTTTCTGTGTAATGCTTTGTATTACAACTGTTTTCGCACAAGGATATAAAGCGGAAAAGAAGACTATTGAAAAACTACTTAATCAGGCTGTTGGTGAGTTTAATGATGCGAAATACGACAAGGCGCTGGAATTTTCCAAACAGGCGCTGATTAAATCGTTCAGCATCAATGACAATTCTTATATAGCCCAATCCTATAACACCATAGGGGTGGTTTACAACGAGTGTTCGGAATCGGCAAAAGCCATTGAATTTTACGACAAAGCTCTTTTTTTTGCCAAGAAAGTAAATAATGCCAAACTCTACAACTGGATATACGGCAATTTGGGAAGTGTGTATTATTTCAGTCAGATAGATGTTAATAAAGGCATAGATTACTACAATAAAGCTCTTTATTATGCTGAAAAAATCAAAGATACCACCCAAATTGAATTCACTAAAATCAACTTAGCTAGTGCTTATTTTTCCATTAACAAATTCGATGAAGGTAACCAGCAAATAAGCGATATCAAAGACCGGGTTTTAGAAAAAGGCTCTGACGACGCCAAGATGTCCATGTATTTGTTGTTGGGGATATATGATACCCATAACAATCAGAAAATAAAGGCGGAACAATACTATGCAACAGCGCAAAAGATTGCGATAAAGAATGAATTTCAATCCTTTTTGATTAACATATACGAAAACTTAGTTCGCCATCACAACCACTACAAGGAAACAGCCAAAGCTGAACTCTACAAGAAAAAACTGGATTCCTTGAGTAATGTGGTTTATTCTAAAGATAAAATAGATAACATCAAAAAGACCGCAACTCAAATTGAGCTGGATGAGTATAAAATTCAGTTAGATAAAATTGAGAAAGTCAATCAAAAGCATCAGAAAAGCATAAAAGAGTCTAAACTCATTGTTATTCTTTTCATCGTTATATTGATTATTTTATTACTGTTGCTCCTAACACTATACAAAAATGTCAAGCTCCGCGAACAAGCTAATTATGAACTGACGCAGGCCAACGAAGCTTTGAAAGAAGCTAAAGAAAAAGCCGAAGAAGCCTCACAATTGAAATCACAGTTTGTTTCTACCATTACCCATGAATTGCGGACTCCTTTGTACGGAGTTATCGGGATTACCAATATTATTTTGGATGAACACAAGGAATTAGGCAACAGCCCACATCTCAAATCGCTTAAATTTTCTGCTAAATATTTACTCTCATTGGTAAATGACATTCTTCAAATTAATAAAATAGAAGAGAAGCGCATTGTTTTGGAAAGTCTGATTTTTAATCTTACTGATGAAATCACAACCATCAAGAATTCAGTTGAATACATAGCCGATAAAAACAATGATAAACTATCCGTTGAAATAGATACGGCTATCCCTGAATTTTTAATTGGTGACAAATTGCGCTTATCGCAAATCATCATGAATTTGGTCAGTAATGCGCTTAAGTTTACCAAAAACGGAGAAGTTACCATCACGGCCGATTTGAAAAAAGTAGAAGGCAAAACCTATTTCATCGAATTCAAAATAAAGGACACCGGAATCGGGATTGCTAAAGAAGATCAGGAAAAGATATTTGACAAATTTGTACAAATTGAACGCAAAGAGGAAGATTATCAAGGAACCGGATTGGGATTGGCTATTGTATCCCGTTTGATTGAGCTATTCGACAGTAAAATTCAGTTAGAAAGTGAAGAAAACGTGGGGACTACCTTTACCTTTACCATTGGTTTTGAATACGATGAAGAAAGGTCGAGGGAAATTATCAATAACATAGAGGTTGATTTGTCGTCGAGTTACTTGTATAACATACTGGTTGTTGAAGACAATAAAATCAATCAGATGGTCACCAAAAAAATCATTCAAAACAGCAACATGAGTTGTACGATTGTAGATGACGGTTATGCCGCTTTGGTAGCTTTAGACCGCGAAGCATTTGATTTGGTTTTGATGGATATCAATATGCCGCTGATTAACGGATTTGACACCACCCGAAAAATAAGAGAAAAAGGATTCACCGTTCCCATCATAGCTTTGACTGCTTTTGACAAACAAGAGGTTATGGAAGAAGCGCTGGCTGTTGGGATGAACGATATCATGGTCAAACCTTTTGAGCCGGCAAAATTGTATCAGGTGATTAGTAATCAGGTAAAAAAGAAAGAAAACGCCGGTTAGTACCAGCGTTTTTTATTTTTCTTTGAAGCTTCCGATTTTCTGGATTTGGTTCCGTCGGATTTGTTTTTATTTCTCAAATCAGGTTTGGCATTGGGTTCAGCTTCTTTCCAAGGAAACGGATGATCTTTTATCACCTTAACGTCTACCTTAATCAGTTTTTGAATGTCTTTCCAATAAGGCTCTTCATCTTTTCCGCAAAAAGAAATCGAAATACCGCCATTTCCGGCACGACCGGTACGACCGATACGGTGTACGTATGTTTCCGGAATATTGGGCAAATCAAAATTGATTACATAAGGCAAACTTTCAATGTCGATACCACGTGCGGCAATATCAGTAGCTACTAAGACTGAGATTTCTTTATTCTTGAAATTGTCTAAAACGCGTTGTCTGGCCGTTTGCGACTTATCTCCGTGTATGGCTTCTGCATTGATTCCCTGCTTTTTAAGGGCCTTTACCACATTATCCGCTCCGTGTTTGGTTCTGACAAATACCAGCACATTTTTCAGATTCTCATTGCGGATTAAATGATACAATAAAGCACGTTTATCCGATTTGTCTACAAAATAGATTTGCTGTTTTATAATCTCAGCTGTAGACGATACCGGAGTAACCGAAACATATTCCGGATTGTTTAAAAAAGTATCGGCTAATTCGCGAATGGCCATGGGCATGGTTGCCGAAAACAAGAGTGTTTGTCTGTTGGTCGGAACCAATTTCACAATTTTGCGTACGTCATTGATGAACCCCATATCGAGCATCAAATCAGATTCGTCTAAAACCAAAAAATGCAAATGGTCAAAATCAACAAAACCTTGTTTGTGCAAATCCAACAATCTTCCGGGAGTGGCAATTAAAATGTCAACTCCCTTTTTTAACTGGTCTACTTGTGGCACTTGTGAAACGCCTCCAAATACCGTTAACTGCCTTAAGTTGGTGTATTTGCCATAGGTGTCAAAACTTTCGCCAATCTGTACGGCTAATTCGCGGGTTGGCGTTACAACCAAACAACGGATTTGTTTTGTTTTTTTGGAAGAGCCCACCATGCGGTGTAAGTGATGAATTATAGGGATGGCAAAAGCAGCGGTTTTTCCGGTTCCGGTTTGTGCGCAGCCTACCAAATCTTTTCCGGCCAATATGATGGGAATGGATTTTTCCTGAATAGGGGTTGGGTTAGTGTATCCTTCTTCAAAGACGGCTCTTTGAATACTTTTGGATAATGATAAATCTTCGAATAACATAAATAAGACTCACGTTTAATGTGAGTTGCCGCAAAGATACGGTTTATAATTGTGAATTGTGAATTGTGAATTCACATTAGTCATCAAAGAAGTTCTTTTCTCGATTTGATGAAATCGGTGACCAAATACCCGATGAGTTTGCCGATAAGATGGTTGTTTTTTTCTTCGCCCAATTCGGGAGCGCCTTCGCAGATATGCAAGTAGGCAGCATTTTTATTTTTCCCGAAAAAATTCACAAACTGACGCAGTTCCTCCACCGAAAAACCACTCATGGTCATGGCACTGCTGGCAATGTTGGGCAAAGCATCCAAATCGATTTCGATTCCGTAGGCTTCGTTTTTGATAAAATCCAAGGCGGTGTTGAGTTCCTGTTGGAAGTTTTTTTGCTGGCGTACTTTAATCTCGTCGTAAGTATTGTAGTTGACCCGATCTTCCATTTTCTTTAAAATGTCAATTACATTTTTAGAAGTGTAGTTTTCGTGCAGCCCGAAAATGAAGTATTTTTTCAGAAAACCTTCTTCATACGCATACGAAAAACCATTGCCGCTGTGTCTTCCTTCCAAAATTCTGAAATCGGAATGTGCGTCAAAATTTATAGCATTTATGGGTTTTCCCAATCCTAATGCCGTTCCTTTTATATTGCCGTAAGCATTGTTATGTCCGCCTCCAATAATAATAGGGATTTTTCCACATTTGATGATTGAAGTGATAACGTGAACGACCTCTTTATCTATTTTATCTACTAAAGAGCTTAGTAGTTTTCGGTCGGCTGTTTTGTGAAAATCCAAATTTTGAGCCGCTTCCATTTCCTGGGCCACATCGAGGGTACCCAGTATAATGATTTGGCTGCCTTTGCAAAAACGATTGTGCTGAATATTGGCGATACTGCTGATAGCGCTTTTCCAGGCAGAAGCAGCACCCGGTCGACCAAAATTAGCCCGAACCCCTACGTCTTCCGGAATTCCGAACAGCACGTATTTGGCTTCGCTGTTTTTTATAAATTCAATGGGATTAACATCTTTGGGAATGGTAATCATTTTTTCGCCAAATTTGACTTCTCCGCTTCTATGATTGGTAACCTTAGCCAAATCAGTAATGGTAAAAGGAATTACATTCTCCATAATGTTAAAATATTTCGTCAAAAATATAATAAAAATGTATAACTTTCGTTACTATTATAATTTGTACTAAATTTGTTAAACACAAAAAAATAAACAATGGAAAATCAAAACAGTAACTCAAAACTTAAAGGAATAATTGCTCTTTTGGCAGTTTTACTGATAGGTAGTTTGATTTATATTTTTAAGCTTACATCAGATGCGAAAACGCTGGAAACAACCGTTACCACTACAAAATCGGAAAAAGAGGCCGTAATGAAAGATTTGGAAGCTCTCAAAGCAACATACGATGCGGCGATTGAAGAAAATACGTCTATGTCAGATGAATTAATTGCCGAGAGAGACAAAGTTGTTAAGCTGATGGAAGAATTGAAAAAGGCAAAAGGCGATAATGCTTCTTTGAAAAAATACAAAGATCAGTATAAAAACATGGAAGCTAAGATGAAAAACCTGATGCAGGAAGTAGACGTCTTAAAGCAGCAAAATAAAACATTGACAACCAATCTTGACAGCACTAAAGTTGTTTTGGAAGATTCTAAAAAATACAATCAGGTTTTAGTAGGTCAAAACGAAGAATTGGCCAAAACGGTTGAAAAAGGATCTAAGCTCAGCATTACTAATTTGAAAACAGCTGCTTACAAACTCAGAAGTTCAGGAAAACAGATAGAAACTGATAAAGCCAGCAGAACAGATGTACTTCAGGTAAGTTTTACGATAGCTGAGAACAAGATTGCCAAATCGGGCGATAAGACTTATTACGTTCAGATAATTGACGCTAAAAACAATGTGTTAGGAGATAAGGCCACCGCTACTTTCGGAGAAAACACCTTGACATACAGCTTCACCACTACGGTGCAATATGAAAACCAAACCGTTGATGTGAAAGAGCAATTAAAAGGAAAAGACTTTGCCAAAGGAACTTATTTTGTAAATGTTTTTGACAAAGGAGAATTGGTTTCAAAAAGCAGCTTTACACTAAGATAAACACATATTAGTAGAATAAAAAAGTCCCGATTTATCGGGACTTTTTTAGTTATATACGTTTACCATTTAAGATGACTGTTTCAATAAGGTTACTGCCAAAAGCATATGGAATTTCATAAAACGAATTCAACGGTTTGGTCAGGATAAGATTCGCTTTTTTCCCTATAGTGATGCTGCCGTGCGTATCGGAAATTCCCATAGCATACGCGCCGTTGATGGTAGCTGCATTGATGGCTTCTTCGGGGGTCATTTTCATTTTGATGCAGGCGGTGGCCACCACAAAATTCATATTACCCGAGGGTGTCGTTCCCGGGTTAAAATCGGAAGCCAAAGCCAATGGTAATCCGGCGTTGAGCATTTGGCGCGCGGGGGTATAGGGAATGCTTATGAAATAGGAGCAACTGGGCAACGCCACCGGCATGGTTTCGGTATTTTTCAATACTTCAATATCCGCATCGGTTACAATTTCGAGATGGTCGACCGAAAGCGCCTTGTGCTTTACACAAGCTGCAATACCGTCAATGGCGGTAAATTGATTGACGTGTATTTTGGCACGCAAGCCATACTTTTTACCGGCTTCCATGATTCTTTCAGTTTCTGTTACCGAAAAGTAGCCGGTTTCCAAAAACGCATCTATATAATCGGCTAATTTTTCTTCGGCGATTTTGGGCAACATTTGGTCAATGATTAAATCGATATAATCACTGTGATTTTCTTTGTATGCCGCAGGAAATGCATGCGCACCCAGAAAAGTAGCTTTGATGGCTATCGGATAGTTTTCGGCCAGTTTTTTAATGACGCGCAACATCTTCAATTCGCCTTCAACTGTCAAACCGTAACCCGATTTGATTTCGACAGCGCC
>CAYPSB010000028.1:36423-43241 GCA_964413435.1 uncultured Flavobacterium sp.
GTGGCATCAATGGTTTCTACATTCAGCTTCGGGCAATTTTCCATTGGGCCAAAGGAAGCGATGGTATCATTTTCTATCAACAGAAACGCATTTTTAATAGAAGGTAAAACGGCCATTTCTGCTCCGGAGACTTTAGCTACAGGGGTTTCACGTACCTGCAATAGTTCTTTTATGTTGATGAGTAACGTTTGCATAGAATGATTTTTGGTAAAAGTAGGTTGAAAAAAAGAAATATGCTTAATTTTAAACAAATTTAGAATTCGTGAGAAAAATTAAATACAAAAAAGGACGCAAAGTTCAACAGGCATTGCTCGAATATACAGGTATTCACAAGTATACGCAAACCGAAATTCAGTTGTTCGTGTATGATGATCCCGACTTAGCGGAGTTTCATGAATTTGACATCAAAGAAATGCAAAAGCACGTTGATTTCAATAAAACCAATTGGCTCAATGTACACGGATTAAACGATACGGAAGTGGTCAGGGCTATTGGAGATTATCTGAACGTTGACAATTTTATGCTTTCGGATATTTTGAACACCACCAAACGAACCAAGCTTGATGAGTACCACGACACACTGTTTTTTAACGTAAAATCACTATTGCCTGAGGAAGATTCTACCAATATTAAAGTAGAGCAAATCAGTTTTTTGTTGAAAAAAGGCATCTTGGTTTCTTTTCAGGAAAAGCGTAGTGATTTCTTTACCCACATTCGAGAACGCATCCGAACCCATTCGGGGATTGTGCGAACAAAGCAAGCCGATTATTTGCTGTATCTGTTGTTGGATGCCATTATGGAGAATTTCTACATTACCATCGAAAGCGAAGAAGATAAGGTGGAGGATCTGATTAATCTTTCCAAACAAAGCACCAATTTGTCTATTTTGGAACAAATAGAAAAACACCGCGATAATTATAATTTTCTGAAGCGTTCCATCATTCCGTTGCGCGATTCACTGTATTCCATTAAAAGTATTAAAGACGACAATGTGTTCAATGCCATAGAAGCGGATAACTTTACTTTTTTCGAAAGACTGCATCAAAAATGTCTGGAGCTTTTGGAACAAATTGAATATGATTTGACAACCCTCGACAGTGCTGCCAATTTCTTCTTTTCGTCACAGAGCCACAAAATGAATGAAGTGATGAAAACCCTTACCGTAGTTTCCGTTTTCTTCATGCCGCTGACTTTTATCGTTGGCGTTTACGGAATGAACTTTGACAACATGCCCGAGCTGCATTGGCAGTACGGTTACTTTATCATTTTGGGCTGTATGTTCTTTTTGCTATTAGGAATGATTTACTATTTCAAAAAGAAAAAATGGTACTGATGAATTAAAAATTACGAATTACGAATTACGAATTACGAATTTGTGTTTTTAGATTTTTCCTTAAATAAAGTAAACCCATTATTCCGGCTATAAGTGACGAAACCAAAATCATGATTTTGGCGTTATCGATGTGTTCTCCATCCGTAAAGGCCAGTAGTGTTATGAAAATAGACATGGTGAATCCAATTCCGCCCAAAAATCCCGCGCCTAATATGGTTTTCCAATTCAAATCTTCGGGGAGTTGACCAATCTTCAATCGCACAGAAACAAAGCTAAAGAGCCAAATTCCGATTGGTTTTCCAAGAATTAAACCCAATGCAATCCCCAGGGTATATGAATGGTTTAAAGCCGTATGCCAATCTGAATTCAGTACAATAGCGGTATTGGCTAAAGCAAACAACGGTAATATAAAAAAGGCTACCGGTTTGTGTAAAAAGTGCTGTAAGAGGTAGGAAGTTGATTTCTCATCGCCGTTGCCAAAAGGAATGGCAAAGGCCAATAGCACTCCGGTAATGGTGGCATGCACTCCCGAATTCAGCATAAAATACCACATCACCACACCGCTAATCAGATAGGGTACAAGATTTCGGATTTTCAATCGGTTTAACACAAGTAAAAAGGCAAATATTCCCAAAGCAATCAGTAAATTGCTCCAAATTATGGTTTTGGTGTAAAAAACGGCAATGACTAAGATGGCTCCCAAATCATCAATTACTGCCAGTGCTGTCAGGAATACTTTTAAGGAAGTAGGAACTCTGCTCCCCAGTAATGACAAGATTCCCAAAGCAAATGCGATATCAGTAGCCATGGGAATTCCGGCTCCCGATTGTGTACTCGTTCCTAAATTGAGTAGCAAGTACAAACCGGCCGGGACCAACATGCCGCCTAAAGCAGCCGTAATGGGCAATAGGGCATTTTTAAGATTAGACAATTCACCAATGTATACTTCCCGTTCTAATTCCAATCCTATCAATAAAAAGAAAATGGTCATCAGCCCGTCATTGATCCAATATTCAATAGGATGATTCCCCAGTTGAACATGCCACAGGTGTAAATAGCTTTCGCTCCAGACAGAGTTTGATAAAAACAGAGACAGTAAAGTGCAGGCAATTAAGATAAAGCCACCGGCTTTTTCACTGTCAAAAAAATCCTTGAAAAGTTTGGTAATGATCATTTTTCAAAGATAAAAAAAGCTCCTCATAAAAAGGAGCTTTTTCAATTCGATTAAATCTTGTTGGCGGATAAATTAATAATTATAACGCAGTAATAATAAACTGACTTCTTCTGTTGAGTTGGTGTTCAGCTTCTGTACAAGGAACGCCATCGGCACATTTGTTTACGAGTTGTGACTCACCGTACCCTTTAGCGGTTAATCTGTCGGCTTTGATACCATTTTTGATTAACCAGTCTTTGGTTGATTTGGCTCTTCTGTCGGACAATTTTTCGTTGTAAGCAAAAGAAGCACGGGAATCGGTATGTGAACGAATGTCGATTTTCATGGTTGGATATTGCTCGAGTACGTCTAAGATTTTAGCTAAATCTATAGCTGCATCCGGACGGATATTCCATTTGTCCAAATCAAAATAGATTAAGTTGATACCAAATACATCAGCTAAATCACCCCCAATCGGAATTGGTTTTGCTGTTTTTTCCAGTTCGATATTGAGCTCGGTTTTACCGGAGTCTTTACCGATAATTACCGGAGATTCTTTGGTGTTGTATCCTTCCAGAGAAGCTCTTACGTAGTATTTCTCCCCGCACTCAACTTCAGTAAATTCGTATTTACCCTGAGCATCGGATACGGTTTCTTTTATTTTTTTGAAGTTACTGTCCATCAGCACAAGAGCTGCTCCGGGTAAGATGGCTTTGGTATCCTGATCAGTCACCACTCCGGTTAGGAGTTGTTCACACCAGATAGGGCGTGTTTCGGTGAATTTATAGATGTCATCGTTTCCTTGTCCGCCGTCACGGTTAGAACTCAGGTATCCTTTTTTAGTTTTGGAGTTGATAATTAAAGCAAAATCATCTTTGGCACTGTTGGCTTCTTCTCCTACGTTGAGTACTTGTTTGAAGTTTAATGAGCCGTCTTTAGGAATTCGGGTAATGAAAATATCCAAACCGCCCAGTCCGGGTTGCCCGTCAGAGGCAAAGTAGAGTTCGTTGTCCTCGTTTAAGAACGGATAGGTCTCACGACCTTCGGTATTGATGGCATCGCCAAGATTCTCAGGGGTTCCGAAAGAACCGTCATCGTTAATTTTCACGCGGTATAAGTCAGATAGTCCTCGAGTTCCGGGCATATCAGATGCGAAGTACAATGTTTTCTCATCAAAAGACAGGGCAGGGTGGGCTGTTTGATAACTGTCGCTGTTAAAGGGTAGCGCGGTGATGTTGGTCCATTTTCCGTCTTTGTCTAAAGTGGCTTTGTAGATTTTTAAAAGGGTTACTTTACCGGCATCAAAACCTCTTCCGTCTAAATAGTTGTTACGGGTGAAGTACACGGTTTTACCGTCTTTGGTAAAGGCGGGAGTGTCTTCGTGAAACTTGGTGTTGATTTGTTTTCCGAATTTATCCACTGCCGAAAGCGACCCGTCTTCGCCCATATTGGCCGAGTAGAGGTTGGTAAAATACTGTCCGGTCCAGGTATGGATTCTTTTGGAGAAGTTTCCGGTATCACGGGCCGAGGTAAAGATTACTTTGGTACCCATAAAGGCGGGTCCGTAATCCGAGTATTTGGAGTTTATCCCGGCATTCTCGATTTTATAACGGCCTGAATTTTTTCGAATCTCGGCCATATAATCGCGATGTTTGGATAGGATTTTAGCTCGGGCATCGTTACTTTTTTTTTGCATGAACAAGGCTAGCATCGCATCGGCTTTGTCATTTTCTTTAACGGCTCTGAGAGTTTGGGCATGTCTGTAATAAAACTCAGGCTCTTGCTCGGGATTGATGCTGTAGAGTTCGCTGTAGAACTTGTTGGCTTTCTCGAGCTCGGCATTAAAGTAATAGGCATTACCGATTTTCAGGAGCATGTCGGGCGACTTATATCCTTTTTCATAAATGCGTTCATAGGTTTTAATGGCATCTACGTAGGCTAATTTGTCGTACTCTTTGTTCCCTTTAACTTCTTTTTTATTAGCAGCAGGCGAAGTCTGCGCATAACTGTTCACACAAGTGATAGCTATCAGTACTAAATATATAAACTTATTTTTCATAATGTAAATCGTTGTGTTATTAGAAGAATCTAGGCGATACCATTTTGTTTACTTTGTTGAAGAGTTCAAAACGAAGGAATACCTCGTGTGATCCTGAGTTATAGTGTTTCAGACGAGTTGTTTCCATATCGTAACTGTATCCTATGAAAAGTCCATCGGTTACTTGGAATCCTGCCAAGGCACTGGCCGCAGCATCCCAGCGGTAAGCCCCACCAAGCATTAGCTTGTCAAAGAAGAGGAAGTTTCCTGATACATCGACTTGTAAAGGAGACCCTGTTACGATTTTGGTTAGGAAAGCAGGTTTGAATTTGATTGAAGGAGAGATCTCAAATACATATCCTCCAATGGCATAAAAGTTCATTCTTTCCTGGAATACGGCATAGTCGTTATCGCTGTATTTTTTGTCCTGCAAGAAGTTAGGCACCGATAGTCCTAAGTACATTTTGTCCGAGTGTAAATAGACCCCAGCTCCTAAATTAGGAGAGAATTCACTATTTACCTGTTGGAGGTAGTCATCAGCAGGATCTTTAGGATTCAGTTTGTCTCTGTCCAGGCTGAATAGGTTTCCGGAGGCCTTGATTCCAAAATTTAATTTGAAGGTTTCAGACATTTGTACAGTATAGGATACGTCTGCCGAGATTGTATTATCGTTAGTAGGTCCGATTTTATCATTTACAAAAGATAAACCAATTCCGAGATTACTATTGTTAATCGGTGTATTTAGAGAGAAGGCGTTGGTAGTAGGTGCGCCTTGTAGTCCTACCCATTGGGTACGATGTAAGCCAAAAATACTCATAACTCCTCTGGATCCGGCATAAGCGGGATTGATGTTTATGGTGTTATACATGTATTGGGTATACTGGGCATCTTGCTGTGCAATGGCCGAGTAACACGTTAACATCAAAGCGAATATTAAAATTTTTGTTCTCATAATTTCTTTTTTAAATCCTGAGGACTTGGGCAAAATCCTCAGGAATTTGATTTATCTATCTAGTAAGGTATAAATATTTAGATTCAGTAACAGTATTACCTGATGAGTCAGAATATTGTAGGATATAGAAGTAGGTACCTGTTGGTAATTCGTCGGACTTACTTATGGTAGATCTTCCTTCAGAGACACCGGTGAATTTACGGGTATTGTTGTCGTAGTTTTTAGTTTCGTATACCAAAACTCCCCAACGGTTGTAAA
Source organism: uncultured Flavobacterium sp. (assembly GCA_964413435.1). Lineage (GTDB taxonomy): Bacteria > Bacteroidota > Bacteroidia > Flavobacteriales > Flavobacteriaceae > Flavobacterium. The sequence continues at coordinate 42,158 of CAYPSB010000028.1, forward strand.
TCTCCACACTGTTTGGTTGGTGACACGGTTGGTCGATGAACTCGATGTTGAAATATTCGTTTACACCATCTCCGTTTGGAGTGAAAGCATTGTGTACCAAGATGTCGTCACAACCGGCTACAACACCACAAAGTTTAACAGGCATGATTACAGTTATGCTTTGCGGACAAGGGCTACCGTTGTCATAAGTATAAATAAACTTGTGATTCCCTTCAGCAACATTAAATGCGTTAAATAAGGAACCATTGAGTGTCCCAACATTATCAACATTAGTCCATGTTCCATTAGTAGGGATGGTGTTTGATAAATAGCTGTTTAAGTCCCAAAGAGTGGTTTTGTCATTACAAATTTCATCATCTGCAGTTATTTCATCACCCGCTTGAACCTCGATAGTTACATCGACTGTCTGAGTAACCACAGTTACATTTCCACAAGCATCAGTTGCAGTCCATGTTCTGGTTATAGTATACATTCCATTGGCTACCGGTGTTTGTGTTTCAACCGGAGCAGGAACATTTACAGCAGAACAATTATCAGAGAACTGTAAAACAGGGATCTGTGGAATGTTGTTACAGGTAACTTGAGGATTAGGATCAAAGTTACTTGTATCTAATACCGGCTTAGTCGTATCCTGAATAGTAATAACCTGAGTAAATACGTTTAATGTAGCATTAGAACAAGCATCAACGGCTATCCAAGTATTGGTATAAGTACCTCTGTTCGGACAATCTCCTGCGACAAAACTACCCGGAGTTTTGATATAGGTTACATTAGTTGTACAGTTATCAACCGCTTGCGGAGCAAGAGCCTGAGCATTAATCAAACCTTGAGCATCGCTGCATTCCAAAGTTACATCTAAACTTCCGGCAGGAGTTACCCAAGTAGGTCTTGTATTGTCTGATATGCTGATGGTTTGATACTGTGTGTTGGTATTACCGGCACAGTCAGTAAGTGACCAGGTACGGGTAATAGTGTACGATCCTGCACAAGCACCAACTATCGGAGCTCCATCTGTAAATGTAGCATTCAAACCAGTAGAACAGTTGTCCGCCTCATCAGTTACATCCCCTGTAAAGGTTACCGA
>CAYPSB010000029.1:0-21604 GCA_964413435.1 uncultured Flavobacterium sp.
CATTCCGGGTCACACTTTAAATTGAGTGCCGGCGTGCCTTTTTCCCATTCTTTTAAAGAAGTCAGGCAAAACATTTTTCCGCCTACTTTAAAGACCAAAGTATCTTCATCAAACGGAAAATGTTCCGTGACTCCTTTTTTAGAAAGACAATATTCGTAAAGTTGTTGAATATTCATTTTTATTGCTTTTTCCCTATTTCACCCAAGTGAGTGTATTTGAATCCTTTTTCATATTTCAAACCATATCCGAGCATTCGATCCAGAGATGCATGAGCAAATAATATAATCCCGATTAATTGCAACCCTTGATTTGTAGCGATAACACCTAACAAATAGATTAAAACCGCTATTCCTCTGTGGTGAAAAAAATTGTAACTCACCGCCCCTGCTTTGTTTCCGAAAGCATATCCAATCATTGATACATCTGGGGCCAAAATCAACACCAAAAACCACCACCAGGCAAAAGAAAGCTGACTGAACATGACTATTCCCAAAAAAAATAATCCTACTTCCTCTAATTGAATTATTGTTTTCATTTTATTACTTTTTCCATCATTTTTTCCGGATGTGCCAAAGCTGTAAATCCGAATTTCTTATATAAAAAATGAGCATCAGAAGTGGCCAAACGCCAAATCTTTACTTGTTGCAATTGAGGCTCTTTCATCATAGCATCAATCAAAACAGAAGCGTAGCCCTTACCTCTGTGTTGTTCATCAATAAAAACATCCATCAAATAAGCAAAAACAACGTAATCGGTAATGACACGCGCAAAACCAATTTGTTGGTCATCCAAATAAATTCCGAAACAAACCGATGCATCAATAGTAGCCTGAACTTCGTCTAGCGTTCTTCCGGCTGCCCAATAAATATCTTTTAAAAAATGTTGAATGAAAGGAACATCCAATTTACTTTTATCAGTAGAAACGGTTATCATAGTGCGTACAAAAGAGGTTTACTAGGACTGGCATCATTTTCAAACGATGCGATTTGCAGGTTTAAAACATAATGTCCGTCTTTGATTTCATCATTTACATAAATCATTTCAGTAATGGTGCAATCTAACCGCGCATCCGGATTGATATTATCAGTATTTTTTACGTTCCAAAACGCTTTGTGTGCCAATAGCTTACCCTCATCCTCTTCTCTGTCAACGCTCGGCAAATCAATCAGTAAATGTTTGATTCCGATTTCACGGATAAAAACAGCAGCCGCTTCTTCAAGATAAGGCGGATTGGTATGCGAGTAGTTTTTGTGTTTTTTTAGCTCCTCATTTGGCAACGTTCTGATGATAAGTGCTTCCGGAAAGCCACCTTGCAATGCCTGTTCGATTTGCGTCTTTGTGATAATCAAATCGTTGTTGATTTTTAAGGGCTCCACAGAAATCAATTTGGCCAAAAAGAAAAACTGTTTCAAACATTGGTTAATGCTGTAAAACTCGCGGGTAATGTGACCCAGACATTCGGTATGCGTACCGTGTCCGTGTGGATTGAAAAAAATATTATTGAAATTGGTTGAACTGCCTTCGGATACTTTACCAATCCAATTGCCAAATCTTACCGGTTCAATGGTAGGTTTTTCAATATACCAGGCAATCGGATTTTCATCAGTATCGGATAACGGAATCGAAATATCAATGGGTTTTGACAGGTCGATTTCAAAGGTGTTGTTGATAATAGCTTTCAATGGAATGATTTTACTCCAAATTTAGCAAAAATAAGTCTGACGCAATTCCATCGCTCAAAAACTTACCGCTTCGGGTGGTTCGCAAAATATTGTCATCTATATACAACAAGTGGTCTTCGATGTATTTTGCCGACTGCTGATTTAAATAATCCAAATATTTTTTCCCGAATTCGGTTTCAATTCTGTTCAAAGAAACACCCCAGATGGTTCGCAAACCAGTCATGATGTATTCGTTATACCGATCGGTTTTGGTGAGGGTTTCAAATTCAATAGGAACTTTATTTTCAGCTATCGATTTCAGATAAAGCGTATTGTTTGATACATTCCAGCCTCGGCGTTTGCCGTCATAACTGTGAGCCGAAGGTCCTATTCCGAGGTATTTTTTGCCTAACCAATAACTGGAATTATTTTTAGAGAAATAGTGTTCTTTGCCAAAGTTGGACAGCTCGTAGTGACTGAATCCGTTTTCTTCCAACTTTTCTACCAATAGGTGAAAATGTTCCTGAGCCGACTCGTCGTCAAGTTTCGGGATGATTCCTTTTTGTATGAATGAATGCAAAGCCGTTTTAGGTTCTACAGTTAATGCGTAACTGGAAATATGTGGAATATTATAAGACAAGGCCATTTCAACGTTCTGAAGCCATTTTTTCGAAGTCATATTCGGCATGCCGTAAATTAAATCAATGGTAATATTGTCAAAATACCGGGTGGCAGTTTCCAGACACTTTTTGGCTTCTTCAACATTGTGCGCACGGTTCATCAGCTTCAAATCATCTTCAAAAAACGACTGGATTCCGATGCTCAACCTGTTGACTGGGGTTTCGGACAATGCTATTATTCGTTGTTCGGTTAAATCGTCGGGATTGGCCTCAACTGTAATTTCGGGGTTCGTTGTAACCGTATAATTTTTGAAAACTTCTGCAATCAAGAACTTTAAATCATCAACTACCAAAATAGAGGGTGTACCACCGCCAAAGTAAATCGTTTCGATTACTTCATCTTTAAACTCTTCTTTCCGCAATTGAATTTCTGTTGCCAATGCCCTAACCATTTCATCTTTTTTCTTTAGTGAAGTCGAGAAATGAAAGTCGCAATAATGGCAGGCCTGTTTGCAGAAAGGGATATGGATGTAGATACCCGACATAATCTAGAAAAGACATTTATAAATTCGGTGAAAACAATCTCACTTTACAATTAAAAAGTCAATTAATAAGGCCAATAGTTTACCCTAAATTTTCCATTTTGAACCTGAATTATATCAGCAGGGTCGTTAGGGTTTACTGCCGTAAAATTATAAATTCCATCATAACAAAGCGGAGGTCTGGAAAGTATTTGAACAGTACCAGTACAATTATAATTTATGTAAGAGGCAGTGTTTAAATCATATTTAGCGAATTTTATTTTATTTATAAGTGTTGTCGGAGTAAAATTGTATGTTCCTGCAGTTGTGGTTGTTTTGTGAAAAGTAAATGTCATTTTATACTCATCATCTCTTAAAAAATGTAGATTAAGCTCCTCGTATTGTCCTGTGTTATCACCATTGGTTTGAAATTTATTTGTTGAACGCCAGGATTGAGTATTAATATCCGCTTCATTTATCAGACCGGAAACAGCAGGAACATAGTCCAATATAGGCAAATCAAAACTACCACTAACAAATTTAGACTCAGAATTCAGATTTTCGGGATTGTAATACAAATATCCTGAAAAGGTTCCTTTTATCTGTTTATTAACCTGATCATAGTCCTGTATTATTAAAGTGAAATATTGAGAAGAATAATTCCTTCCAGAATAAAAATATTTTGGTGTATCTGAAGCAATAAGCTGTTGTTTATATATCATTTGACCAAAGTGTCCATTTTCGTCAAAAGTAATTTGCATATTAAAACCAACCGTATGACGATAATCATCGCCTATACGAATGGTGTGTCCATCACGGTAAGCAAAAGAATAAATGCTTTCTGTTAGATGTGAATCTACGCCATTGATAAGCATATTAAACTTACGGGTGGTGATGGGTGGTGTGGTGGTATCTTCATTAGGGCTATTACTGCTGCAGCTTGTTAAAAAAACGACAACTATAATCATTAAGTATTTACTATATTTCATGACGCATATGTTAAAAGTGTTGATAGGAACGGAATGTCCCATTGGTTACTTGGATGACATCAGCGGGGTTTAATGGGTTAACAGCCGTAAAAGAATAGGTCCCAATAAAAGAATAATTGGTAGAACCATGAAATTCTCGGTATGTGTACCCTACCTGTCCATTAACGGTATAATAATCATAAGTCATAGTAGTAGTATTGAATTTTGCAAACCTTACATAATTATCGGTACTGGAAGAATCAAAAGTAAAATTTCCCGGGGCTGGCATATTCGCAAAATGTGTTTCAATTCTATACGGTCCTTCATTGGTAAAAATGCTATAGGTTCGTTCAAATAAGGCCATCCAAGGCTGTCCATTTATATCCGCTTTACAGTATTGTTCAACTCCACCATAAGTCAAATCAGGCCCAACGCTTTGAGGCATTTCCTCATATGGCATTTTTATATCTGCTTTAATTTCGCGAGAATAAGAATTAATATTGGATTTATCGGAAAAAAGGTGAACTGTAAATTTAATTTTCACTTCTTTATTTATCTGGTCAATTTCAAAGTTATCGACCTGACAAAAATAGGATGGATACTCAATAAAATTATAAAATCCTGGGTTTTGAAATTCTATGGAAGAAAAATTTAAATTCGCATAAAGTAATTTCCCATCGGATGTAAAATCAAAGCGTGCTTGATATTGTGAATCTGTATCCCCACCATTCCCTCCTGCTGCTCCTACAATTATCCTTTTGCCATTAAAAGAAACGTTTCCGCTTGTAAAATTAGCCACTAAATAATCTGGATTTGCTAAATCATCCTCTACCCCATCAATGGTAAATTTAAAATAATGAAGAGGAGTGTTGACAGTACTACTACTGTTATCACCGTCACTCGAACAACTTACAAATGCAAAAGCTATAAAAAACATTAAAACTATTTTCCTCATGATAAAATATTTTGTTAAATAACTCTATTTTCATTCTGCTTCACAAAAGCATCCCAACCCGAATAATTCTTTCCTGCTGTCACTTTACTTGAATTGAAAAAATGACACACCGCGGCAGCCAAGCCATCAGTAGAATCTAGATTTTTGGGCAATTCTTTTAAGCCCAACAGTTGTTGCAGCATTTTGGCCACTTGCTCTTTACTAGCATTTCCGTTGCCGGTTATGGCCATTTTAATTTTTTTAGGTTCGTACTCAGTGATTGGGATTTGCCGCGACAAACCCGCTGCCATAGCAACACCTTGTGCTCTCCCTAACTTCAACATCGATTGTACATTCTTACCAAAAAATGGAGCTTCAATAGCAATTTCATCAGGATGATGGGTTTCAATCAATTCGATAGTTCGTTCAAAAATAACTTTCAGCTTGGTATAATGGTCATCATATTTACTCAAGATTAACTCATTCAGTTGCAGAAATTCCATTTTTTTGTTGACTACTTTTATCAATCCAAACCCCATAATGGTAGTTCCCGGGTCGATTCCTAATATGATGCGTTCGTTTGCCAATTTTAATTTTCGTTATTTTGCAGTAATGATTACAATTCCTCACAAAGCTAAGCAATTCGCTGTTTTTATCATCAAACTTTTGATTGTTGCGGCGGCTTTCTATTTTATTTATGACCAGCTGGCACATAACGACCAATTAGATTGGGAGAAATTTACCGCCTTACTAAGGAAAAAACAATCCGTATGGGGAATTCTCTTTTTGCTTTCCTTTAGTGTAGCCAACAGGTATCTTGAAATTCTGAAATGGCAAAACTTGGTTTCATTCCTGAAGCCCATTTCGGCAGCCGAGTCAACAAAACAGGTCTTAGGTGCCTTAACCGCCGGAATTTTTACGCCAAACGGGCTCGGAGAGTATGCCGGAAAAGCACTTTATTTTGAAAAAACAAAAACCAAAAAAATCATTTTCCTGAACCTCATCTGTAATGGAATTCAAATGGTCTTAACCATACTGTTTGGAACCATTGGTTTGTTCGTATTGGGCTATTGGCAATGGGCATCAGCAATTCTTTTATTGGCTGTTTTCTTTTATCTGATATCCATTGTCTCAAAAAACATCAAAGTAAAAGGCTACTCTATTCAAAAACTCACGCATAAAATAAAGGAGATTCCCAAACACATTCATCAAAAAAACATAGTGCTGGCCATTCTCCGCTATTTGGTTTTTTCGCACCAATACTATTTTTTATTTCTGGCTTTTGATGTAGATTTACCTTATCTAACCATGATGTCAACCATTGCGACGGTCTACTTTTTGGCTTCATCTTTACCGAGTTTTCAGTTTTTAGACTTTGCGGTAAAAGGAAGTGTAGCTGTTTTTTTCTTTGGGGAATTGGGTGTCAACGAGTGGATAGTGGTTTTCATCAGCACACTAATGTGGTTTTTAAACGTAGTGTTGCCGGTGGTAATCGGAAGTTATTATGTACTTAAATTCAAACCCAAATGGAAATAATAACCATTGTGCTGTATTCAATTTTGATGGCTTATACTCTTCTGATCATCCAACTCATCTACGGCTCAGGAAAAATCAAAACTTTTAAAAACACCCAACAATCTCCTAAAACTGCTTTCACAATCATCGTTCCTTTTCGCAACGAAGAGAAAAATTTACCCAATTTGTTGCGATCATTCTCTAAGCTCAACTATCCTCATGAACTGATTGAGATTGTCATGGTGGACGACTTCTCAACGGACCGTTCGGAAAAAATTTGCATTCAATGGCGTATGAACCATGACGATATTGACACCACTCTTTTGGAAAATCTTCGTTTATCGCGTTCTCCGAAAAAAGATGCCATAGCCCGCGCCATGCCTATTGCCAAACACAATTGGATTATTACCACTGATGCTGATTGTACGGTACCGAAGAACTGGCTGAAGACTATTGATCATTATATTCAAGCGCATGAGCCTGAAATGATAGTTGGCGCCGTAAAATACAAAACCAAAAACAACTGGTTTCATCATTTTCAGCAATTGGATTTGTTGAGCCTGCAAGGTGTTACAATCGGCAGTTTCGGAATTGGAAAACCGTTTATGTGCAATGGTGCCAACTTTGCCTATACCAAAAAACTATTTAGGGAATTGGACGGTTTTAACGGCAATGACAAAATAGCCAGCGGTGACGATGTGTTTCTGTTGCAAAAGGCTGTTAAACACAATCCTGATTTGGTGCATTATCTGAAAAACACCCAAACCATCGTCAAGACCAAACCCGAAAACGATTTGTTTAAATTATTTATGCAACGGGTGCGTTGGGCAGCTAAAACCACAGGCTACCAAAGCAATTATGCTAAATTTTTAGCCGTTATTGTTTTGCTGATGAACCTGAGTTTGGTGGTTGGTTTCGGATTAAGTATCAACGGAATTTTTGATTGGAGCTATTTGCTGATAGCATTTTCAATCAAATATATGGTAGATTATGTTTTACTTCTCAAAACGGACAAATACCTGCGAAAAGGAGAATGGCTATTACCCATTACCAGTAGTATTATCTATCCTCTATTTTCGAGCTGTATCGGAATCTATTCGTTATTCGGAGGTTTTAGCTGGAAAGGAAGGGCTTTTAAAAAATAATTAATACCGAAAAGAAAGCCATCTTGTAAAACAACTAAAAAAAATCGATGGCTTTTTTGGAAGTCACTCCTTATTCTTGTTTGATAATCACCGGCAATATAAATTGCGTTTTCACAGGAATCCCTCTTTTAATCGCCGGATTTACTTTAGGAAAATCGACCAAACGGGCGCGAAGAATGCTGTCAATCTTAATAGTGTCGTAAGCTACAGAATCTTTGGGGAATTGAGGTTCAAAAGTCAGGCTAGCATTGGGTAAAACAGTCACTTTAACCTCTATCGTATCTAATTTAGGAAATAGGGTTGCCAAAGAATCAACCGCCAGTTTTTGTTCAATAGTAGCCTGCATGAAATCGAAGAAACACTGTTTGCGTTGGGCCTCATCGGTAAGTTTTTCACAATCGGAGACCGAAGGGTATTCATCCACTTCCTGCCAATTGATTTCCTTCATGCTTTTGTCAAGCAATTCCTGTTCAGAAGGGACCTCCTTCCCAAGATATTGACAAGATTGCAGAAAAACAAGCAGAAGTATTGCCGAAAATCGTTTCAATATCAATGTTTTTTGGATTGTAAATAGTCTGAATAGCGTTTATCCAGCCACTCTTGCTTGGTTCGTTGTGCCTCTTCTTTTTGATTTTTATACAACATTCCCAATTTTTCGGAATACGCGGCAATCTTAGTGGTATAAGTATAAAACTCTTCTTTGGTAAGGGTGCTGTTTTGGTCTTTTTGTTTTTGAAAGAACTCAAAAAACAAGGCATCAAACTTCTTTTTATCATAAGCCTGCACTTCTCTTTTGTATTTCTTAAATAAAAGCTCTTTCAACGGCAAATCAGAATCAACGGAAGTCTGTTCCTGACTCCATACCGAATTGGTGCAACAAATAAAAAGCAGAGTAAAAAAAGAAAGTCGCATTACTTTGTTCATGATGGTTTCAAAAATAGAGAAAAAAAACCAATGTTCCTAAAAGCAAAAAAGCCATCCCTAAAAAAGGGAAAGCTTTTCATTGGTCTAACTACTAAACCTGCTACGAGTTACAAAGTCGTAGCGAAACAACACAACTAATCTTAAATGCTTTTTTGGAAGCCTTAAAAAAATAATCTTGCAAAGAAGAATATTATTTTGGGCAAAAAAGGTTTTCATTTCTGAAAACCTTCTCCAATTTTAGCGGTCTGGACGGGACTCGAACCCGCGACCCCATGCGTGACAGGCATGTATTCTAACCAACTGAACTACCAAACCATCGCTTAATTGCGGTTGCAAATATACAACCGTTTTTCACTTCTGCAAGTTTTTTTTAATAAAAAAACCAAAACAATTTCAAGCCTCTATCCAAACATTTGTTTTTCAACTAAATATGTGGTGAGAATTTTTTCAAAACTTTCTTCAACGGCTACCGGAACATACTTTATTTTGTTTTGCGCACAAGTCATGGCCAAGGTTTTAAAATAAGCATTCACCTTTTCTTCATAGGCTTCTTTTACTGTATCGGCAAAAACGTTGATTTGTTCTCCTGTTTCCACGTCTATAAATTTGCGCGGTGCGTTATCAAAATCGAAGTTAATTTCAGTCTTTTTATCAATTACATGAAATACGACTACTTTATGCTTATCGTGCTTTAAATGCTGTAACGCATTGAACAGCGCCTCATGATTTCCGGTTTGAAACATATCGGTAAACAGGATAATCATCGAACGACGGTGAATCTTCTCTGCTATCTGATGTAAAAACGTCACTGTATCGGTGCTCTTCGACTCTTTTGGATTTTCAAGCAAATCCTCCAGTTTATTTAAAATCATGCGGTGATGGCGGTCACTGCCCTTTTCAGGGGCATAATATTCGTAAGTATCCGAGTAAACGCTTAATCCAACCGCATCGCGTTGCTTTTTTAACAGATTCATTAGAACAGCCGAAGCCAGAACTGCAAACCCGATTTTATTGTGAAAAAACAGCTCTCCGCTTTTCAATTTCGGATAATGCATAGAAGAAGAATTATCAATAATCAAATGACATCTAAGGTTGGTTTCTTCTTCAAATTTTTTAGTGTATAAGCGATCAGTTTTGGCGAATAACTTCCAATCGATATGTTTGGTGCTTTCGCCTGAATTATACACCTTGTGTTCGGCAAACTCGGCTGAAAACCCGTGAAAAGGTGATTTGTGCATTCCCGAAATAAAACCTTCCACCACTTGATTGGCGAGTAATTCGAGATGCTTAAAACCTGATACGAGTTCTTTTTGTTCTTCTATCTTCATAACCCAAATATAGGGAAATTGAAGGATTTGAAAATTAAATTTCTTTCAATTCGCTTCGCCTTGGGAAATTTGAAAACTTTGGCATCGTCCTGAAAACCGTAGAACGGAAATCATAGCCCCGATGGGAGCTGTCTACCTTGTAGCGCGGACAGCGGGAGGAAGTTTCCTAAACACGACCAATGCTCCGCTCCTAAAATAAAAAAAGGCCCAACTCTCGTTAGGCCTCATTTCTTTTTCATGGTATTTTACAACAATGCGTCGATGGCATCAGTATAAGTCTTTTTAGGAGCAACGCCCACTTGACGTCCTACTACTTCTCCGTTTTGGAATACCAACACGGTTGGAATGTTACGCACTCCGTATTTTGCAGCGAATTCCTGATTGGCATCTACGTCAACTTTTCCGACGATTGCTTTTCCTTCGTATTCTGATGAAATTTCATCGATTACCGGGCCAACCATGCGGCAAGGACCACACCAAGCTGCCCAAAAATCAACTACTACGGGTTTATCTGATTTTAATACTACTTCATCAAAAGTAGCATCGGTAATTGCTAAAGCCATATTTACTATTTTAAATTAGTTTATTTATTTGACTCCAAAATTAGGAAATTTATTTTAGTTTTTAGCGCTAAAAAAATCAGTTTTGGCTATTAATTCATTGGCAGAACTGATACTTAATTCAAGCTGAATTTGACGTTCATTTTTTCCAATTCAAACAACAACTCGTTTGAGATTTTGATTTTCAATTTTCGGCTTGGCAGCGAAATTTTTGTAGCCACCTGAATTTGTTCTTCTTCTACCGGAATATCAACTTCGATATCTTCTAAGTTGTCAGCATCAAAATTTACGGTTTCGTCTATCGCAATTTTAGGCACGACCGGAACTGCTTTTTTTACTTTTTCTAATTCAACTATTTCAAACGTAACCGTGTTTTCGCCTTTATTGGAGTTGAAAATATCGCTCAATCGCTGAATGAAATTTTGATGCAAATCGTGAATATCCATTTGGATGCTCAGCTTTTTGGCAAACTGAGGTAAAACATCCTGTAATTGTTTTACATCTACGAACTGTAATCTCGGTTCTGATTTTTTGCCGGTTTCCCGATTTACCCAGCCGTCTTTTACCATGACTTTGAAGTATACAAACTGGTTGTTAACCAAGAAATGCCTGAACTTCAGATACTCTTCATCAAAAATCCTGAACTCGTGACTTTCGTCATATCCTTCCAAAGTAAACATAGCCCAGTCTTTACCATTCTTAGCCGTTTTGTACTGCACATTGGTTACTATGCCGGCAAATGTTAGTGTTTTGCCCACAAAATTGCCCAGATTTTTAAGATTCTCCAGCTTGCTGTTGCAGAAGTATTTCATTTCAAATTTAAAATCGTCCAGCGGATGTCCGGAAATGTAAATCCCGACCACTTCTTTTTCTTTGGCCAATTTTTCCATGGTACTCCATTCTTCACACGGCGGAACGGTAGGCTCGGCAATTTGTACATCACTAGCATCACCAAACAAACTGACTTGAGAAGAGTTTTCGTTCTCTTGAAATTTGGCGCCGTAGCGCATCGCTTTTTCATAAAAAGTCACATTATCGCCATCGGTGTGGAAATATTGAGCGCGATGCGTATCGGTAAAGCAATCAAAGCCTCCGGCTAAAGCTAAATTTTCGAAAGCTTTTTTATTGGCAGCTCTCAAATCAATGCGTTTGGCCAAATCAAAAATAGATTTGTATTTGCCCTCCTTTCGGTTAGATACTATGGTTTCTACAGCCCCCATACCAACACCTTTTATAGCTCCCATACCGAAACGCACCGCGTAGTTTTCGTTTACGGTGAATTTATAGTAACTTTCATTCACATCGGGGCCTAGTACCTGCAAGCCCATGCGTTTACATTCCTCCATGAAAAACGACACTTGCTTGATATCGTTCATGTTGTTGGAAAGCACCGCCGCCATGTATTCGGCAGGATAATGAGCTTTTAAATAAGCCGTTTGATAGGCAATCCAGGCGTAGCAGGTAGAGTGCGACTTATTGAAGGCATACTGTGCAAAAGCTTCCCAGTCTTTCCATATTTTCTCCAGTTTATCTTCCGGATGACCATTGGCGACTGCCTGTTCGATGAACTTGGATTTCATTTTATCCAATACATCTTTCTGTTTTTTACCCATCGCTTTACGAAGTACGTCGGCGTCACCTTTGGAGAAATTGGCCAATTTTTGCGACAGCAACATCACCTGCTCTTGGTAAACGGTAATGCCGTAAGTGTCCTTTAAATACTCTTCGCAAGCCTCAAGGTCATAAATAATTTCCTCTTCGCCGTTTTTTCTGCGGACAAAGGAAGGGATATACTCTAACGGTCCGGGACGGTAAAGCGCGTTCATAGCGATTAAATCACCGAAAACCGTTGGTTTTAAATCTTTCAAATATTTCTGCATCCCGGGCGACTCGTATTGGAAAATCCCAACCGTTTCTCCTCTTTGGAACAGCTCATAGGTCTTAACATCATCTATAGGAAACGAATCGGGGTCGAGTTCAATTCCGGTTCTGTATTTAACTAATTTGACGGTATCTTTAATCAAGGTTAGGGTCTTCAGACCCAAAAAGTCCATTTTCAACAACCCGGCACTTTCTACGACCGAGTTATCAAATTGAGTAACGAATAAATCCGAATCTTTAGCGGTAGCTACCGGAACGAAATTGGTAATATCATCTGGGGTGATGATAACACCGCAAGCGTGAATCCCTGTATTTCTCAGGTTTCCTTCGAGTATCTTGGCCTGTTGAATGGTTTCTCCTCCTAAATCATTGCCGTTAGCCAACTCAATCAATTCTTTTACTTTATCAAATTCTTCGGCTCGCAAAGCAGCTTTGAGTTTGTCATTATCCAAAGTGAATATTTTGGCCAAATTCAAAGTTGTCGGAATCAACTTGGCAATTTTATCAGCTTCAAACAAAGGCAAATCCAATACACGAGCAGTATCTCGCACGGATGATTTGGCAGCCATAGTCCCGTAGGTAATGATTTGTGCTACTTGCTTGGAACCGTATTTATTGATTACGTAATCCATGACACGGCTGCGTCCTTCGTCATCAAAATCGATATCAATATCGGGCATCGACACACGATCGGGATTGAGGAAACGCTCAAAAAGCAAATCGTACAAAAGCGGGTCAATATTGGTGATTCCTAAACAATAAGCCACTACTGAACCAGCGGCCGAACCACGGCCCGGACCAACAGAAACATCCATGCTTCGGGCTGCCGCAATGAAATCTTGTACAATCAAAAAATATCCGGGATAACCGGTGTTTTCAATGGTTTTCAATTCAAAATCCAAACGCTCCTGAATGTCAGGGGTGATTTCTCCATACCGCTTCCTGGCCCCTTCAAAAGTCAAATAGGCCAAGTATTTATTTTCTCCTCTTTTTCCACCGTCAATTTCGTCTTCAGGTACTACAAACTCTTCCGGAATATCGAATTTGGGAAGTAATACTTCGCGCGACAAATCATAAATTTCTATTTTATTTACGATTTCTTCGGTCGTCAAAATTGCTTCAGGCAAATCGTGAAACAGCTTTTTCATTTCGTCGCCCGACTTGAAATAGTATTCCTGATTACTGAATCCGTAACGATAACCTCGTCCTCTTCCTATGGGTGTCGACTGTTTTTCACCATCGCGCACACACAACAGAATGTCATGGGCGTTAGCATCTTCTTTATTGATGTAAAACACGTTATTGGTAGCAACCGTTTTTACATTGTGTTTTTTAGCCAAAGAAATTAACGAAGCGTTAACTCTGTTTTCATCTTCCTGGTTGTGGCGCATGAGCTCGATGTAGAAATCTTCTCCAAACTCCTGTTTCCACCAAAGCAAAGCTTCTTCAGCTTGGTTTTCGCCTATGTTTAAAATCTTACTCGGAATTTCACCATAGAGATTTCCGGATAAAATGATGATGTCTTCTTTGTATTGTTGGATGGCTTTTCTGTCAATTCTGGGCACGTAATAAAACCCTTCCGTATATGCAATGGAAGACAGTTTGGCTAAATTGTGATAGCCGTTTTTATTTTTGGCCAAAAAGACGACTTGATAGCCGTTGTCTTTTCGGGTTTTGTCTTTTAAATCATCACACACATAAAACTCACAACCCACGATTGGTTTGATGATGGTTTCCGTCGGAGCCTCACCATTTTCTTCTGCCTGTTGGTTCTTGGCTTTAGCTGTTTTGTTGTGGTATAAAATATCGCGAACAAAATGGAAAGCTCCCATCAAATTCGCATGATCGGTCATAGCCACCGCCGGCATTTTGTTTTTGATGGCAGCCGCCACCAAATCTTTAACGCTGATGGTAGATTGAAGCACCGAAAACTGAGTGTGATTATGTAAGTGAACAAAATCAACTTCGGTTAAATCGTGATGGGTCTGCTCTTGTGCATTCGTTGGTGCGGCAAGTGCTTCTTTTTCCCGAAACTGTGTTCTGATTTCATCCGAAGCCTGCTTCAGATTGATATGCTTTAATCCAATGAGCTGAATTTCTTTCGGATTGCTTTGTCCAAATTCTTTGAAGTAGTCCGACGGAACATCCAATTCTTCTTTGGTAAAAACTTCTCTTCGAATTAACTCTAAAAAACAACGGGTTGTAGCTTCAACGTCGGCAGTAGCATTGTGCGCTTCGGCAAAAGGTTGGTTAAAAAGATATTCGTGTAGTTCGGTCAGGGTTGGCAATTTGAACTTTCCTCCACGTCCGCCGGGCAATTTCAACAATTCAGCTGTTACTTCGGTACACGTGTCTAAAACAGGCATGGAAGCCATGGGAGAATTCACACCCAAACGGTAAAACTCACAACCCATGATATTAACATCAAAACCTACATTTTGTCCTACGATGAATTTGGCTTTCGCCAAAGCAGTATTGAATTTCTCCAAAACCTCGGCCAAAGGTACTCCTTGCGCCTCGGCTAATTCGGTTGATATTCCGTGAACTCTCTCGGCATCATACGGTATGTTGAATCCTTCGGGTTTGACCAAATAATCCTGATGCTCAACAAGATTTCCCATTGCATCGTGCAATTGCCAGGCAATCTGAACACATCTTGGCCAATTGTCAGTATCGGATATGGGGGCTCCCCAACGCTTTGGTAATCCGGTAGTTTCGGTATCAAAAATTAAATACATGCGAGGAAATTTGAAGGAATTCTAACTTTTCAAAAATACATTTTCAATGGTTAGCAATCAATATTAGTTATCAACAAAAACAAAAAAAGCCAACTCGACTGAGTTGGCTTTTACCGTATCTATTCAGATGTAAACTAGTATCTTCCTCTATTGCCTCCACCGTTGTAACCTCCGCCTGAACGGTTGTTATTGAAAGATCTTCTTTCGCCTTCCGGTTTTGGTTCCGACTTGTTAACGACGATAGTTCGCCCGCTAACAGTTGCCCCGTTTAATTCTTGGATAGCTTTTTCGGCTTCCGTATCGTTTTCCATTTCAACAAAGCCAAATCCTTTACTTCTTCCGGTAAATTTATCGCTAATAATTTTTACGGAATTAACCGCACCATAAACCTCGAAAGATTCTCTTAAATCTGCTTCGTCAATACTAAACGGAAGACTCCCAACAAAAATATTCATATATTATATTTAAAATTCGCAGACAAAGGTAACCTAAATAAAGTCAACACTGTCATTAATTTGGGTTTTATTATTATATTAACAAAAAACCACCCGATTTCGGATGGTTTTGATTGTTTATTTATAGTTTCAAATATTACAAATCAGGAAAAACCGGAATTTTGTAGAATCTTCCGTATTGAAAATTAATAATCGGTCCGCCAAAAGGATTGGTATCTATACTGATGGCGTTGAATTTAAATTCTCCAGTAACAGTCATATTGAGATTATCATAGTCTTTGATGATAATTTCACCGTTGCTGTTCTGAACATTCACTACTCTGATTTTGCAGTTTAAATTCCCTTGAGAAACTGTAACGATGTCACCCGGTAAATATCCGTTACCTCTGGCTGTTATTCTTGGCACCGAAGTAACAACTCCCGAAGCATTGGCAACAATAGCAACGGTTAATCCCGATCCGGAACCGCCGGTGGTGTTGTGAGAAGAATCACAAAGATAATCTCCGTTAGTTTGAAGATCGCAATCAGAAAGGTAACCGCTTCCGCCTGAAACTAATTCAACAGAATAAACCGGACCCGGAGCTGTTGTCGTAGCATACTCAAGATCAACATCGTTGTAAGTAGCCGAATAATTGGCTGAATTGTTTGTATTTGTAGTACCTAAAACATAAGTCCCTTCATTGGCACTGCTGGTATTTAGTGTAACTAATTCGTATTGAGTGTAAGCTTCAATTCTCAAGCTTCCGGTAGGCGACAAATAAGCTCTTGTGTCAGTAGCTCTCCACAACACGTCGTCTTTCAATGCCTGAAGACCCGGATCGTTTGTTTTCAAATCTTCCTGGCAGGAAACGAAGGCTAAAGCAACAATAAATAGGGACAAAAGTCTTTTCATGATTTACATTGTATTACTCCACAAAAATAGTTTTTTAATACAAAAATGCTAATTAAATTTTAAAAAAATATCGTTAAAATTAGACAGCACAAGAACTTAGGATTAAAAATATAAAAATCAGTTAGTTTGTTTCCGAAAAAAAAACTATCTTTGCGCCCTTAAATAACCGAGGTCGAGTACCTCAAATTAATCAAACAGATTATGTCAGTAAAAATTAGATTACAAAGACACGGAAAAAAAGGGAAACCTTTTTATTGGATCGTAGCCGCTGATGCTCGTTCAAAAAGAGATGGTAAATTCTTAGAAAAATTAGGAACTTACAATCCAAACACTAACCCTGCAACTATTGATTTAAACCTTGACCAAGCGGTACAATGGTTACACAATGGTGCTCAACCAACGGACACTGCTAGAGCTATTCTTTCTTACAAAGGCGCCTTGATGAAACACCACTTAGACGGTGGCGTTCGTAAAGGAGCTTTAACACAAGAACAAGCTGATGCTAAATTAGCCGCTTGGTTAGAAGAAAAAACAGGCAAAGTAACCGCTAAAAAAGAAGGTTTATCAAAAGCTCAAGAAGCCGCTAAAGCAAAAGCTTTAAAAGCTGAGAAAGAAGCTAATGACAAACGTGCTGCTGCCGCTGCTGAAGCTGCAAAAGCAGAAGAGGCTGCTGAAGAAGTTGCTGCTGAAGAAACAACAGAAGCAGTTGCTGAAGTTGAAGCTCCGGCTACTGAAGAGGCTGCTCCGGCTGCTGAAGAAGCAAGCGAAGAAACAGAAGCTTAATATTTTAGGGCAATTATGCGTAAAGACGATTGTTTCTATTTAGGTAAAATTGCCAAAAAATTCAGTTTCAAAGGGGAAGTTCTCATCTACTTAGATACCGACGAACCCGAATTATATGAAAACATGGAATCAGTATTTGTTGAGTTCAACAAAGATCTGATTCCATTTTTTATTGAAAACAGTGCCCTGCACAAAAACGATCTCCTCCGCGTCAAGTTTGAAGATGTAGATTCTGAAGAAGAAGCCGATAAACTCATTGGCTGCGAGATTTACCTCCCCCTAACTATGTTACCCAAACTCGAGGGCAACCAATTCTACTTTCACGAAGTCATTGGCTTTAAAATAGAAGACAAACGCCTGGGTGTTGTAGGCATCATTCAATCGGTTAACGACACAACCGCCCAACCGCTTTTCGAAGTATTGAACGGCGACGTGGAAATCCTGATTCCTATGGTTGACCATTTCATAGTAGAAATAGACCGCAAAAACAAAAAAGTGGTAATGGATTTGCCCGAAGGTCTAATCGAAATGTATTTATAATTACCGTTAATCATTATTAATTATTAGGAGCTGTTTCCTGCTGTCCGTTATATCTTTTGCGCTGAAAACCGGCACAAAAGGATGCCACTTCCATCAGGGCTAGACAACAAAATCTTTCATTATCAATTATCCATTAAAGATGTTTCAGTTCAAACAATTTTCCATCCACCAGGACCGTTGCGCCATGAAAGTAGGCACCGATGGGGTTCTACTGGGTTCCTGGACTCCCATCAGCAACAATCCCTTCTCGGTTTTAGACATAGGAGCCGGCACCGGACTCATCGCTTTGATGTTGGCACAAAGAAGCCATGCCGAACAAATTGACGCACTGGAAATTGACGACAACGCCTTTGAGCAATGTGTTGAAAATTTTGAAAATTCTCCTTGGAGCGATCGTTTGTACTGCTACCACGCCGGTTTAGACGAATTCATAGATGAACCTGAAGACGAATACGATTTGATTGTTTCCAATCCGCCGTTTTACCGCGAAGATTACAAAACCGAAAATGAATCGCGCGACCTGGCCCGTTTTCAGGATGCATTGCCTTTTGAAGATTTGATAGAAGCCGCCTCTGTTTTGCTTTCGGAAAACGGAATCTTCTCCGTCATCATTCCGTTTAAAGAAGAAGCCAAATTTATAGCTCTGGCTAAGGAATGCAACTTGTTTCCGTTTAAAATCACACGGGTAAAAGGAAGCCCGAATTCGGAAACCAAAAGAAGCCTGCTGGCCTTTTCGTTTGCGCAAAACGAAACCGTAAACACCGACGAACTCATCATCGAAACCGCTCGTCACCAGTATACCGAGGACTACATTGCGCTAACAAAGGATTTCTACTTAAAGATGTAACCCTCATGGGTTTAAAAAAATCACAATTAACAATTCTTTATTAGTAAAGGAACGGGAAAGCTATAATTTAGAAGATTATAACGCAAGCCTGATTCCTTTTGAAACAAACATTACTCTTTTTATTATTGTTTTTGAGTCATTGTTTCGGTTTTTCGCAGACCGAAAGACTGATTCATGGCAAAGTGCTATCGGGAGCCGTTGTCTTGAAAAATGTTGATATCGTAAATCTGAATTCCAAAAGAAACACGGTGACAGACAGCGAGGGAAATTTCAGCATTTTGGCCAAAGCAGGCGATGAACTGTTCCTCATTTCAAAAGAATATACCGATCAAAAAATCAAGCTTAACCAGACTGATTTTGACAAAAATAATCTGAACATTCAGTTAGAAAAAAAACCTATTGAACTGGACAACATAAACATTGTCAAAATTCAGAACATGAAAATAAAACTCACTGAAGGCGAAATAGACGAAATGAGAATCAACAAACAATCGAACACTCCGAAAGTGCTCGGTGTTTACGACGGAACTATAGAAAACGGTGTCGATTTTATAAAACTGGGGCGAAGACTCATTCATTTGCTTAAAAAGAAAGACAAAGATCCCCTAATCAAAATGGCTCCCGCTCCTTCATTCAAGTCGTACCTCGATGCTCACTTTGACACTTTATTTTACCTCCAAAAACTCAATCTCCAACCCGAGGAAATCAACTTGTTCGTTTCTTTTTGTGAAGCCGATCCCAAAGCGCAAACCGTTGCAAAACACGAGGACATTTTAGAAGCAATGGATTTTTTGATGACTAAAAATGACGAATTTAAAAAACTGACGCGCTAATCACCACACATCTTCATCTAGCCCGGATAGCAGTGGAAATCCTTTTTGAAAAAAAGATTGGAACGTATAGCCGGAAAAAGCTCCTAACCCAAAACTTTCTTAACCACATGGAGCGCAACACAACAAAATTATAACAGTTGTTCATTGAGATTCTGATTAAGATTATGTAGCTTTGCAAACAATTTTGTAAACAGCTCAAACGGCTTACAAAGCACTAATTACTAATCACTTTTAAGAAAATGAAACCAGATTTATTTCAAGCTCCTGATTACTATTTGCTAGACGATTTATTAACCGAAGAACACAAATTAGTACGTGATTCAGCTCGTGCGTGGGTAAAACGCGAAGTTTCTCCTATTATAGAAGACTATGCACAACGTGCCGAATTCCCTAAACAAATCATCAAAGGTTTGGGTGAAATTGGCGGTTTTGGACCTTACATCCCGGTGGAATACGGCGGTGCCGGTTTAGACCAAATTTCGTATGGCTTAATCATGCAGGAAATTGAAAGAGGAGACTCGGGTGTGCGTTCAACATCTTCAGTTCAATCTTCATTGGTAATGTACCCAATTTGGAAATACGGAAACGAAGAGCAACGCATGAAATACTTACCAAAACTGGCTACCGGAGAATTTATCGGTTGTTTTGGTTTGACTGAGCCTGATCACGGTTCTAACCCGGGAGGTATGACCACCAACTTCAAAGATATGGGAGACCATTACTTGTTGAATGGTGCTAAAATGTGGATATCTAATGCTCCGTTTGCTGACATTGCAGTGGTTTGGGCTAAAAATGAAGAAGGAAGAATTCACGGTTTGATTGTGGAAAGAGGTATGGAAGGATTCACGACTCCGGAAACTCATAATAAATGGTCGCTTCGTGCCTCGGCAACGGGTGAGTTGATTTTTGATAATGTAAAAGTTCCAAAAGAAAACTTGTTGCCAAACAAATCAGGATTAGGAGCACCACTTGGATGTTTAGATTCAGCCCGTTACGGAATTGCCTGGGGTGCTATTGGTGCCGCTATGGATTGTTACGATACGGCTTTGCGTTATGCCAAAGAGAGAATTCAGTTTGGAAAACCAATTGCCGCCACGCAACTACAACAAAAGAAATTAGCCGAAATGATTACCGAAATCACCAAAGCCCAATTGTTGACTTGGCGATTAGGTGTGTTGCGAAATGAAGGCAGAGCTACCTCAGCACAAATTTCGATGGCCAAAAGAAACAATGTGGATATGGCCATCAACATAGCTCGTGAAGCCCGTCAAATTTTGGGCGGAATGGGAATTACCGGAGAATACTCAATCATGCGCCACAGCATGAACCTGGAATCGGTAATTACCTATGAAGGAACACACGACATTCACTTGTTAATTACCGGAATGGACATCACAGGAATTTCTGCTTTCAAATAAGATTAAACAATAAATAAAATTTATATAAAATGCTTCCCGGTTTTGGGGAGCATTTTTACTTTTGTGGTGCAGGGTATGATGTTTTGCATTTGTTCTGCATATCAATTAAAAAAAAGCTATGACTATCTCTACTATCAACTCAAAAATCAAAACCCAAAAGGATGTTTTACTACAACACCCGTTGTATGAAAAAGTAAAAACTATAGACGACTTGCATCAATTTTTAGAAGGTCACGTCTATGCCGTTTGGGATTTTATGTCACTCCTAAAGGCATTACAAAATAAACTCACTTGTACTACCACACCTTGGTTTGCCTCTGCTAATCCGGAAACCCGTTATTTAATCAATGAAATTGTATTGGCTGAAGAAAGCGACGCTACCATAGATGGAAAAAGACTAAGTCATTTCGAAATGTATGTTGAGGCTATGCAGGATTGTGGTGCCGATACTACTACACTTGACACTTTTATCCAAAATGTTATAGAAACCAACAATATTTTTGTAGCCATCAAACAAAGTAACCTGCATCCTAAAATTAAAGATTTCCTCGATTTTACCTTCCGGGTAATTGAAGAAGGAAAAGTGCACAAAATTGCGGCTGCCTTTACTTTTGGGAGAGAAGATTTGATTCCGACGATGTTTACCGAAATCCTGAAAAACTTTCAGCAAAACTTTCCGGAAACCGATTTATCTAAACTCATCTACTATTTTGAAAGACATATTGAATTAGATGCTGATGAACACGGACCTATGGCTATGCAAATGATTACAGAGCTATGTCAGGAAGACGTATACAAATGGAAAGAGGTAGAAGAAGTTTCTGTTCAGGCCTTGGAAAAACGCATCGGTTTGTGGGATGCTATTGAAGAAAAAATTGAAGTTCGTTTAGAATTAGCGTAAACAATCCGACTACAGTTTTTGTTTACCAATAATAACCCAATAAGTTTTAAGCCAAAAAAGCGGGAATTACTTCCCGCTTTTTCATTTTTTATGCTTCCGGTGCCAATTCAATGGCTAAGCCGTCTATAGCTTCCGTGATA
>CAYPSB010000029.1:21704-40541 GCA_964413435.1 uncultured Flavobacterium sp.
TTTTTATGCTTCCGGTGCCAATTCAATGGCTAAGCCGTCTATAGCTTCCGTGATATGGATTTGACAACCTAATCGACTGTTTTCTTTAACATTAGAAGCTTCCCAAAGCATAGCTTCTTCATCGGGGCCTTTTTCAGGTAATGGCACATCGTTGAGCACATAACACTGACACGAAGCACACATGGCCATTCCACCACAAATACCAATAGTTCCTTCGGGGGCTAATTCATAAGCGCGAACGAGTTCCATAATGCTCATGTTCATATCTGTTGGTGCCTGAACTTCATGGGTAACACCTTCTCGGTCTGTGATAGTAACGGTAATATCTTGTGCCATATTAGTCGATTGATTTAACCACTGCTTTTTCAGCTTCTTTTCGGGTACCGTCAAAACCGTCGATACCTGAAACCGTGGTGTATTTTAACACATATTTTTTGCCTGGATTCAAACGATTGTAGACACTCTGACACATCAAAGTAGCCTCGTGAAACCCGCAAAGAATTAACTTTAATTTGCCCGGATAAATGTTGACATCGCCTATGGCATAAATTCCTTCTATATTGGTTTGATAATCCAATGCATTGTTTACTTTAATCGCATTCTTTTCGATTTCTAATCCCCAGTTGGCGATTGGCCCCAATTTAGGCGTTAAACCAAAAAGCGGTATGAAATAATCGGTTACCACATTCATGCGAGCACCGTTTACTTCGATGTCAACCGACTCAATACGTTCAGAGCCTTTGAATCCTACAACTTCTCCCGGTGTGATTAGTTTAATTTTCCCTAGCGATTTTAACTCTTGTACTTTTTCAACAGAATCCAAAGCGCCACGGAACTCATTTCTTCGGTGTACCAAAGTTACGGAAGCAGCCACATCAGTCAGGAATACACTCCAATCTAAGGCAGAGTCACCTCCACCGGAAATCACGACATTCTTACCTCTGTATTTTTCAGGATCTTTAATGAAATAGTCTACGCCGCGATCTTCTTTTTCGTAAAATTCCAAATCTTTCAGTATAGGCTTTCTCGGTTCAAAAGTTCCTAATCCTCCGGCAATAGCAATAGCTTTGGCGTGGTGTTTCGTTCCTTCGTTAGTGGTTACTATAAAAGTTCCGTCTTCTAATTTTTGAATGGTCTCTGCGGTTTCTCCCAGGGTAAATCCGGGTTGGAACTGTTTGATTTGCTCCATTAAATTGTTGACCAAATCACCGGCCAACACTTCGGGATAGCCCGGAATGTCGTAAATGGGTTTCTTGGGATAGAGCTCGGCCAACTGTCCACCAGGCTGTGGCAAAGCATCAATAATGTGGCATTTTAATTTTAATAAACCGGCTTCAAAAACGGCGAAAAGACCTGTAGGTCCGGCACCGATGATTAGTATATCTGTTTCTATCATTTCTTTTATTTTGAGAAGAGACAAGGCTATGCCCTGTCTGCACTAATTTCGGCAAAATTGCAACGTTGCAAAATGCCAGACTATGATATTTGTCATCTTTGAATGTTTGTGACTTGAAATTAAAAGAAAGCTACTGCTGCGTGTTCTGCCTTCTTTTGATTTCTGCGTTAGGGATGGGAGCAAGTACCGTGTACTGCGGACAGCCCGACCGCGCCACAGGCGGGGGAACGCCCACCTTTTTGAACCCAATCTGCATTGGTCACAGATGGATTTCGGATGAAATCAGGCGATATTTTCTACTGTTTCAATTTGGGGAGCGTACTTTTTGATGGTAGTTTCTACACCGGCTTTCATTGTGCTGATGCTTAAACTACAAGAGGTACAGGCTCCTTGAAGGCGCACTTTTACGTGCTTGGCATCTTCAATGGCAACCAAACTGATGTCGCCGCCGTCTGAATTCAGGAATGGTCTGATTTCGTTGAGCGCTTTTTCGACATTTAACGTTAATTCTTCGTTTGTCATGATTTTAAATTTGAAGATTTGAAGATTTGAGAATTTGAAAATGGTTTTCATCTTCAAATTCTCAAATCTTCAAATTATTTCATTTTCCTTTAACTGCCGAACAGCCGGCCATAGTGGTTATTTTGATGGCTTCGGTTGGCGGTAAACTCTCGTTGCGGCTTACGGTTTCCTGCACCACATTTCTGGTAATTTCTTCAAAAACATTTTCGATTACCGAAGCGGTCTGCAAGGCTGCCGGGCGACCGTAATCACCGGCTTCGCGGATGCTTTGCACTAACGGCACTTCGCCTAAAAATGGCACTTGTAAATCTTCTGCCAAATTCTTAGCACCTCCGTTTCCGAAGATGTAGTATTTATTGTTAGGCAGTTCTTCGGGAGTGAAGTAAGCCATGTTTTCGATGATTCCCAATACCGGGACGTTAATGCTATCTGACTGGAACATGGACACTCCTTTCTTGGCATCGGCTAGGGCCACAGCTTGTGGTGTACTTACCACTACTGCACCGGTGATAGGCAACGATTGCATAATGGAAAGGTGAATGTCTCCGGTTCCCGGCGGTAAGTCGATTAACATGAAATCGAGTTCGCCCCAAGCGGCATCAAAAATCATTTGGTTCAAGGCTTTGGCCGCCATAGGTCCACGCCAGATTACGGCTTGACTCGGGGCGGTAAAGAATCCGATGGAAAGCAATTTGATTTCGTAGCTTTCAATAGGTTTCATTTTGGATTTACCGTCTACTTCAACCGAAATCGGTTTTTCGTTTTCCACATCGAACATAATCGGCATAGAAGGCCCGTAAATATCGGCATCGAGCACCCCTACTTTGAAGCCCATTTTGGCTAAGGTTACGGCTAAATTGGCTGTAACGGTAGATTTTCCAACTCCTCCTTTACCCGAAGCTACAGCTATGATATTGCTGATACCCGGAATGGCTTTGCCTTTTATTTCATTGGTTTTCTCGGGAGCTTCTACTTTGATGTTGACTTTTACCTCAGCTTCAGGAGAAAATTTTTCGTGAATCAGTTTTTTTATGTCTTCTTCGGCGCGCTTTTTAATGTGCATGGCCGGAGTGGCAATTACTAAATCGACCACCACTTCGTTGCCGAAAGTCAGTACGTTTTTCACGGCGCCGCTTTCCACCATATTCTTTCCTTCGCCTGCAATGGTGATGGTTTCCAAAGCAGCCAAAATTTCTTTTCTATCCAGTTTCATTGTGAGTTGTAATTAATCGTTTTCAGTTTATATTTATTTAAACTGATTTTAGATTGCAAAGATAATACGATTTATAAAGAAATTATCACGCTGAGATTGAAAATATTGATATTCACATAAAGTGTTCTTTACGGCAGCAAAAAACAATACCATTCGGCTCACAAAGAACAGCAAAGTAATTTTTTCAAACTTTAAAAATGGAGTAATACAATGGTAAATAAAAGAAAACTTTACTGTTGCTTGACTTCAGGTTGCCAAAAGTGCTTTTCAAAATCGACAATTTGGTTGTCAGCAACTTTGATACCTTCGTTTTCGAGTAATTGCTGCATTAAATTGGTTCCGTCAAAATGATGTTTGCCTGAAAGCACTCCGATTCGATTGACAACCCTGTGAGCCGGCACATCGTCACGACCGTGACTGGCATTCATGGCCCAGCCTACCATTCGGGCAGAACGGGCTGTTCCCAAAGCTTTGGCAATGGCACCGTAAGAAGTGACTTTTCCCTCGGGAATTTGTCGAGCAATGGCATAGACTTTTTCAAAAAAATTATCTTCCATGCGGTTTATTTGTAAAGCAATTTGAATAATGTAACAACTGCCATAAACGTGGTTACCGAACCTATAATGGTGTTGATGTTTTGCATCATGAATTCGGTTTTCTTTTCTATCTTTTTAAACGCTACGATGTAAATGTAGAAAACAGCAAACGAACCCAGAACGACACCAATCACAAAAGAAGAAACCGGAATTTTATCAAAACTAAAGTATCCGGCGGCTGATAATCCCATACTGGCAAAAACGTAAAACGGTATCGGCAGCAGGTTCAAAGTTGACAGCAACATTCCGAAGAAGAAACGGTTGGATTTTCCTTTAATCTTCAGATTAGTTTTGGGCTTCTTGGGTTTTTTGGCTATCCAAAAAAAATAAATACTCAACAAAGAGAAAACAAAAATGCCTATTTCCTGCAGAGTCGTTACTATTTCCTGATGATTGCTGATGAAACGAGCAAAGAGAACAGCTATAAAGGTTTGAAAAAACACGACTACTGAAGCCCCTACAGCAAAACTCAACGCTTCATTCTTGCCTTCCTGTAGACTGATTTTGGCCGCTGTCATATTGATTAACCCCGGAAGGATAACCGCTAAGAACGCGATGCAAAAACCCAGAACAAGCGGCAAAAAGTAGGACATCTATTTGATTTTGAAACGAATATACGTAATTGCTTTGTTGATTTCCAAATATTGTTTTTCGTAAAAAGTTTGGATAGCGGTAACTACTTCGGGGGCGCCTTCGTTTTTATACACATTGTGGTTGGCATACAAGACTTCGTGACCTTCGCCATGCAACAATCCCAAGGTATACCCGTGCATGAATTCACTG
Source organism: uncultured Flavobacterium sp. (assembly GCA_964413435.1). Classification (GTDB taxonomy): domain Bacteria; phylum Bacteroidota; class Bacteroidia; order Flavobacteriales; family Flavobacteriaceae; genus Flavobacterium. Next base: position 26,215 of record CAYPSB010000029.1, read on the forward strand.
TCGGTCTTGAGGTTCACCACTCCGTCAGGTTTCAGAATTTTTTTGTAAAGTTTGAGGAATTCCGAATTGGTCATGCGGTGTTTGGTTCGTTTGTATTTGATTTGCGGATCAGGAAACGTAATCCAAATTTCGGATACTTCGCCTTCGGCAAAAATGCCTTCGATGAGTTCAATTTGAGTGCGAACGAAAGCTACATTGTGCATTCCTGATTCAACGGCCGTCTTGGCTCCTCGCCAAAATCGGGCTCCTTTGACATCGATTCCCACAAAATTCTGATTCGGAAAACGTTCGGCCAGACCTACAGAGTATTCACCTTTACCACAGCCCAACTCAACGATGATTGGATTATCATTTTTAAAGAAATCTTTATTCCATCTGCCTTTCAACGGAAATTGACCGTTGACTACTTCTTCTCTGGTTGGCTGAAAAACGTTCCCGAAGGTTTCGTTTTCCTTAAATCGTTTTAATTTATTTTTACTTCCCACAAACTTAAATTTTGGCAAAATTAGCGAATTATAAACTATCAAAAATCTTTTTTATCTTGGTGATTAAATTATGTGTAACTTCATCACTTGGAAACAGGATATAAAAATATACTCGTAGCCCCTTTAAATTGGGGTTTAGGCCATGCCACTCGCTGCGTACCCGTTATACGTGAGTTAGAGAAAAATGGTTTTACTCCGATAATTGCTTCCGATGGCGGCGCGCTGCACATGTTGCAAAAAGAATTTCCCCACTTACTTTCTTTAGAATTACCCTCTTATGATATTGAGTACGCTCAAAACGAAGATGACTTCAAATGGAAACTGATTAAAAACAGTCCCAAAATGATTTCGGCCATATTTACCGAAAAAAAAATGGTCAAAAAATGGATAATAGAATACAACCTTCACGGCATCATTTCGGATAACCGACTGGGGGTGCACAACAAAAAGATTCCGAGTGTAATCATTACCCATCAGTTGAATGTGCTCTCGGGAGACACTACCTGGATTTCGAGCAAACTGCACCAACATTTCATTAAAAAGTTCTCTGAATGTTGGGTTCCCGATATTGAAGGCGAACCTAATTTGAGCGGTAAACTCGGGCATTGGAAAGACAAAAAAAAGGCCGTTAAATACATTGGTCCTTTGAGCCGATTGGAAAAAAGAGAGTTGAAGGAAATCTACGATTTGATGATAATCCTCTCAGGGCCTGAACCCCAGCGTACCATATTGGAACAAAAATTAAGAACCGAAATCAAAACCTTCAAAGGCAAAATCATTTTCATACGGGGAATAATTGAGTCGGAACAAAAAAAGGAACGCAAGCGAAACGTAGTTTACTACAACTTCATGACTTCGGAAGAAGTGGAACGGACTTTCAACAAAAGTAAAGTGGTACTTTGCCGCTCGGGTTATACCAGCGTAATGGATTTGGCGAAACTGAACAAAAAAGCATTTTTCATCCCTACTCCGGGGCAATATGAGCAAGAATATTTGGCCAAAAAATTAAAGCAGGACGGATTTGTACCTTATGCCAAGCAGGACGATTTTAAAATACAAAACTTACTTGAAGTTGGCTTGTACAACGGTTTACCACTGTTGAGAAAAGATTTAAACTGGCCGGAATTATTTGTACTTTTCGAGCGTGAATGAAAACTCGGAACCTTTGCCGTATTCGCTTTCCACATAAATTTTTTCGCCGTGGGCCTCAATGATGTGTTTCACTATGGAAAGTCCTAAACCGGATCCTCCTTCGCTTCGGGCACCGCTTTTATCCACTCTGAAAAAACGCTCAAACAAACGCGGAATGTACTGTTTTTCGATTCCTTCTCCGTTATCGCGGCATCTTACGATGATTTTGTCATTCACTAAATCCTCAATCGTTACCTCCGTGGTTCCGTTTTCTTTGCCGTATTTTATGGAGTTCATCACCAAGTTGGTCAGGACTTGCTGAATCTTTTCTTTATCGGCAAAAACCTTAATCGGCTTATTGTATTTTCGATCAAACATCAGAATGATGTTCTTCTTGTCGGCTTTCATTTCCAACAAATCAAAAACATTCTGAATCAATTCGACTATATTAAACTTAGACAGTTCAAGGTTTACATCGCCGGTTTCTAATTTAGAAATCATGTCTAAATCTTCGACTATGTATATAAGGCGCTCTACTCCTTTTTCGGCTCGTTCCAAATATTTTTTACGAACATTTTTGTCGTTCATCGCTCCGTCCAGCAAAGTTGAAAGATAGCCTTGGACAGTAAACAAAGGTGTTTTGAGTTCGTGAGAAACATTGCCCAAAAATTCGCGCCGGTATTCTTCACGAACTTTGAGGGTTTCGATTTCCATCTTTTTGTCGGTAGCAAATTGTTTAACCTGTTTGGTCAACGTAGCCATATCGGTAGTAATGGGTTGGTTTCGGAAGGAAGTAGATTCTAATAAGGATACATCATCGTATATCTTTTTTACCCTTCGGTAAATGAAACGCTCAACACGGTATTGAATCACGAAAAAGGAAAACGTAAAAATAGAAATGGCAAATGCCAAAACCACAACCAAAGAAAACTCATGGAAAAACCAGAGCAAAAGTGCAAGAAAACCGGTAGAAAAAAGCGTGATGTAGAGCGATGACTTAATCGCAAACTTGTAGGTTTTCTTGAATTTTATTTTCATTTATACTTCTAATTTGTAACCAACACCTTTGATGGTTTTGAATAAATCTTCGCCTATTTTTTCACGAAGCTTTCGGATATGTACATCAATGGTTCTGCCGCCAACGATGACTTCGTTACCCCAAACTTTATCGAGAATTTCTTCGCGTTTGAATACTTTACCGGGCTTGGAGGCCAAAAGGTAAAACAACTCAAATTCTTTTCGGGGAAGGACAATTTCAACGCCTTCTTTGATGATTTTATATTCTTCTCGGTTGATTTCTATTCCGCCCACGTTAAGGGTTTCCGAGGTGCTTTCGTCACTTTTTAAGCGTCGCAATAAGGCTTTTACTTTACTGACCAACAATTTGGGCTTGATGGGTTTTGTGATGTAATCATCGGCACCGGCATCAAAACCGGCCACTTGCGAGTAGTCTTCACTTCTTGCCGTTAGAAAAGTAATGATGACATTGCTCAATTCGGGTAATTTTCTAATGTTTTCACAGGCTTCCATGCCGTCCATCTCGGGCATCATCACATCCATAATAATGAGGTGCGGGAGCTCTTTTTTGGCTTTGGCTATGGCTTCCTTACCATTGTTGGCGGTTACCACCTGATAGCCTTCCTGCGAAAGATTGTACCCCACAATTTCCAGGATATCCTGCTCATCATCTACTAATAAAATCTTGATGTCTTTTTTTTTCATAACGGACACAGTTGTTTTTTGCGGATGTAAAGGTAAAGATAATACAAAATGATTACACCTTGTAAATTTCGAGTTAACGGTAATTTAATATGTTAACAATTTGGTAATAGTTCTCAAACAAAAAGGTAATAATGGAATAACAAGGCCTTTACACTGCGGTGGTTTCTTTGCACCAAAATTAAACAACACTAAAATGAAATTTAAACTAATTGTTATTTTTTTATTCCTGACGGTTATTAGTTTGGCGCAAAGTAAAGGTACCGTTACCGGAATATTAACCGACAGAGAACTGAATAACGAACCGCTGCCATTTGCCAATGTCCTTATAAAAGGAACATCAAAAGCAGTAGTTACCGATGAAACAGGGAAATACACTATAAGTATCGAACCCGGCACTTACACCATTGAATTCAGTTTTTTAGGTTATGAAAATATTGAAGAAAAAATAGACGTGAAAGCCGGTGAAACCCTGACCCTGAATAAAGCTCTGGGTTCGGGCAGTTACCAGTTGCAGGATGTGGTGATTCAAAACACAACGAGTCGCGAAAAAGAAACAGCTTTGCTTTTGGAACAGAAAAAAGCAGTAGAAATCAAACAAAGTATCGGAGCTCAGGAAATGTCGAGAAAAGGAGTTAGCGATGTAGAAGAAGGATTGACCAAGATTACCGGAATTACCAAAGTAGGTTCACGAGGGTTGTTTGTTCGCGGATTGGAAGACCGTTACAACAATTTACTGATTAATAATTTGGCCGTTCCGTCAAACAATCCGTTTAAAAAAATCATTCCCTTAGATTTGATTCCTACCGATGTGGTAAGCATTATTGAAACTTATAAAACCTTCAATCCTAACATCTATGGTGATTTTGCCGGAGCCACCTTTAACTTGGTGACTTTGACCAAACCAACCAAAAGTATTACCAAGATAAGTATTGGAGCGGGTTACACGACCCAAAACAATTTAGCTGATTTTTACACCTCGCCCAATGTAAATTCAACCAAAGGGTTTTTCGGATTTAGCGGAAGCGATCGCAATTTGCCTTCAGTTTTCGGTTCACAGCCTTATCCCTTGGTTACGTTAACCTCTTCGGGAGCCGTGAATAATTTCAAAAGCGGATTTGACATTGAAAAAAGCAAAAGCCCGTTAAACACCAGCCTTGGTTTTTTACATGCTGAAAAGTTCAACATAAAAGAAGCGAAATTCAGTTATTTGCTTTCATTGAACTTTGACAATTCGTATACCTTCAGAACCGGAGCCGACAGAACCTTACAGGCCGGAAACTCTATTGAGTATTCAAATAATTTCCGCAGAACAACTTATGACTACAAAACCAACATCTCTTCTATCATTGGTTTAAATTACTCTACTGAACGATTGAACTTGTCTTCTACTTTATTGTATTTGAAATCAACAGACAGTCAGATTCAGGATCAACTTGGGTATCAGAACAACCAAAAAGATGTCACCAATTATTTAATCAGAACCAACCAATTGGATGAATCCGATTATTTAAACGGCCAATTATTTGGAGAATACCAACTGACATCCAACAAAAACCACAGCGTAAAAGCCGGAGTATCATTGGCTAAAACCACATACAACCAACCGGATCGCAACTCTTACACCGGATCTCAGGTTTCTGAAACCGAAATCAATACCAGCTACGGAGGTAATAACTTCCTGAGACAATACTTGGACATTAACAGCAAACTGTTTTCTTCGGCATTTTTTGAATACAATTACAAATTTGGTAAAGACCACAAATTGTCCGTTGGTTATAACGGCAATCACAATTTTACCGTATCAAAATACCGCTTTATTCAAACCATTATTGACCCAAACAACACCGGCAGCACCAATTTTGTCATGAATCCGTTTGAAATAGACAATCAAATTACAGCGGATTTGTTAGCTTACAAAATTGATTATCAAGAATCAAGTAATGCCAACTGGAAAGCCAAGTTAGACGAAACCATCAATGCCGGATATGCTAATTTGTTTTACAAATTCTCAGAGAAATTTGATATGAACGTAGGGATTCGTTTTGAAAACTACGACCGATTGACAAAGTACAAAGAAATCGGAAGCTGGGACCAGAAGTATAAAAAGAGAAAATCGAGTGATTTGTATTTTCTTCCATCAGTAAATGCCCGATATGCGCTTACCGAAAAATCGAACCTTCGTTTTGCGTCATCATTAACCTATACCAAGCCGGTTATTATGGAATCGTTCCCAATTTCGTTAGTCAATCCTGACGGAACTGTTTTTCAAGGAAATCCGTATATAGAAAACAGCAAAAATATCAATGCCGATTTTAAATATGAAGTTTTCCCTACTGCTAAAGAAATGTTTGCCGTTGGGGTATTTGGTAAAAGTATTGACAAACCTATCGAACGAACATTTATTGCCAATCCGGGGACAACTATCTTATCGTTTTTGAATTCGGACAAAGCCACATTATACGGTGTGGAAGCGGAAGTTATTTTGGATTTAACCCGAATATCTGATGCTTTAAAAGATTTTTCTTGGGGATTCAACACTTCAATCATGCAAACCAAAGTAACCGTTCCTTCTACTGTTATCAGTCCTTCAGGTGATTTGAGTCAAAGTATAGAAACCCATAAAAACCGTGAATTGCAAGGTGCCTCCAAATGGTTGATCAACTCCGATTTGAAATACCAATTTGACGTCAATAAAAACTGGTCAAATACCATATCAGCAGTGTATTCTGTTTTCGGCAAACGAATTTACAGTGTGGGTACAGCCGGAATTGATCACATTTATGAATTGCCGGTCAGCAAGCTTGATTTGGTTTGGACCAGTAAAATATCGGAGCATTTTGATTTGAAACTTTCAGCCGATAACATTTTGAATCCGTCAACCAAATTGGAATTGGGCAAGAACAGCAAAGATACTTTCATCGAAAACTCCCGAATCATTCAGGATTATAAAAAGGGTGTAGGCTTTTCATTCAGTTTAGGCTATACATTTTAATGAAACTAAAGAAAAAGCAGCGGACACCGTTGCTTTTTTGTTAACATCAGAAATGGATTTACTTACTTTTTCTTTACACAAAGTTGAATTTTGAATAACCATTTGATGACGTTGAATTAACACCCAAAAAAGGATTAAAAAAGATATTTGCTCAACAATATAACTAAGTAAAACTTAAAACAAAAAACAATGAAAAAATTAATCTTAAGCTTAGCCATTCTAAGCAGTATTTTCACCGGATGCTCGAGCGACAACGAGAATGATACCGTTATCATTCCGCAAACAGGAGAAATCACCGGAGACATTACCGCAAACAAAACGTTTGAGTATGGCAATTATACTTTAAAAGGAATTGTAAAAGTAAAAGCCGGAGTAACCCTTACTATTGAGGCCGGAAGCACAATTACCTGCGATAAAAATAACGGTGATAATGCTTTATTAGTAGAAAACGGTGGTAAACTAATCATCAACGGAACCGAATCCTCACCGGTAGTATTTACCGAAGTTTCAAAAGTTCCCGGTTCATGGGGAGGCATCATCATGTACGGAGATGCTCCTGCAAAAGTGATGGGAGGCGGTACATCAGCTACTTCTGAAGACGGAATGTCAAAACAATACGGAGGAAATAATCCAACTCACAACGGTGGTATATTGCGATATGTAAGAGTAGAATATGCCGGTAAAAAATTGGCCGATGGAACTAAAGAATTAAATGGTTTTTCTTTCTATTCTGTAGGCTCAGGAACAGTATTAGATCATTTAGTTTCCTACAAAGGTGCCGATGACGGATTTGAATTTTACGGCGGAACTGTAAGTTTGACCAATGCTATTTCTTATGGAAATTATGACGATGCTTTTGACTGGCAAGATGGATGGCAAGGACAAAACAATTCTAACTGGTATGCTTATCAGGAAATTAAAGGGAATTTTGGTATTGAAATAGAAGCTTCTTCCAACAACAATGACTTTTTCCCGAAATTTACCAATGTTACGCTAAAAAGAGCGGCAGGTTGCACACCTGAAGTTGCAGGCGATGTTCAAGTAGATGCCATACAATTCAAGAAAAACGGAAACGGTGATTTCAACAATGTAGTGATTGACGGTTATGGTTCTTATGTAGAAGGTAGTACAACATTCTTAGGAGCAGCCGTAAAAATTCAGGATGTTGACACCAATGTAAATCAAGTGAATGGTGGAAAAATTAAATTGACTAATTTGAAAATCACCAATACTTCACAAGAAATGGCAGGAGCAACATCCTCAATAGTTGTTTCTTTTCCTGATGGTAAATTTTCGACAAATGCAAACGCTACCGGAGCAAATCTAACTACCGGAGCTTGGTCAACTGTAAACGGCACTAGTTTAATCCCTTAAGATTCAACCATAAAAAATGTTAAATTAATCCCTCAATCTCAATTGAGGGATTTTTTTTGGTACAGTATTTGAATAAAATTTTATACATTTGTAGTAACCAAATATACCCCATGGCAAAAAAATACTTTTATATTACTTTCTTTTTATTTTTGTTTACTTTCTCGGGCTTTGCTCAAGAAGGAAAACAGCAGGGAGGTGATGCATTAGGTTTTTATCCAAACCCGGTTAGCAATGGTAAAATATACATTACCTCAAAATCTAATTTAGACAAGGAGGTTACCATTTTTGATGTATTAGGCAAAAAGGTATTGCAAACAACTGTTTCTACCAAAGAATTGAATATTGCTTCCATTCCTCCGGGGGTATATGTCATCAAAATTACAGAAGGAGATACTACCGCCACTAGAAAACTAATAGTTAGATAGTTAATTGATTAACTTTTAACCTTTTTTTCATCATATTTTTACATTCTTTTTTTTATGCTAAGAAAATTTGTGTTTATATTTGTAAGCTAATTAAATTTAAAAAAGATGAAAAAACTTTACACTTTATCATTGTCTCTCTTGACAATTTCCCTTTCACTAGCACAAGCTTCTGATCCTTTTATGGGAACAGGTTCTTTGAATGCAAACGGTTGGGTAACACACAGTGGAGCAACTCCGGGTCAGATAACAATCGCCCCTGGTTCATTAACTTATTCAGGATTTACTACTCAAGGTAACAGAACTCAAATCATTGCTGGAAACTCTGAGGATGTAAATTTGGCATCAGCTGCACCTCTAACCGGTAATGCATATTATTCAGCATTAATTAATCTACCAAATGCAGATGGCCTTGCTCTTAACACAGATGCTGTTGGTAATTACTTTTTAATGTTTGGAACGACTGCAGGTACTAACGTAACTAACTTCTACGGAAGAATTTACATTAGAACAGGTTCTACTGCCGGAACATTTAATTTAGGAGTTTTGAATGGCCCTGGTGGAACAGCAGCACCTACTTATTCAGCTATTGATTATGTTCCTGGTACAACCTATTTTGTTGTAGTTAAATATGACAGAACGGCTAATTCTGCTAGTTTATTTGTAAATCCTGCTCTTGGAGGCAGCGAGGGTGCACCAACAGTAACCAATGCCACAGGAACAACTGCTCTTACATCAACCACAAATTTATTGAGTCTTGCCATCAGACAAGCAGGTAATGCTACTGCCGGTACTGGAAACATTGATATTGATGAAGTAAGAATGGGAGATTCTTGGGCTTATGTTACTGCACCTACTTTGAAAAACAATCAAAATTCTATTTCAGGATTAAAAATATACCCTAACCCGGTTACTAAAGGAACCTTGTTTATTGAAACAGCTGCTAATGCTACTAAAACAGTTGCCATTTACGACGTACTAGGAAAACAAGTTTTAACTGCATCTACAGTTGATAATGCTGTTAATGTTAGTTCATTAAACAGTGGCGTATATGTAATCAAAATTACAGAAGAAGGTAAATCAGTTACCAGAAAATTAGTTGTTAACTAATTATTCTTTTTCATACTAAAAGCTCTAACGAAAGTTAGGGCTTTTTTATTTTTCATACTTTTGCCAAAAAAATTTTTGCTGAATCCTCAAGACATATTCTCCATTTCCTCCCAAAAGCAATTTGAAAAAATAGCGCTTAAGGTTTTTCGTTATCAATACGAGAACAATAAAGTCTACCACACTTTTTGCAATTACTTTAACATCGACATACAAAAAGTAAAATCTTTAGATAAAATTCCGTTTTTGCCCATTCAGTTTTTCAAAAGCCATGATGTTGTTTCCAACTCAAATCCGATTCAGGCAACATTTACAAGCAGTGGCACTACCGGGATGATTACCAGCAAACACTTAGTTACTGATATTAGTTTATACGAACAAAGTTACCGCTTGGCTTTTTCAGAGTTTTACGGAAACATTGAAAATTATGCTGTTTTGGCGCTGCTTCCATCCTATCTGGAGCGCGAAGGTTCCTCATTAATCTATATGGTAAAAGATTTAATCGAATTATCCAACAACGAGCATAGCGGATTTTACCTCCACAATTATGATGAGCTAATTTCCAAACTCATCGATTTAGATAATTCAGGACAAAATGTAATTTTAATTGGAGTAACCTATGCCTTATTGGATTTAATCGAAAAGCAAAACTTCAACCTCAAAAACACCATCATCATGGAAACCGGCGGAATGAAAGGTAAACGCAAGGAAATCATCCGCGAAGAATTGCACAATATGTTGTGCAAAGGTTTTGGCGTAAGCACCATCCATTCTGAATACGGCATGACCGAGCTGCTGTCACAAGCTTACTCACTCGGAAACGGTATTTTTGAATGCCCTTCCTGGATGCAAATCCTCGTTCGCGATCCGGAAGACGCTCTGACTTATGTTGATTATGGCAAAACCGGAGGTGTCAATGTTATTGACTTAGCCAATATCAATTCATGTTCTTTTATAGCGACACAGGATTTAGGTAAAAAATACGCTAACAATTCTTTTGAAATACTGGGCCGTTTTGACAACTCTGATATCAGAGGCTGTAATTTGATGGTTCTGTAAATAAACTTTTGTATTCAAACAGTATTATTAATTTTTTATAGATAAAAGATTTGATTTCAGTAATAATTTCCATTTTAACTAAAAAATAAATTCTATCTATACAACGAGTTGTAATCTTCATGGAATAAAAAAACCGAAATCACACAGTAATTTCGGTTTTTATGTATAGATAAAATGCTGTTAATTACCCAATAGTTTATCCGGGTTGTATCCTACATAAGGCATTTCAGTTTCCTTGAAAATTACACCAAATTCCTCTAACTCTTTTAATATAGGTTCATAAACTTCTTTACGTATCGGCAATTGTACTCCCGGTGTTTTGATGTTACCGTTCAAAATCTGAAGTGTAGCCATAGCTACCGGTAAACCAACGGTTTTAGCCATAGCGGTATAGGTTTGATCATCACCTAAACAAACCATTTTAGAATCTATTTGCTTGCGTTCACCAGCAACTTCGTACCCAAATTTATGATACATTACAATCATGTCTTTATCATTCGGTTGTAGTGTCCAACTGTCGTTTAAGATACGTTCCAAGATTTGTGCCGGTGAGGCATTTTTCAAACCAACAATTTTATTAGGATTAAACAAATCCAACTCAAGGAGTTTATCCCACATGATGTCATCCTGCTCAATTCCGAGTGCCAAACGCGTTTTAATTTCAACCGAATCCGTCGGATGATAAGGCAAAAATGAATTGATAAAATCACGATAACTCATCGTTTCTGAATGCTCCATCACATAAGAATCGTCAGTCATCCCAAGCTGCACAAACATATTCCACGCTTTAGAAAAACCTACTCTTCTGATAGTTCCTCTGTACAAAGTCAACACATCGTCTAAACCATAAACACTTCTGTATTTAAGAGAATCGCGATTAGCATACCCTTCAAATTTGCCGTAACCTTCTACTTCCAAAAACTCGGTTCTGCGAAACAATTTGTGATACGGTATGTATTTGTATTTGCCTTCTTGTATGAACTTAGCAGCTCCGCCTTGACCGGCTAAAACCACATTGCGTGGCGCCCATGTGAATTTATAATTCCATAAGTTATTATCGCTTTCAGGAGCTACTAAACCTCCGCAAAACGATTCAAACAAAATCATTTTACCTCCTTTGGCCTCTATCTCGTGGATGACTTTCATAGCACTCATATGATCTATTCCCGGGTCAAGACCTATTTCGTTCATGAAAATCAAACCGTTTGCTTTTACTTCGGCATCCAAACTCTGCATAGCATCAGAAACGTACGAAGCGGTAACCATGTTCTTTTTGAACGCTACACAATCTTTGGCTACCTCGATGTGCATATGAGCAGGAAGCATCGATATAACAATGTCTGCCTTTTGAATTTCTGCCCGACGCTGCTCAACATTATTGATGTCTAAAGCAATGGCAGTGGCATTTGGGTGATTGTTGGTTTTTCGTTGTGCCAATTCCAGAGACAAATCACCAATGGTCAGATGTAAATTTTCAGCCGTTGATTTGTTTAAAAGATACTGTATCAATGAAGATGCCGAACGGCCGGCACCTATGATTAAAATATGTCTACTCACGATTAAAATTATTTTTGTGGTCTTCGCGAATCATCGCTTTAAGTGTTTGTTTATTGTGCGGCAAATGTATGAAATAAACAAAAAAAGCTCATCATTTCTGATGAGCTTTTGAACTATTCCAAACCTTCAAGTTCTTCCAATTCTTTTTTGGATTCTTTGTTGTTTTCAATTTTTTCTTTTTCAAAAGTTTGGTCTTGGGCTACCTCATCTTTGACTAAAAGTGTTTTTCCCAGCACATAAACCGAGCAAACAACACTGATGATTAGCAACCATTTTGGCAATTTCTTTTGGGCAACTTCAGATTTTCTGAGCGCCAACAAACTAAAGACTATGGCTAAACCAATGGGTAAAAAAGCCAATGTATCCATAGGCATTATTGAAAAAACAATCGCCAAGACCGTCAAAACACAAGCAATAACTAAAAACAGTTTTCTCATAATCATATCATTAAATGCCGCTTGCAGAGGTTAAGGCTAATTGGCCGGTACCAACAGGAATACTAAATTTAAGCAAAGCCGGTACTTTTTTGGCATCAGCCGTCAACCAAATCAGGTTTTTATCTTTTCCTCGCAAGGCATCAGTTTTAGCACCGATGGATATTTTATAACATTCTTTTTTTCCCAAATTCCCGGCATTTACTGTTTCCTTGCCCATATACTTGATGGTTACCGGAATTTGTTTTTCGTCAAAAACAATCATCAGCGTCTGAGTTTGTCCTTCTTTGAATGCACTGAAATCCATTGTTCTCACCTTGTAAAACATAGAAATAACATCTTGCGTTGCAGCTCCAATATTAAATGTTTTGTGAGTCTCAGGGCGGTTTCTTTTTTTGGCAGTACTGCTAACTGTATTATTTTTAAAAACGTATTTCTCCTTTTTGGTCCAACCTCCTTCATCTATACTTCTTTTGTACAGACTCGGTTTCAGGGTTTGCGGATTCACATATGACTCATAAATATCTCTGATTTTGAAAAAAGAGTCCCATTTACTGTAGGTAGATAATTCACAATTCAAATGCAGATAAGAATTTTTGGCAGTAGCCACAGTCTCCGTACTCATTGTTACCTGCGCTAATTGAGTCATCAAACCACTCATGTTGTATGAACCGGCAAAAACAAATTTTTCACCTGATTTAATTGACTGACCGTTTGCTGTGAATACGCTCAATGCTAAAACAGCCCAAAGGATTAAAAATACTTTTTTCATGTTACTTATTTATGGTGCAAATATAAAATATTTAAAACTGTTAAATTTCTAAAAGAAAACCCAAATTTTATTCTGAATGTGCAGATAACGGATAAATTTGTGTTTTAGTATTGAAATCAAATACAATGGAAAAAAAAATAACCAGAATTGCTGCTTTGATGGGAATGACAGCAATAATATTAGGCGCATTTGGAGCTCATGCTTTGAAAAAATATTTAACGGTTGAACAATTGGGAACTTTTGAGACCGGTGTAAAATACCAAATGTATCACGCCTTGTTTTTGTTATTTTTGGGATTAAATCAATCAGTCACCGAAAAAACCAAAAAACTGATTTCTCAACTTATCCTTTTCGGGATACTTTTCTTTTCAGGCTCTATTTACTTGTTGGCAACAAAAACCATGACTGGTATCGACTTCAAACCCATAGGCATCATCACGCCTATCGGAGGTGCCTTACTAATAGCGGCTTGGGCGGTTTTATTCCTGAATTTAACAAAAAGGAAGGAATAATATTTTCAACAAAAAAATAGTTTCTTTAATTTAATTTTTAACTTTGTACCCTGATTTATAAAACAACACAAACTAATTTCTATGGAGAACTACGCTCAAATTACGAAATCGATTTCGTTAGAAAAATACGGAATCAAAAACGTTACCGAAATTATCTACAATCCTTCTTACGAAAAATTATACAGTGATGAATTAGACCCCAGTTTAGTTGGCTACGAAAAAGGACAACTTTCAGAATTGGGAGCCGTAAATGTAATGACTGGTGTTTTTACCGGAAGATCGCCAAAAGACAAATACATCGTTAAAGACAGTGTTACCGAAAACACGATTTGGTGGACATCGGACAAAGCGGTAAACGACAACAAACCCATTTCTCCGAACACTTGGGAAGCTTTAAAAGAAACTACTGTTGAACAGCTTTCAGGCAAAAAATTATATGTGGTAGATGCTTTTTGCGGCGCGAATGAAAACACCCGCTTAAAAGTTCGCTTCATCATGGAGGTAGCTTGGCAGGCTCATTTTGTAACCAACATGTTTATTCGTCCAACCGAAGCTGAACTGGAGAATTTCGGAGAACCTGATTTTATTGTAATGAATGGTTCTAAAACCTCTTTCAAAGATTATGCAGCACATGGTTTGAATTCAGACGTTTATATTGCATTCAATCTGACTGAAAAAATGCAGTTAATCGGAGGTACTTGGTATGGTGGTGAAATGAAAAAAGGAATGTTCTCAATGATGAACTATTACTTGCCACTAC
>CAYPSB010000030.1:0-10314 GCA_964413435.1 uncultured Flavobacterium sp.
TACGAGATCGACAACTACTACGTCGTCACCTCGGTGGCCACCAACGGCATCGATGAGTCGCCAGCATCAACGCCAGGCAACGCGATCAACAACCTGTACGTCACGGGCGCGTTCAACACCATTACCTGGCCAGCGGTGGCCGGGGCCATCCGATACAAAATCTACAAGCGACAGTCGGGCCTGTACGGATACATCGGCAAAACCTCGGCCCTGACTTTCGTCGACAACAACATCGCGCCAGACATGGGCGTCACGCCGCCAATCTACGAAGCAACATTCACGGGCGCTGGCGACTACCCTGGCGCGGTGTCCTATGCCGAGCAGCGCCGCACATTTGCAGGCACGATCAACGAGCCGCAGACCATGTGGATGACCCGCTCGGGCACCGAGTCGGACATGAGCTACTCGCTGCCGATCAAGGACAACGACCGCATCAAGTTCCGCGTGGCTGCGCGTGAGGCCAACACCATTCGCCACATCGTGCCGCTGACCCAGTTGCTGCTGCTGACATCGTCGGCAGAGTGGCGCGTCTCGCCGGTCAACTCCGACGTGATCACGCCCACCACAATCAGCGTGCGCCCGCAGTCCTACATCGGCGCGAGCAATGTGCAGCCCAGCATCGTGAACAACAGCCTGGTCTATTGCGCCGCCCGCGGCGGCCACGTCCGCGAGCTTGGCTATTCTTGGCAGGCCAGCGGCTTTGTGACTGGCGACCTGTCGCTGCGTGCAGCGCACCTGTTCGACAATTACGAGATCGCCGACATGTGCTACTCCAAGGCACCGCGGCCGCTGCTCTGGTTCGTCTCGAACAACGGCAAGCTGCTGGGCCTGACCTATGTGCCCGACCAACAGATCGGTGCATGGCACTGGCACGACACCGAGGGCAGCTTCGAGTCCTGCACGACCGTGGCCGAGGGCAATGAGGACGTGCTCTACGTCATTGTGCGCCGCACGATCAACGGCGTGCAGAAACGGTACGTCGAGCGCATGCAGACCCGCCAGATCTCGGCCCTGGAGAACTGCTTCTTCGTCGACTCTGGCGCTACCTACAACGGCACCAACACGGGCAGCACCACGGTCACCGTGACCGGCGGCACAACCTGGGAGCCGAGCGAAACGCTGACCATCACCTCGAGCACGGCCATCTTCGGCGGCTCCCCAGACATTAACGACGCCATTGTGCTGACGGCGGCCGATGGCACCAAGTACCGCCTGCGGATCACTGGCTACATCTCGACGACGAAAGTCACGGCCAGGGTGGACAAGACCCTGGGCACGGCTTTCCGCGGCGTGGCCACAACGGCCTGGGCATTCGCCCGCAACAGCATCAGCGGTCTGTCCTGGCTCGAGGGCAAGGCCGTTTCGATCCTGGCTGACGGCGCAGTGATTCATGGCCAGACCGTGACCGGCGGCACAGTGACCCTGCCGCGGGCCTGCGTGATTGTCACCGTGGGTTTGCCGTACCAGTCCGACCTCAAGACCCTTCCGCTGGCGCTGAACATCGAGGGCTTTGGCCAGGGGCGTTACAAAAACGTCAACAAGGCCTGGCTGCGCGTGTACCAGTCGAGCGGCATTTTCATCGGCCCGGACGCCGACAACCTCACCGAGGCCAAGCAGCGTACGACCGAACCCTACGGCTCGCCGCCCGCTCTCAAGTCGGCCGAGATCTACGTCATGCTGACCCCGTCGTGGGCAGATTCTGGCCAGGTCTTTGTCCGGCAGAGCGACCCGCTGCCTCTGACCCTGGTCGGCTTGACGCTGGAAGTGTCCATCGGTGGGTAAGGGTGCCCGTATGAAATCCGGCCACAAGTATCGTGGCCACATGCTGGAGAGCATTATGTGGAAGAAACATCAACAGGTGGAGGTGTGACATGGCTGTAGCACCAGGCTCGACTCTTTTGGGCGGTCAATCGCAGGCCGCGGCCACCGCCTTCAGCACCTACGGCCCGTGGATCGCCGCGTTCGGCGCGATCAACTCCGCGGTAGGCAGCTACTACCAGGCCAAGACCATGCAGTACCAACTGGAATCGCAATCGTCCGCGATGAAGTTCCAGCAGGAAGTGTCGGGCATCAACGCCCGCCAGGCCGAGTTCCAGGCCCAGCGCATCCTCGAGGCTGGCGAGCGTGCCATCGGCGTGTCGACCATGCGTTATGGCAAAGCCAAGGGCGCGAGCCGGGCAGCAATGGCCGCTCGAGGCATTCAGCTTGGCGTGGGAAGCGCGGCCGAAGTCGAGGCCACTACCGACATCATGAAGGAGATCGACTCTCTCACCATCAACGCCAATGCAGTGCGCCAGGCCGAGGCCGCCCGCACCCAGGCGGCCAACTACACCGTGCAGGGCATGATGCAAGGCGTCAGCGCCGACAACTTGAGCATGTCGGCCGGCACCATCAGCCCGTTCGGCGCTGCATCCACCAGCCTGCTCGGCAGCGCAAGCTCATTCGCGACCACGATGTACCGCGACAAGATGCTCGACCGCTTGCTGGCCGGCGCGAAAGATTAAGGAACCGACATGGCAACCGTCCCGATCATTGACACCCCACAGCAAGAGCTTGGCGCTGGAGGCTTCCAGCCGTTCGCCGCCCCTGGCGTCGAGCCGATGAAGAACTTCGCGCCCGAGCAGATGATCAAGCAGGGCCAGGCGATCCAGGCTGCTGGCCAGACCATGATGAAGGTCGGCGACCAGATCCAAGACCAGATCGACGACGCCAACACCAAGGCGGCCGACTCGTTCTTCACGGCCCGCGCCCAGAAGATCCTGCTCGACCCCGAGGGCGGCTACATGAACACGATCGGGGTGCAGGCCAAGGACAAGTACCAGTCGGTCAAGGATGAACTCACCAAGGCCCGCGACGAGGCCTTGCAGACCCTAACATCGCCGCGCCAGCAGCAGATGTTCGAGCGCGTGGCCCAGCGCCACATGCTGACCTTCAACTCGCAGATCGACCAGCACGCGGTCAAGCAGATCCGCGTCTACGCGGCCGGCGAGTCCGAGGCCCGCGAGCAACGCTACGTCGACATGGCCATCGCTGACCCGACGCGCCGCAACGAGTACATGGGCGTGGCCATCGCCGAAGCAAACCAACGCGCCGATCTGTTCCAGTTGCCGGCCGACAGTTCGCAGCGTGCCCAGATGGTGCAGAAGGCCACGACCGCGGTGCATACCGGCGTGACCACTGAATTGATCCTGGCCAACAAATTCACCGATGCCAAGTCCTACCTGGACACCGCATTCAAGGCCGAGCAGATCGACGCCAAGAGCTACCGCACGCTGTCGGTGCAGATCGACCAGGGCTACCGCAAGGAGCAGGGCACGGCTGCTGGCGATCGCATCTTTGCGACCCGCGGCGGCCCGGCGCAGTCCGACCCTGGCAATGTGATCGACTGGGTGATCGGTGTTGAGGGTGGATACGTTGAGAACGACGCCGGCAAAGGCCCGACCAAGTTCGGCATCAATGGCAAGGCCAACGGCCTGTCGCCCGAGAAGGTGGCCAACCTCACGATGGACGAGGCCCGCGCCATCTACAAGAAAAACTACTGGGACAAGATCAACGCGGACAAGCTGCCGCCTGAACTGCGTGCCATCGCGTTCGACACCGCGGTCAACCAAGGCCCGGCAATGGCCGAGAAGCTGATCCAACAATCCGGTGGTGATCCGCAGAAGTTCATCGACCTGCGCCGCGCCGAGTACCAGAAGCTGGTGGCCAGCAACCCTGGCAAGTGGCAGCAGTACGAGAAGGGCTGGATGAACCGCCTGGACAAGCTCGAGGCTGGCCTGGGCGGCAAGACCTCGTCGTTGTCGAGCCTGTTGGCCGAGACGGAAACGATCGCCGACCCGCAGGAGCGCGACATCGCTCGCGCCCGCATCAAGTCCAAGTGGGCAGAGGACGAAGCAGTCCGCACCCAGGACTACCAAGAAAAGCTGACCAAGGCCCAGGACATCGCCTACCAACAAGAAGGTGGCTGGGCCAACATCCCCGCGCCGCTGTGGGCAGACCTCAAACAAAGCGATCGCGCCCAGTTGATGAACCGGCCCAAGAACAGCGACAGCAACACCCTGCTGATGCTGCAAAACAATCCCGAACTGTGGGCACCCGGCAAGATCGAGAAGTACCGCGGCCTGCTGTCCGAGTCGGACTACCGCAGCTTCTACACCAAGGGCAGCGGCCCGGATGGCCAGCAGAAGATCCTGGCGGCCACCGTCGACAACGAGCAATTCAAGGACGCGCTGCTCAAGGCTGGCCTCAAAGACCTGGCCATGCCCAAAGAGAAGAGCAAGGACGCAGAGGAGCAGATCCGGCTGCGTGCCCAGTTCGAGCGCGAGATCAACGCCGAGCAGATCGCCAAGAAGCGCCTGCTGACGATGGACGAGAAGAACGCGCTGCTGACCAAGATCCTCAAGCCCGTGAAGGTCAAGATGGTCTACACCAGCGGCCCGATGTCCTGGATCGGCAAGGGCGAAACCACTGGCGAGAAACGCTTCTACCAGGTCGAGAACCGCGCCAACATCATCATCCCCGATGATACCCGCGCCGAGATCATTTTTGACCTCAACAAGCGCGGCCTGCCGACGACTCCCGACATCATCCTCAACGCCTACCTGGCCAAGCAAGAGATCACGAAATGAGTGCATACGAAGACTACCTCGACGGCCTGCAAAAGCGCACCCAGCGCCAGCAGATGCTGGAGTCCAACCTTGGTGAAGCAGCGAACACGAACCCCGATGAATTCGCGCACATGGTCAAGCTCTCGCGTGCCGCGCAGGTGTCTGTCGATGCGGTGCCCGAGTACAAGGACATTGCCAACCAGGCCAAGCTGATCCGCGATGTCAACGCGCCGACCATGTTTGACCAGGCACCGAAGACCTCAAACTTCCTGCTCGACCCGACCAAGGCCAAGATCGTCGGCGACGACATCAACAGCCTGAAGGACATGGAGGCCCGCTTTGGCACGATCAAGCCTATCGAGCGCACCTGGTGGGAATCGATCAGCGAGCCGTTCACCCGCGGCTACCGCCAGTTCGAGAAGATCTGGGCGCAGACTGTCCATGAGACAGGCATCTGGTCTGGTGTGGACAAACGCATCGCCGAAGCAAAAGCGGCGCACGGCATGGAGCATGACCCGCGCCTTGATTACGCCAACAGCATGGCGCAGCTTGAGCGCCGCATCCAGGCTTTGCCGGTGCCGGAAGACATTCAGACCGGCATGTCAGAAATCAGCAATGCCAAGACGTTTGGCGAAGCATTCAATGCGATCCGTCGCAATCCGCAAGCAGTTGGCGAGATCACCTTGCAATCGGCTGGTACGTTTGCGCCGGTCTTGGCGGTCGCTGCTGCGTCGTCTGTGGTCGGCCCTGAAGGCCCGTCGACCGTCATTCCGTTCCTGACCCAGCAGGCCATTCGCCGCGGCGCGACGACCTTTGCTGGCAGCGCCCTGGTGGAATACGGCTCGACCATCGACCAGGTGATGCAGGAAACCGGCGCAGACATGAAAGACCCGCTGTCGGTCTACAAGGTGCTGTCCGATGAAAAGCTGATGTCCGATGCCCGCGAGAAGGCCGTCAAGCGCGGCGTGGCCGTGGGCCTGTTCGATGCACTGACCGCAACTCTGGCCGGCAAGCTGCTGTCCGGTGCCAAGCCTACCGTGGGCAGCGTGGCTGGCCGTGTGGCCGGCGAGGTGGGCCTGCAAGCTGGCGGCGGTGCTGCTGGTGAAGCAACGGCCCAGGCTGTGACCGGCGAGTTCAAGCCTGGCGACATCCTGATGGAGGCCATCGCCGAACTGCCGACCGCGGCCATCGAGATCCCCGGCAACTATCGCAGCACGATGGATCAGGCCGTGCGCGTCGAGAAGATCACCCAGGTGGTCGAGGAACTGAACCAACTGTCGGCGGCCAACAAGACCCGCACCCGCGACATCGACACGTTCAAGGAATTCATTGACCAGGCCACCGAAGACGGCCCGGTGCAGAACGTCTACGTCAGCGCCGACGTGCTGCGCCAGTCTGGCATGGCCAACGAACTGGCCAAGCTGTCGCCCGTGGTGGCAGCCCAGATCGAAGGTGCCCTGGCCACCAATGGCGAGGTGCAGATCCCGATCGCCGAATACATGGCCAACATCGCGCCCACCAACGTGAGCGCCGCCATCATCGACGACCTGCGCGTCGAGGGCGAGACAATGACCCGCCGCGAGGCCCGCGAGTTCATTGAGCGCAAGTCCGAAGAGCTTCAGGCCGCAATGGATCAAGCCATCCAGAAACAGCAGACCGACGACGTGTTTGCCAAGTCTGCCCGCGCTGTCGAGCAGCGCATGTTTGACCAGATCAAAGGCACGGGCGTGTACAGCGCCGCGGCCTCGCGCAACTTCGCGGCTTATGTGCGCGACATCTACGTCACCAAGGCGGCGCAGATGAACATGACCCCCGAAGAGCTTTTCGACCTGGTGCCCTACACGGTGACCAGCGAGATGCCAGCGCCAGAAGTCAAGCTGTTCAACCAGGACAACACGGTCATCACTGACAGCCCGGCGTTTGCTGCGTTCTACCGTAACTCGGTGTTCCGCGATGAGCAGGGCAAGGCCCAGGTGCTGTATCACGGCACGGCCGACGATGTGACCCAGTTCGATGTGAACCACCCGAACCGCAAGGACACAGGCTGGCTGGGCACCGGGGTCTACCTGACTGACAGCGCCGACATGGCCGACCTCTACGCCGGCCAGAAGAAGCGCACAGGCGAGGCAGCGCCCAACGTCATGCCGCTGTATGCCAGGCTCGAGAACCCCTACATGGCCACGGCCGAAGACAAGGCCCGCGTGCGTGCCGGCGGCCGCGCTGCTGCCGACCAGTTCACGGCTGACCTGATCGCCCAAGGCTACGATGGCGTGATCTACCAGGCCGCGCCAGACGCCCGCGAGATCGTGGTCTTTGACCCGGCCGCGGTGAAGTCCCAGTTCAACGACGGCACCTGGAGCGATGCCCAGGATCTGCTGCGCCAGGGCGAACTCAAGCGCGGCGACGTTGCCCAGCATCAACTGCTGGTCGAGCGCCAGGCCCGCGCCACTGGCCAGGCTGCCCGCTTCACTGACGCCGAGCGTGCCGCGGTCGACAAGGCGGCCAAAGAGGCCAAGGTGTCCCGCGCCGAGATCGAGCGCCAGGTGCGCGAGCACAAGCTGGCTCACCCGCCCAAGGATGGCTGGGCACCGCTCGAGTTCACGGGCGTGACAGTCGACGACAACGGCGGCTACGAACTCAAGTACAAGGCGATCCCATACGGTTTCGACGAGGACGCCAACGGCAAGACCCTGAAGAAGGGCAGCAAGGAATGGGACAAGCGCACCAGCGCGATCGCCAAGCGCATCCGCGATGAGGTGCTGACGGTCTACGAGCGTGCCAAGGCTGGCGACAAGAACGCGGCCAACATCATCCGGCAGGCCGGCTGGTATCGCGAGATGCGTACCCGCCTGCGCCAGGAGTTCGGCGGCCTGGGTGATCTGTTCGCTGATCTGCTGGGCGCGACCAGCCCCAACACCCCGGTGCGCGGCAACTGGGAAAACGCGGTCGACCTGCTGCGCCGGGCAAGCCGCGGCGACTTCGACGAACTGATGCCCAAGTGGGTGCAGTGGTCGCAGAAGCTGGACGCCGCCGAGACTGAATTCGCTGCCTGGTTCGGCAGCCAAGTCGAAGCCGGCATGAGCAAGAAGGCGATCAAGCAGTCGCCCGAATACACCGAGCGGTATGCCCGCGTGGCCGAGCTTCGCAAGCTGCCCGACTCGCTGCTGCCGCAGAAGGAATCCGGCAAGCTCTACGGCTTCAACGGCAAGAACGCCGTGCGGGCCATGCTCAACCTCTGGCGCGTGGTGCGCGACCCCAATGCCGACATCGGCATCGGTGGCACCGCGCCCAAGGCGCTGAACTTCAGTGGCAACCTGATCGGCTTCCGCGAGCGTGCGACCATCGACGTGTGGGCTGCCCGCCTGCTGCAACGCCTGGCCGGCAAGCTCCGCATCCCCAGCATGGCCGAGGGCAGCGTGTCCGGCAAGATGCTGTCGACCGGCGAGACGACCCTGACCTTTGGCTTTGGCCAGGACGTGTTCCAGAAGGCCGTCAAGGACATCCGCAACGACCCGCAGATGAAGGGCGACAAGCTGCTGTCCAGCGTCAACGACGACGACCTGCAAGCCATCGTCTGGTTCCTCGAGAAGGAAGTCTGGACAAAGAATAACTGGACGACCGCGGCCGGCGAAGGTGGCTCGTTCGAGTACGAGGCCGACCTGACTGGCCAGCGCGACCAGGCCCGCATCCGCGAACTGCGCCGCATCGCTGACTCCAGCGCCAGCGCCACCGAGCAGCAGAAGGAAGACGCCCAGGCCGAGACTGATCGCCTGAATGAGCAGAAGGCCGACCTGCGTGCCCAGCGTGACGAGGCCAAGAAAGCCGGCAACAAGCGCCTAGTCAACGACCTGACCAAGCAGGTCAAGGAAATCGACAAGGCATTGGGCCGGCAGAAGCGCGTGCTTGACGCGCCAAGCCCCGAAATCGTGCGCCAGAGACGCGAAGAAGCCCTGGCTGAACTCAACACCTTGACCAGGGCCGTCGATCGCTTCCAGGGCGGCCTATCGATCCAGCAGTCGGCCGAGACGCAGGGCATCGACTTCGTGCCCAGCGACGCCGACATGGCCCGCCTGGGCGAGGACATCAAGACCTCGGTCTACGAGGCCGACGACGGGGCCACCGTTTTGGGCAGCAAGGTGCTGTCGACCGAGGGTCGCTATGGTGCGCCCGAGCGCAGCCTCGATCTCGAGGTGGTCACCCGCGCCGGGTTCAATCCCCTGCCGATGTGGCTCAAGATGCTCGAGGCCGCCAAGGCCGCCAACCAGGACAGCACGTTCCTGTCGCGAGTCTTACGCCACGACGAGAAGGTCGACTTCCAGCGCCACCGCCCTGGCGTCGAGATCTACTTCCGCGAGGCCGGCGCGATCGACAAGTTGCAACCGATCCTGGATGACCTGGCCAAGCAGGGCATCGAGTTCTACACCGTCATCGTCGACGGCAAGCGCAGCCCCGAAGCGATGGCCGGCGAGATGCCGCCAGCCGTTGGCGTGCGCTTCCAGTACGTCCCGGAGATGAATGCCCGGTATGGCCTGGACGACTTCAACTGGGCCGATTTGACTGTTGAGGAAATATCAACGAAAATGAAGGAGCAAGCATCCGCGCTCAACAACCTGGCAGCCACCGTGGCGGCCGGCGTTGAGGGCGTGTCGTTTGCTGGCCAGTTCTGGTACGAAACAGAGGTGGCTTTCAAGAACCAGTACCAGGAGAAGATTGATGACATCACAAGTCGAGTTGCTGAAGGAAAGCGTGGCGAGGCTGGAGCCGGTGCATGGGCCGGACAATCCGTTCGTGAAGGGGTTGAAGCAGCAGATCGCTGGGCTAGAGAGTCAGAGCGCGAGAGCGCAGGAGCGGGAGCAGTTCAACCTGGCGGTGAACTCCTCAAGCAGTCGGGCACCGGAGCCGGAGGACAGGGCGGCGGCGGCACTTTACGAGTCGCTGATCTCGGCATTACCCAACGATACGGAGTCGCCCGAGACGGCGCAACCCGCGTCACCGGAGTCCACTATTCAAGAGAGCCTCGCAGCACTCTCGCAGGTGCTTTCTACGGCACAGGCCTCAAAGGAGCAGAAGCCGGAAGGCTCGCCGGATCAGGCGACCGAAGGCTGAACCAGCGCATCCACTTCTATGTGGATGAAGGCAGCGGCGTGCGCCCCGAGGCGGGCGTGGGCACGAACGTCCACGGGGTGATCCTCGAGAACCTCTACGACGTTGCTGCCGACCCGCTGGGGCTTCGCAAACAAGCCGCCCAGATGGGCATTGATGACAAAGGCTTGTGGTTCAACGCGGTCGAGTCCGCGATCCTCGAGGCCGGCTACGACGGCGTCTATGTGCCGGGTGCCCAGGGCAACCAGGGCGTGGCCGTGCTGTTGGGCAATCACGCTGTGCAGGTCGAGCAGAAGGGCACGCATGCGATGGCTGGCGCTGGCGGCTATGTCGCGCCGTCCACCGGCAAGCGCAGGTATTCCCTGCTGTCGAGCGAAATCCGCAAGTTCGAGGCAGAGCGTGCCGCCATCGAGGAAGCCGCTCCGTCGGTCAAGCTCAAGGACGGCAGCATCACCTTCGACGAAGGCGACACAGAGGCGATCGCCCAGTTTTTCCCGCCGGCCGCCCGTGCTGGCCAACTGCGCCAGGAGATGCGCGGCGGCTTCGATCCCAAGCGCCTGAACACGGTGCTGACCGAGCAGTCCGACTATTCGACCTTCGTGCA
>CAYPSB010000030.1:10414-40220 GCA_964413435.1 uncultured Flavobacterium sp.
GAGGTGCGCCAGGTCATGGATCGCATGCTGGCCAGCGATGAGCAGATCCGGCAGGCCGAGACGGTGCGCGGCATGGTGCCGCTGTACCAGAGCCAGGAAGAGTCCGGCATGAGCGATGCCGAGTGGGCCGCCTACCAGGCGATGATGAAGGAGTCGACCGACGCATCGATCGCCGAACTCACCAACGCCAGCCTGCGCCAGATGCGCTGGATGTCCAACGCCCGCAGCAAGCTGCTCAAGGAGATGCAGAAGCAGACGGCCGAGATTCGCAAGGACGTGCGTGCCCAGGTCACCAAGGAGATCGAGCAGGAGCCGATCTACCGCGCCATCCGCTGGCTGAAGTACGGCGAGATGACAACGCCCGAGGGCGAGGAGATCAAGGTCACCGCCGGCAACAAGCTCAAGCTCGAGGACGTGAAGGCCATGTACCCCGAGAACCGGGCTGGCATTCAGGACGTGCCCGACTTCCAGAAGCTGGGCTATGGCCAGTACGGCATGCTGGCGGCCGAAGGCCTGAACCCTGACCTGGCGGCCGACATGTTCGGCTTCACGTCGGGCGACCAGCTTGTCCGCACGCTGCTGGACACGCCGAGCCTGAAGGAGGCCATCGACACCCGCACCGACCAGCGCATGCTGGAAGAGTACGGCGACATGTCCGACCCCAAGCAGATGAACCTGGCCGTCGAGCGTGCCTTGCACAACGAGGCCCGCGCCCGCTTTGTGGCCGTCGAACTGCGCCATGCTGCCAAAGCCACCGCCCCCGTGCGCGTGATGCTCGAGGCAGCCCGCCAGGCCGCCCGCCGCATCGTTGAGAACAAGCTGGTGCGCGATACCAAGGCCAGCGAGTACAGCGCCGCGGAAACCCGTGCGCTCAAGCAGGCCGAGGCCGCCATGAAAAAGGGCGACTCGCAGGCCGTCACCCAGGCCTTGCAGAACCGCTTGCTCAACAACCAACTGACCGCCGAGGCTGCCAAGGCCACGCAGGAGATCGAGAAGGGGCTGCGCTACTTCCGCAAGGTGCAGACCGACAAATCGCGCCAGCGCATCGGCGCAGACTACAGCGACCAGATCGACCAGTTGCTCGAGCGTTTCGAGCTTCGCCCGATCCCGCTCAAGGAAATCGACCGCCGCACGTCCCTGGCTGCCTGGCTCGAGGCCCAGCGCAATGCTGGCTATGAGCCAGAGATCGCGCCCGAGCTTGAGCAAGAGGTCACGCGCAAGTCCTACAAGAACATGACCGTGGCCGAGTTCCGCGACCTGGTCGACGCTGTCAAGCAGATCGAGCACCTAGGCCGCACGCAGCAGAACATGCTCACCGCGGCCAAGCAGGTCGCCTACCAGGAAGCCCGCGACCAGATCGTCGACAGCATCAATGCCAACGCAGGCGGCCGCATTGCAGACGCCCGCACGCCCACGACCGAGCTTGGCCGGTACGCCCAGAGCCTGAAGCGATTCTGGGCCAGCCACATCAAGGCGGCTACCGTGGCCCGCATCCTGGACGGCGGCAAGGACGGCGGCGCGATGTGGGAATACTTCGTGCGCTCTGCCAACGAGCGCGGCGACATGGAAACCGAGATGCGTGCCAAGGCCACCGAGGCACTCACGAAGATCATGCAGCCGATCTTTGACACCGGCAAGATGGGCGGCAAGGGCCAGTTCTTCCCGACGCTGGGCCGCAGCCTGAACAAGGAGTCGCAGATCGCCATCGCCCTGAACATGGGCAACGAGGGCAACATCCAGCGCCTGCTGGGCGGCGAAGGCTGGACGATGGAGCAAGTCATGCCGGTGCTGCAATCGCTCACCAAGCGCGAGCTTCAGGCCGTGCAGCAGATCTGGGACTACTTCGAGACATACCGCCCCATGATCGCCGAGAAGGAGCGCCGCATCTACGGCAAGGAGCCGAAGTGGGTCGAGCCAAAACCGTTGCAGGTCACGTCTGCCGACGGCGAGGTGGTCAACATGCGCGGCGGCTACTACCCGATCAAGTACGACCCGCTGGCATCGATGCGGGCAGAAAGCTTTGCCGATGCCGAAGAGGCCAAGCGCCAGATGCAAGGCGCGTTCACTTCGTCGACCACGCGCCGCAGCTTCACCAAGTCCCGCGTGGAAGAGGTGAAGGGCCGGCCGCTGCTCTACACACTGTCGGGCATGTACTCGGGCATCAACGATGTGATCCACGACCTGGCCTGGCATGAATGGCTGATCGACGCCAATAAGCTCATGCGTTCGCAGCAGATCGACGAAGCCATCCGCAACCAGTACGGCCCAGAGTTCAAGGATCAACTGAAGACCTGGATCAACGACGTGGCGGCCGGCGAGCGCATGGCCACCAATTCTGGCGAGGTCGCCCTGGGCCGCCTGCGTCAGGGTATCAGCGCCGCGGGTCTGGGCTTCAACGTGCTGTCGGCCGTGCAGCAGATCACCGGTTTCAACCAGTCGATCGTGCGCGTCGGTGTCAAGTACATCGGCCGCGGCATCACCAAGACCATCAGCAGCCCGATGCTGGCCATGAAAGAGGTCAACGAGAAATCGAGCTTCATGGCCAACCGCGCCCGCACGCAGTTCCGCGAACTGAACGAACTCCGCAACATGGTGCAGGACGAAAGCCCGGCCATGCGTGCGGTGAAGATGGGCGCGTACTTCATGATGATGCGGATGCAGCGCATGGTCGACGTGCCCACCTGGTGGGGCGCATACGAGAAGGCCATCGGCGAGGGCAACGACGAGAAGCGTGCGATTGCCCTGGCTGATCAGGCTGTGATCGATTCGCAGGGCGGCGGCATGGTCAAGGATCTGTCGGCCATCGAGCGTGGCGGCCCGGCGCTCAAGCTGTTCACGGTCTACTACTCCTACATGAACACCGTGTTCAACATGGCGGCCGCGCAGACCATGACGGCCAAGAGCAAGGGCAAGCTGGCCGCGGACTATCTGATGCTGTTCGTGGTGCCTGTCGTGCTCACGTCGATGCTCAAGGGCGCATTGGTGCCCAGCGGTGACGACGACGAGTGGGACTGGGAAAAGATCGCCCGCAAGCTGGCGGCCGAGCAACTGTCCTACCTGATGGGCACCATGATCGTCGTGCGCGAGTTCGGCGAGGCTGCCAAAGTGGTGACCGGCGCAGAAGGCGGCGCACGCGACTACAGCGGCCCGGCAGGCCTGCGGATCGTGGCCGACGGCTACAAGTTCCTCAAGCAAGCTGGCCAGGGCGAGTTCGACGACGCTTTCCGCAAGGCAGCCATCAACTTGATCGGCGACTTCACCGGCTTGCCGTCGGCGCAGATCAACAGAACCATCACCGGAGCCAACGCTTTGGCCGAGGGTGAAACATCAAATCCGGCCGCCGTTGTGCTGGGATACACCAAGGACTAGGTGCCCGTATCCCCACAACAAAGCCATAACGTAACCACAATCTCCCAGGAGTCCGTCGATGACGATCAATTCAACCATTCGGAAGGCTGGCCCGTTCATTGGAAACGGCACCGCCTCCTCGTTCCCGTTCACCTACAAGGTGTTCCAGGCTTCTGACCTGGACGTTGTTCGTCTCTATAAATCGACGAATGTGCAGACTACCCTGCAACTGACGACGGACTACACCGTCGTGCTGAACCAAGACCAGGACAGCAACCCTGGCGGCACCGTCACACTGGTGGCCGGGCCTTTGGCCACCGGCTACACGCTGACCATGACCAGCGACGTGCCCAACCTTCAGCCTACCGACCTGACCAACCAGGGCGGCTTTTATCCCGAGGTGATTAACGACGCGCTCGACCGCGCCACGATTCAGATCCAGCAGTTGCAAGAGCAGACCGACCGCACGCTGCGGCTGCCACTTTCGTCGACCGTTGATGCAGAACTGCCCAAACCATCACCCAACGACCTAATCGGATGGGACGCCACCGGAAATGCGCTGACCAATGTTCACCCAGGTAGCCTGGCCAGCGTCGTGGCTTATGCCACGGCCTACTGCGATGTGTTTGTGGGCAATGGCATCACCACATCCTGGACGCTCACGCGCAACCCCGCGGTGCTGTACAACCTGGACGTGTCGATCAACGGATCGACCCAGGAACCGACCCGCGATTACACGCTGTCGGGCACCACATTCACCATGACGACGCCACCTCCTATTGGTGCGCGTGTGGTGGTGAAGTACAAGGAAGGCTTGCCAAATTACGAAGGCGACAGTCAGGACGTGCGTTTTGTGCCTGGTGGTGCTGGCGCTGTGCCAAGAAGCGTTCAGGACAAGGAGCGCGAAACTGTAAGCGCCACAGACTACATGACTGACACGCAAAAGATCAATGTCAGAACCAACAGCGGAACGATTGATGTCACGGCGGCCATTCTTGCGGCTCGCGCACAAAGCCCTTCAATTTATCTTCCTGCTGGCACATACATGGTCAGTCCGTTTGACATTCCAGCAAACACATACATCAAGACGGATGGGTTTGCCACTGTGATCAAGCGCAATCCGTCGGTGGCCAGCGGCCCTGCAACAATCAACGTCATTGGCAGCAATGTCGAAATTGAGTCGTTCCATTACGTTGGCGATATTGCAACCGGAACCGGCGAGTGGAATCACGGCATTATGGTCAACTCAAAGTCGGCCACTGGTGCAATTTCAAACATTACGCTGCATGACATCTACGCAGAAAATGTTCGTGGCGATGGAGCGTATTTTGGAGCGAACTCTGGGTACCCGCTGTCGAACGTAAGAGTGGGCCGAGTATCTGGAAACAACATTTTGAGAAATGCTGTTTCTGTGTGCGGCTGCAACAATTTGGAAATTCAAAGCATCACCGCGACCAATGTCGGTTTGTTTGTTTTCGACATTGAGCCTGACCAGTACAACACACCAGCCACAAACGTGCGCGTCGGCGTCATTCAAGGCAAGTCTGCTGGCGTTGTTCCTGCCTCTGTGACCGCATATGCCGCAGGTATCCAATTTGGGGTGGTTGATCTGGAGCCAACAATTTACGGAACAAACTCGACCCCAGCATATGCGAGCGGTGGCGAGCAATCCTGGGGGCTTGTCTTACGCAACACCAAAGACATTCGCGTTGATTCTTTCAAGGCAAAAAATTTCAAGTGGAACGCGCTTTGGGTTGTTTCAAACCCTGGCGAGCTTGGAGTTCAGGACATGGATGTCGGCTACATTGATGTTGCAAACTGCGGTTTTGATGAAACGGTCTACAACTGCTATATCTGGGGCAATGTTATCCAACGCATGCGGGTTGGCTCTGTCGTCGCTGACGCATCTGCCACGGCAAACAAAGCTATTTTTAAGGGCAACCCAAACCTTGTAGTCAGCAACGTAAAAGCGACTCTTGGTTCTGGCTGCGTGCTGGCCGCAAACGTCACGAATTTAGTGCTAGACAATGCTGTTGTGACGGGCGGCACGCTCGCTGGGAACGTGTCCAACGGTGTGGTGAAAAACGTGCAAATTGACGGCGCAGAACTGGCTGGATATTGCGGCCCAATGATTTTTGAAAATGTGACCGCCACATGTAGTGGGTACATTTTCAATTCTCCCAACGATGAACATTTGCTGAAAAACTGCACGCTAAACGGAAGCTATTATTTTGAGGGCTTTTACAAGCGGCAGTACACCTCTGCTTTCCGAATGGGAACGAATTGGCTGTGGGTAGACGGCGCTGGAAAGCTGCGGATCAAATCCGCAACAGCGCCCACCACCGACCTTGATGGCGTTGTCGTCGGAACTCAAACCTAAAGGATTGTGAAATGATCAAGAAAAACGGCGGCATCTTTGGGCGCAACCCGACCTACAACGACGTGGTCGTCGAGGGCGTGCTCACGCTCAAAGAAGCCCAGGTCTTCGACAACGACATCACCATCAATGGCGACCTGACCGTCAACGGCACCGAGACTGTGATCAACACGGTCGAGTTGAACGTCGATGACAAGAACATCACGATGGGCGCTGTGGTTGCCAAGGTTGGCCTGGCGGCCACCACCAACATCACGGCTGGCCAATTTACGGTGCAGCTTGCCGACACTTCTGGGCTGATCCCAGGCATGACGGTGACCAAGACCGCGGGCACTGGCGCGTTTGGTGCCAGCCCCAAGATCGCCAGCGTGGACAGTCACACGCAGATCACGCTGACCGTGGCGCACGCCACCTCGGGCACGATCATCTTCGACACTGGCGGCGCGACCGACGACACCGCTGATGGTGGCGGCATCACACTCAAAGGCACGACTGACAAGTTCATCAAGTGGGTCAAGGCCAACGTGGCCTGGGTGTTCAGCGACCCAATCAAAGCACCTGATGTCACGGTCGACAACCTGACGGCCAGCTTGCCTGTGTTCACAGACGCCAACAAGACGCTGATCACGCAGTCGCAGCAGAATGCATTGAACGCAATTGCTGGCGCTGTGACGGCTGCGCGATTCCTGCGTGGCGATGGCACCAACGTCAGCATGGCGGCCATCCAGGCTTCTGATGTGCCAACGCTGAACCAAAGCACCACAGGCAACGCAAGCACCGCCACTACTGCAAACAACTTGAAGTCAAACGCAACGACAGGGCTGATGCAGGTTGTCGGCCCTGCCGCTGGCACAACCCGTGTGATGACTGTGCCAGACGCAGATTTCAGCGCGGCCAGAAAGGATGCGGCTCAAACATTCACGGGCGACCAGACGTTCAGCAACAATTTGATTGTGTCTGGCCTGGCTGGAATCGGCGAAGCATCTCCAACCTACAAGCTGGATGTCAAAGGCCCATATGACACATTGCCAGCGCGCATTTTGCGGTATGCAACTTATGGCGAAGTATTGAGGTTTGGCCGATCTGGTGTGTCAGAGTCTGCGTCAATTTCATACCCTGGCGACCAAACGTTTGCCATCAACACGGCCAACGTCGAGCGCCTGCGCGTGATTGATGATGTCACCGTCAAAACCGGCAACCTGGTCATCGGCACCAGCGGCAATGGCATCGACTTCAGCGCGACCGCAGACGGCAGCGGCACGATGACCAGCGAACTGCTGGACGATTACGAAGAGGGCACCTGGACGCCAACGCCCTCTGGCGTCACAGTGAACTCGGGCACCCCGGTTTATTCCGGCAATTACACAAAGGTCGGCCGATTGGTGACAGTGAACTGGTACATGAGTGGTGGCAACATCACCACGGTGGCCGGCACTTCCAAATTCACAAATTTGCCGTTTGCAAATTCTGCGGGTTACAGCCACGGAATTTTTATGAATGAGCTAACGTATGCATCAGGCCCGATGGAATCTGGCCCATCGACAAATGTGCAATTGTTGGCCGCAATCACTGGTAGCTATATGGGTGGAACAGTTACCTATATGGCCGCGACTTAAGGAGAAATCATGTCTTTGACCAAAGTAACCAATTCGATGATTCTTGGCGCGGACAGCAATGTGCTGGACACGGGCGCATCCAGTGATGGAGCAACAGACAATCAAACAGCCGTTCAGGCCACATTAAATAAAATTGATGGGATTGATGGGTCAACTGGCGTTTCAAACAATAACGTCAGAATTTCAACCTCTCCAACAATTGGCCTTGCAAATGTAATTCCATTCAAGAATCTTCAATGGCCAGACAATGCGGACGTTTGGTTCCAAGGAACTGTATGGGAAACAATTTTGCTGAAGAATCAATTCAGCAATCCGTATCAAGTTCTTCCTGTTGTTACAACGTCATGGGTTGGATCAACGCTTTATTACGCTGGCGACAAAGTTGTGAATGGAGGCCAGGCCTATCAATGCACATTGAAGGGAACGTCTGCATCATCTGGCGGCCCTACTGGCACAGGAACAAATATCGTAGACGGAACTGCCGAATGGCGCTCAATCAACAATGGCTATTACGGCGAAGTTCCTGTCAATGAATTTCGTGTTCATGCGCCGTATCACCCAGGCATTGTTTTGAACAATTTGACAAAAGACAGCTACAACGGTGTTGTTCAAAGAGCGCATCAAGATGCACTAGACCAGTACGCAGCAGGCGGTGGCTTGAATGATCGATTGAAGTCGATTGTCTTTGCACAAGACAATCAAGGCCAATGGGATATTCAAGTTGATGGTTATACAACAGAGATGATTTTTACCCACTACACGCTGGGCGGAACAACTCAACTGTATCGAATGTATTTCAGTGGTGATTACGGCAACCTTGGACTTCAGCAGGGCCGCGCTGAATATCCGCTTGATGTAGCAGGCCAAGGTCGAATTATTCAAGATGTTCGACCAGAAACTCTTGTCCGTTCTGACAACTATGCTCGTTATCCTGGGCCGCCTCGTTTGTGGTTTCAGTACATTAAAACGGGTTCCGATTTTGCTGGCTGGATTGGCCAGGGCGGCAGCACTGGCTACAACATATCAATCAATTCGCCAGCAGTGGCTGGAACTGACGGCAGCGTTTCTTTAAATGTCACCAATGCTTCAGGAACCGCTTACGGTATATCGGTGGAATCGTTTTACCCAAGTTTTCAACCTTCGCCCGACAACACTATGAAGTTGGGCAATTCATCGAATCGCTGGACGACTGTTTATGCTACGACTGGAACAATCAACACATCCGATGAAAGACTGAAAGAACAGATCAAACCGATTGATGATGCTGCTCTTCGCGCTTGGGCAAAGGTCGAGTACGTTCAATACAAATGGAAAGACGCCATCGAAGCTAAAGGTGACGGAGCGCGTTGGCACTTTGGCCTGATCGCCCAGCGCGTCAAAGAGGCGTTTGAATCTGAAGGTCTAAATGCTTTTGAATATGGCCTGCTTTGCTACGACAAGTGGGAAGCCCAGACCGAAGACAAAGATGAAAATGGCCACATCACAAAGCACGCTCAAGAAGCTGGAGATCGTTATGGCATTCGCTATGAAGAAGCTCTGGCATTGGAATGTGCATATTTGCGAAGCAAATTGAAATAACCGTACTGGCCCGTCGACCAGAGCCTTTAATCCCAGGGTGGATGCCTTGGGTGGAAACAAAGGAAACCAAAATGACCGTTGAAAAAAAAGTAACAGTTGATCTTTTTGAAGTGGTTGGAAATGTAGTTCAAGTGCGAACTCGTACCAGCATGCTGGAAGATGGCAAAGAAATATCTGCATCATTCCATCGTCACGTTGTGCAGCCTGGCGAGTGCGGCCCTGATGAAGACCCTCGCGTACAAGCTGTATGCGCGGCGATCCACACGCCCGAGGTGGTTAGCTCATACCGCGCAGAGCAGGCCAGGATTGCAGCCGAGCAGGAAGCTGTACGCATCAAGGCCGAACAGGAAGCTGCCGCGGCCCAGGCTGCCGCCGAGGCTGAATCGGCTGCCCAGGCCAAGGCACAAAAGGATGCATTCGATGCCGCAGTGGCTGACGCCGTGCGCCGTGCTTTGACTGGAGGTCAGTGATGTCGACGATCGCAAGCAAAACCATCACAGGCGACAACAGTTTTACCGATCCCGTGCGCCTGACCGGGTTCTTCAACTTGTCGCTGCTCGGCACTTTCGTGGCCACCATCACTGTGCAACGCAGCTTCGATGAGATGGTTACCTGGCACGACGTGGACACGTTCACCGCACCGACCGAGGACTATGGCATGGAGCCAGAGGTCTGCTGGTATCGGGCTGGCGTGAAGACCGGCGAATTCACAAGCGGCAGCATCTCGGTGCGCCTTGGCCAAGATGGCGCATTCAGGAGTTGAGATGTATGGATCAAACGATGTTCAACTGGGCTGTGGGTCTGGTCGGTTTTCTTGGAGGCTGGATTCTCAAGGTCATCTGGGACGCCGTGCGTGACATTCGCAAAGACATCAGACAGATCGAGCGCGATTTGCCCGAGGTGTACGTCCGCAAGGACGACTTCCGAGAGGCGGTGCGCGAGATGAAGGAAACCATGCGCGATGGCTTCAACAAGATGGACAACACGATGAACGTGATCTTCAAGAAACTCGACCGCAAGGAAGATCGCGATGGCGTTTAAGCTCTCGCAGAAATCACTTGACCGGCTGTCAGGCGTTCACCCTGACCTGGTCGCTGTGGTGAAGCGGGCGATCGAGATCACCGAGGTCGACTTTGCTGTGCTCGAGGGCGTGCGATCGCTGGCCAGGCAAGAACAGTTGTACGCGGCAAAAGCCACCACGACGATGAACAGCAGGCACCTGACTGGTCACGCGGTTGACCTTGGCGCATACGTTGGCCAGATCCGATGGGACTGGCCGCTGTACGACAAGATCGCCCTGGCCATGAAGGCCGCGGCGCTCGAGCTTCAGGTCGCGATCGAGTGGGGCGGCGACTGGAAGAGCTTCAAGGATGGCCCCCACTTTCAATTGACCTGGGAGGAGTACCCCACATGAAGGCCTGGTACAAATCGAAGACCCTGTGGGTCAACCTGGTGGCCGCGGCGCTGATGGCGCTCGAGGCCGGCACCGGGCTGCTCAAGCCCTACATGGCCGAGACGTTTTGGGTGGCGATGGCCGTGGGCCTGCCAATCGTCAATGCCGTGCTGCGAATCGTGACGACCCAGGCGCTGGGCAAGACCGATGCTTAACCTGCCCAACCAGATCCTGATTGCGCTGGCCATAGCGGCCTCTGGCGCGTTCGGCGGGTGGTGGGTGACATCAGACTACTACCAGGCCAAACAAAACGCTCTGGCGGCCCGCCAGACGGCCGCAGCGGCCACTGCTTTGAAGGAGGCTACCGACCGGGCGATCGCGGCCGAGCGCAAGAACCAGGAACTCGCCCGCATCTTGGAGGTTGACCATGCACAGAATCGACAGAAACTTGACCAGGCGCTGGCTGACAATCGCCGGCTTGCTCGCGAGCTTGGCGGGCTGCGCGACCCAGGGGCCAGGCCAGACGGTTGTGGCACCGTGCCCCCCACCGCCCCAGGCACCGGCCTCGCTGTACGTCCAGCCCCCACCGGCCGACTTTCAGTTGAGGCTTCGGAGTTTCTTCTTGAGTTCGCCCGCGAAGCCGACCGAGCAGCCGAGTACGCCAACCTCTGCCACGGCTGGCTCAAAGAACTAGACAGCCAAAAAAAAGGCCAGGTACAATGACCTGGCCACACGGCAGTTGTCTCCCTCCTAGTGTGTGAAGTGCGCCCCCAGGCCTCAAAACCTGGGGGCTTTTTCATTCCTTGTCGGTGACAAAGCGGTTGGATCGCTCGAAGGCCTCGATATCTTCCAGGCGGTAGCGGACTTCTGAATTACGTCCATCGCCCAGCTTGATGTAGTCGGGGCCGGTGTTGGCAACTCGCCACTTTCGCAGCGTGTTGTCGGCAACTTTCCAGCGTTCACACAGTTCCTTCGGCGTCAGCAGTTGCGACATGGCCATCCTCCTGGGGCAAGACTTCGCCGGTAGCGGCGTCGATGGTTTCGTTGGCCTGGGCCATAGAGGCCTTCAGACGCGACAGCGGGGCCGGTTGATCCTCGGGTGCCGGGGTCACGTTGATCGGCTCTCTGCGCTCGATCTGACCAAACCCTTGGGCCTCGTCGTCGGCCTTGATCACGCTGTCCAGGTCGGCGCTCGAGGGCAGGCGCTTGGACAGGCGACGGATCACGGTCTTCTTGGCCATCTCGTCCCACCAGTCGACCCAGGGGCCGAACTTGCCAGCGCGGCTGACTGCACGCACTTTCTCGACGTCGGCCACGCTCATTACCTCGCGATAAATCGCGCCGTCCTTGGTCTTTGCAATTGCGTAGCAGGCGATCTGCTTGCCGCGGTCAGCACCGAGAAACGGCTTGTGGACGATGCGCTCGTCGTCGCCCAGTTCGTAGTCGAAGTGATCCTTGTCGTAGACCACCTGGGCGCTGATGCTGGCCAACTCGCCACTGTTGCGGATCTTCTTCAGGATGCCGCCGACCATCGGCATGTACTGCACCTTCTTGCCTTCCTTGCTGTTGAAGATGACCAGCGCAGCCTCGCGGCCATCGCACAGCAGGCCATCCTGGGCCGCCCGCATGGTCGAGCCAAGCAGGCTCTTGCGGTCAGCGCCCAGCAGGTCGGGCTGCATCTGCACCGCTGTCAGTGTGGTGCGAATGAACTTGTCGACGGGGATCTGGGGAGGCAGCGCCGACTGGAGGTCAGAGTGCATCTTTTCCAGGGTGCCGCGGAATGCGGCGATGGGGGTCAGTTCATTGCTCATGATGGTTTCCTTTCGTTGTCAGATGTGGGAGTGCGTATCTTATCACGCGCCGAGGTCATCGCCAAACAGTTCTTTGTTCTCGGGGTTGATGCGGGCCTGCTCCACCGGCACGCCGGCAGCGGTGAGCTTGGCCACCTGGAGGCCGTCGGCCACCTCGGCCTTGTACTCCTGGGCGACCACATGCCGGATGGCCTGGGCCTGGTTGGATGCGATGACGATGCGTTGTTGACCGTTTCCGGTGACGAGGTAGGTGCGTTGTGCGGTGGCCATGTCAGGCTCCTTTCTTGGGTGTAAAACGGAAGCTCCGGTAACCCTCGCGGGCACCGACGTATTTGCCGACCATGTCGGCGGTGATGAGGGTGCCAAGGCTGGCCTTGACGTTCCCGCATGAGATGCTGCCCAGAGGGCTGATGACCTTGCTGGCCTTGCCGATGCGCTCGAGGATTTGCGCCCTGGTGGCATCGCGCAGCGTGCTCTGGTCTTTGACCGCCTGGGACAGGAATGCGTACCGCTCGATCAGTTCGTCCAGGGCCGCGTCGGACGTGGCCACCAGGCCAGCGTCAGAGTCGGCGCGAAGCTGCTTGATGATGAACTCGGCGTCGGCCGTGTAGTCCGGGCTGGGCGCAGCGTTGGCGGCCACGCGCTGCCAGAAGGCTGCGGTCTTGGCGCGGATGTCCTGGCCGATCTGGCGGTCGCGGTTGCGGAGCACGACTTTCTGCTCGTTGCCACCAACCAGCGCAACCAGGGCGCACCACTCGTACCCGCTGACCTCCATCTGGTGCTGGATCTGAAGCTCGATGTGCTCGGGCGCTTCGATGTTGCCGGCACCGTCGTCGATCCAGTTCTGGCGGTATTGCAGCCAGTCGACGTTCTTGATCTCGAGGATACCGGGGCCGTCGCTTTTGGACTTGATCTCGAAGTCAAAGCTCGAGCCTATGCGGGCATCGATGTCGCGCATGTAGACGTTGAGCTTGCCGATCTCCCAGCCCTGATCCTCGGCCGCACCGTGAGCGATGGCGGCTTCGAGGCGGTTGCCCCACTTCATGCGCTCGTTGGGCTGGATCTTTACAACTAGGCCGTCGCGCTTTTCGTGGAACAACTCGAACTCGGTCTTGTACGGCGACAGGCCGTAAAGGGCCGACACCTCGGTGCTGGTCACGTCCTTGGTGCGCTCGTTGAGCCACTGCTCCTGGCTCTCGATCTGGATGGTTTCAATAGTCATCGCGTTCTCCTTCAAAGTGGTCGTTGATTGCTTGGTTGATCGAGTCCTCGTCACGCGAGGTGATCTTCTTGGCGAGCCAGTTGGCCCGGTAGCCTTTGCGATCGAGAAGCTCCCAGTCGCAGTCGGTGTAGCCGTAGTAGTCCATGTCGCTGGGTGCGTTGTAGGAGTACGAACCCTTGACGCTGCTGTAATCGATGACACCGATCAGGCAGGGGATGCCTGCCACGGTGCAGTCGATTTCGGCGATGTAATTGCCGCGGCTCACGATTGCACCTTGAGGGCGGTGTCTTCGTCGGCGTCGCGAGTCGAGTACGCGGTGATGGTGATGTATTCGCCGCGATCGTTGGTGATGACGATGTCGCGCACGAAGAAGGCGTCTTCGCGGCCTGCGTTGATTTCGCGACGGTCGCTGATCACGATGGAAGTCACGTTGTGGATGCTGATTTCGGCTGTGTTCATGATGCGTTTCCTTGTGTGGGTGGACGTTGAAATTATAACCTAGTTTGTTGACGCAGTGTCAACAGGTTTAATCGTCAGTTGCTCGACGATTCCTTTGTACTGCTTGCTGCTGCGGGCGGCCAAAATAGCCTCGTCGCTGCGTGGTGATGACCCTTTGCCCCAGCGGTCAGCCAGCGCCCAGTCTTTGCCAATGACGTAGACCCCGTTGTCCCAGTTGTTGCAATCGAGTTTGTCAAGCGTGCCAATGCCAAGGCTGGTGACTTCAGTGACTCCAAAAAACTCATGAATCAGGCCGCACAGGCGGGCCATGCCATAGGACTCGTCAGACTTGGGGCAACGGAATCCGCGGGCCTTGGCCACGTCCAGAAAGGCCAGGACGGACTCGAGGCTGCCGTTCCAGTGAAGGTAAATGCCGATGCCTTTGGTATGGCTGCCAGAGGCGGTGATGACTGCGCGATTTCCCATGATGTTCTCCTTTGGTTAAGTGGTGCAGGCGTTGGGTTCTAGGCCTGCTCCCGGATCTTTCCCAGAATGTCGTCACAGCCATCTAGCTAACTCTGTCAGGCCCGGAGGCCTTCGCTCGGTGCTGGATGCGGAACCGTTTTTCCGTCCGATGTGCTGATCTTACATCAACATAAATCAACAACGCAACAACTTTTTTTCATCCGTGTTGTGGCGTGTTGTTTTTTCCCGTTGAAGTGCGGTTTTACCGGGTGTTGATGATGTGGCAACATCCCTGGACTATGGAAAAAACCACCATCACCCCAGTGGATCTGGCCATCGACATGTTCGGTGGCGTCCGCAAATTGGCCAAGGCGATCGGGCGCGACCCGGCCGCGGTGTCTCGCTGGAAGAAGTCCGGCCTGGTGCCCACCTCGGTGCAGCGCAAGATCCTGGACGCGGCCGCCGAGCGCAGCATCCTGATCACGGCCAACGACATCATCTACGGGCGCGAGCTTCATGCTTGAGTTCATGCTGCCCTGGCCACCGTCGGAGCTTTCGCCCAATGGCCGGCTGCACTGGGCCAAGGCGTACAAGCACAAGAAGGCCTACCGCCAGGCGTGCTGGGCCACCACCCTTGAGCAGTTTCGCATTAGGACGATCCCTGTGCCCGATGGCCCGCTGCTGCTCGAACTTCGATTCGTGCCGCCTACCCGGCGCAGCTACGATCGGGACAACCTGGTCGCCCGCATGAAGTCTGGCCTCGATGGCCTGTGCGACGCGCTCAAGATCGACGACAAAAGATTCTCAACCCTGGCCGCCCGCGTTTCCACCGACAGCATCGGTGGCTTCGTGGAAGTCCGCATCTCGAAGGAACCCCAACCATGAACCTCGGCATCTTCACCGGCAACCTGGGCCGCGACCCAGAACTGCGCCAGCACAACGGCGACAACGTGCTCGGTTTTCCAATCGGCGTGCAAGTCGGCACCCGCGACAAACCCCAGACCATGTGGATCGACTGCGCGATCTGGGGCAAGCGGGCATCGACGCTGCAACAGTACCTCGGCAAGGGCATGCGCGTGACCGTCAGCGGCCCCGTCAAGCTCGAGGAATACCAGGCCAAGGATGGCACGACAAAGACGCGCCTGCGGCTGTCTGTCGACCAGCTCGACCTACCGCCCAAAGCAGATGGCCAGGCTGCACCGGCACCGCGCCAGCAGCAGGCAGCACCGCAGCAGGCCCAGTCCACCGGCAGCGGATTCGATGACATGGACGATGACCTTCCCTTTTGATGGAGAAAATCATGAAACGATACATCGGCACAAAGATCATTCACGCTGAACCAGAGCAGCGCAACGAAGAACCTGGGTACAAGGTTCGCTATCCAGACGGGTACGAATCCTGGTCTCCAGCACTTGCCTTCAATGAAGCATACCGAGCTTGCGATTCCATGAACTTTGGATTGGCCATCGAAGCATTGAAGAAAGGCCACAAGGTTGCCCGTCGTGGCTGGAATGGAAAGGGCATGTGGCTGGTGCTTGTGCCAGGCCAAGCAAAGGTCACGCTTCGTGATGGGACGCCATACAAGGCTGCACTTCCTGATCTGACTGCGTGCGAAATTTTGCCTCACATCGACATGTGGACGATCAACGCTCACGGTCGACGCGCCATGCTTCCTGGTTGGTTGGCCAGCCAAACCGACATGCTGTCCGACGATTGGGAAATAGTCGAATGAAAACCTACCAAGACTTCATCAATATCCGCGGCTGGGCCGAGGCGCGCAACCTGGTGCTGGGCAGCAACCCGCAGGCCCAGTTCACCAAGCTGATCGAGGAGGCCGGGGAGCTGGCTACCGGCATCGCCAAGAAGCGCGGCGACCTGGTGATGGATGGCATCGGCGACATGGCCGTGGTGCTGACCATCCTTGCCGCGCAGCACGGGGTCACCATCGAGGCCTGCATCGAGATGGCCTGGGACGAGATCAAAGACCGCAAGGGTCGAATGATCGATGGCGTCTTTGTAAAGGAAGCCGACCTCGTTTGAAGTGCTTGACACCTCCTGTGTGAATTGGTTTAGAATTGCAATTACACCAACCACACAGGAGAGTGCCAGTGAATTCCCCCCGGATTGAAGCCGCCAAGAATGGCGAGCGCCGCTACCAGGGCAAGCCCTGCAAGAAGTGCGGCGAAACCCTGCGATACACCATCAACAGCGCCTGCGTCGCCTGCACACTGAAGGCGAAAGAAAAAGATTCCAGCACGATTCGCGAGTTGCTCGCCAAGGCAGGTGCGTGATGGCCATTCGCATCAAGGGCTGGGCCAAGTTCCAGCATTTCAAAGACCGCCGGCCGCCGTGGATCAAGCTCTACCGCGACCTG
Organism: uncultured Flavobacterium sp.; assembly: GCA_964413435.1. Taxonomy (GTDB): domain Bacteria; phylum Bacteroidota; class Bacteroidia; order Flavobacteriales; family Flavobacteriaceae; genus Flavobacterium. Next base: position 27,037 of record CAYPSB010000030.1, read on the forward strand.
CTCGAAGACCCTGACTGGCACGATCTGGACGGCGACACTGCCAAGATCTTGGTGGCCATGTGGCTGATCGCCAGCGAGGACGAAGACCAAGAGGGCAAGCTGCCCGACTCGCGCCGTCTGGCGTTCCGTCTTCGCATGTCTGAAACGAAGGTCACACAGGCACTTTCCAAGCTGTCTCACTGGCTGGAACATGATGATATCGACTGGATATCAGATGGATATCAAGATGATGCACCAGAGACAGAGAAGAGGCAGATTAAAGAGACAGAGAAGAGGCAAAGTAATAGTGGCGTCCCGAAACCCACCGGAGTCAGTGATCAGGTCTGGGCAGATTTCCTGGCTCACCGCAAGACCAAGAAGGCATCAGTCACCAACACCGTGATCGCCCAGATCGTCGAGCAGGCAGAGCTGGCCGACTGGCCACTGGAGAAGGCCTTGCAGGAGATGTGCGTCAGGGGCTGGACAGGCTTCAACGCTGAATGGGTCAACAAGTCCAACGGCGGCAAGACCAGGCCGCACACCAAGGAAGACTTCGACAAGATCGACTACGGCACGGGGATCAGGAAAATATGAACAGCATCGGAAACCAACTCAAGACGGCCAGCAAGATGGTGGCCTGCGAAAAGCATGGCGATTACGAGAGCCACAACTGGATCGGCTCCGTGTGGAGCAAGTGCCCAGCCTGCACCCAGGCCGAGCAGGAGGCAGAGAAGCAGAAGCGGGCCATTGAGGAGCGCAGGCAGCGCAAGCTGCGATGGGAGGCCAAGATCAGGGGCAGCGGCATCCCTGAACGCTTTCACACGCGCACGCTCGACACCTATGTGGCCGAGACACCGGAGCAGAAGGCGGCCCTGGAGTTCGCCAAAGACTACGCCCACAACTTCGACCAGGTCATCAAGACTGGGCGCTCGGTCGTGTTCATTGGCAATCCTGGTACCGGCAAGACCCACCTGGCCTGCGGTATTGCGCTGCGGATCATGGGAGGCCAGCAACGCACTGCGCTGTACATCACCGTGCAGAAGGCGATCCGTCGCATCAAGGACACCTGGTCGAAGGGCACCAACGAGAGCGAGAGCCAGGCTATTGAGGCGATGACGTTCCCTGACCTGTTGATCTTTGACGAGGTCGGCGTGCAGTACGGCAGCGACTTTGAAAAGAACATCCTGTTCGACATCCTGAACGAACGGTACGAGAAGCGAAAGCCGACGATCCTGATGTCCAACCTCAAGGTCGAGGAGGTCATGGGTTATCTGGGAGATCGCGTCGCTGATCGTCTGCGTGAAGACGGCGGCGAGGTCATCCCGTTCAATTGGGAATCACACAGGGGGAAAGCATGAAATTTGCGTATCGCTGGGAGCCTCGTTGGCCAGCCTTTGCTGTTGGCTTTTACCGCGGGGCCAGAAAGTCTCAATACCGATCGTTCACCCTGATCGTCTGGGCGATGGTCTTTGAAATCACATGGGGGCAATCATGATCAGGCTCATCGTTTACACCATCATCATGCTGGCCATCCGGGGCATCGTCGGAAGCTACGACTTCGAGGAGGCCAAGCGCCAGGAGCAGGAATACTGCGAGATGGTCAAGCTCTACAAACAGACCCGCGGCCAGGCAGGCTGGCCAGAGTACCGCAAGGGGGAGGTGTTCTGTGCCCGGTAACAAGAAGCCGCGCAAGAAGATGCGCCGCGTGTGGGTTGGTTTGCCGAAGGTGTTTCGATTTGGCCCGCGTGAAGAAAATCTGCTGATGCTGGTGCCGCACACCGAGCTTGAGCGATTCCGCGAAGGCACGGCCGACGAGTCCACCTGGCACACCATCACCATGCGCCTGGACTGGGGCTGCTTCCTGTCGATCGACCACTTCCAGAACATCGAGGTCAACGACAAGATCCGCGACGCCCTGGACGCGATGGTGGCCATCAAAGAGCGCCACCAGCGCCTGGGCAAATGGGGAACGACGGGCGACGAGTTTTTCAAAATCGGCGAGGCGCTGAACCTGGTCGACGAGATGCAAAAAAACACCACGCGGCGAGAGCAAGAGGACAGCCTCAACGCTATGCTGCGATTGAATAACGCACTGCTGAAGGAGCAGGCCCGTGGCGTTTAACGTGTTTGTCCCACCCTGGGTGGTGGATGCCAGCAGCGAGACGTGCAACGCCGGAAACATGGGCAACCGCGGCGACGGAAGCGATGGCACAAAGGAGCAGCAACTGGTCGGCATCATTGGCCAGAACATGCTGCACTTGGCGCTGGGTAAGCCACTGATGCAACCCAACACCGGATTCGATGGCGGCATCGATGCCAAGATCTTTGGCATGTCGTTTGACATCAAGACGATGGGGCGCACCAAGCCGCCGCGCCTGGACTTCGTCAACAACCTGGTGAGATCCCAGACACGCTACAACGTCGACGGGTACATCTTTGCCAGCCTCAACAAGACCAACTACATCCTGTCGATCTGCGGGTGGCTTCCAAAAACGTCATTTATCGAGCGGGCCGAGTTGCACATGCGTGGAACCACGCGCACCAGGGCAGACGGCACGACGTTTGAAATGAAGACGGACACCTACGAGATCCGCAACGATGCACTGTTTCACCGCTCACGAAATTGGCCCGAACTGTTCGTTGAGATTTACCATTACTCGGGATAGGAGATGAAATGAAATTCGCGAAGACATTCAACGTGGGCAAGTACGAGCAGATCGTGGCCATCCGCGGCCAGGACAAAGATGGTGCGCCCGAGATCCGATTCTTTTTCAAGCCTGACGGGTTTGGCGTGTGCAACTTTGGCATCGCGCCCAACGACGACGAGCACGACACCAGCGCCAGGCTCGACCTGGCCTTTGCCCAGATGACTGGCCAGCAGGCCACCGAGATCGTCGACGGCTGGCTGTCGCACATGAAGGCACAGGCAGGAGGGCTGAACTGATGGACGCACGCGCATTCTTCGATCAGATCTTTGGCGACCTCAAATTGTCCGAAAACGATGCCGCCTGGCATGTGTTCAAAGCCGGATGGAACGCACGCGACAAGCTCGACCGCGGCATTGATGCCAACGTCGACGCGGTGCGCGAGAAGATGAAGCGCCGCGCCCAGATGGGCCTGGCCAAGTACGGCGTGACGACCGAGCGCGACGACCTCACCACATTGCAGTGGCTTAACCACGCGCAGGAAGAGGCGATGGACATGTGCGTCTACCTTGAGCGAGTGATGCTGGACATCAAGCGCAGGCAGGAGCCGCGTCGTTTCAACCAGGAGTGCGAGGACTGATGACATGCGACACCTGTACGAGAGAGCGATCGATCACGTTATCGTCTGGGGAGCAGTGCTGCTCCTACTGCCGAAAACACTTGGTCGAATGCGAGGCGCGGTATCTGCTCAACTTGCCATTGCCAAAGCGGAGAGAGCAGTTAGACGCAAGATCAAAAACGCGAGGGACAGCGGCTGTTGAGTCCCTGAAGAAAGTGATGGAGGAGGTTTTCAATGCTCGAAAGAAATTGTCCACCGTGCCACGGCGACTGCAACCAGGGCAGGACGTGCCCGGCCAGGCGTCTGGCAAACCACATCCTCAACGGCATCGCTGAAGGTGCCGGCCACCTGTTCACGCCCGACGAGGTGACCTGGGCGTTGCAAGTGACCGGCGACCTACCCGTTGCAGAAACTGCAATGATGACGGAAAATCACCATTGATTGGAGAAGACCATGCCCTACACCGAAAAGCAGCACCGGCTGTTCCAGGCGGCCGCACACAACCCAGCCATCGCGAAGAAGGCCGGGATCAGCCAGGCCGACGCCAAAAAGATGGCGGCAGAGGGCGTGAAGAAAACGCCGTGGCATGCCGTCCTGAAGAAAAAGAAGAAATGACCAACCGGGAGAAAACCAAACTGATCGCAGTCAACGAGCTTGGCTATCGGATTGGCACCTCCCATCACAACTGCAAAGTCCCAGATGCCATCATCGACCAAATCCGCGACCTCCACGAAGAGCAAGGCTGGAGCTACACCAGGATCTCGGAGTACGTCGGCTTCCCCAAAGACTACATCGCAAAGGTCTGCCGGTACGAGCGACGTGCCCAAACCCCAGAGCGATGGAAGCGAGTCAAAGATGGCCAGGGGTAGAGGCAGGCCGCCGGAAGCTGTGCCGGCTGACATCGCAGAGGAACTGGTCGAGTGGATCTCCCAGGGCAAAACCTTGCGCGAATACTGCCGGCAGGAAGGCAAGCCTGCATGGCGCACGATCTATGCGTGGATGGAGAAAGACGTGGATTTTTATGCACGCATCGCGCACGCAAGGGAGCTTGGCCATGATGCGATTGCCGAGGAAACGCTCGAGATCATCGACACCTTCCCGATGGAGGCCGTCAGCGACAGCGGCAGCCGGCTGGACTCTGGCCATGTGGCCTGGCTGAAGAACCGGGTCGAGCAGCGCATGAAGCTGCTGGCCAAGTGGAACCCGAAGAAGTACGGCGACAAGGTCGGGGTGCAGCATGAGGGCGGCGTGACCCTGAACGTCGTCACAGGCGTGCCCGACGAATGACCATCAGGCTCGACTACAACCCCCGCGAGTGGCAGCGACAGTGCCACCGTGAGCGCAAGCGTTTCACCGTCCTGGCACTGCATCGCCGGGCCGGCAAGACCGAGCTTGCGATCATGGAACTGATCGACAAGGCGATGAAGTTCAAGCTCGAGCTTGGCATGTTCGTCTACATCGCGCCGTTCCTCAAGCAGGCCAAGGCCATCGCCTGGCAGCGCCTGAAGCAGAAGCTCGGCCCGCTCATGATTGCTGGCGCGGTGGACATCAACGAGGGCGATCTGTCCGTCACCTTCAAGCACAACGGCGCGATCATCCGGCTGTTCGGCGGTGACAACCCGGACGCCATGCGCGGCCTGCGGGTCGACGGCGCGGTCATCGACGAGGTGGCCCAGATCAAGCCCGAGGTCTGGATCGACATCATCCAGCCCGCCCTGTCCGACCGCCTGGGCTGGGCCATGTTCATCGGCACGCCGGCCGGCATCAACCTGTTCAGCGAGATCTACTACAAGGCCGAGCACCTGGATGACTGGCACGCCGCCAGGTACACGGTCTACGACACGCACGCGATCGCGGCCGCCGAGGTCGAGCGCCTGAAGCGGGACATGAGCGAAACATCATTCGCCCGCGAATACCTGTGCGACTTCAGCGCCGCGGGCGATGACCAGTTGATCAGCCTCTCGGACTGCGAGGAGGCCGCCAGGCGCGTTTATACGGACAAGGACGTACTGGACGCCCCAAAGATCCTCGGCGTCGATCCTGCGCGGTTTGGAGACGACCGAAGCGTCATCTTCAAGCGCCAGGGATTGCAGGCCTTCACGCCCCTGGTCTACCGCGGCATCGACAACATGGATCTGGCCGCCCGTGTGGCCGCGCAGATCGAGCAGTGGACGCCCGACGCGGTATTCATCGACTCCGGGGCTGGGGCTGGCGTGATCGACCGCCTGCGCCAGCTTGGCTACGACGTGACCGAGGTGCCGTTCGGTGGCAAGGCCACGATGCCCAACCTGTTCGTAAACCGCCGGGCCGAGATGTGGTGGGGCATGAAGGAGTGGCTCGACCTGGGCGGTGCGATCCCGAACGACAACGCCCTGAAGCAGGAACTGGCCACGCCGATCTACTGGTTCGACTCGGCCGGGCGCAAGGTGCTCGAGCCGAAGGACGAGATCAAGAAGCGCCTGCAAGGGGGCGGCTCGCCAGACATGGCCGACGCCCTGGCGCTGACCTTTGCCTACCCGGTCAAGAAGCGGCCGATGATCGACATCTACGACCGCGGCAAGTCCAAGAACGGGGCCAAGGAGTACAACCCCTATGACCGCATGTGAGGTGCCCGTAATGCAACATCCAGACACTAGATTAGCCACAACGTGCGAAATTCGGCGCGTCTTGTACAGCGACCTGAACAAGATGCCAGAGTTTTCGCCAATGGTTGAGCGGTACGCAGACGAGTCGGCAATACCCGGCATGCCGCGTCCCAATCGCCAGAGTCAGATGTATCTGCACATGGAGCAGGCAAACTTGATCCATTGGGCAGGAGCTTTTGTTGATGGTCGGCTGGTTGGATTTGTTTCATTGTTGGCCAGCGTGTTGCCGCACTACGGCGCGATGGTCGGGACGACGGAATCGTTTTTCGTTGAACCCGAATATCGCAAAACGGGGGCGGGCAAGATGCTGCTGCGAGAGGCAGAAAAGATCGCCGCATCATTGGGTGCTGTGGCTTTGTTGGTAAGCGCACCAAGCGGAGGACGCCTTGAGGCCGTCCTTCCTCGGTCTGGCTACCAGGAAAGCAACAGGGTGTTTTTTCGGAGGCTTGGATGAACGAGTTGCAAGCTACTGCCAGCACAATTCCGGCCATGAGTCCGGCCGCGATTGAGAATGTTCGCAGGCTTGAATGTGCCGTCCTGCAATCAACGCAGGTTGAAGTGAAGACGTTGCACGTCATTCACGGCGGCATGTACTCGCGCACAATCAAGATGCCGCAAAACGCCTTGATGACTGGCGCGTTGATCAAGATCCCAACGACGCTGATCATCAATGGACACGTCACCGTTTATCTGGACGGAGAGGCAAGAGACTTTGTTGGCTACAACGTGTTGCCGGCAAGCGCAGGAAGGAAACAGGCTTTCTTCGCTCATCAAGAAACCGATCTGACCATGATTTTCCCCACCAACGCAAAAACTGTGGAAGAGGCCGAGGCTGAATTCACTGACGAAATCGATCTGCTCGTTTCCAGGATGGACGACGGCAGCAACTTCATCATCATTACAGGAGAATGAAATGTCTGGTGTAACCGCAATGACCGTCCTGGCCGCAGCAGCAGTTGCAGGTACGGCTTACTCAATTTACTCTGGCGAGCGTGCAGCAGACGCACAGCAAGAGGCCATGCGAAAGCAGGAGGAGGCGCAGAAGCAGGCGCTTGACCTTCAGAAGAAGCAAGCCGCGACCGCCGAGCAAAACATCAACCGCGCCAACCGCAAGCAGCCCGACGTGGCCGCGATCTCGCAGCAGTCGCAAGCGATGGCAGGCCAGGGTGGCGGCAGCACCATGCTGACCGGCCCGCAAGGCGTGAATCCGAACGAACTGGCACTGGGCAAGAGCACCTTGCTGGGGGGCTGATCCATGTCTGACTTCACCAGCGACGCACAGTCGCATCCGAAAGCACCAACGCGGGACAAGCTGTTCACGCGCTGGGGCATGCTCAAGACGGAGCGTGCAACCTGGTGGGCGCACTGGCAAGAGATCACCACGTTCCTGCTCCCGCGCAATGGCCGATACTTCGTGCAAGACCGCGACAAGGGCTGGCGCAGGCACAACAACATCTACGACAACACCGGCACCCGATCGCTGAAGATCCTGGGCGCAGGCATGATGGCCGGGGCCACAAGCCCTGCCCGTCCCTGGTTCCGACTGGGCACGCCTGACCCGGAACTGAACGCCTATCACCCGGTGAAGCTGTGGCTGGCTGACACGACCCAGCGCATGCAGCAGATCTTCCAGCGCAGCAACACCTACCGCGCCCTGCACCAGATGTACGAGGAGCTTGGCGCGTTTGGCACGGCTGCGAGCCTGGTGCTGCCAGACTACAACACGATGATCCACCACTACCCGAGCACCATCGGCGAGTTCTGCATCGCGCAGGACTACCAGGGCAAGGTCTGCACGATCTATCGTGAGTTCGAGAAGACCGTGGGCGAGATCGTCAAGGAGTTCGGCCGCGACAACTGCTCTACCGTCGTCCGCAACATGTACGACCGCGGAAGCCTCGACCAGTGGATTCGATTGATCCACGCCATCGAGCCTCGCGCCGACCGCGACATGCGGAAGAAGGACGCGAAGAACATGGCCTGGGGCAGCTACTACTTCGAGGTGGGCGGCAACCCCAACACCTACCTGCGCGAGTCGGGCTTCAAGGAGTTCCCCGCGGTGGTTCCGCGCTGGGCCACGGCCGGCGGCGACATCTACGGCAACAGCCCAGGCATGGAGGCGCTCGGCGACATCAAGCAGTTGCAGCATGAGCAGCTACGCAAGGGCCAGGCGATCGACTACCAGACCAAGCCGCCGCTGCAAGTGCCCACCAGCATGAAGAACCGCGACGTGGAAACGCTGCCTGGTGGCATCTCGTTCTACGATGGCCAGACCGCAGGCATCAAGACCGCATTCGAGGTGCAGCTTGACCTCAACGCTTTGCTGATGGACATCCAGGACGTGCGCGAGCGCATCCGCGGCTCGTTCTATGCTGACCTGTTCCTGATGTTGGCCAACGCAACCGACACCCGCATGACCGCGACCGAAGTGGCAGAGCGCCACGAAGAGAAGCTGCTCATGCTTGGCCCGGTGCTCGAGCGCCTGCACAACGAACTGCTCAACCCGCTGATCGAGATCACGTTCACGCGCATGGTCGAAGCTGGCGCAATCCTGCCGCCACCGCCCGAACTGCAAGGCATGGAACTCAATGTCGAGTTTGTGTCCATGCTGGCCCAGGCGCAGCGTGCGATCGGCACCAACAGCGTCGACCGCTATGTGGCCAACCTCGGCGCAGTCGCACAGTTCAAGCCTGACGTGCTCGACAAGTTCGACAGCGACCAGTGGGCCGACGCATACGCCGACATGCTGGGCGTCGATCCGAAGATCATCGTGCCGTCCGATAAGGTGGCCCTGATCCGCAAGGCCCGCAACGAGGCCCAGGCCGCACAGGCCCAGGTCGAGAGCATGAAGACCATGTCCGAAGCAGCACGCAACCTGGGCGCAACGCCGACCGGGATGGGCACCAATGCGGCGATGGACATCATGGGCCAGTTCTCTGGCTACAACTCACCCACCCCACTTCAATCGTAAGGAGAACGACATGCCCATGATCAACATGAAACGTGCGCCAGAGCGCGAAGAGATGCCCGGCGAGATCGAGAAGGACGAGCCGCGCTACCCGTACGGCCTATGCATCAGCCTCGAGAAGGAGGACATGGACAAGCTGGGCCTGTCGAACCTACCCAAGGTCGGCACCGAGGTTTCGTTCATGGCCAAGGCTGTCGTCAAGGGCACCAGTGCCTACGAGACGCAAGGTGGCTCTGACATGCGCGTCGAGCTTCAGATCACCGACATGGAAATGAAGGCTGACCAGACCGAGCGCAACAACGCAGCAGCCAGCATGCTGTACTCTGGCCAAACATCATGACAACGCGCCAGAAAACCCCAGGCTCGCCGTTTCTCTACGACTCGGTGACCGGCGACCTGGTCGGCCTCAAGGATGACCACGCCAGCCAGACCGGCCATGCCGTCGGCCATCCTGACCGTCGCCGAAGTCGATGGGCACTACCCTTGATGTGCCCAGATGAAGGTGCCCGTATCTGTATGTGCCCTGGATAAATTGGAACCATGAGCAATTACGACCCCCTCGACATTCGTGGTCAGGAGAAGACCGAGGCCGACAAACGGCTGCGGGACAAGCTCCTCCGCGAAAACGAAGAGGGCGACCTTAAGTGGCTCATGAGCAGCAAGCGGGGCCGCCGGGTAATCTGGCGGCTTCTGGATCAGGCGGGCGTGTTCCGGCTGTCGTTCAACACGAACTCGATGACGATGGCGTTCAACGAGGGCAACAGGAACTACGGCAACCGCACACTCGCAATGATCCACTCGCTCTGCCCAGAGCTTTACCCAACAATGGTTAAGGAGAACACGAATGACCAACGAATCGCTGATGACGGATCAAGCCGCAACGACCCCTGAAGGCACGGCCGCATCGCAACCCACTGGACAAGGCCAGGCGACGGCCGAAGCCCTGTACGGTGATCAGCAGCAAGCCAACAGCGCACAGGATCAGCAAGCCCAGGACGGGGCCGCTGCTGACAAGGCCGCTGGCGACCAGGGTGGCGACCAAGCAGGCGACAAGCCCGCGGAAGGAGCGCCCGAAAAGTATGAGTTCAAAGCCCCTGAAGGCCAAGAATTCGACGCCGAGATCATTGGATCGTTCTCGGAGATCGCCAAGGAATTGAACCTGACGCAGGAGGCTGCACAGAAGTTGCTCGATACGATGGGGCCGCGAATCGCGGAACGTCAGATGGGGCAGCTTGAGGCAATCCGCAACGATTGGGCGCAGGCCTCGCAGACCGACAAGGAATTCGGGGGCGAAAAGCTCCAGGAAAACCTGGCCGTCGCGAAGAAGGCTCTCGATAGTTTTGGAACGCCAGAGTTGCGTGCGCTGCTTAATGAGTCTGGCCTGGGAAACAACCCGGAGGTGATCCGGTTTATGTACCGTGCCGGCAAAGCAATCAGTGAGGACACCTATGTGGGGAACTCTCCTGGTGCAGGCGTCAAAGGCCAGCCCAAAGATTTCAACGCAGCGGCATCCGCTCTGTACTCAAATCAGCAATCCTGAAAGGAAATGAATCATGACCACTCTCTCGACCTCTAACCTGACTCTCGCCGATTGGGCCAAACGCACCGATCCCGATGGTCGCATCCCCATCATCGCTGAACTGCTCTCGCAGTCCAACGAGATCCTCGAAGACTGCGTGTTCAAGGAAGGCAACCTGCCGACCGGCGAGCGCGTGATCGTTCGTACTGGTCTGCCTGCCGTCTACTGGCGTGCTCTGAACCAAGGTATCCCGTCCAGCAAGTCGACCACCGCCCAGGTGGACGAGGCTGCCGGCATCCTGGAAGCTCGCTCTGAAGTCGACAAAGACCTGGCCATGCTGAACGGCAACACGGCTCAATTCCGCTTGTCGGAAGACACCGCGTTCCTGGAAGCCATGAACCAGACGCAAGCCACCACGCTGTTCTACGGCAACCCTGCAAGCGATCCCAAGACCTTCCTCGGCCTGGCCCCGCGCTATTCCGACATTGGTGTTGGCGCTCCGCAGAACGCCCAGAACATCCTGTCGGCTGGCGGCGCTGATGCCACCGCCAACACCTCGATCTACCTGGTGGTCTGGGGTGATCAGACTGTCTACTGCCACTTCCCGAAGGGCAGCAAGGCCGGCCTGATCCACGAAGACCTGGGCGAGCAAACCGTGTACAACGCCGACGGCACCCGTCTGCAAGCGTACGCCACTCGCTACCAGTGGAAGAACGGCCTGGTCGTCAAAGACTGGCGCTATGTCGTCCGCATCTGCAACATCAATGTGAACGACCTGGTCGCCCAGACTGGCACCCAAGCCTCGACCGCTGCCACCGCGATCATCAAGCTGATGGCTCGCGCTATGTATCGCATCCCGAACATGGCAATGGGTCGCGCTGCCTTCTACATGAACCGTACCGTCCACTCTGGTCTGTCGGTCGCTGCTCTGGACAAGAGCCAGTATGTGTTGAAGGTCAACGAAGGCCTCTCGCAGTTCGGCATGCCGTACTCCTGGCTGTCGTTCCTGGGTGTTCCTCTGCGCCGCGTTGACGCCATCGTCAACACCGAAGCAGTTGTCGCCTAATCGGTCAAACCACTTTGAAAGGAATTCACCATGATCACCGATAAACTCCTCCGTGTCTCGACCGACCAGGCCATCACTGTTGATGCCGTGTCGACCGACACCATCGATCTGTCCGTTGCCCGCGACATCGGCGAAGGCAAAGACCTCTACATGCACTTCACGGTGACCGAGGCCTTTACCGCTGCTGGCGCTGCCACGCTGACTCTCCAGGTCATCGGCTCTACCGCCGCTAACCTGGGCAGCCCCGTGGTGCTCGGCTCGACCGGCCCGATCGCTTTGGCTGACCTGGCCCTTGGCAAACGTCACGCTGTTCGCATCAACCCGCTGATCGGCTCTCTGGGCTATCAGTACATGGGCGCACAGTACGACGTGACCACTGGCCCGATGACCGCCGGCAAGATCACTGCCGACATCGTCGAGTCCATCCAGGACGGCCAGAAGTTCTACCGCTCTGGCTTCACTGTGGTCTGATAGAGGAGAATTCACATGGCTCAAGTCCGCGCAATTCGTCTGTGCCAGGTAGACAACACCCTCCGACAAGAGGGCGCTGTCTTCGAGTACAACGGCCCGTACAACGGGAACCTGGAGTACCTCGATGGTCAACCTCCCGAAGCCCAAGCTGCCGCTCCTGTGGCCGCTGAAGCACCGGCCGAGCCGGCTGCCGAAGCGTCCGCCAAGAAGTGGAAGCCGAAGGCCAAGCGCACGGCCGACGCGGACGAAGGCTCTGTGTAATCCTTCCTGTTCGGAAGCCGACAGATCGGGGGCCGCTGGGAAACCACGGCCCCCTTTTCACATAGGAGGCCACGATGGCATCAGAAGTAGACATTTGCAACATGGCGCTTGGACACCTCGGCGACAACGCCACCGTGGCCAGCTTGAACCCGCCTGAAGGCTCTGCCCAGGCCGAGCACTGCGCTCGCTTTTACCCCATCGCTCGAGACGCACTGCTCGAGATGGCGTTCTGGAATTTCGCCATGCGCCGCGTGTCGCTGGCGAAACTGACCAACAACTGGCCCGAGTGGGTCTATGCGTACGCGGTGCCCGCCGACGTGCTCAACGTGGTGGCCGTCATGGCACCCGATGCACACGACGACTACGCCACGCGCTTCGTGCCCACCGACACGCCGTTCTGGTCGCACAACTACAGCCCGGTCATCGCTGCCGGCCGCTATGTGCCCCAGCCATTCACGATCGAGACGCAGCCCGACGGCACCAGCATCCTGTACACCAACGTCGAGAACGCGGTCATGCGGTACTCGGCCTATGTGCGGGACACCACGCAGTTCTCGCCGCTCTTCACGGTGACGCTGTCGCACTACCTGGCCAGCTACCTGGCAGGCCCGATCCTCAAGGGTGACGTGGGCGCGGCCGAGGCCAAGCGGCAGCTTCAGATCGCCGCAGGCTACCAGGCCCAGGCCGAGATGTCCGATGCCAACCAGCGCAAGATCAACGTGGAGCACATCGTGCCCTGGACGGCAGGGAGATAAGCATGGCCAACACCCGCACCTTCAATCGATCGTTTGCCGGCGGCGAGATGTCGCCAGAGATGTGGGGCCGCATCGACGATGTGAAGTTCCAGACCGGCGCGGCCACTGTCCGCAACTTCATCACCACGCCGCAAGGCCCAGCCGAGAACCGGCCCGGCTTTGCGTTCGTGCGTGAGGTCAAGGACAGCACCAAGAAGACGCGCCTGATCCCCTTCACCTACTCGACCACGCAGACGATGGTCATCGAGCTTGGTGC
>CAYPSB010000031.1:0-38898 GCA_964413435.1 uncultured Flavobacterium sp.
TGTAACCTTCTGAGCCGTAATCAGATGCGCTATTCAGTTGCGCCACGAGGCCTTTTTGTGGGTGCAAATATAGGTATATTTGACAAACTTGCAAATCGAATGTGAAAATTAAAGCAATATTTTTTAGTTTTTTAATGCTCTTGAAGTAACATGGTAGCGCCAGCCAATAATGGCTAATTGCCATTTTTTAGCTTTGGCCAAATCCAATTGACGCTTAGTAAAGCTGGGTAACAGCAGTTTATTTAGTTTGGCTAATACTTTATACATCTTTTTACGTTTAGCGTAAAGATAACAAAAACCGCCAAAAGACGGTTTTTGAGTGGTAATTCGTTATACTTTTACACGGTTCTTTTCGCTTTCGGCTCCGTTGGAATCGTATTGATTTTTGGTCTTAAACGATTTTCCGAAACTGTAGTTGAACGTCAAAGCTACAAATCGGCTGTCTAATTTATTCCTCCAATTGGCTTCGGTGTTTTGAAGGTTTCGAATGATTCCGTTGTTCATATTGGAATAGAAGATGTCATTTACCGCCAGTTTGAGAGTACCCTTATCATTGAGTATTTTCTTTTGCACTCCAATGTTAATATTAGATCTTGACAAGAGCACAAATTGCGAGTTCACTACATCGGTTTGGTAGGTTCCGCTGAGTTCTGCTGACCATCCTTTTTGAAATTTGAAACTGTTATTCATAGAGAAGTTCCAAAAGGTACCCGAGGCTTCTAAGTCTTCTGTATACAATTTGCTTTTAAATCGGGAATGGGTGATTTCGCTGTAAGCATTGGCCGTCCACCATTTGGTAAACGAAATTTGAGCGTTGGCATTCCAACTGAAATATTGACTTTTGCCTATATTTCCCGGGCGACTGTAATATATTCCGTTGTTGATTTCAATGGTTTCGTTGATGTCATCTTTTGAATAACCATAGCTTAAAGTAGTTGAGAACAGGCTTTTGTACTGATATGACAACTCGTAATTATCGGTAAACGAAGGATTTAAAAACGGATTACCCGAGTAAAAAGTAAACTTATCCAACGGACTCACAAATGGGTTTAAATCCTGAAAATACGGTCGATTGATTCTTCTTCCATAATTGACTACCAAAGAATTATTGCCGATAGTATCTAATTTGTATTGTACATAAACCGTAGGGAAGAAGTTGGTGTAATTTTTATGAAACTTTGACCCTGATTGTTCTACATTGCCCAGTTGGTTCCCTTTAGATTCGGTATTTTCAACGCGTAAACCGGTTTGTATATTGAAACGCTTGAAATTGGTGTTGAAGTTTATGTAGGCCGCATTGATAGTTTCATCGTATTTGAAATGATTACTGGTATTGTAATTAGGGATTTCCTGACCATCTACCACATCTCTGTAATCGGCGATGTTATCGGTTTTTGTATAACTGATTTTATAACCGGTTTCTAATTGGCTTCCGTTTTTGAATGGTAATGTGTAGTCTGATTTAAAGGAATAAATAGCAATATCCGAAGGTAAATATCCTTTTAATTCATCCTGATTGGAAAGCGAATTATCGGGCTGATAGGTATAATTATTGAATTTTTGTCGGGTTGCCGTATCGTATTTCAGGTAATCGACATCAAAAGTGATTCGTTGCCCTAAACTGTCAATATCATGGCGGAGATTCAGGTTAACGCCACCGTTTTTAAACTTTTCTTTTTGACGGTTGTAGGCCACAATAGATGAATCTAAAACCGAATTGGCATCAGTAATATCACTTAAAACATCTGAATTCTTGTTGAGATTTCGCAAGGTGCCGCTCAAACCAACACCGATGGTTGTCTTTTCTGAAATATAATAATCCATACCGATTTTGGTATTCACCGAATGTACCTTAACACGGATATCACTGTCCTGATGGAACAAACTTTTGGTGCTTCCGTCTTCGTTTTTAAATTTACGGAAGATGTACAAATCGTTCATTGGATTGCTTTCTCCGTAGCCGATATTTCCGAAAACTCTAACCTTATTATTCATGTAGTTAAAGTTGAATCCTTGGCGCGTTTGAAAGCGTTTCCCTTGTCCGACTCTGGAAGTCAGGTTACCGTTGAAACCTTTGGCTTTGGATCTTTTGGATACAATATTGATAATTCCGGCGCCACCGGCGGCATCGTATTTTGCCGGAGGATTGGTCATTAATTCGATTTTATCAAGCGTACTGGCCGGTAACGATTTAAGATAGGCTTCCAGTTCAGCACCGGACAAATAAGTGGGTTTGTCATCAATAAATACCTGAACACCACTTTTGCCTTTGAACGTAATCGTACCGTTTTGATCTACTGAAATACCTGGTGATTTTTCCAACACATCCATAGCATCGCCACCGCCGGCTGTGATGAATGCATCAACATTGACTACCGTTCGGTCGATTTTGTTTTCAACAAATGGCTTTTTTTGTTTGATGACTACTTCATTCAGTTGGTTTACACCGGTTGGTTCAAGCAAAATGAGAGGCAATTCGATTTCAGGATTAGCGGAGGTCAGAGTTATGATTTTACCCAAAAATCCTTTATAGGAGGGATCTTCGATTTGAATTTGATATTCGTTTTCCGACAAGTTGTCAAAAATATAATTTCCGTCGGAATCAGTAAATTCAATTTTAATAACCGCATTCGTTTTTGGGGCAAGTAACATTACCGGAAGTTGACCAATCGGCTGATTTGAAGTTGTAGTAACCCTTCCTTTTATTTTTAAAACCGATTGAGCTTTGGCTATTCCTGATAGTAGAAAAAATACCGTGAACAGCATTTTGATTTGATTGTTCATTTTTTGATTGATTGATTGATTGATGTATAAAAAAACCACTAATTGAGTTAGTGGTTTTTAATATGGTTTTGTTACACTTACGCTTTTTGAGTTTTTAATGAGGATTTAGCTTTTTCCAGTTCTTTCTTGGCTTTTTCCATTTCTTTTTTGGCATCCAGCATTTCTTTTTTGGCTTTTTGCATCTCGGCTTTAGAATTTTCTAAATCATCCGTCTTAGTTTTGGGTTGTTGAGGAGGAGTCAATCCGTTTTTGCCCATCATTTGGTCTATTTGTTCCTGCATTTTTTTCATTTGCTCGGCTAAATCACCAAAATTGTTGCTCTGATTGAATTGAAAACCGGGTATTTCCTCGTTGCTGAACAATTCGACTTTGTTGTTTTTTTTGATTTCATCCAATTCCTCAGCGGTGTAGTCGTCACCACCTTCAATTACGTTGCCGTCTTCTAAAACTAATGGTTTTTTACCATCTTTTTGAATGATGATGCGCGAACTGGTTTTTCCTGAGCCATTGCCAAAAGGGAAAGATTTATCATCATTAAAATTAAAATGGTATCCTTTCATCATTTTTTGCGGATCGCCGCCTCCAAAGAATGAATTTCCGCCAAAGACTTCGTTGCTGCTTGGTTCACCAAAACCAACTTCATCATTTTGTTTGTAAAATTTGATGGTATTGATTGGTTTCTTGTTGTCAAATTCAAGTGAACCCTTACTGCCGTTAGTGTCGCTGTAGGTTACTTTGATAGCGGTGATTTCGCCTTTTTCATTTCTTTTCACATCCGAGTAGGTAATGGTAACACCGTGTTCAGCCAATGCTTTCACATCGTCATTCATTTCGGTTTCCGGAGTGGTTTTGTTCCAGGTCATGTAAATGTTATCGCTGGGAACTTTACCCTGTAAAGTTGATGATTTTTTACCTTGTCCTAAAAGAGTTAAAGGAAGCAATGGTATCATCAGCCACAAATAAAACAAATTTCGTTTCATACTAGTAATATTTTAAGTGGGGTTTAATGGTTTAAAAATCAGTGACAAACTTATAATGTTTCCTTTTTTTGAAAAAAGTGTTTGACAATTCTTTAACTATTTTTGGTTTTCTTTTTTAAGTTTGGCTCTTTCTTTTTCAAACTCGGCTTTGGCTTTGAGCATTTCTTCTTTGGCCTTAATCATTTCTTCTTTAGCCTTCATCATTTCGGCTTTGGCTTTTTCCATTTCGGGTTTGGATGCTTCGGTTTCTATTTTGCTTTTTTCCAATTCCTCTTTAACCTTTTTCCAATCGGCATTAGCCATTCTGATTTGTGATTTTACCTGAGGTCTTATTTTTTTGATTTCCATGCGAACGTTGTTCATGGCGTCGCTTTTTATCTTGGCAATGTCTTCCGGACTCATAGTAAATGCTTCGGTTTCGCCTTTGTCGTCACTGCTGCTGTAACTGAAACTGTAACCACCTTTAGCACCCGCTTCACCAATAATTTTTTGAATTTCGCTATCGTCTGAAATTACTTTTCCGTTGACGATTACCAATGGTTTTTTGCCTTTTTTCACTATTATTTTTTTATCGATGTCTGTGTCCTGAAGCGCTATGATGTTTTCAGGAATGTCAATGTTGACATCAACATCTTTGATTTCCGCCAGGCTGTCGCTGTCAAAACGATATGTGAACGCTCTTGATATTGAGGGATGACCACTGGTAGTATGACTGTAAATTTTCATGTTTCGCGGTTGTCCGAATCCAATAGAGCCGGCGCTTTTGTAGAAATGAATCGGGGCTATAGGTTCATCACCGTTGCATTGGGTGGTTCCTTTATTCCCGTTTTTGTCTTTATACTCTACTTTGATGCCGGTAATTTCGCCCGAAGTGTTGCGTTTTACTTTAGAAAACTTAAGAGTAACACCGTGTTCTTCTTTTAGTTTTTTGGCTTCTTTTTTCAATTGTTCATCAGAACAGTTTTTGTCAATTTTTACTTTTATATCGCCATTGCTGCCGATGTTTTTTACCCAAGTATCAGATTCTACTTCTTGCGCCACAACTTTTATTTGAAACAAGAATACAAAACCGATGAGTACAGGAAGGATTAATGCATACTTCCAGGAATTTCTTTTGTGTGATTGATTGGTGTTTAACATAACGATTCGTTTTTTGATTAATGATTGATAAAAATGATTAGTAATGGATAAGCAGTTTTGATGAGTAACTACTTTTAATAAAGCATGTTGATAGGCTTGACGGTCACTGAGTTGTGCTATAGCTTTTTGGTCGGCGATGTATTCCAGATTTTGTGCTATTGCTTTCTTATAGAGCCAAATAAACGGATTGAACCAAAATATTACAGTAAATAATTTAACCAACAAGACATCAACAGAATGACGTTCTTTGCTGTGTACCTGTTCATGCAAGATGATGCTTTGTAATTCGGTATCGGTATAAAAATCGGAATTGTAGACGATGTATTTAAAGAAGGAAAACGGCGCGATGTTATCATTTGAATCCACCAAGGTAAACCCTTCTCTTTTAAATTGTTGTTGCTTGTGAAGCATTCGATACAGCGAAAATAAATTAAGTATGATTTTCAATAGTAACGCTAATGCAATCAGGCTATAACCAATCCAAAGCAATTGCATCCAATCGAATGCTTCAACAACAGCAACATTTTTAGTGTTTACAGACGCCTGTTGTGTATAAGCCACCAAGTCTTCCATAGATATTTTCGGACTCTCTACCCAGATAATTTTTTTGATGAAGAATAGAGGCAGCAAGGCAGAGGTGAATAATCCGGACAAAAGAAACCATCGATTACCATCGAAAAAAGTTTCTTTTCTTACCAAAAAATGATAAGCCAAATAAAACATGGCCAATAATCCGCTTGATTTTATCAGATAAATGAAAAGAGCTTCCATGCTATTGCTTTTTCTCGATTAACGCTAAAATTTCCCGTAATTCTTCAGCCGATATTTTTTCTTCTTCAGCAAAAAAGGAGACTAAATTTTTATAAGAACTATTGAAATAGGTTTCAATGGCCGTGTTCATAAAACGCTTTCTGTAGTCTTCCATTTTCACAATGGGGTAGTACTGATGCGTGTTTCCGTAGGCGTTGTGAGCCACAAAACCTTTATCTTCCAAATTGCGGATGATGGTGGAAAGAGTGTTATAATGAGGTTGATCTTCTTTGATTTCTGCCAATACGTCTTTTACGAATGCTTTTTTGAGCTTCCATAAAATCTGCATGATTTCTTCTTCCTTGTTTGTTAACTTTTGCATGAGTGATTAATTTGAAATCAAACATACAACTATTTTTTTAGTTGATAAACTATTTTTTTAGTTATTTAACTAAATTTTAAGGAATTTATTAGCTGTGTTGAGGTTAACTTATTGATTTGTTGGAGTAATAGTGTTCTCAGCTTTAATTAGTCGGTAGGACCAAAGACCAAAAAGAGCCCCTATGATTCCGAGGAGTCCCATGAAAATCCAGTTGGCTGCATACCCAAAATCCTGAATGATTTGCATACCCACTTTAGAACTTAAGATGTGTGCCATACTGAAACTCATGGTATAAATTGCCATGTAGCGGCCTTCGTGTCCTTTGGGAGCCCGAGACAGAGAAACGGAGTTGGAGAAAGGAAAAGCGAACATTTCGCCAAAGGTCATAAACAGCATCATGATGACTAAAATACCGGCCCAAACTGTAATCAGCATTAAAAATAAACTGATGGCCATGAGAAAACAGCCAGTAAAAACCATTTTGATTTTGCTGATTTTTTTGCGTTCAACAAAACTAACCAGTGGCATTTCGAGGAAAAAAATCAATAAGCCGTTCATGGTAAGAAGGAGTCCGGTTTGCAGTTCAGTTAAATGAAATTGCTCACCGTGATAGAGTGGAATAGTAGTGAAAACCTGAAAAAACAAAATTCCGCATACCAAACAACAGGCCTGAAAAATCCAGAATGGTTTGTCTTTAAATACGGATTGCGGAAGGGTTTCGGTGTGGTGTTCCTTATCTAAGAAGGGAGATTTCTTTTTTTCTTTTACTAATAATCCGAATACCAATATTGCCAATATACAAGTTGCTCCATCTACCCAAAATAAACCTCGGTACCCCATAGACATGATGATTATACCGCCCAGTGCAGGCCCGGCTGAAAACCCCAGATTTACAGCCAGTCTTACCAAGGTCAGAGCTCTGGTTCGGTTTTCGGGTTTGGCATAAGCTCCAATAGACACAAACATGGCCGGTCGGAACATATCGGCAATAATCATCAGTATGAACATACCAATGCAGAGTCCGATGAAACTGGTGACAAATTCAACCAACAACAACAATATACCGGTTGTGAATAAACTGAAAATCATGATTTTGTAAAAGCCTATTTTGTCGGATAATTTTCCGCCAAGCCAGGATCCGATCATCGACCCGCAGCCAAAACAAACCATAATCCAACCCACTTCGTTGTATGAAAAATGCAAATCTTCTCTTAAATATTTGGACAAAAATGGCAGTACCATAGTTCCTGCACGATTGATGAAGGTAATGATGGTGAGTATCCAAATTTCGCGGGTGAAGCCTCTGAAATTATTGATGTAACGTTGAAAAGCGTTCAGGAGCATGATGATTGATGATTGATAGTGCAAAAGTAACAAACTTTAAAGCTCTGATGCGTTGTGCTTTTGTAACTTTTACACTAATTTTGAACATGTCCTATTTCAATCTTCATACACACAAATACACCGGTCGTTCGGATGTTTTAGAGTTGGTCAACCAATATCCATGGGCTTTTGATGATGCGATTCCGCAATATTCGATAGGGATTCATCCCTGGTATATTGAGGAAAGTCGGTTAGAGAGCGATTTACAAACGATAGACGAGAAATTAGCACTCCCCGAATGTTTGGCTTTGGGTGAATGCGGTTTAGATAAACGTATTGCTGTTCCGATTGACTTGCAGACAATGGTGTTTGAACGTCAGATTGCTTTGGCCGAAAAACATCAGAAACCTTTGGTATTGCATTTGGTTGCAGCCTATCAGGAATTGATTGCTCTTAAAAAAAAGCTTCAGATTACTGTTCCTGTCATCCTTCACGGTTTTTCTAAAAATAAACAAGTAGCCGCACAATTGTTGGAGCAGGGGTGTTATCTTTCATTTGGAAAATATTTGTTGCGCAATCTGGACTTAAAAGAGGTGTTCCTTTCGGTGCCCGATGATTGTTTTTTTCTTGAAACCGATACCATTGAAGAATCTCTTGAAGAGGTGTATGCTTTAGCCGCTGAATACCGGGGCATCTCAGTACATGCTTTGCAGAAACAACTTACCGCTAACCGCAAGCGGGTTTTTGGAGTTTAAAGTGTTTTTTGGTGGGTATTTTTAATACTCATCGGTTGCACCACCTTAACAAAACCATTGGATAATTTTGTTTATTTTTGCGCCTTTAAAAATGTAAATCAAATGGCAAAGTGGCAGGAAAGAGCAGAGCTTTTATTTAAACCTGAAGGATTAGAGCGATTAAAAAACGCGAATGTTTTGGTAGTCGGATTAGGTGGTGTCGGATCATTTGCGGCCGAGTTTTTGGCTCGTGCCGGAGTGGGAAATATGACGATTGTTGATGGTGATGTAGTCGATATTACTAACGTGAATAGACAGTTACCGGCTTTACATTCGACTGTGGGGATGCCCAAAGTACATGTTGTAGGCGACCGTTTGATGGATATTAATCCGGAGTTGAACCTGACTCGTTTGGAAGAATTCCTATCGCCGGAAAGAGCTTTGGAGATAGTTACACCCGAGTTTGATTATGTGTTGGATTGTATTGACAGCATTACTCCCAAACTGAATTTACTGATTTCGGCCAAACGACAAAAAATCAAAGCCATCAGCAGTATGGGAGCCGGGGGGAAATATGAAGCCAGCAAGGTAAAAGTTCGCGACATCAGCCACACCGAATATTGTCCGTTGGCTAAAAACATTCGTAAACGTTTGAAAGAAGCCAAAATATCAAAGGGAATTAAAGCGGTTTACTCGACCGAAATGCCTGATGAGACCAGTGTTAAACTAACGGATGGTAAAAATTTCAAGAAGTCTTTTTACGGCACAAACAGTTGGATGCCATGTCTTTTTGGGTTGCATGCCGCTGAAACAGTAATCAAATATCTCTTAAAAAAATAGTGCCGTATGGAACTATCCGAAAGACCCCGAATTAAGCTAACCCTAACAACAGCGGATAAAGTTTTTGAAATCTTATCGGTGTTGTTTTTAGTGTGTTTTTGGATTTTTACTTTTAGGAATTACGCAGTTTTACCCGAAGTGATTCCAATCCACTTTAGAGCTAACGGAACGGCAGATGGGTATGGTGGTAAGTGGACTTTATTTCTGTCGACCATAATTGCAACGGTTTCCTATATAGCATTGACGGTTTTAAGCCGTTATCCTCATAAGTTTAATTATACGACACCAATAACGCCCACCAATGCGTTACAGCAATACACCATAATGACCCGTATGATAAGAGTATTGAAGCTATCGGTCATTCTCATCTTTTTTGCTATTGAATATAAAACGGTACAAACCAGTTTAGAACAGGGAGAGGCTTTGGGAGGATGGTTTATGTTTATGGTGATGAGCCTTATTTTTGTTCCGCTCTTTTATTTTCTTATACAATTATCTAAAAACAGCTAACGTGATACAAACCGTAATTTTTGATATGGACGGTGTAATTGTAGATACCGAACCGGTACATCATTATGCCTACAATCAGCATTTTAAACAATTGGGTATTGAGGTTTCTCCTGAAATGTATGCCTCGTTTACGGGAAATTCGACCAAAAATATTTTTGAGCGGCTTAAAGCTCAGTTTAATTTAAAAGAAGACGTTCCCACTTTGGTAGAAACCAAACGCAACTTGTTTAACGATGCCTTTGACCGCAAAGCAGATTTGTATTTGTTGGATGGAGTAGAAGACTTAATCAAAGATTTGTATGCCAATGGCATGCAGTTGGTTTTGGCTTCCTCATCGGCTACGGTGACGATTACTAAGATTTTTGATCGGTTTGGTTTGCATCCGTACTTTAGTCATATTGTTTCGGGTGAAGATTTCCCGAAATCGAAACCGCATCCTGCTATTTTTCAGCACGCCGCTTTTTTGGCACAAACTCCCACAGAGCATTGCATCGTCATAGAGGACAGCACCAACGGAATCTTAGCAGCAAAAGCAGCCGGAATTTATTGCATCGGTTACGATAGTTTTCACTCGAAAATGCAGGACTACAGTAAGGCCGATATGGTGATAAGCAGTTTCAGCGAATTGAATTATGAACTCATCAAAAATATCCGTTAGCCTACGGCAGTTTTATACACTTTGAGGCATTTTTCGCGGGCTTCTTTATGGTCAACTATGGGTTTAGGATATTTTGAAGTATTGAGTTCGGGCACCCATTTTTTGATGTAAACCCAATCTTGGTCAAACTTTTTAATCTGCTCGGTTGGATTAAAAATTCTGAAATAAGGAGCCGCATCTACACCACTGCCCGCAGCCCATTGCCAGTTGCCTACATTGCTGGCTTGTTCGTAATCCAGTAATTTGTTGGCAAAATAAGCCTCGCCCCAACGCCAGTCGATTAGCAAATGTTTACACAAAAAACTGGCGACTATCATCCGCACGCGATTGTGCATGTGACCGGTGGCATTTAATTCGCGCATGCCGGCATCTACAAAAGGATAACCTGTTTGTCCGTTGCACCATTTTTGGAATAAAACTTCGTTATTTTCCCAAGGTATAGCATCGTATTTATCGCGGAAACTTTTGGTAACGGTATGTGGAAAATGCCATAGAATTTGCATGAAAAACTCGCGCCAAATGAGTTCGTTCCAAAAGGTTTCATTTTTTTCCTGTATGGCTTTGGCTATTATCTTTCTGATGGAAACTGCTCCGAAGCGCAGGTATACTCCCAAATAAGATGTTTTGTTCAGTGCCGGAAAATTGCGGGTTGCTTCGTAATTTCGGATGAGTGTTTCGGAAATGTCGTAGGGAGTAACTTTTATAGAAGACGGTACAAAACCAATATCATTCAAGCTCAGAAACGGGTAGGAGTGGCTTATTATTTTATGTAGATAGTCTTCTGATTTGTAATGATGTAAAGTAGTTTTTTTGAAGTTTTCTTTCCATTTTTTTGAGTAGGGCGTATAAACTACATAAGGTGTTCCGTCGTCTTTTGTTACTTCATTTTTTTCAAATATTACTTGATCTTTACTGGTTTTGAATGCTATGTTGTACTCTTGGAACAAACGATATAATTCTAAATCGCGTTTGCGGGCATAGGGCTCATAATCATGATTGGTATACACCGCTTTGATGCTGTTTTCAGTAAGAATTTTGTTGAATACTTCGAAGGGTTCTCCGTGAAAGACCGCCAATGAACGTCCTATTTTCTTCAATTCCTGTTGAATTTTTTCTAATTGCTCATGAATGAAGGTTACCCTCGCATCGTCTTTGGACAATTGCGATAATATGGTTTCGTCAAAAATAAAAATTGGCAATACTCCATCGCTGTTGTTCAACGCGTGAAACAGTCCAACATTATCATCTAAACGCAAGTCGCGTCGAAACCAAAATATATTCATCGTTTACAGTTTATGCATTTACTAACAAGGTTGACATCCCTCCGTCTACATTAAAAATTTGTCCCGTAGTCCAGCTGCTTTTATCACTCAGCAGGAATTTAGCCATTTGAGCAATATCGTCGGCGGTACCAACTCTTTTCAACGGATGGCGTTGGGCTGACTTTTCTTTTTTCTCCTCAGAACTCAGAAACTTATCGGCCAAAGGCGTATCAGTTAATGAGGGAGCAATTACGTTAATTCTTATTTTAGGGGCATATTCTGCGGCTAATGCTTTGGCAAATCCTTCAACAGCACCTTTTGCAGCAGCAACACTGGTGTGAAATGGCATTCCCATACCGGCAGCTACCGAACTGAACAATACAATACTTGATTGTTTTGAAGCCGTTAAGTTAGGCAAAACCGTTTGAATCACTTTAATTAAGTTGATGAAATTAATCTGTAAATCCGATTCAAAAGCTTCCGGTTTGAGTCCTTTGAAGGGACGCAAATTAATACTGCCCGGACAGTAAACCAACCCATCAAGGGTTTCGGGTAATTTTGTGATGTCAAGGGTATCGTTCATTGCATCAAACGGGATGTGAGTGCAGTTGATGTTATCCAGATTTTCTTTTGTTCTTGAAGCTACAAAAACCGTGTTGTCCTGCTGAAGTTCTTTAGCTAAAGCCAAACCTATGCCGTAAGAACCTCCTATCAAAAGTATGTTTTTCATGATTAATTTCCTCTGTATGTTGAATATCCGTTAGCGCTCAGTGTAATTGGAACGTGGTAATGTTCATTGTCTTTTATTTCAAAAACAACTTCAATAAAGGGGTAAAAACTTTCTTGTTTGTTGTTAGCGAAATAAGGTTTGGTTTTAAAAATGAGTTTGTAAACGCCAATGTTTGATGTGTTCATCGGAAGCAATTCTTTTATTCTTCCTTTGTCATCGGTCATTTTCTTGTCGACATACAGCCAATTTTGGTTGGTGTTGTCCTGCTTTCTGAGTTCTACTTCAACATTCGGAGCGCCGGTTCCTTTACTGATGTCGAGGATGTGTGTACTCAATTGAAATTTTTCCTGAGAAAAGCCCAGAGAAGAGCTGAGTAAAAGTAAAAAAAGAAGTTTTTTCATGTCGTTTTAGTTATATGTTCCGAAAAGTTCCGTTAATTTTTTTTGACGGTAATCAAATATCTCTTTGAGCTTGGGTTTCACCAAAAACGGATGTACCCATTGCCCTAAAATTCCCAATGGTAATTTGTAATGAACCAAATCTTCCATTTCAACTCCGCCTGGAATTTCCTTTAAAAAATGTTTGTGATGCCATAAAGCATAAGGGCCGAAGCGTTGTTCATCAACAAAATATACTTTGTCTTTAACATGTGTAATTTCGGTAACCCATTTCATAGGAATGCCTAAAACTGGTGTTACTATGTATTGAATGATTTGCCCGGGAAACATAGCTCTGTCATCGCCTGAAAGTGTTTTAAAACCCATGTAATCCGGAGTGATTGTTTTCAGATTTTTCGGGTTTGATAGAAATTCCCAGGCTTCTTCCATTGAAATAGGTAATTTTTGTTTGGTATGCAGAGAATATACTTTCATCGTTTAATTTTTTGTAAAAGTACAAAAAATATGTTTAACTATTTTAATAAAAAGTTAAACAAATATATTTAAGTTATTCTTAACATACGTCAACTTATACTATTTGTAATTTTGGGCAAACATCAATAAAAATCTAACTTATGAAAAAAATTATTTTAGTTTTCGCAGCTATTATTGCTAACTATGTTACTCATGCTCAGGTGAAAACTCCGGCTCCGAGTCCTCATGCAACTATGACACAAATGGTTGGATTAACAGAAGTTACTGTTGATTATTCAAGACCAAGCGCAAAAGGAAGAGTGGTATTCGGTGATTTAGTGCCTTTTGGAAAACTATGGAGAACAGGGGCTAATTTAAATACAACCGTGACTTTCAGCGAAGATGTAGTGATTAAAGGAACTACCCTTAAAAAAGGTAAATACGCTTTGTACACTACTCCAAAAGCAGATATGTGGGAAGTAATTTTTTATTCGGATACCGATAATTGGGGAACTCCTGAAAATTGGAACGTAAACAAAGTAGCTTACTCTACTAATGTAGATCCTATAGCTTTAGGAAATCCGGTTGAATCGTTGACAATTTCAATCAACAACCTTACTAATGACAGCGCTACTTTAGATATTTCTTGGGAAAAAACAATGGTGTCTTTAAAATTTGAAGTGCCAACCCAAAAAATGGCTATGGCAAGTATTGAAAAGGCATTGGCCGGACCGACAGCAGGAGATTACTATTCAGCGGCTCAGTATTTTTATCAGTCAAATGGTGATTTAAACAAAGCGTTAGAGTATGTAAACAAAGCGGTTTCTATGGTTAAAGCCGGAGAAGACGTACCGTTTTGGCATTTGCGTTTGAAGTCTTTGATCCAAGCAAAATTGGGTGACAAAAAAGGAGCTATCGAAACTGCAAAATTATCATTGGCTGCGGCACAAAAAGCTAAAAACGATGATTATATCAAAATGAACAACGACAGTATTAAAGAATGGAGCAAAAAATAATCCATTCTAATTAAATGAAAAACCACGAACTCCCTCAGGAATTCGTGGTTTTTTTTATGCAATAACTTCTTCTGTTTCTTTATGTTTCATTACCGATTGAAGCAGTATTGATAACACTACTGTTAATGTGGCGCCAATGAAATTCAACCACAGATATCCCAGTTTTTCCTGACCGGTAGGATAGATGTGAATGGTATAATAATAAATGAAAAAGATGGTCGTTTGACTGATGACGGCGCTGAAGAAAATAGCATTGGCTTTTACGTATTTGATGTAAAAACCAACTAAAAACACTCCTAAAACGGTTCCGTAGAATATTGAACCTACTATGTTGACTAATTGGATTAAGTTTTCAAACAATGTTCCTACGCAGGCAAAAAGTATAGCTATAACTCCCCAAAGCAGGGTGAAAGCTTTGGTTGCATTTACAAAGTGTTTTTCTGATTTTTCGGTTTTGACGTTTCGTTTGTAAATATCAATAGCGGTTGTTGAGGCCAGTGCTGTTAAACCTGAGGCCGAGGAGGACATAGCAGCCGAAAAAATAACAGCCAGCAAAAGACCAATCAATCCGGACGGTAGGTAGTGTAAAATGAAATAAATAAACACATAGTCCTTGTCGTTTGTTTCCGATTTCCGGTCGACTTTTTCTATAATTTCTTTGGCCTGTTCACGTAAATCTTTTTCCTTTCCTGAGAGCGAAACGAGTTTGTTTCTCAAAATAGGGTTGTCGTAATTTTGATTTAAATGATCAATATACAATAAGTTGTATTCTTTTTTCTCTTCAGACAAATCGGCCAATTTTTTTTCAAGCGAATGGTATTGCTCGGCGTATTTTGATTTTGCTACCGCATCTTTATTTATAGGATTGAAATGCAACGGTACCGGATTAAACTGGAAGAATACAAATACCATTACACCGGTTAATAAAATAAAAAACTGCATCGGAACTTTCATAAAACCATTCATGATTAATCCCATCTGGCTTTCACGGTCTGATTTTCCGGAAAGATAGCGTCCCACCTGCGATTGGTCGGTACCAAAATAGGAAAGCATCAGGAAGAAACCTCCGGTAATTCCGCTCCAAAACGTGTAACGGTTTTCCGGATCAAAAGAAAAATCGAGGATGTTCATTTTACCATTAGCTCCTGCTATATGCAAAGCATTAGAAAAAGTCATGTCGTTAGGAAGCAAATGCAGTATCAAAAAGAAAGTGATGAACATGCCGCTCATGATGATGAACATCTGCTGTTTCTGGGTCACGTTTACGGCTTTAGTTCCTCCTGCAAAAGTGTAAATGATTACCAGAATTCCGATGATTACGTTGAGCATCGTAAGATTCCAGCCCAAAATGGAGGATAGAATAATAGACGGCGCATAAATGGTCAAACCGGTTCCCAATCCTCTTTGAATCAGGAATAAAATAGCGGTAAAGGAACGGGTTTTCAAATCGAAACGTTTTTCGAGGTACTCATAGGCGGTAAAAACTTTCAATTTGTGGTAAATGGGAATAAACGTAATCGAAATGACTACCATGGCTATTGGCAATCCGAAATAGAATTGTACAAATCCCATTCCGTCATGATAGGCTTGCCCGGGTGTTGATAAAAAGGTAATGGCGCTGGCTTGTGTTGCCATTACAGACAAACCAACCGTCCACCAAGGGGTTTCCTTGTTGCCTAAAATATAATCTTCTACGTTTTTGCTTCCTTTGGTTTTGTATACACCATAAAATACGATGAAAAGGAGGGTAGCTGATAAAACAATCCAGTCAAGTTGCTGCATGTTAAAAGAATAATTGCATTAAAATAAAAAAGATGACAATGTATATAGCGTTGGCAATTAAAACCCAGGTATAACTATTTTTCCAGGATGATTTTTTTGTTTCCATACTTATTTACCAATTGCGATTAAGTTGGCCATCAATCTGAACGCTCCCGAAACACCTTCGGGCAATTCACGAAAGAAGCTCAGTCCGGTGTAAATATAATTTCCTTTGCCGTATTTGGCAATTAATAAAGCGCCGTCTTTCGGTTTTTCGCCTTTGTCATTAGCCGATAAAACAGGTGTAAAGTTGCTGTCCCACTGGTTAGGGTAGTACAGACCTTGTTCCTGTTTCCAGCCTTTGAAATCATCAGCGGTAATTTTGTTAGGATAGTTCAGTACTGAATGTTTGGGAGCCAGAAAACGTACTTCAGCATTTTCTTCGGTAACACGGTCTCGTGAGATTTTCAACGGAAAAGGTGCTATGTCTTTTGTTACCAAATCATCGGTCGTGTTGTATTGAACAATCATGGTCTTGCCGTTTTTAACAAAATCAAGAAGAATGTGCTGTTTGAATGCCAGTGTATTTACCACATTATAAGCCCGAATACCGGTCATTACAACATCAAACCTTTGTAATTTTTCGCTGGTAATTTCTTCCGGTTTCAGGATTTGCACTTCGTACCCCATTTGCGCTAAACTTTTCGGAACTTCATCGCCGGCACCCATGATGTAAGCGATTTTCTCGTTTTTCGTTTTAATCTTCAAACGAATACCTTTAGCTTCAGCCGGTTTCAAAACCATCTGTTTATAAATATGCGGATAATTGATATCGATTTTGTTTTGGTCGTATATTTGTCCGTCCACAGTTACGATGCTTTTAATAGCCACTTCGCCGGCTTCTTCAGAAGGAGTTACGGTAAAAACGGCCAATACTTCCTGATCTTTTTTGTCAATGGCAAACGGAATTTCTGAAGGAGATACTTTCCAGCTCTGCGGAACTTCCAGTTTTACAGTCCCTTTCACAGCGTCTTTTCCGGCTTTGACTTTTACTGTCAGGGTTTTACTTCGGTCGTTGTTGAAAATATATACTTTTTCAGCGATGGAAGACGTGGCAACCGGAACAATATCAAGCGGTTGATACACTTCGCCTTTAACATCATCGTTGTATTTGTAAACCACATTGCGTTCAAACGGAATGGTAACCCCATTAATTTCGAGCGTAAAATATACTTTTACTTCTCTGATGATATCGGGTTTTCCAATATTTTGCTGATCATCTACCCGATACATTCCTACGGTTCCGGACTGGTTTAACCAATAAGCATTGGTGTAATTCAGGTTATTCGGAAGTTCTAAAGTAATGGTTTTGGAGATTGACTTATTATTGGGCAACGGAGTGATTTCCTGAGTATTCATCGAATTTGGAAAAGTAGTAGTGGTATTCCAGTTGATGTTAATCGGGCTTCTGTTAATCGCTTCCAATTTTACGTTTAAGGTGCTCCCCGGCGTAGCCTCTTGTACTTCTGCAACGGCCTCGAGGTATAAGCCGGCACAACCGGCAATGATTTTTTTAATTTCTTCTGATTTGATATTTTTCCAGTGTGAATCTTCCAGTTTTTGAATCAAATCGTATGCTTTTACCAATTCGGGTATACTGGCGGATGGATTTTTAAAATCGAAATTTTTCTCAACCGAAGCTAAGATATCACCTATAGGCTTGCCGTTTTTTACCCGATTCCAGGTTGTGTCAATACCTTCAAAAAGATTGTTTTTGTCTTTTGGAGCATCGCCTTTCAGAAACTCTAAATATTCTTCTTCCTCACCACGGGTTCCGGTTGATCCGAATCCCTGTGATTGATGGCGACTCCGACTCAAAGCAGCAATTTCCTGATTAGATTTGCCTATTGACGGGTAATAGGTTCCTATCTTAAGATTACTCATTCCCGATTTGTCAGCGGCATCAAATTTTTCTTTACTACCGTAAAACCACCAGGATGTATTGAAATACAAACGTTTAGGTTTCCAAAGAGTTACGTACTGTAATTGATTAGGAAAAACGGAGGCGTCATTGACTTTGTCAAATGCTTCGAAGCTCAACATAGCCGAAGAGGTATGATGCCCGTGAGTAGTGCCCGGTGAACGATGGTCAAAACGATTGATGATTACATCGGGTTGGAATTTTCGAATGGCCCAAATAACGTCACTCAATACTTGGTCTTTATCCCAGATTTGCAATGTTTCATCAGGATTTTTAGAGAAACCAAAATCATTCGCACGTGAGAAAAACTGTTCACCACCATCTATTTTTCGGGCTTCAATTAATTCCTGTGTTCTGATGACTCCGAGTAGTTCGCGTAATTCCGGACCTATGAGGTTTTGTCCGCCATCACCTCGTGTTAGTGATAAATAGCCGGTTCTGGCTTTTACGTCATTTGATAAATAAGCGATTAGCCGAGTATTTTCATCATCGGGATGTGCCGCAATATAAAGGACAGACCCCAGAAAATTCAGTTTTTGAATTTGATTGTAGAGCTCGACTGCATTGGGTTTTTGCGGTTGTTGAGCCCAACCGGTTTGAAAGGTAAAAAATAAAAAGGCAATAGAAAAAAAGTAAAGCTTTTGCATTTTATAATCGTTAAGGGTGCAATAGCTTCAAATATACAGATTAAATAAAAATGGATGTTTTAATTATTTTTATTTTAACTAAATCCTAACGCATGTTTACTTAATCATTCCCGTTAGCAGTGGCATAGGCAAATCGCCCTTTTGAGTTGTACGGATACATTTTCTTGTGTATCAAGATAAATTGAAAAGGATCATCATCATCAAAATTATTAATGGTTACCCTAGCTTTATTGTATAGGGAGTAACCACCGTAATTTTGGGGTAACTCGGGAGCGGATACCCATACTCCTTTATCTTTGAAATAATAAACCATTTTCAGGTTGTCAAAATAGGCCTCCAAATTGGGAAAGTAGTAATAACGAAGATAACAGTTGTTTTTACTGTTGAGTGGTAATGAATCTTTTTTCAATGCGGTTTCTTGCGCACATATACCATTGGTTATCAATACCATAAATAGGACGAAGAGCAATTTAGTCGTTTTCATGTTTTTGTAGATTTGGGATTAACAAAAATATCGAGCGGCATTTTCAATAAAAATCTAAGGCAAAGATATACAAAGAAAAAATCAAAAACACGATTAAATAATTAATTTATCGATGAAATGCATTGTTTTAATGAAATAATAAGAATTGTATTATTTTAAATATTTGATTTTGAATTAGTTATAAATAAACGGTGTGAGATTGTAAAAAATAAAGGCCGAGAAATTTCTCAGCCTTTAGTACCAATAAAAAGAATCTGTATTAATGTTTACCGTGGCCTTTGCCATTTCCGTGACCATGACCTTTGCCGTTTCCACGGTTTCCGTTGTCATGACCGTTAGATTTCCAACCTTTATTTCCCACATATTTTACTCTGTGTTCATTATAATATATGTAAGGTGTTTTTCCATGGTAATCAGTTAAATATACGGTATGGCCATGGTATAAATCATATCCTCTGTAGCGTGCCGGGAGCACAGCTGAACGATGCCATCTGCCTTTTCTTAAATAGATGTAACAACGAGCCGGAACATCATAATATACTTCAATATCAGGGAGGTAATAATATTGTACTTCTACCGGAGCTGCCGGAGCCCAAACCGGCGGGGTACCAATGTTAACATTTACCGAAACTTGTGCCTTACTGCTTACCGTAGCTGCAAAAAGCGCTACCAGTAATACTAATTTTGTTGTTCTCATAATTCTCTTTTTAATATAATCGCTTCAATTTTGATTGTGCAAAAAAGAAGCAGATTAAATTAGACATAATTTTTGTTATTGTATAAGACAAAATTAGATTCGGAGCCATGAAATTGTGTTACAAGATTTTTTTAAAAATTTACATAATTAAAATTAATCCGTAAATTCTGTATGGTCGTATTTGTGTTTAATGATTGAAATACCTTTTTGAAGCAGCAGGTTATTGGGGTAGGTGATGCGTTCGCCTTTATCTGTCTTGAGGTAAATATGAAAAGCCTTGATGTCTTCAATTTCAGCCTGAATCGGGAAGTCTTTATCGTGCACACTGATGATGTCTCCAATTCGGAACGGGAAAAAGAAGAACAAAATGATTCCGGAAGTAATGTTACTCAGTATAGACCATTGGGCAAACATGGCCACACCAACTACGGTGGTGACCGATGAAAGGGTAAAGAGTATGTCTTTTTTTTGAACACCCCAAATTACAATAAGGCAAACCAATGCCAGTATGTTGATGAGCAAATGGATGTATTTGATTACCAAGTTTGTTCGATGCTCCATTATGAATGAAAGCTTGGCATAGCGACGAATGAATTTGGCTATCAAAATGCGCAGGAAGATGACAACAACCAACAGAATTCCGGTAGCGATAACACCTCTTTGGTAAAATCTGAAAAAAAAGTCATGGTCATTTGTTTTGTGCAATTAGTTTTCGTTGTTTTCCGAAGTATTGTTCTGTTCTGAATCGGGAATCACATCATCCATCTCTTCGTTACTGAAATTGATTGTGGTAGTCGATGTATTGTAGTTGTACATCGGAATTTTAATTTTATGCCACTCAAAGGTTTTGGGCAAATCGTCGCCCATCAGATATCCCCAAGGTTCCAGTGATTCTATTCGGTCAAAAATGACTTTCAGTATGGCGATAATGGGAATAGCCAAAAACATTCCAGTAATTCCGCCCAAGACATTTCCAATGATGATTCCGACGATTGAAACCAACGCATTGATTTGTACTTTTGAATTGACAAACATGGGTACCAATATGTTGTTGTCAATAAATTGAACTATAATATTGACTACAATTACACCAATGACAATTGATAAATCGGTTGAACCCGATAGCGAAACTACGATATTCAAAGCTCCGGCAAATAAGATTCCTATGTAGGGAACCAAATTCAAAATTCCGGTAATGATACCCAAAAGGATAAAATATTCTACTCCGATCATGTATAAACCAATAGTGGTCAGTATCGAAACGGCTATCATTTCAAAGAGCAATCCCACCACATAACTTTGCACGGCAAGCTTGATTTCGATTAAAATTTCTCGTAGTTTTTTATGATGAATCGGTTTATATAGTTTGATTAAAAAGTTAATAAACAGATTCTGATACAACAAAAACAGAAAAGTATAAATAGGAATTAGTGTCAGATTCAAAACAATATCGGTGAACGAATTGAGCGTGCTGCCTACAATTTCTTTCCCCGAATCCATGCCGCTCTTGGTGGCGTTGAGGATGATTTCGTTTTGTTCTCTTTTGCTCAAATGAAAATTATCGCGAATCAGTTGTTGGAAATTTTCGATATGATAAAAGAAATTGCTTTTAATTTTGTCCCAA
This sequence comes from uncultured Flavobacterium sp., assembly GCA_964413435.1. Classification (GTDB taxonomy): domain Bacteria; phylum Bacteroidota; class Bacteroidia; order Flavobacteriales; family Flavobacteriaceae; genus Flavobacterium. The sequence continues at coordinate 21,155 of CAYPSB010000031.1, forward strand.
TCATGAGCCATATCGCTCACTTGTAGTGAAATAAAGTATAAAACGCCCAGAAAAATCAACACAAACAGCACTATAGCAAAAACCACCGCTATAAAATGAGGAAAACGAAGCTTGTTGATTAAAAAGCTAACCACCGGGCGAAGCAGAATAGCAAAGAGTAGTGAAAGCAACAGCGGGAAAATAATATCCCGACCCAGATACACAATTGCAAACAGCCCGATTAAACAAAGTAAAATGGCTGCCAATCTAATATAAAAAGGAAATTTTACGGTTTCAGACATACTTCTTCAGTTTAAATTGAAAGATAGTCAATTTTTTAATTCCCTGTATCTAACTGCTTCAAATACTGATATACTTTTTCGGTGGGCAGCCCAACAACATTGGTGTAAGATCCTTCTATTTTGGAAATGCCAATCAATCCAATCCACTCTTGAATGCCATAGGCACCCGCCTTGTCAAACGGTTTGTAGTTGTCTAAATAGTAATGAATGGCTTCATCAGAGAGTGGGTTAAAAGTAACTTTGGTTACTTCAAAAATAGTTTCCGTATGGTGTTTGGTTTTGAAACAAACCGAGGTGATTACTTCATGCGTTTTGTTCGACAGCGATTTTAAAATAGCTACCGCATCCTGGTAATCTTTTGGTTTTCCCAAGGCTTTGCTGTCGAGCCAAACAATGGTATCACTGGTAATCAATAGCTCATTCTCGTTGATTTCTCCTTCAAAAGCATTGGCTTTCAGTTCGGCCAAATAGTTTGTGATTTCAACACCCTGAAGCTGCTCGGGATATACTTCTTCGATCTCTTTCAAACGTATTTCAAAAGCCAGGTCCATATCTTTGAAAAATTGTTGTCTTCTGGGAGAGCCCGACGCCAGTATGATTCGGATGTTTTTGAGATTTAAATTACCCATGATTTTTGATATTAAAAGTAATTACGGCCACCGAAAGTATCCCGAAGAAAATAATCCATTTTAATACAGTGCTCAACAAATGAAAATCTTTCTTGGAGGTTGCATTCCAAATTTTAACAACAAAGAAAATCATCGGGCCAACAATCAGCAATAATCCGTAGATGACAGCAAAATAAAGTTGGCTTGCCATGAGATAAGTATTAATATACCACAGCAAAAGGAGGGTAGCTAAGATTCCCAAAGCAAAAACTACTTTAACGGTTTTGGATATTCCCAGAGCAATAGGTAAAGTATTCATTCCTTGGTTGTAATCGCCATCTACATCTTCCATATCTTTAACAATTTCCCGAATGAAATTCAGGATAAAAGCAAAAATGGCATAGTCTGTAAAAATGGAAAAAATTACAGCCATTTGTCTTCGATTATCAGGATAAAGATTCGGCAGTAAATCAAATACACTGATGATTAAAATACTCATGGATAAAACTAACGCCACTATAATGTTTCCAATCAGTAGTACTCTTTTAAAGCTGGTAGCATACAAGTACAAAATAGTGACTATAATGATGAAAAGTCCACCGAAAGTAGGTTTTTGAATTATGTTAGCAAGGTAAAAGCCAATTCCGACACCTGTCACATTCAATGCAAAATACAAATTGTATCCCATGGCTTCAGAGATGCTTTTTCCAATAATAACATTATTCGGTTTGTTATCGGCATCTGTTTCCTGATCCATGATATCATTAATCACATAACCGGCAGCTGCAATCAATACGGTAGACAACACTAATAACCCGTACTGAAAATCATTCAGAAACAAATAGACAGCTTGGTATTTCATAAAACCATAGCGAAAAATAAGCTGCATAAATGCCAGTAATAATAAGTTTTGGTAGCGGATTAATTTTAAAAAATTCATTTTTATGTTTACTTAATTTATTGGATTTGTTTGAATGGAATGCTTGTATTAATCGTGTTTTCCATTGTAGTACAAATGCCATTTGCCTTGTACTTTCATCACTTGCTCTATCATCTCGCGAACTGCTCCTCTACCGCCTTTTTTGTGTGAAATGTACTTTGAAATAGCTTTAATTTCCGGACTGGCATCTTGCGGGCAGGTGGGTAATCCTACCAGTTGCATCACATGAAAATCCGGGATATCATCGCCCATATACAATACGTGTTCGGGGTCAATGTTGTACAATTCAGTGTATTCCTTAAAAGTAGCTACTTTATCAGAGGAAGCCAAATGAATATCGGTAATCCCCAGGTTTCTTAAGCGAATGCGAACTCCTTCGTTGTTTCCGCCCGAAATAATGCAAACGTGATATCCGCTTTCTATTGCAGCTTTCATGGCAAATCCGTCGCGAATGTTCATGGTGCGCAGCATTTCTCCGGTTTGGGTTATGTGTACGGAACCATCGGTCAAAACACCGTCTACGTCAAAAATAAAAGTCGAAATGTTGTTCAGGATTTCTTTATAGCTTTTTCCCATTATCAATAATAGATTTAGTTAGCAGTTTGTATAGTTCTTTTTGGTTGGCATCAGTCAAAAACGACAGATGAGCATTAATGGTGGTAGTGTCATGGCGTTTTGCCGGTCCTGTTTGAGCTTCATTTGGCGTAAGCGTCATAATCTTTTGGGCAGTTTCCTGTATCAAAGGTTTCAAAATATCAAACGATAAGTGATTTTCAGTACAAATATCGCTTCCGATTTGATACAAATGATTGACAAAATTAGACACAAAAACAGCCGCTACATGCAGGGCTCTTCGTTGTTCGGAGCTTACTCTGTAATGAACTTCTGAGATAACATCCGCCAAATTTTCGAGGGTTTGATAATCGGTTTCATTTTCAGCTTCCAAACAAATGGGAATGTTTTTAAAATCAACCGCTTTGGTTTTGGAAAACGTTTGCAACGGATAAAAAACGCCACGTCTGTGTTTCGAATTTAAAGCCGTCATGGCCAAACTGCCCGAAGTGTGAACAACCAGCTGGTTTTGCAGCGGAATCTGATTTGATACGGTTTCTATAGCATCGTCAGTAACCGCAATGATGATTACATCGGTTTCTTGCAGTTCATTAAAATCAGAGATGACTTTGCGGGAATCAACCAAATGCGTTACAGCTTCTGATTGTCTTGAGAATACCTGAACCAAATTAACAGCAGTAGTTTTACTGAATGCTTGTATCAAATGCTGGGCAACGTTTCCGGAGCCAATTAGTGTCACTCGAATCATGTGGCTAAATTATCAAAAAATTCGTTAGTAAATCAAAGAAAAAAACAAGGGTTAAAAAAGTATTAAAACCCAAAATAAATGCAGTTGAAATCTATTTATTTACGCTATTTTTGTAGCACTTTAAAAAAAATTCCAACTTCTATGGAAAAGAAACTGTACGCTTTTTTATTCTCAACACGATTAATGGCGGTTTTGTTTTTAGGGTTTGCCGTGGCTATGGCAGCCGGAACTTTTATCGAAAGCAAATACAATACCGATACAGCCCGAATTTGGGTATATAACGCCTGGTGGTTTGAGGCTATTATGCTGTTTTTTGTGATTAACTTCATCGGAAATATCAAACGTTATCAATTGTACAAAAAAGAAAAATGGGCAACTCTTTTGCTGCATTTGTCCTTCATTTTTATCATTACAGGAGCTTTCATAACGCGTTACATAAGCTATGAAGGAATGATGCCCATTCGCGAAGGGGCTACATCAAACCAACTGTTCTCGGATAAATGTTATCTGACTGTTTTTGTAGATGGAATGTATGAAGGCAGTTTAAAACGTCGCATTTTTGAAAAGCCCATGTTGTTGTCGCCGGTAACGGAAAACTACTTTTCGATTAATGAAAAATTTGCAGAGGTTCCGTTTGAAATTGAATACAAAAACTTCGTCTTAGATGCCAAAGAAACCATCAAAGAAGACGAGAAAGGAACGGTTTATTTAAAGTTGGTCGAGTCGGGTGACGGTATGCGACACGAACACATGTTGAAGGAGGGTGAAATTCAGGACATACACAACGTACTATTTGCGGTTAATAAACCTACCAAAGGCGCTATCAACATCGATACAAAAAACAATACCATTACTTCTCCTTTTGAAGGGCAGTTCATGCGAATGGCCGACAGATTGCAAGGGAAAGTAGGTAAAGATTCCTTACAGCCTTTGATGTATCGTTCATTGTACAACATAGGAGGGACCCAGTTCGTAATACCTGATGCACCCAAAAAAGGATTCATAACATTTGAGTCGAGTGGGAATTTCAAACCTAAAAATGGTACCGACGCACTGACGGTTATCATCAAATCCGGAGGAAAAGAACAAGAAGTTACGCTGACCGGCTCAAAAGGGAAGCAAGGCGAACCCAAAATATGCAAGTTGGGTGAATTAGAGTTTACGCTGAGTTACGGCAGTAAGGTTTATCAATTGCCGTTTAGTTTGAAATTGAATGATTTTATCGCTCAAAAATATCCGGGAACCGAGAAAAGTTTTTCTGCTTTTGAAAGTCAGGTTACCGTAATCGATTCAACAGAAAAATTTGATGCACGCATTTACATGAATCACATCCTTGATTACAAAGGATTCCGATTCTTCCAGGCTTCATTCGACCCTGATGAGAAGGGAACGGTGCTTTCGGTTAACCACGATTTCTGGGGAACTACGATTACTTACATCGGTTATTTTATTTTGTTCTTCTGTCTCATGGCTATAATGTTTGTCAAAAAATCGCGTTTCGCCGATTTGAAACGAAAACTCGAAAATGTGAAAAAGAAAAAAGCCAAAATGGCTTCGATACTGATATTGTTGTTTTCTTTAAATGGACTGGCGCAAACCCACCCGCATCCGAATAAAGAAATTAATTTTTTAGATTCGATTTTATCGTATAAAGTTCCTGAAAAACAAGCCGAACAATTTGGGCGCTTAGTGATACAGGATGCCGGAGGAAGAATGAAGCCGGTTAATACTTTTGCTTCTGAATTGTTGCGAAAAGTAAGTCACAGTGACACTTATAACGGAATGAATGCTGATCAGGTTTTGATTTCAATGAAACAGTTTCCTTTTGCCTGGATAGAAGTTCCGTTGGTTTATGTCAAACCCGGCAACGACAGTATTCGTAAAATCATCGGAGTTGATGCCGATATGAAGTTTATTCCGTTCAAGAAATTTTTTGATGCCAAAGGCAATTACAAACTGGCGCCATATTTGGAAGATGCTTACAAAACGGCCAATCCCAATCAGTTTGAGAAGGATTTTGTAGAAACCGATAAGAAAATCAACCTGATGAACAGTGCTTTATTCGGCAGTATTTTAAAAATTTATCCGGTTCCGCATGACAAAAACAACAAATGGGTTTCCAATTTAGAAATCAGTCAGCCTACAGGTACGGCTCTTGACACCATTAAGAATGCCTTTCCGTATTATTTAGAGTCTTTGAGTTTGGCTAAAAAATCGAAAAATTACACCATGGCCAATACCATGTTGAATGGAATCATAGCTTATCAAAAGAAATTCGGTAAAGCCGTGCGCCCTTCGGATCAAAAAATTGACTACGAGATTTTATATAATAAATACGATGTGTTCAAAAAGTTGCCGTATTGGTATGTAACCGTAGCGGCATTGATGTTCTTGTTTACCATCATTCAAATTTTTAAAGAAAAGAAATGGTTGTCGGTTACTATCAATATACTGCATGTGTTGGTAGGACTGCTTTTTGTATTACACACACTCGGATTGATTGCCCGTTGGTACATTTCGGGGCACGCACCTTGGAGTAATGCTTATGAGTCTATTGTTTATGTAGCTTGGGCAACGATGTTCTTTGGTTTGGCTTTTGACCGAAAATCAAAACTCACGGTGGCTTCTTCCGCCTTTGTTACAGCTATGATTTTGACAGCGGCATACGCTAACTGGATAGATCCGGAAATTGCCAATTTACAGCCGGTGTTGAATTCGTATTGGTTGATGATACACGTGGCGGTTATTGTGGCGAGTTACGGGCCTTTTGCCTTGGGAATGATTCTGGGATTTGTTGCTTTGGTATTGATATTCTTTACCAATGAAAAAAACAAAGCCAAAATGGAGCTGAACATCAAAGAGATTACGTATATCAATGAAATGGCTCTGACTATCGGATTGATTATGTTAACCATCGGTAACTTCCTCGGAGGACAATGGGCCAATGAAAGTTGGGGAAGATACTGGGGTTGGGATCCTAAAGAAACCTGGGCGCTCATCAGTATCATGGTATATGCGTTTGTAATACATGCTCGTTTTGTTCCGTCTTTGCGCAGTAAATGGTTGTTCAACTTGATGGCGATGTACGCTTTCGTGTCAATCTTATTTACGTATTACGGAGTAAACTTCCACTTGGTCGGATTGCACTCTTATGCCAGCGGAGAAGCAAAATCGCTCGGTTGGATTTGGTATACACTGGGAAGTATGACACTAATAGGTGCCATAGCCTATCCGAAATACAGAAAGCATTACAGAAAGAAATAAGAAAGTCCCGAGCAATCGGGATTTTTTGTTTTTGCAGTTTTGTGTTGGAATCATTTTTAACAAAAAATTATCATTTTCGGTTGTGGGGAAAACCTCTTCACGTTTGTTTGAATTAGTACACTAAAGGAAAAATCTGCTATGAATGAGATTGTTTCATTTTGTTTTGGTTGGTAGAAAATAAATTTCTATCATGTTTTGTTGAGAACTCAATGGTTTTTTAAAATCATTGAGTTCTTTTTTATAAAAACTTTAGGAATTGTATAACATCATTTTTTGGGATTATGAGTAATTTTATAAAAAAATAAAAAAGATGAGAAAACTTTTGATCTTAAGTTGCAGCGCCTTATTTCTTTGGAGCTGCCAAAACAATGCTCAAACCAAACCGGTTGCATCAACCACAAAAAATACGGTCATGAATACACAAACTAAAACAGAAACGATTTACCAGTTCAAGGTTAATGATTTGTACGGAAAAGAATTTGACTTTTCAAGTTTGAAAGGGAAGAAGATATTGGTGGTTAACACGGCTTCTGAATGTGGACTCACGCCTCAATACAAAGACTTGGAAGCGATTTATGAAAAATACAAAGACAAAAATTTTGTAATCGTGGGTTTTCCGGCTAACAATTTTGGTGCTCAGGAGCCCGGAAGCAATGACCAGATTGCTAAATTCTGTAAAATGAATTACGGGGTTACCTTTCCAATGATGAGCAAGATTTCGGTAAAAGGAAATGACCAACACGAAGTGTATCAGTTCCTGACTCAAAAAAACAGAAACGGGCTACAGGATAGCCAAGTAGAATGGAACTTTCAAAAATACCTGTTGAATGAAAAAGGCGAATTGGTTAAAGTATTATCGCCAAGAGTACTGCCTACTGATCCTGAAATAGTTGATTGGATTAACGGTAAATCCTGATTTTTCTGCTCTGCATAAGCCAAACCCGATGAAGAAATTCATCGGGTTTTTTGTTGTAATTCTATCGACGAACGTCACGTCCCTAGTGATTTAAAGAGTTTTTAATCCGTTTAACGATTTTTAGAGAATATAAAACGCATTGTTTTTAGCTTTGAATTAAATAATAAAAGCCACAACCTCTTTTTAAGATGAAAAATATATTCAATCCCGTTTACAGACAAGATTACTTAGACGGATACGCCAGCGGACTCAACCCGTATATAACTATAGTTGGGGATGCTAATGAAGCTTTTGCTTTTGGATTTGAACAAGGAAGACAAGAATACGAACGATTGAACGGAAAAATTGCTCACGGTATTCCCAAACTGATAGTGACTAATAAAGTGCTTGAAGATTTTTTATTAGCCGGTATGTTGGGAATGGATATTGATGCCGATGATTACACCGCCTTTCAGATTGACGTTATCCAAAAATGGTATCAAAGCGGAGTAGAAAAATACAACCCCAATCAAAGCAGTTATCTTTTAGGAATATTAGAAGAAAACGGCATTGACATCATATAAGTTTACATTTATAACCCAATTTTTTTTAAAAACCTGATGACCCTAATCAGGTTTTTTTTATGTCTGTTTATTACTCTAACATTAATTGCATGAAAACGGAGTGGAGCCATCGGTCAAATTTATAACCGGTCTCTTTGAGCACGGCCACGGTTTTGAAGCCAAATTTTTCATGAAACTCAATGCTGCTTTGGTTTTCTGAGTCAATTACCGCAATCATGGTGTGCCGTTTTTGTTTTTTGGCCAAATCAATCAACTTTCTCATGATGGCATGACCAATACCTTTACCGTGTTCATTAGGCATTACATACACCGAATGCTCAACGGTAAATCGATACGCCTCGCGAAAACGAAACTCACTGTAATACCCAAAACCAACCAATCGATCCTCGATAGTGGCCACCAAAACCGGATACCCTTTGTGAAGTTTTTCATCAAAAATTGCTCTTTGTTGTTCAAAGGTACGCTGTGTATAATCATACAAAGCCGTCGAATTGACAATGTAGTAATTCAAGATAGCCGTAATGGCCTCTACATCTTCGGGTTTATAGGGTCTTATTGTTAGTTTAGTCATTTCAGAATTAAAAGTTAAATGTAAAAAATAACTTCGAACCTTTGTACCTTTGTTACTTTGAAACTGAAAATTAAATGATCTATCCCAAAATACCTTTAGCGCAGAGTATTATAGAAATATGTCTTGCCAAAGGAGTTCACGATATAATAATTTCTCCGGGTTCCCGAAATGCTCCTTTGACCATTGGGTTTACCAACAATCCTAACTTTCGTTGTTACAGCATTGCCGATGAGCGTTGCGCCGCTTTCTTCGCCTTGGGAATTGCCCAGCAAATTCAGAAACCGGTAGCCGTGGTTTGTACTTCGGGCTCAGCTTTGTTAAACTACTATCCGGCTTTTGCAGAAGCTTTCTACAGTCAGATTCCCTTAATTGTAATATCTGCCGACAGACCACACGATAAGATTGATATTGGTGACGGACAGACCATCAGGCAGGAGAATGTGTTTGTAAACCACTCGCTTTACAATGCCAATTTACTCGAAGATGCCTCTGAAGAAAATGATGTATTCATCAACGAAGCCATCAACGTTGCCATTGCCCACAAAGGACCGGTTCACATCAATGCTCCTTTTGAAGAACCGTTATATGAAACTACCAATAAACTTGTGGTCGATTGTAATGTTACGGGTTTGTTTAAAGATCATCGAACGGTAAGGGTAGAAGACATCATTGCCTTCTCTACTTTGTGGAACCATAGTCAAAAGATTTTAGTCTTAGTAGGTGAATGTTTCCCGAATTCGATAGAGCAAAAATGGATGGAACAATTGGCCTCATTACCATCGGTAGTAGTCATGACCGAAACAACGTCTAATTTGCACCATCCGTCGTTCATCAACAACATTGATACATTAATTACCCCATTTACAGCAGCCGAATTTACGGAACTGCAACCTCGCATTTTGGTTACGTTTGGCGGTATGATCGTATCTAAAAGAATCAAGGCTTTCTTGCGCAAATACAAGCCCAGACATCATTGGCATATTGATGAATTGAGAGCTTACGACACATTTGGGATATTGACCAAACATTTTCAAGTTATCCCCAATCAGTTTTTTAAACAGTTTTTGCCTTTTGTAAAAAATGTAGAAAGCGATTATAAAGCAACCTTTCAGGCCATTCATCAATCCAGAAAAGAAAAGCACAGTCAATACCTGTCAAAAGTAGCTTTTTCGGATTTGAAAGCTTTTGAAGGAATTTTGAAATCCCTGCCCCGGGACATTCAGTTGCAAATCAGCAACAGCGCTGCCATTCGCTATGCGCAGTTATTTGATATAGATGCATCAGTAGAAGTGTTCTGCAACCGCGGTACCAGTGGTATTGACGGAAGTACTTCAACGGCTATAGGTGCGGCTGTGGGCAGTAACAAACCTACCGTTTTGATTACCGGAGATGTTAGTTTTTTGTATGACAGTAACGCCCTTTGGAACAATTATATTCCGAAAAACTTTAAAATCATTCTGGTCAATAACGGGGGAGGAGGTATTTTCAGGATATTGCCAGGACATCAGGAGAATGAAACTTTCCATACTTATTTCGAGACATCTCATTGCCTGACAGCCGAACATTTGGCCAAAATGTACCGGTTTGATTATGCCATTGCCAGTGATGAAAAGTCATTGACAAAAGGGTTGAAACAATTGTTCAACCAAAATGACCGGCCGATGATATTGGAAGTATTTACACCAAGCCGTGAAAACGACAAACTGTTGAAAGAGTACTTCAAAGCTTTGGTATAAATTTATATCTTTACTAAAATCCATTGTATAGTGAGTCAAACTAATAAATTGAAAATATTCAATGACCCCATTTACGGGTTCATTACCATTCCTAATTCGCTGATTTATGATTTGATTCAGCATCCTTATTTTCAGCGTTTGCGGCGCATATCTCAAATGGGATTGTCCTATTTGGTTTATCCGGGAGCGCACCATACCCGTTTTCACCACGCTCTGGGAGCCATGCACATGATGCAGAAAGCGGTTGAGGTACTTCGATTTAAAGAAGTAAACATCTCTAAAGAAGAAGAAAATGCGCTTTACATAGCCATCCTTTTACACGACATAGGTCACGGACCTTTTTCGCATGCTATGGAACACAGTATAGTAGAAGAGGTAAACCATGAAGCCATTTCCTTGTTGTTCATGAATAAACTTAACGAAGAATTCAACGGTCAGTTGAGTTTGGCGATTCAGGTTTTTAAAGGTGAGTACCACCGAAAATTCATGCTGCAGTTGATTTCCAGTCAATTGGATATGGATCGGATGGATTATTTAAAGCGAGACAGTTTTTATTCGGGTGTGGCAGAAGGCAACATCAATTCCGATCGATTGATTCAAATGATGAATGTGGTAGATGATGTGTTGGTGATGGAAGAAAAAGGGATTTACTCGATTGAAAAATTCCTGATGGCGCGCCGTTTAATGTATTGGCAGGCCTATCTACACAAAACGAGTTTGGTGGCCGAACTTACGTTGACCAAAACCCTGCAACGGGCTAAAGAGTTGTTTCATAAAGGAATTTCGGTGGAATGCAGTAAGCCGTTGAAGTATTTTATGGAGCATAAAGTTACCTTGGATAACTTTTCGGATACCGATTTAAATACCTTTGCGCAACTGGATGATTTTGATGTGATTAGCGCTTTGAAAAATTGGCAGCATGCAGATGATTTTATACTGTCGAGTTTGAGTAAAATGATTATCAATCGCGATTTGTCTAAAATAAAACTCAACAGCGAAAAGTTCCCGGTTGAAGTGCTTGAAGCCATGACAGCCCGATTCATGAAAGAGCATCATGTTACCCAACAGGAAGCCAAATATTTTATTTTTAAAGGAAAAATTAAAAATCAAGCCTACAGCAAAGAAGCAGAGCCGATTCGTATTCTGAAAAAGGACCGATCGATAGAAGATGTAGTGGAAGCCTCAGACCAATTGAATTTAAAAGCTTTGTCTAAGCCGGTTACCAAATATTATATCTGTTTTCCAAAACTACTTGAAGAATTTTAATATTAAAATTGATTTTTTTATATTTTTGTGGCAATGAAGTTTACAGCAGCGCAAATAGCAGGAATTCTTGATGGCGAAGTGGTGGGGAACCCGGATGCCGAAGTGTTTAAATTGGCTAAAATAGAAGAAGGTACCGAAGGTTCGCTTACTTTTTTGGCTAATCCCAAATATGTTAATTTTATTTACACCACTGCTGCTACCGTTACCATAGTAAATCACGACTTTGTTCCCGAAAACAACTTGACTACCACACTGATAAAGGTGGATGATGCCTATCAGGCATTTTCAAAATTGTTGGAGTATTACAACCAGGTGAAATTGATGAAATCAGGAATCGAACAGCCTTCTGTGATTTCTGAAAATGTGACTTACGGAGCAAATTTATACCTGGGAAGTTTCAGTTATATCGGTAAAAATGTAGTGATTGGCAATGATGTCAAAATATATCCGAATTGTTTTATAGGCGATAATGTTACCATAGGTGACAATACCATTTTGTTTGCCGGAGTGAAAATTTATTCTGAATCGGTAATAGGCGCCAACTGCACCATGCATTCCGGTGTTGTGATAGGTTCAGACGGATTTGGATATGCTCCGACCGAAACTGGAACTTACTCTAAAATACCTCAAATTGGTAATGTCATCCTCGAAGATTATGTTGATGTTGGAGCTTCTACTACCATCGACAGAGCTACTTTAGGGTCTACTATAATCAGAAAAGGAGTTAAACTCGACAATCATATTCAAATTGCCCATAATGTTGAAATAGGGGAGCATACCGTAATTGCCGCTCAAACCGGAGTTGCGGGTTCCACCAAAATAGGAAGCCACTGCATGATAGGCGGACAAGTGGGAATTGCCGGTCATTTGACTATTGGCAATCACGTCAGAGTTCAGGCTCAATCCGGTATCGGTAAAAATATACCGGACGGAGAAACCATTCAAGGTTCGCCGGCCTTCAATTATGGCGATTACAGCAAATCTTATGTACATTTCAAAAACTTACCTAAGATAGTCGCTGATTTAGAAGAATTAAAAAAGAATCATTCATCCGAGTCGTAACCAAATAGTTTGGTGCGCAACAACAATAAACTAAACTAAAATAGCATACCCATGGTTAAACAAAAAACCATCCAAAACGAGATTTCGCTTACGGGCGTTGGACTTCACACGGGAAAGGAAGTCAAAATGACTTTTAAACCGGCACCGGTTAACAACGGTTATACTTTTGTTCGAGTAGACTTAGAAGGAAGTCCTGTTATCGAGGCGGATGCCAATTATGTTGTGAACACACAAAGAGGAACAAACCTTGAAAAATTAGGTGTTAAAATTCAAACTTCTGAGCACGTGCTCGCTGCCTTTGTGGGTTGTGATGTGGATAACGTTATCATCGAGTTGAACGAATCAGAGCCGCCTATCATGGATGGTTCTTCTAAGTTTTTTGTAGAAGCTATTGAAAAGGCAGGTATCGTAGAACAAGATGCCGAGCGAAAATACTATGTGGTAAAAGAAGTTATTTCTTTTACAGACGAAAGTACCGGAAGTGAAATTTTACTGATGCCTTCTGATGATTATCAGGTAACGGCTATGGTTGATTTTGGTACAAAAGTAGTAGGCACGCAAAATGCCACAATGAAAAACATCTCCGAGTTCAAAACCGAGATTGCCGATGCCCGAACCTTTAGTTTCCTGCACGAATTGGAGACATTGTTAGACAACGGTCTGATTAAAGGGGGTGATTTGAACAATGCCATAGTATACGTAGATAAGGAAATCTCTCCTAAAACCATGGAGAATCTGAAAGTTGCTTTTGGTAAAGATCAGATATCGGTAAAACCAAACGGAATTTTGGACAATCTTACCCTGCATTATCCAAACGAAGCGGCTCGTCATAAATTGCTTGATGTGGTTGGCGATTTAGCTTTGGTAGGAACCCGAATCAAAGGGAAAGTAATTGCCAACAAACCGGGGCATTTTGTAAACACGCAGTTTGCCAAAAAATTATCTAAAATCATCAAATTAGAGCAACGCAATCAAATTCCGGTGTACGATTTACACAAGGAGCCTTTGATGGACATCCACAAAATCATGTCTATGTTGCCGCATAGACCACCTTTCTTGTTGGTTGATAAAATATTGGAAATGTCAGACAGCCATGTGGTGGGTCTGAAAAACGTGACCATGAACGAAGATTTCTTTGTGGGGCACTTCCCAGGAGCACCGGTAATGCCGGGTGTTTTAATTGTAGAAGCCATGGCACAAACCGGAGGTATCTTAATTTTAAGTTCGGTGCCGGATCCTGAAAATTATTTGACTTATTTTATGAAAATTGACAATGTAAAATTCAAGCACAAAGTGTTGCCGGGAGATACATTGGTTTTCAAATGCGACTTGATTTCTCCTATCCGCAGAGGTATTTGCCACATGCAGGCCAATGCTTATGCTAACGGAAAATTGGTAGCCGAAGCTGAATTGATGGCACAAATTGTCAAAAAGAACTAAATCTAAAAAAGTATGAATCAACCGTTAGCTTATGTACATCCTGGTGCTAAAATCGCTAAGAATGTCGTTATAGAACCTTTTACTACTATCCATAATAATGTTGTCATCGGTGATGGAACTTGGATTGGTTCGAACGTAACCATTATGGAAGGCGCCCGTATCGGAAAGAATTGCAACATTTTTCCGGGAGCCGTTATTGCTGCTGTGCCTCAGGATTTAAAATTCGGAGGAGAAGAATCACTGGCAGTAATTGGCGATAATGTTACCATCAGAGAGTGCGTGACCATTAACAGAGGAACTATTGCCTCGGGGCAAACCAAAATCGGAAACAACTGTCTGATTATGGCAACGGCTCACATTGCACACGATTGTCACATAGGCGATAACGCTATTATTGTAAACGGTGTGGCTTTGGCTGGACACGTGATTGTAGGTAACTATGCCATTATTGGTGGTTTAGCGGCTATTCACCAGTTCATTCACATCGGAGACCACGCCATGATTTCGGGTGGTTCGTTAGTGCGTAAAGATGTCCCTCCTTATACCAAAGCTGCCAAAGAGCCGCTTTCTTATGTTGGGATTAATTCGGTTGGATTGAGAAGAAGAGGATTTACGTCTGAAAAAATCAGAGAAATTCAGGACATTTACCGAATACTATACCAAAAAAATTACAATACTTCTCAAGCGATGGGTATTATTGAAGCCGAAATGGCCGCTTCACCGGAACGCGACGAGATTTTAGATTTCATCAGAAACTCCTCAAGGGGAATCATGAAAGGGTATTCGGGTTCGTATTAAAATATGAATCGATACATTTGAAGAGATAAATAAAACAAGAGAATAATTAAAATTAACAAATAATACAAAATGGCATCTACAGCAGATATTAGAAACGGATTATGCATCAAATTCAATCACGATATTTATAAAATTATCGAATTCCTTCACGTAAAACCGGGTAAAGGACCGGCTTTCGTAAGAACCAAATTGAAAAGTTTAACCAACGGAAAAGTATTAGACAATACCTTTTCGGCCGGACATAAAATAGATGTGGTTCGCGTTGAAACGCATACGTTCCAGTTTTTATATTCTGAAGGAAATGATTTCCACTTTATGAATACAGAAACTTACGAGCAAATCACTTTAAACAGAGATGTATTGGATGCTCCTGATTTGTTGAAAGAAGGAACCAACGTAATGGTGCAAATCAATACCGAAACCGATATGCCGTTATCAGTGGATATGCCGGCTTCTATTGTTTTAGAGGTTACTTACACCGAGCCTGGTGTGAAAGGAAATACAGCTACAAACGCCACTAAACCGGCAAAAGTAGAAACCGGTGCCGCAGTCAATGTTCCTTTATTCATTAATGAAGGAGATAAAATTAAAATTGATACTGCTACCGGTAAATACATGGAAAGAGTGTAATTAATTTGAAAATTTGAAAATTAAAGTCATCCTCAAATTTTCAAATTTTCAAATCTTCAAATCAAATATGAAATTCCCAAGAATACATACACTCAAAGAAATTGCTGAAATCATTGGTTGCCAATATGTGGGAGCTGATGATTTTGCTGTTCTGGGCATGAACGAAATTCACGTGGTAGAACCCGGTGATATCGTTTTTGTCGATCATCCTAAATATTATGACAAAGCACTGCAGTCGGCAGCTACTATTGTGTTAATCAATAAAGAAGTAGATTGTCCGGAAGGCAAAGCATTGTTGATTTCCGATGATCCTTTCCGCGATTTTAATACGCTGACCAAGCATTTTCGTCCGTTTGTGGCAGCCAATGCCAGTATAGCGGATTCAGCCACTATCGGCACAGGAACAATCATCCAACCCAATTGTTTTATTGGTCACAATGTAACGATTGGCAAAGATTGTCTGCTACACGCCAATGTTATTGTATACGATAACACTGTGATAGGAGATAACGTAATCATTCATTCGGGAACCGTTTTGGGAGCTGATGCATTTTACTATAAAAAACGTCCCGAAGGTTTCGATCAGTTGCTTTCCGGTGGGAGAGTGGTCATAGAAGATCATGTAGGGATAGGTGCTTTGTGTACTATTGATAAAGGAGTTACCGGCGATACCTCTATAGGAGCCGGAACCAAAATAGATAACCAAGTGCACGTTGGCCACGATACGGTTATCGGAAAAAAATGCTTGATTGCCTCACAAACAGGTATAGCCGGTTGCGTGGTTATTGAAGACGAAGTGACGCTTTGGGGTCAGGTGGGCACTACCAGTGGTATTACCATCGGAGCTAAAGCAGTCGTTTTGGGGCAAACAGGAGTGACCAAATCAATCGAAGGAGGAAAAAGCTATTTTGGTACTCCGGTTGAGGAATCACGCGAAAAATTGAAGCAATTGGCCAATGTAAAAAGAATACCGGATATTTTAGATAAATTGAAATAACTATGAGCGCCAAGGAAATCGTTCAAAATTTTTACAAGTCAGATGTGATGTTGGAAACCAACACAGTCAATGATTTTTTACATCCCGATGTTGTTTTGGAGTGGCACAGTTCCAAAGGCTTTTTAAAACTCAAACACGACGACATTATTGCCTTAATAACCGAGTTGGGCAAAGCTTATGTTCGTTCAAAATCGAGAATTACCCATATTTTAGCTGAAGGTAATACCGTTTCGGTTAGGTATTCGCATTATGTCAAAACATTTGAAAACCCCAGAGAGGAAATGCTGTTGGCGCATTTTATGGTGGTTTGGGAATTGAAGGGCAATAAACTTTACCGTGGGTATCAAATGAGTCAGCTATAACAAATTTGCAAAAAAACTAATCATTAATCGCAAAATACTAATCACTAATTGCTACTTTTGCAACACAAAAAATAAACACCATAAACAAACACACTCATGAGCGTTTTAGTTAATAAAGATTCAAAAATAATAGTACAAGGATTTACAGGAAGTGAAGGAACATTCCACGCTTCGCAAATGATTGAATACGGAACCAACGTAGTAGGAGGAGTAACTCCCGGAAAAGGAGGAACTACTCACTTAGACCGTCCGGTTTTTAATACTGTAAAAGATGCAGTTGAACAAGCTGGTGCTGATACAACCATTATTTTTGTTCCGCCGGCCTTTGCAGCCGATGCTATCATGGAAGCTGCTGATGCGGGTATCAAAGTAATTATTACCATAACAGAAGGTATTCCTGTAGCCGATATGATTAAAGCGTACCAATACATCAAAGGTAAAAATTGTCGTTTGGTAGGACCTAACTGTCCGGGTGTTATTACTCCGGGAGAAGCTAAAGTAGGTATTATGCCGGGCTTTGTTTTCAAAAAAGGAAATGTAGGGATTGTATCTAAATCGGGTACATTAACATATGAAGCAGCTGATCAAGTGGTAAAACAAGGATTAGGTATTACAACAGCTATCGGAATCGGTGGTGACCCAATCATCGGAACTACAACCAAAGAAGCAGTTGAATTACTGATGAATGACCCTGAAACTGAGTGCATCATCATGATTGGTGAAATCGGAGGTCAGTTAGAAGCCGATGCTGCCAAATGGATCAAAGCCGACGGTAACCGTAAACCGGTAATTGGTTTTATTGCCGGAGAAACAGCTCCTAAAGGAAGAACCATGGGACACGCCGGAGCCATCGTTGGTGGAGCTGATGACACAGCCGAAGCCAAAAAACGCATCATGAGAGAAAACGGAATTCACGTAGTAGATTCTCCTGCCGAAATCGGTAAAAAAGTAAAAGAAGTAATGGGATAATTTCCCGAAAGAATGATAAA
>CAYPSB010000032.1:0-12869 GCA_964413435.1 uncultured Flavobacterium sp.
AAACAGAGGGTGAGGGGATAATTGGAAGCATTATGTACGTATTTATTTAAATGTCAATATATTGATAATTGTAAATATTTTTTACGATTCAAGTATCGTTATTTGTTCTTGGGGTATAAAAAATTGACTATAATATAGCACATACCAATGATTTCTAGAAATATTTGAGAGACTGTTATGTTAATAAACCATTCATAGTTCATGTAGTTTACATAACCAGCCCCAACACCAACAATAAGTAGCATTTCAAATGCTATTAATACTCCAAGCACTATTTTTAAATACTCTGACCAGCTTTTTCTGAGTTCGAAATATTCTCTTTGTCCCTGGAGTGTTACATGAGCATGTTTCTTTTTTATGATACTGTCGATCTTTTCCAGTTCTACAGGCTGTAGTTCTTGATCATTCATTAGGAGTTGTGAGAAGCTGTAATTGATTGCACTCGAAAGCCAATAACGTCTTGTGAAACTTCAAATATCTTTGCTAGTTCTGATATTGTTTTCCCATCGTGTTGAAACTGAATCAGCAGCTCTTCTGGCACAAGCAGGTTAGCAGCAAAACAATTTGCTTCTTGTTCTATTGGGTCTGCGTTCATAGTTCCAAGAGGTATGCGGAACAATACTGCATATTTTCCTGGAGCTTCTTTGAGCTGAGTTTTGTGTAGCAAAAAGTGTCCAAATTCGTGAGCGATGGTAAAGCGTTTTCTGTTCGCAGAATCAGAAGCGCTCACGTATATGATTGATTCCTTAATATAGCCAGCAATGTTAGAGAACTTTTCTCCAAAATCAATTTCAACAACATCAAGGCCGTAGTTTTGCACTAGTTCTGTTAAGTCAATCGCAGCTGAATTGATATAGTTTTCTGACCGAACTTCCTTTGCCTTTTCTGCCGCTTTAGTAAAGTCTGCTATTCGTCTTACTGTTTGATGCATGGAAGTATGAAAATGAGGAATGATCGAAAGTATTGTGTCTGTGTGTGATGAAATGTCAATATGTTGACGCTGTAAGAAATTTTTACACATGCTTTGTAAATATTTTTTACAATAGGTTCATGTAGGCACATAGTTTGCCAATGCTGGGTTAATTGTGTTTATATGTTTTATCAACGAGAGTTTTAACAACTGGTGGGATATTTGGATTATGTTGTATTTCTTCAAATATCTGTTGCTTATCATCATCCACTATATCAAACAAATATTCTGTTATATGTGAGTCTGGAATTCCTTTTGCTGCACTCTTAAAATGAGCTATTTGTTCTGCGAATCTTTTGTCAGTAAGTATAACAAAACTGTATAGTATGTGCTCAAGGTGTTGTTTGCTTGTTTTTGTTATATTATAAAAACTAAGCAATTTTTTGCTCTGTTCTGAAGAGAGTATCTTCGCGGCGTAAATACTTTCTTCACTTTGGCACAGGAAAATATAAGGGTCGTCATTGTGTTTAAAAACACTACCAAATGTTATCATGATTATATGGAAAGTAGAAAATCAAGTTCCTCTTTTGATACGGATGTTTTTGTATCTTCTAGCGCAAGTTGGTAAGGTATTTCTTCAAGCATTGTTGTTTTTGACCATGGAGCTTCATTGTGTGATGCTTCTTCAATAATTGCCGTATTTGCATCATTAAATCGATTACAAATCAGCTGGAGTGTTTTTATCTCATTTGGTGTAAGCGTTGTATATTCATGGTTTGGGAAAAGTGATGATATCAAATGTATCTTTTCTCGCTTTATGCATACAAACTCGTCTGATAGTAGTGCGTTTTCTGAATCATCACACAGTGTATCAACTAAGTTTTTTACAACAGTAGGCACTGGCCCATGTTCAAGATGAATGTATGTGTCGTATGTTATTGGGGCACCGTACTGTCGCACATGCTCAAAATCAGCAAAATAAAATAGCTTCATAAGCTTTACTTTGCCAAGATTGTTTTTGTTCGTGTGGTTTGAAAAATAATGAATGATATCTTTTACTTTTCGTATTGGTATCTTCATTGTTATGGGTGGGATAATGAGTATATCTTCATGTTTAGTATACATGATTTTTGTTTTTTACAACACATTATTTGACCAGTGTGGAAGCTGTAAAATTGATGGTGATAATATTGCCACCTTTACAAATAGAGAGTATATAATAAGTGATTTAATTCATTATATTTCTTCTATGCAGCTCCTTCCATATGTTGATCAACAGCTCCAGAAAGTTTTACAAATGATGGCAATACAGGGGCGCCCGATGAAAGTTGCATCTGCATACCGATCATTTGATGCTCAGGATGAGCTGTATGCACAAGGAAGAACTAAACCAGGTAAGGTTGTTACCAATGCAAAAGGGGGGTATTCATGGCACAACTATCATGTTGCGGTAGATTGTTGTTTTATTGACGCTGAACCGTTTGGGGATCATCACCCGTGGGCATTGTATGGACAAACGGCGAAGAGATTTGGGTTTGAGTGGGGAGGAGATTGGGATGCATTCCAAGACCGACCCCATATACAAATGACGTTTGGTGAGAACATAGAAACCCTTGCATACATGGGAGAAAAGAAAGCGCTTGATCTTCTTACAAAAAAGGAAGCAAAGAAAGAAAAAGACTCTAAGGTTTCAGATTGGGCTGAGGTTGCGGTAAAAAAAGCTTCTGCTCTTGGCATTATTAATAACTGGAGTGACCCACAGGCACTTGTTGATCCTGATATGGTATTGTGGGTGTTTTATAAGTTGGGTGCTGTTAAAAACAAGAATATGCCTATGACCAGAGAGCGATTCGCTGTTGCTCTTGATAATCTCAATCTTCTCAAATAGATACCATGGAACAGTTTCTCCCTATAGTAGTTGGTATTATTGTCTCATGGGTTATCCAGCACATTAAGCGATATGGAATTACGTCAAAGCAATCAATAGTTGGTATTGCCGTGTTGTGCAGTGTGGCGTACTACGCATTTGACACATATACGCCGAAGGGAATAAAAGACAGTTTATACGGTGTGTTTGCGCAAATCATGACGACAGCTTTCCTTATTTATGAGTTTATAATAAAAAACAGTAAAAAATCAGTAAAATCAGCTACAAAACCTCAAGAATTAGAGTAGACTTCTTGAGGTATTTTTGATTGTATAAACCTATGGACTTCTCACATGTAGACATGAACACTATTATCACCATCTCGGCATTTCTTTTTTCTCTCATTACGCAGATTGTGATGTGGGCATACTCTACAGGGAAGGCATCTCAAATGATTGAGATATTACGCAGAGACCTTGATGAGCATAAGCGCGATACGGAGGCTAAGCGAACGAAGATAGAGAGCGAATTGCTTGCTCTTACGCAAAGAAAAAACGACGAACACGCAGAGTTTAAAACAAAAATAGCCACGCATGATCAAATGTTTTCAAATTTGAATCAAAATATGGCTGAACTAAAAGAATCAAATAGAGAAATACTCGCTATTATACGTGAGCTCGGGAGGAAGTAGGCATATAGTGCTCATGGTAGGCTAAAATTTCGTTAGCTCTATTCTTTGGCCCTTCTGAGACGATAAAATGATATGGTATTTTGTGTTCAACAATGGTTTGCACTATTTTTTCGTGCATTTCGATACGGAAATTATTTGACGCATGGCGAAGCCCATCATTCACGAGAGGTATGGTTGGTGGTATGATATAGGCTATTGAGTGTTCTTTATAGTGGTGTAGTTGTGCTTTGACTATTCTCAATATTTCATCCCTCACCACTCCATCACTGTAGTTTCTCGCTTCAATAAGAGATCCGTCTAAGATTCCCATGATGTTTGTTTTTTGTGAGTGAATCATTGCTCCAATATAGGTCGCTATGACGAAATGTTGCATCTCATTTTTTTGCTCTACAGTCATGGTATCTGCTCTAAGATTATTCTTTTCCATATACCACCGTGCCTGGTCTCTTGTTACGAGACAGTCCTTTTGTGGTATCTTCCCCTCTAGGTGTGTTATAACGGTGCTTTTACCTACACTTGGAGCCCCACTGATGAGTATGTTTTTCATGAAGAATAATAATACATGATAAAGAATGAAGGATGTTCATCCTCGAAAGTGTATACTTGAAATTTAAAGGTGACAATATTATCACCATGATATATAATCTATATGCACTTCACAAAGTGTCCAACGTTCGAGACCTACTGCTACAGTTCTAGAGGGGCCTGTAGCAGGCTTTTTTATTATTAAAGATCTATTCCAGTTTCTTTTTTGATAATAACGCGGAGCCATTTTGTAAACACTAGTCCTTTTGAGTCTAGCCAAGAAATGAGGTTGTTACGAGAGTCTACTGGGATCTTGATGGTCATGGTTGCTAATGGTTGCTTATCTTTTTTTATTGGACGTCCGGGCTTCTTGGTATGCGATTCTGATGAGTCGTTCGTCATGTTGGAAGTATTATTATATATAAAGTGGTCAAATAACCATTTTTTAAAAAAAATTAGAGATCGAGTTTTGTTTCTTTTCTTGCGATGGCTCTAAACCAAGGATTTAGTTTGAATCCACTGACCTCAAGCCACTTTACAAGAGCGTCTCTCTTAGAAACAGGAAGTTTTATTGTGAGGGTGGCTTTTGGTTCTTGGTTGGCTTTTGGCGGCCTTCCTCTGCCTTTTTTGTTTGGTTGATTTTTAATTGAGTCCATAAAAGTGAGTAAAAGTAATTACACATTCTCAAGGTGGCATATTCTTATTGTAAATCTATCCCGGTTTCCTTTTTTACAACCATACGTACCCATGGGGATAGCTTATACCCTCGTTCTTCAAGCCACACCATGAGCTCTGCTCGTTTTTTAGGTGGCACCTTTATAGAAATGGTAACAACATCCTCTTTGTTTTCTTTTACGGGACGACCTAGTTTTTTGATATTGGAGTCTTTTTCCATTGTCTGTATTAAAAAGTAAATTAACTAAATAATAATTGGTAAAATAACTAGGGCAATACTTTTACTTATTTTACAAACAATTTTGTAAAATAACTTGAAATAATAATTGGTATTGTTATTATTAGTTTGTAAAAAAAAGTTATTTTACTTACTTACTAAATATGAACCAACACATCAAAGACATTGAGGCTCAGTTACAGGAGATTGATCTCGTTCAGTTGTACAACATTCGCTCTGTTCTTGAAATGGAGATTGACCGTAAAGAAACCATATACCGTGATGAGGGTATTTGTTTTGAGTGCGGAACAAAGATGGTAGAGGAGCGAGAGTGCGACGAAAGGACGGGGGTACAATCACATTATTTCTACATATTGCCCTACATGTGGCTATTAACCTTTTTTTATTATGGAATACCAACAACAAATCGTTCGCATGTTAGAGAGTAAAGTGCGCTCATTGCATGCAGACATCACACGTAAGTTTAGTATGTTTCAGGGGGCAATTCCTTTTCAGATTGAAAAAGTGAAGAGGTATATGAGGTGACATTTAAGCAGACGTTTGTTCGAGACGAGAAGGAGCTTGTTGATAGATACTATGAAACTATAGCAATGCTTGAATATTTCAAAACACAATCATAACTATATTTATTCATTTATTTTCACTCTATGAAAAAGTTACAAACCATTACGTTAAAAGGGAAGAAATATGTGCAGGTAAATGTGCGAATCCAGGAATTTAGAAACAACGAGTTGTATAAGGGATGGTCGTTGGATTCCGAAATACTCACACAAACAGAACGCATGGTGACTATCAAAGCAACGATACGTAATCATGATGGGGTGCTTATCGCAAGCGGTCATGCGACTGAGTTTGGCAGTTCAGACAACCCCAAAATAACAGAGAACTGTGAAACGAGCGCATGGGGAAGAGCCCTTGGTAATCTTGGGATAGGGGTGGATGAATCAATTGCGAGGTTAGAAGAGATGAAATCATTTCACGGTACGAATACTCAATTCAAAAAACAGCAGGATGGGGAAGATGCAACATGCCCACGGTGTCGCCAAGCAGCTACGAAGTTGAACGGGAAGTATGGGCCATATATTAAGTGTCTCAGCTGTCAGAAAAATTTTACTCTTAATTCATGGGAGCGAGTAGAAGGTACACTCGTGGCAGAAAATGACAACGTATTTTTATAGAACGGCTTTGTTCGTTAGTATTTCATTATTTAAAAATCGTATGAACACGAGTCCGTACGTCTATCTTGTCCCATTGTTTCTTTATTTTCTATTAACAAGCTCACTATGGTTTTAAATATTTTCCCTATGGATGCTTCGACCTATGTTATATGTGTGAATCATGATAACTATACATTCCCTGAATTCCGTGTATCTCTTTTGGATAATTTGAATGGGTGGGAGGGGATGAGTCAGGATGGTGATTTGGTTTTTTTTGCTGGGAATCGCCCTGCTGATGTTTTTGTTCAGATAGAGAAATACATTAGTCATACAGAGGGCATTTCTGTTCAGCATATTATTAGAAAACTTCTTCAAAATCCTATCAAGAAGGAATGGGGTAAAAGATTTGCACGTTCCTAAAAAGAGCGTATATTTGCCACAGCTATTACGACCTTAAATTAGTGCTAGTAAACGAAGAATCCCTGGGTGGTCGGTATAGCTATCTAAGCCCAGGGATTTTTTCATATACATTTTTTCGATCTTTAACATCACGTGTTATATAGAACTAATGGTTCTAAATAAGGAGTAGAATTTCATAACAAATTTTCTTCATTTATTTTTCTTTTACCAAACCACGCACCTCTATGTTCTGGTATATTAGAAGGGGGTAGGATTGATATGGTACCAAGGATGGGGATAATGAGTAGTGTGGTGGAGAGTAGTCATGGGGTAGGGTTGGGGGGAGACTGGGAGAGGGAGTTGGGGTATATGCGGAGTAGGGGTATCGGTGAGGTTGAGGGTAGGGAGTTATTGCGCCGAGGGTACATGGTAAGGGTGATGGATTTGGTGGGTGAAGAGTGTGTGAAGAAGGAGATTTTTGATAGCTATTTGTTGAGATATGGTACATTTTTACACTTATTTGACCATTAGTACATAACATGTGGTGTTGATATACTTTATCAACAACCATATGCGGAGAATTACATTACAAGAGAGGGAGAGGTTAGAAGAGATGGTAGGGGCTAAAATGCCAATACGTGAGTGTGGCAGGAGGCTTGGTAGGACTCATACAGCATTGTTGTATGAATTAAAAAAGAGGAGCGTGAATGGGGTATATGATGCTCAGAGTGCGCATCGGCATTTTCTTTGTGAAAAGGAGAAGAAGCATGAGCGTGTTTCGCTTTTATACACTTCAAGGTTTCGAAGGAATTATATTGGGGAACGTATTGAGCAGGGGTGGAGTCACGAGCAGATTGTTGGACGTGCTAAGCTTGAAGGGAAGCAGATAGGGTGTGTTGCGACCGCGTATAAAACGGTGAACTCAATTAAGCCGCAGAAAAGGAAGCGTAAGAAGTCTGGTGAAAAAGTCTCTGATGGTTTTGACTGGAATAGCGACAGAAAAGAGCAGAAAGCGAAAGACGCTGGAGTATTTGAGGTGGACACTATTCAGTTCGAACATAGCACCCTTGGTATTATGTCGGTTATTGATATTGGGACGAAGTATGTGCATCTTGCGGTGGTGCGTATGGATAAGCCTATAGATATGTATTTTGCCCTTGGGAGATATTTGATGACTATGGGTGGATTTGTTAAGAAGATCATTATCGACAATGGGGATGAAAATCGACATCTGGATTTGCTTGCACAGCACGGTATTGAGGTACAACGATGTGAGCGTGGTGCGCCATGGGAGAAGCCTCATGTAGAGTATTTAAACAAGGAATTGCGTGAGTATTTCCCATGGGATACGGATGAGAGTGATATCACGCATCGTAATGTGGACAATTTGTGTTACATGCTCAACCACAAGCCAAAGAAGATACTGGGTTTTGCCAGCTCTTTTGAGGTGCTCCAGAAGCATATCTCTATTACTTACTAACCTTCACCGCCATGACTTGGAAACAGCCTATTCCAACGAGTATTTACGAAGAGTTTGGCAGTGACTATGCGGCCATGAACCTTTATATTCATGGATTGCTTCGTGCAAGGACAGAAGATATGGAGCAGGATGGGTTTTATAAGGGTAAGAGATACCGCTTAAAGAGGGGTCAGTTTATCTATGGGAGGAATGAGTTTTCTAAGTACATAAACCTTTCACCTTCAGGAACTGACAAGGCGCTGATCAGGATCCAGAAAGTAACAAGCAAAGTGACAATCGAAAGAACGGCGGATTACAGCATTGTTACTATATTAAACTACGATGACATAACAAATTTAAACAAGCAAAGTGACAAGCAAGTGACAAGCAAGTGGCAAGCAAGTGACACTAACAAGATTGATAACGTGATAAATAAAAAAAATATAAATACAAAAAAAAGAGAAACAACGAAGAAATTTTCAGATGCCATAGAGGAGGCGATAGCAGACTTTTCACAACACAGAAAAAAAATACACAAACCTCTATCGGACAAAGCGGAAGAAATTTTGAGAAAAAGAGTGGAAAAAAATTTAAAAAAAGGGGAGGCGTACATCCTCGCCCAGTTTGAAAAAGCTATTGAGCGTGGATGGCAGGGGGTGTTCTACGAGGCGGATCCTTCTCCACCGCCTTCTGTGACAGCCAACAATCAGCGGCAACTTGCCGCATTGAACTACGCAAGAAACAATACCTAACCCTCATCACACATGGAACAACACTTTATCGGAGCACTGCTCACCAATCCAAAACTCATTACCTCGTACATCTCAACACCAGAAGAATTTTTTCAAGACGAAGTAGCGCGTCAGGTTTTCATCGGAATAAAAAAACTTTTTTCAGAGCACGGCGTGTTTGATATTGCCCTGGCTACTGATTACTTCTCTGACAATGAGGAAGCGCAGATGTTTATGGCTGAGTCGCTAGTTAATACTCCTGGGACACATGCTATTAGGGCATATTACGACAAGATGCTGGATATTGCTGCTCAGAAAGAGTTGCGCATTGCGACATTACAGATGCAAGACAGTTTACATGGTGGAGACACGCATCATGCAGAGATGTGTTTTCAGAACGCCATGAAAAAAATTAGGTCATGGAGAAAAGAAGATGATAACAAAAACCCTCAAATTAACACGTGGTATGAAACCATGTGCTCAAATATCGACAATCGGGGTAATATCGGCGTTAAAACAGGCTATGTGACGCTTGATAGTGTGCTTGGCGACTTACTCCCTGGACAGATGCATGTGCTTGGAGCACGTCCAAAAGTTGGGAAAAGCATGGTGGCTGCAAACATAGCGCTCAACGTTGCGAAGAAAAACAAACATGTAGTGTACTACTCATTTGAGATGTCGCTTGAGCAGATGATGAACAGATTGGTGTCTATGTATACAAAAATACCGCATGTAAAATTCCAAAGAAACAACATAACCCTCAATGATCTATCGTTGGTATCGCCGCACGTGGATGCATTTTTGAAGCTTCCACTTACATTTGTGTGTAAGGCTGGTATGACTGTGGATGAGATTGATGGAGACCTTACAGACCGTGCGGACGAGCGGCCTGTAGACCTTGTAGTGGTCGACTATTTGCAGTTGGTCGGTCATAAATCGCTGAACAGATATGAACGCATTACAGACATATCCAACCGCCTTAAGGGGATTGCTATGAAGAGGCAGGTACCTATTCTCTCTCTTTCGCAAATGTCACGGGAGAGTGCTGATGGGGAACCTCAAGTTCATCATCTTCGTGAATCTGGGTCTATTGAACAGGATGCCGAGTCAATAATGCTCCTATGGAAGGAAGAAGTAGATACTGTTGATCCAAGAGAGCTCAAGCTCTTACTACGAGGTAATCGTAATGGGCCTGGGTATCTCAATTTAATTTTGGATGTTGATTATTCGACATATACGGTTTTGGAGAAAGCTCCATTTCCTACGCGATAACACCGTTTGTTTATTTATTTTTTTTCATATTTTCACATGTTACCAACACAACTCACACTGCCAATCGACGGAAACAAATGCGCAATATGCGGCAATCGTATACCAAAACACCGAGTGAAAGGGGGCAACGCTAAGCTTATTGTTTGTTATTGCTCCAAACAGTGCAAATTAGTATCTGTAAAAATGAGGAAACACAACATTGTGCTGTTTCATCATGTAGACGAGTTAGAAGCCGCAAGAAAATGGGCAATGGCATTGTTTTTATTGTTTGTTGTTCTTTGTATTTATTTCCTATTTTTCTAACCGCATGAGCAAGCGATATGACGAACTTGTTTTGCACCAGAATCGGGTCGCAAAACGTGCAAAGCTAGACGAATATTTGAAAAAAGAAGGGTACTTGTATTACAGGGATAAGGTGTGGAGATTTGCTTCAGAAAAAAACAAATGGCAATACGTAGAAATACTTATGAATTCCTACGAAAAAGACGAAAAAACCATTGCCCTTTTTAGCCCAAAAACCAATATCAAACAGCAAAATAGTTTACCATCTCATTCTTCACATTATGTTAAAAACATGCAAACGCTGCAAAGCGGAAAAAATGCTGTATGACTTCCCTCCCACACAGCTTAGAAAGGATGGTAGGGGTAATATTTGTATCAAGTGTGTTCTTGCTCCAAAGAAAACATCATCATATGGGACAAACGCTCACCGAACAAGCGTTATTGAGAAACGAAAGGCGTTTGATAGAGATAAGAAGTGTATTATCCCAGGATGCTGTGTTTCTAGCTACTACGAGCTAGATTTCCACCATGCATATGCGAAAGCAAAAGATAAGTTCTATGACAAAAATGTAAATGACTATAGAAGAGGGGTAATGCTGTGCAGACACCATCATCGACTAGTGAAATATAACATAGAGTTATACGAGCATTGTCAAAACTATCTTGAGCGTCTTCATGGAGACTACCTTTATCCTATTATTGCACTACGAAATGAGCGAAATCAAATTACAACAGCGGTTTAGTTTAACCATACCAGGGAGTTTAACATCACTAAACGAGTACATTCGTATAGAGCGAGGAGCGAGCGGTAAGTTTCTTGCGAATAAGGTGAAACAAAACGAGACAGAAATGATAGCCTGGATTGCGAAACAGCAATTACGAGATGTCTGTATCAATACCCCATGCTTCATAGAGACAAATTGGTATTGCGAAACGCAGCGGCAAGATCCCGACAATGTAGTTTTTGCAAAAAAGTTTATACTGGACGGCTTGGTGATGGCTGGGACACTCAAGAACGACACTATGGAGTATGTGGTTGGATTTATGGATACCGTTAATGTAGACAAATCCAATCCAAGAATTGAGGTTAATTTACTTACTTATTAATCATAACTATGTACAGTGTATTTGACGGCCTAATAGGAGCAATTGTTAAAGAAATATATATTTCCGAAGAATATTTGTATTTTGTTACTAGTAAAGGAGATTTTTGCTACCTTGCTGATGGGGATTGTTGCTCTCGCAGTTATCTATATGATTTTATTGGAGTTCGTCATTTGTTAGACAATGGAGAGATTAGATTAGTAGATTATATCCCAAAGGAATTTGTCACACCTCCAACATTTGAAGAAATAGAAAGTGCTGATTACTTGCAGGTATATGGTTATAGGATTGTAACAATACATCCTAAGTTTGGTGAGGTGAGCTCTTTGTTTTCATTCCGAAATAACAGTAACGGATATTATGGAGGACAAATAGAGATTTCGAACAGAAAACTGTCTGAATTGAATAATATGCAAAGAATAACATCTGATTGGACTGTTAACGAATAATTTACCTAATTAAATCACGCACTATGAAAGACAACGACAAAAAACTTCTAGAAGAATACTTCTTAGGATGTATCAGCCTCGTTGCACGTTTATCACGCCAGGCAGAAGAGCTTGGAGGCAAGGATGAACACAGAGAGGTAATAGAAAAGATGATTTCCGCTACGGCAAAATTGTCTGTCCACTTTGATTTGAATTTCGTACGGACTCTTAATCGTGCAGAAGAAGAATCCGCACGAGATTTTTTTTAACAAATTCGATATTTTCTAATTTCTAACAGTAAAAACCATGAAAACATACAAAAAACAGACAATCGTGTCTGAAGTAATTGATAAGGAGTATTGTGATGTTTGCAAACAGCAGAAAAAATAAAACCTCTCATAGAAACAACATTTAATATAAAATTTACTTTATCTGATTATGACTACTAAATTATGAAAAAAATTACAACCAAAGCGCGACAAGGCGATGTTCTGATCTTAAAGGTGGAAGAAGGTGGTGCAGCTATGAAGAAAGGAGAAACGGTGACGCTTGCGCTTGGAGAAGTAACGGGACATGCACACAAAATTATTCCTAAGGAGGGTGCAGAGCTTTTTTTCTCAAAAAGCGAAGATGGCACTATTATTGAAGTGCGTGGTGGAGCCGCTGTGCTGTATCACGGGAATGATTCACAAATAGCAAGACAAATAAATGACCTCCATGTTTTTGACCATGCACTGGAAGATACACATGCTCCAATTGTACTTACTCCTGGTTTTTATAAAGCATGGATTCAAAGAGAATATGATCCACAAGAGTACTCACGTGAAGTGCTGGACTAATTCTGTATTATTAATTGTTTTATGCTATGTTAAAAAAACTTTCAAAAAAACAAATGGTTGTGATGGAAAAAATCAAAAAGAAGTGGAATGACCGGATCTTCACCAATGGCCAAAAACAGATTGATCAAGAACAAATAATAAAAGGGGTACATGATCTATATGACCTCTGCCAACTACCACATCCTGAAGTTGTTATCTGTGACAGTATGTTGGGCATGGTACATGCAAAAGAACTTATAAAAAATAAACAAGGGTTTTCTGTGCAGAATTCTGTGGGGGAATCTGTGCGTGA
>CAYPSB010000032.1:12969-37766 GCA_964413435.1 uncultured Flavobacterium sp.
TCTATGTGTGAGTCTTTGCGTGAATCTGCGCGGGGTTCTGTGTATGAGATGTCATATTATGGAAATATCGGAGATTATGAATGGGTGGCATTTTATGATTTTTTTGCTGATATAGGAATACTGCAAAACGAGAAATTCAACCTGTTTAGAGATTTTATTTATTCTGGAATATACGAAATAGCGCCGTATGAAAGAGTTTGTATTGTATCGACCTTACCGTTGAATATACATAGAGACGAAAATGGCAAAATGCACTGTCTTGATGGGTATGCGATTGAGTGGAAAGATGGATATGGACAGAACCACATTCACGGAGTGTTCATTCCTAATGATCTCTTCATAAAATGGCAACAAGGAACTATGACTGCCACAGACCTGCTACAAATAGACAACCAAGAGCAAAAACGAGTCCTTCTTAAAGAATACGGATATGAGAAGATCTTTCAAGAGTTGGGCGGGGTTGTTATATCATCTAGGCCTCACCCACTTGATAAATCAAAAACAGAATCTGTTGTTGAGATGCATATGGGAGATGAGGAGGATGGTATTGCTGCTCGATTTGTGCGGACATGGTGCTGGAGTACTGGACGAGAGTATCTTCTGAGGGTAGATCCACGAATAGAACTCACAAAAACAGTACAAGGAGCATTCGCGTGGATAGCTGATATGGATCATGAACATGAGTATCACATGGATGTTGAGACATAAAACAAACAGGTTTTGCGTCAGGTGCTGAATGTGAAGGGTAAATAATACTATAGGTATATTTTATGTATAGTTTTGGTATAGCTATACCTATTATCTATTTAGAACAACAATATGTTTAATATTATTATGTGCTATAGAATATGCAAAAATTTATTTTAACGATCGTCAGTTTATCTCTTATGTCTATCCTATTATGCCTCACAATAGCACAGAATAGAGAAAAAGAAGCTAAACGTACCAAATGCGAAAATATGCATGGATCACTGGTTGTCTCTTATGGTGCGACTAGTTATATATGCTACATACAAACAGGGGATACAACAAAAATGATCCCATTATAGGCGCATATTATGTCCTATTGCCACATGTTAGTAGTTATATATTATAAAAGTGTCACCAATACACGAAAGTCGGCTTCATGCCGTGCGAGATGGTAATCTCCTAGTGTGTGGGTGGTGTATGGGGAGGTGGTGTCAGAAGGTAGACAATAGCCCGACGGGGCGAGGGGCGCTAAAATCCGTGACGGACACGGTGCGTGTGTACGCAGTAGAAGACTGCCAACCCCTACAGCCGTAGGACAAACCCCATGTGTGGTGCAATTCCACACCCTCCCCATAACGCTTCATGCGGAGAGATTGTGTACTGATCAGCACAGAGTTATGCAGTAAACATAAAATGCTCAAGGGTAACGCTAATGCATATAGAAACCCTGTGTAGGTTTGAATCCTACTCTCTCCACCAGTTAGACGCATCTATATTGATAATCTCTTGCCATTCACAAGCTGATAGGATTATATAATAGGTGATATTATTACCACCTATAAATTGGAGTACGTACCTGTTAGTCAATTACGGAAGAATCCAAACAATCCACGCATCATCAAAGATGCACAGTTCAATAAACTCAAGCAAAGCATTTCCTCATCTAAAGGGAAGGAGTTTTTTGAAGCACGCCCTTGTATTGTCTCTAATGGCTCAAAACACATCATCGCAGGGAACACACGATTCCAGGCGGCAAAGGATTTAGGGTGGAAGGAAGTGCCCGTGGTGTATATGGATCTTACAGAGGAAGAAGAACAAGAAATCATCATCAGAGATAATGTAAGCAACGGAGAATGGGACTGGGATATGCTCGCAAACGAATGGGATCAGGAGAAATTGGAAGAGTGGGGGTTGGAGATTGAGCACGAAAAGGAAGACAAGGTGGAGGAAAAGAAAAAATTCATTTTAAAAATCACCTGCCTTAGTGAAGAGGACTACTCCAATATACAACAGGAGATAGAGCCTATTGTGCTGAGGTATTTAGGATCTAAAATGAAGTAAAAATACTTACTTTAATTGTTGACCACAATTGACTAAATGGGCAAATTAAAACTAACAAATCAGGAGTTTTGGGCAATACTCAGAGAAAACGCTGGGTTGTTTGCTCGAACGTCTAGAGCTATTGCCAAACAGTACGAGAAGCAAGGTATTACCATGACTCGACAAGCTATAGAACAGCGTGCCAAAACGAGCCCTGACCTATTACAGGATATACAGGAAATGAATATTGATATTGCAGAGGAGGGGATACATTCATTATTACGTAGCCAAGATGAGAGGATAAAGCTAGAAGCTGCTAAGTTTTATTTAAAAACAAAAGGAAAGAAGCGAGGCTACATTGAGAAGACAGAACATGATATCACATCAGGAGGAGAGAAGATTTCGTTTTCTCCACATGAGGTGAAGAACATGAAACCAGATGAAGTAGATGGGGCATTACAAAATGAACTTTCTAAATAACTATGCACTATCCAAAGGACCTTGATGCCAATAAGAGGTTTAGGTTAGAGGTTATACTTAAAGCAAAAGAGAATCAAAAACTCCAATGCTTGCTTTTGGAAAAGTGCAGGCAGGATATTGTATTTTTTGTGAATGTGTTTTGTTGGACCTATGACCCACGAGTAGAACCATCAACATTACCGTTTATTACCTACGAATATCAGGATGAGACATTGCTCTCTCTTGTGCAAAGTATAGAGCAAGGAGGTGATGTATTTATAGAGAAATCACGTGACATGGGTATGTCATGGATGTTAGTTGTATTACAGGTATGGGGATTTTTGAACGGCTACAGTTCTCTCTATGGATCATACAAGCAAGACTATGTAGACACCAAGGGAGATATGGATAGTCATTTTGAGCGTATACGGTTTGTGTGTGAGAAGTTGCCGATTTGGTTGTTACCACAAGACTTCACATCAACGTACATGAATATCTCATCTCAAGAATTGGGATGTAATATTGCAGGAGATGCTGGGGTGAATTTCGGTACAGGAGGACGAAGAAAGTTTGTTATTCATGATGAATTTCCATTATGGGCAGACGATAAGAAAGCATTTAGAAAAACAAAAGATATTACGAATTGTCGAGTTTTTGGTGGTTGTATAACTAAAGATTCTTTAATTTTAACAAAAGAAGGGCTAGAAGAGATTGGGGCTTGCCCAGAAGGGTATTCACCAGAAAATAAATATGTATACGGCAAGGGCGGCTTCCACCTAGCAAAGCAGAGGTTTGGCAATGGGTTTAGTGCAACAAAGAAGATTACTACTACATATGGGTATACTATAGAGGGAACGCATAATCACAAATTGCTAACTCCAAAAGGGTGGAAGGCGTTGGAAGACTTAAGGGTTGGTGACTATGTATATGTACAATACGGACAGAATATATTTGGGACACGAGGCAATTTTGAAGATTTCCAATTTAAATTAAATAAATACCAAAAAAATATAAATCTGCCAAACGTAGAAGATCTCTGTTATCTTGTCGGTCTATATATTGCCGAAGGTAATTATGACAGAAAACGTGTATGTATAACTAACCCAGATGTAGAAGTAATCGATTTTTTAAAACGTATTGGTTTTAGAACAAGAAGAGATGGTATACATCATATAATAAATTCAACATTGCTTTGTTCTTTTTTAGATTGGTTACAGGTTGGCCATGGGTCAAAAAACAAAACACTTCCTAAAAAAATTCTACAACTTAATAAGACACTGCTCACGTATGTTTTGCAGGGTATGTTTGATGGAGATGGATGTGGTATGCAAAAACGAAAACGAATCACATATAAGACTACCAGCCATACTCTTGCAAGAACATTGCAAGTATTATTGCTTAATTATGGCATTATTGCTGGGATAAGCAAAAAAATATCAAAACCGAGTGGAAAAGCACGTGTTGAAAGTTTATCTTATACTTTAGGGGCGTCTGGGCATGCAGCATATGTATTCCAGCAGGAAATAGGGTTTAGAATAAAGCGAAAAAATATTGTTATAGACAATGATTTTAACAATTATAAACATTATTTTAATAAAAAAGATTTTAAAACAATTAAAGGAGCCCCAAACTCTAGTATATATGTAGAAGGAAAGACACAAATATGTCGCCAATATTTAGAACAAATATTAGAAAATAATAAGAATAACGACTATGACTTAGGTCTCGCCGTAGCTAAAGTAAAAGACATACAAGACGGACAGAATGAATGCTTCGATTTTGTAGTGCCAGACACCAAGCAGTATTTTGCAAATGGTTTTATTTCACATAATACCCCAGAGGGTAAGTACAATATCTACGGGATGATCATGACGAATCACCATGATTACCAACATCTAGATATCAAGCGTATACGTCTGCACTGGTCATTACATCCAAAGAAAGATGAAGTATGGTATGAAGAGCAGAAGAATATGAGAACAAAGTTAGATATAGCGAAAGAGCTTGATATTTCTTATGAAGACTCAGTAACGGGCGCTGTATATCCTGAATTCACAGAGCGGGCACAATTTGAGCGTTGCGCGTACAATCCAAGACTCCCGCTGTATACTAGTTGGGACTTTGGAAGGGATATGAATGTTATTGTTTGGTATCAGAAGGATTTTGATGAGAATAAAGTGTACGTCATAGATTCATATCAGGTAAAAGATAAGCCTATAGAGTTTATGGCATCATTTATTTTGGGTGATGAGGTTCGAGATCCTGTAACTGGTTTGCCATTCGTATACGATGATATAGAACGAGAGATAATTGCTCGACACAAATCATGGAACGCATCGTATGCAGGGCACTACGGTGATCCGTATAATGGGGATGCTCGCACGACAAATTCAAGGAGTTCTATCAAAGATACGCTCGCAAATAACTATAGGATATATATTACGCTCAAGAAACAAAACACATCGCTTGAGGAACGCATACGAAAGACGCATCTCCTTTTGCCACGTTTGATTGTGAATCAGGATCTTACTGATTTTATCCAAGCAATTGTGCAGTCACGATATCCTGATGGGACTAGACAAATGACGAGTGAGAAGACTAAGCCGATACACAATGAATTCTCCCACTACCGTACTGCACTAGAATATTTCGCTGACAACGAGCCCCCAAAGATAGACTCTGTTGAAAAACCATTGAACTACATACCTCAGAGTGCTACGGTAGGCATGAAGAGTTTAAACGATGAGCTTACAGATCTTTTTAATAATACTACATCCTCACATTCTCTTAACCCATGGAATTCGGGCAAACGCTAAAAGCGCAAGCTCGAACGTTGGACGACACCTCTCTCTTTGTAAAACAACGCTACAATCGTATGGTCGTTGCTAAAACGGACTACACGCAACGCATGCAGGCTGTATGGGAGCTTATTGACGAACCAAGCAATTGGATTATGTATGCGTACCGATACAGTACTCCAATTAGAACAAACACGCTCAGGGACACAATAAACTCTCTAACGGATATGTTTATGAAAGGCCCTCCAGAAGCAGATCTTGAAGCGAGTAAACGACAATTTAAATACGGAGCGATTGGACTAAAGGCATATATAGATGGTATTAAAGATTCCATACACGAGAAGAAGATAAAGCGAAAAGTCCTCCAAGACATGTTTACATACGGGAATGGATTTCGTGGAGTGATGTACCATTCGTATGCTAAACAAATCGGCGCAGAGAAAATAACAGTGTTTGATGATATCGCGACCTACAGAATCGACCCACGGAATATATTTATTGATGAGAATGCATACCAATTACACGATGCAACATGTTTAGAGCAGGCACGAGACGTTATACACAAACGATTTTTTGATTATGACACCTTTATCCAATACTTCTCGCAGTGGGATGGTATCAAGAACCTAAAAGAGATCATACCCGTTGGGTTTTTTAATGATGTTCTTGGCACTAATTATCAAATAAGCAGTCATAAAGAAACGACAGAAAAATCAATGGCGGTTGGTGTTCATGTATATGAGTATATGAATCAGGTTGATGGGAGATATATTATTGTCGCAAACGATATTACAATATATGAAGACACTCTTATAAAAAGTAAAGGGACAAGCAGAATACCAATTATACAGTATCAGTTTGAACCTCGACCAGATTCCCCATACGCAAAAAGCGTAGGAGAACTTCTCGCCCCGTATATATACGCAGAAGATACGCTTATCAATCTCGAGCTTATGAATATTAAGCTTACACTACAGCCAGTATTAGCAATTTCTGGGGATTTTGGATTTAATCCAAGAGTGCACGTTATACAACCAGGAGGAGTTTGGACTGCGGGAGGAAGTTTCTCTGGTAAGATTGGCGATTCTATCCAGCCAGTGATCAGCGGTAATGCAGCTACAAATTTCTACAATATGCAGAATCTTTTGCAGAACAAGATGACACTTACTAGTCGAACTGATTTGAGGAATTTGGAGGATGCTCCAAATACCACAGCAACACAGGTACTTGCACAGCAGAAAAATTTCAATGTGCACAATGAGACTATAGAAAATATTAACGAGGTGGAGGCGGAAGGAGTTCTCACAGAAATTATGCTTGATCAGATACGAGCGTATATGAACGTGAAGGATGAAGAGGGCAGAACAAAGCGTGTAAAGATTAAAGGGTACAAGGTGCAACAAAGCGAATCGGGTGAGCCAACATTCATCTCTCGAAGTGGGGAGGAAGACTTTTTCGATATGACGCAGAGCATTGTAGATACTGAAGTAAAGGCGGTGGTAAGGGATAAGCGGTCTGAGGT
Organism: uncultured Flavobacterium sp.; assembly: GCA_964413435.1. GTDB lineage: Bacteria > Bacteroidota > Bacteroidia > Flavobacteriales > Flavobacteriaceae > Flavobacterium. The sequence continues at coordinate 19,759 of CAYPSB010000032.1, forward strand.
GGCGAATAACGTAGAGAAGATTGGACGATGGATGCAGTTTCTGCCTGTACTCTCACAACTAATGCAAGTTCGCCCAGAACTATCTCAGAAGGTGAATGTGGAGTATGTGGTTGAGGAAATGATGGAAGCTCTTGGTATAAACACTCGCAAGGCTATGAAACAAGATGCGGATGACTATACTGATCAATTCACTCTTCTCAAAGAAGAGATCATATTTGGTCATAACATCGATTGTCCTAAGGATGAGGAACGAGAAGATAGTATTCGAAGAATCAAGTTCTTACTTTCTCTCAAGTCTTCTAAAGATTGGGCAAAATTTGCAGAAGATGATAAGGCAAACAGAGCATGGGAGTACCACTTTGATTCCACAATGGAAAATATACAAGCTTCACATATGCCAGTTGGAGAAGATGAGCAGGCAAATGTTCAGGCGCAAGGACCAGACAGAACACAAATATTACAACAAATGCAGCCACAAGGTCTTGTTCAGCAACAAAACGAAGCGATGCAAGCACCACAGGAAAACCTTTCTAATCTATTACCTCAATAGCCATGCCCTTATATGACTATAAATGCAAAGAATGTGATGCGTACTTTGAATCAAATAAAAGTGTAGATGATAGAGACATTGCAGAATGCCCATGTGGCGGGAGTGGAGGGCGAGTATTTCTCTCTTTCCCATCAGTCTCATATAAAGGTTCTGGGTGGACTAAATCAGTTTCAAATACTGAATCTGATAGAGTCATGCAACGGATAAGAACAGCATCAGCAACAGACGCGGATATTGCTTATGTGCAAAAAGAGGGTACGCCTGCCATGTATGGAGAAATGGTTAAAGAAGCAAACAGGCTCCATAAAGAAAAAGCACATCTTGATCGTATTTATGGGAAGGACACATTTGACGGAAAAGACAGAAATGGGAACCTGGTTAAGAATATGCCACTTTCATTTGATAACTCAAAATAACACCATGAAAAAAGAACTATCACATCTCGCTACCGACAACATGGAGAAATTTAGAATCAACGTTGTTGCGAGCGATGCTGAGTTGCTTAATCAATACAAGCAAGTGCTTGCATTACAGCTCGAAGCAGAACGAAAGGCCTACGAATATCAATTGCGTGACATGGACAAGAAAGAGGCGGAAAGCCTCATGAAAATGAGTGGAGACAAAAAAAAGTCAAGCAATTTTTTTGATTCTATGATGTGATTTTCGTTTATTTTCATGGGTAACTGTGCAAACCTCCAGGTAGGACTACTGTCCTATTGTTCATTAACATAAATTACTATGCAAAACGCAACGGGCGAGAACCTTGTTCAATTTAACGGAAACATTATGTCAGAAATGAAATTTGATTCCGATACAAATGAGGAAGTCGTCGATGCTTCTGTCGAACAACAACCAGAGGTGGAAGTAAACACCGAAAGTGAAGTTCAGATAGATGATGGTAAGGATGCTCAAACATCCAACATTGATAAAGCCAATGAGGCAATGCACCTGGCTATTATTGATGCAATTACTGATAAATTCGACGATCTTTCACATGGCAGGATTACTAAGGATGAGCTAAAAGCTTGGCTTGATAAAAATCCTCTTTATCACGAGAAGGCGGATAGATCAAAACGTCTGAAAAATGAGTATCGTACGTTTATGACCCAGTACAACAAATCAAAAGAACAACAAATAGTACAAGGGGCACAAAATAACAACTCTATTGATGTGAATGATATTGTTCGCAAAACTGTAGCTCAGGCTCTTGCTGAGCGAGATGCTCAACAGGGAGAGAAACAGTTTTTTACTAGTATTGATGAGTATGCTGCAAGTAGGAATCTTAAAGACGATCAGTATGATCTGTTTAAGAAGACTGCAGTGGCTCTCAGTCAGGCTGGTATATCTAAAGATAGTGTATTCACAATGGCATATAATGCTGTTGTTCCCGTGAAACATTCGGGAGCGAGTATACAAGGTGGTTCAATCATACAAGCAAAAGCGCCATCGCAAGAGGTAGATCTTTCCTCTCGTGACGGGGCTGTGTTCATTAATATCCCACTAGGGGATAGGTAGTCTCCATAATAAAGTCGATTGAATTAATCAGTAGTTGGAAATTTTATTTCAACTACTTTTTTATTATTATGGCAAAAGTAATCAGAGTTATTGGTGACCTTACAGGTTCACGAACTGATGTTGCGAACGTTCCAGCTGAAGGATTTAAGGTAAAAGCTGGTACTGCAGCAAGTATCAAGAAAGGATATCTCGTTATTAAAGACGGGACAAATGCGGGATATGCAAAAGCTGCTCCAGACGGAACGGCGTCCACTTCAGTGATTCTGGGAATCGCGACAGGAGATTCTACCGAGACAGCTGCTGCTGATGGTAATGTAAATGTTTCATGGATGCAAAATCTCATTGTAGAAATCTTCGCAAATACTCCAGGGTCACTTGCAACAAGCAAATTGCTCTCTTCATATACGCTTAAGGTTTCATCAGGAAGCTATCTTCTTGACGAAGCAACAACAACAAACGGGTTTATCCGTCTGTTGAGCTACGACAATACAACGAACGGAAAATGTATTGCAGTTATTACATGCAACACATAGTAGTTCGTTTTTTTTATTATTTTTCTATACGTAAACTATGGCAACAACTGCTAATAATTTGCTCGCTGAAGTAGACAAGAAGGTTTTTGCGAGTTTCCAAGCTGGAGCCGACTCATACAAAACCGTCTATCAAGATGTATTTAACATTATGGTTCCAGAGAGAAAAGATGAGCAATTTTCAATACTTGCTCTTAATAATGCGGTAACAGAGGTTGCTGACGGTGGGTCTTATTCTAAGAGTGAGATCAATGACGTTGCAATCAACGGAATCTCAATGAAATTGTTCAAAGATTCCGTACAGCTCTCTGATTTTTCATCAATGTTCGACAACTACGGCTCAATCCAAAAGGCGGCAATGAGTAAAGGAAAACAATTCCAATACAAGATTGACTCTATGGCGGCTGCATTTATTGACAACTGTACATCAACAACAGCTCCATACGCATTCACAATAGGGGGGGTAACAACAGCTCTTGTTGGGGATGCACAAACTATCGGCATTAGCGGCCTTACGCAAGACAATAAGGTAACAGGGGCACTTACTAAGGATACGCTTAATACTGCGTATACCTACCTTAAGAAACAGAAAGGTCACGATGGGAATATTGCTGGTTATCAAGCACGAAGACTTCTTGTCCCACAAGAAGAACAGCTCAACTCATGGCAAATTACCACATCAAAAGGAGAGCCAGAGTCTGCATTCCGAAACGATAACTTTACACAAACTCTTGGCTTGGATCTTATTGTTTGGCCTCTTCTTTCTTCTGCAACAGGATGTCTTTTGATGTCTGAAAAGGGAGAGAATGGCGCACGAGGATTAGTGTGTGTTGTGAAGAAAATGCCTTCTGTAAAACGAGTAGTATCTCAAGACACAGGTTGTATTGAATATCAGATTGATATGGCAATTAACTTCGGTTTTGTCGATTATCTTGGTGTTGTTGGTATTGGGTTCTAGTGAATACATTGGGGAAGGGAGCTACTCTTCCCCTCTTATATTTCTGTATTTCATAATTTCATAGAAACATGGCATTCGTTCCCTACGATTATACCAAAGATAGTTTTCTTTCTGATCCTGCTTCTGCAACGGTGAAATATATAGGCTATTATAATCCACAAACATCACAGACAAGCGGAGGTGTTGTAGACACATCAAAAGCACAATTCCTTATTGTGAAACAAGTAACAGACGTATCGGGGAACGTCCTTTCCTTTAAATGGGCTTCTCGTACATACGATCAGGTTTGGGATAATAGAGCTACGTTAACGTATGTATAGGGGAAGTGATACACATCTATTTGTGGTAAAAGGCACATCTCTTGGCACATATTCACTAACGGGCAATAGAAAAATCACAAAAAGCCTATTGAAATTTCACTCTCGTGGGTGATACTGATAATGTTATCACCTACTGAGTATATCCTGTCATAATCCAATCAACCCATGACCACACTCGGAGACCTGCTTATATTGCTCGATTACTCTCTAGGAACATCAGAATCTCGTTTTTTTACGCAGCCGATACGCATACAGGCGATAAGAACGGCACTAAAAAAAATTACCATGATGTATGATCTTGTAGAGTATATTCACGAAGACACGATTACGTTTGTGAACGGAGTTGCTGAGCAACCTACAGCATGTCAACGATTGAATTTATTGGTTGATAGGACACAGAATGAATACAGTCTTGTTGATTTTGAAACATTTAAACAAAGAGCGCCGCACTCTTATACTGTAAAATACGATTCAGCTACTAAAAAGAAGTATCTTCATATTTATCCTGCGGTATCCACAACTCTGTACCTCACCTATATTGAAGAGTGTGAGGATTTAGAAGATAGTTCTGATGAAATGAGGCTTGGAGATTGGTGGGCAGAGGGTGTTGCAGAGAAAGCATGTGCAATCTTATTCCGGAATGCGCGTATGTATGACGTTGCGGCAGATAAAGAAGCATCAGCCAAGAAAATGCTTGATGATGCATATCAAAATGATAGGCCTGGTCTTCAAGGAAGAGAGCTTACACGTCTTCAAAGTATCTTTGAAAGAAAAAGTATGTTTAGTAATGCGTTCTACAACAACATCCCTTCCGTGGAAGTATCACAACTCACATGGATCACTATCGATACTGCCACTACTGCTTCAAGTCAGTTCGGATACTTCACAAACAATGCGACGACACGGGTGGTGGTTACACTACCTCTATTAGCGGATATCGGTGATGAAATTGAGATTGCTGGGCGAGGAGCTGCTGGGTGGAAGCTGGCTCAGAATGCAGGACAGCATATTATTTTTAACTCAAACACAACAACAACTGGCACGGGTGGGTACCTAGAATCCACACTAGCTACTGATGCGGTGAGACTTATATATCAAGCATCAAATGAGTGGCACGTTATCGGTTCTCAAGGAAATATAACCATTGTGTAATTATGGCTACTCAAAACTCAACCAACACAACTAGTCCTATAGTGAACACCAAGCTTGGTTCTTGGGCAGTGTCATCAGGATCAATAACAGCAGATGATACTATTTTATCCGCTCTTCAAAAGCTTGGGTCTGTTCACGCAAGCATAGAGATTGCAGTACCAGCAAATGGCCTTTCTTTTTCTGCAGGAGTTCTTAGTTTAGACACAGCAAGCGCAACTACAACAGGAGCGTTAGGTAGTGCAGACTGGGAGATGTTCAACAATAAAGAAAACGGAATAACGTCAGGGTTAACTACACAGTATTTTAGAGGAGACAAAACATGGGCGACACTGACTACTGATGTCGTTCCTGAAGGGGCAAATCTTTATTACACAGCAGCACGATTTAACACAGCGTTTGGGGCGAAAACAACATCAGATCTAGTAGAAGGAAGCAACTTATACTTTACGAATACGCGTGCAGATGACCGTATTGTTTTGCAGAAGGGTGTAGCTAATGGGATAGCAACATTAGATTCGACAGGACTTATACCATCATCGCAACTGCCTCAAATATCTATTACGGATACATTTGTAGTAGCATCACAGGCGGCGATGTTGGCACTCAGTGCACAAACAGGAGATGTTGCGGTACGTACAGATCTCAACAAATCATATATATTAAAAGGAACAACACCTTCAGTGTTGTCTGATTGGCAGGAGCTACTAACGCCAACAGACTCGGTATTGTCTGTGAATGGATTAACGGGATCTGTTGTACTAACAACAACAAACATATCTGAAGGAACAAACCTGTATTACACTCAAACACGGTTTGATAGTGCGTTTGCAGGAAAAACTACCACCAACCTCGCAGAGGGTACAAACCTATACTACACACAGTCACGTTTTGATAGTGCATTTGGAGCTAAGACAACGAGTAATCTGAGTGAGGGGAGTAATTTGTATTTTACCAACACAAGAGCCACATCAGCTCCACTAACAGGATATGTTTCAGGGTCAGGCACGGTGGTAGCAACAGATAGTATTTTACAGGCTATCCAGAAACTTAATGGAAACATTGTTACCATATCGACACACAACAACCTTTCTTCATTACAAGGAGGAACTTCAGGACAGTACTACCATCTGTCTTCTGCAGAATATACAGGGTCTGGGACGGGAATATTCGCACGAGTAGCTAACTCGGTATTCACAGGAACAACACAAGTAGATTCATTATTGAATATTGGGAGTCTTGTAGTTGGAGGGCAATCATCTTCTGCATCTGTTGGTATAGAGCTTGGGAATGTTTTGGGAGGTACGCCGTATATCGATTTTAAGAGCACAAGTGCAGACTATAACGCACGATTTATTCTTGGGAGCGCAACAAACCTTCAGTTGTTTTTTGGATCAAGTGGTACGCTATCTATTCATGGATCAGCATATATACAAAATGCGCTTGGCGTAAATTCCTCCTCCCCTTCAGGAATATTCCAAGTAAATACTGGTGATAGTGGGGTAATTTCATCTTATGCAATCGTAAAAACATCTGTAGCGACAGCCAATCAGGGAGGTTTGTTGATTACCAATGCGGACACGGCAACGTCTGGGTATAGATCATTTAAAATTACATCTACATATAATGGATCTCCGTCGTTTACTCAAGCAACGATGGGGTTTGTTGAAAACACCAACACAGAGTCATTCCTCGTATATCCAGGAGGGATGATGAATTTTTATTACAACGGTGGATCTCCATACATAGGGCTCAATGCGGCTATAATATCAGCAAATGGAATACAATCACAGATCACAATAACCAGTTCAGTCTCATCAACGACACAAACGGTGTTCACACAGTCTACTGCATATGCTGGGATGCTTGTTAATAATGCGTATGTGGCAAACGGATATACAGGAGGGTTATTCAATGCCACTACAGACATTAACATAGGAGTTCCAAAGTGGGGTATATATGGAAAACTAACAGGGGCAGGTTCGTATATATATATGGGGACGTCCAACAACTATGCGAACGGTCTTACCAACACGACAATTATTGATCCAAATGGGTATCTTGGTATAGGAGGAGCCCCTACAACAGCACTCACAGTAACAAATGCAACGCCTAACGGTGTTCCGAATGTGCTTATTTACAATACAAACACGCTCAGTTCTACCGCATTAGAGTTTAAAGATGCAGGAGCAACACCGAATCGTTGGTGGATTGGGACTGGATTAGGAGCAGGAACAGACGGAATATTTTTTATTCATGATTATCGGCAAAGCGCAACACGAGTCTCTATAACTACGGGTGGACAGGTGAGAATTAACGGAGCGACTAATGGTCCAGAAGCACTAGATGTGAATGGTAGCGTTTCTCTAAACAACTACTACACATCAAACACCGCACAAAGAAACCCTGGATATTTTTTACACGAGAGTGGTGAATCTACGTATGGAATGAAGCTTCACTATACAGGATCTCAATTCGGGACGCTTGCTTTTGCTCCTTCTGGAACATTTGTAGGATGGGGAAGAACAACTTCTGGGGGAACAGCTTCTGCAGACTCAGAATTCTCTGTACAAATGCAAATGGCGACTGTTACTGGGTGTGTTGGTATTAATACCGCGTATTCAGAGTTAACGGGGGCTAATTCTGGGCGATTTACATCAAGACAAACAGCAAATAATTCTGCATCTATCGCAAATGGATGGATTGCTGGTGTGTTTGGAGGAACAGGAGGAACGGGTAGTGTAGTGGTTATGGGAGGGGCGAGTAATAAAGCTATTGTTGCTGGTCATAGCTACGCATTAGACGCGTGGGCAGATTTATACCTCAATTATGGAGGTGGAAAGGTTCTTGTGGGGAATGTTCTAAATCCAGTATCTACATTCCAAGTTGGAGACGGTGGTTCTTCATATGCAGGAACAACTCTTTCTACTAGGTTTGTTGTAGAGGGGGGGACACTAGGTGCTACAGCTGGCAATGAGGTCATTACGGCGTCATTTTGTGCTACAACACCGAACATAAGCTCGCTTGGTGTTCATTTATATAGAGCATCTTTTGGAACAGATTGGCAGACTGCATCTGTTGGGCTGTGTCTAAATGTTGATAATACTCTACGAGCTTCTAATTCAGGAAATTCCAACTCTTTGTGGATTAATCCAAGAGGAAATATCAATGTTGGAACTTCTCCATATGACACTGGTGGGAATTTTATTGTTTCAGGATCAAGCTCACCGCATGCAAGCAATACCGTCTATATAACCACGGTTAATACGGGGACTGGTGGTAATTCAATAGATATTTATTCATCAAATAACGCTGGGTACCTTGGTCCAAGTGTTGGATTTTCAATGGGGAGCGCAAGTCCGTTTAAGTGGAGTATTGATGGAGCTGAAAAGACAAGGATGAGTACTACGGGAATGTGGGGGTTCTTCCAAACAAGCCCTAATGCGTATGTTCATCTTGGTGCAGGCACAAACACTGTAGCTCCATTGAAACTCACTTCGGGGACAAACCTCTCCACAACGCAAGACGGGGCGTTTGAATATGATGGAACACATCTTTATTTCACCATCGGTTCTACCCGTACTACTATTATTTAATTACACCTACTATGACACCAAAAGACATCGTTGATTTTATCAATAAGAACGGAGAAAACGGCATTCTCGACATCAATATTACTGGTGAAGAGGAGGTCACTATCCGCACAGACGTCATTGATGGCGAGGCTGTGAAAATAAAAGAGATACATGATTTTAAATACACACGTATTACTCTTACGCGAGAGGATATCACGGTTAAAAAAGAGCTTTTACAAAAGCAACTTGAAGATCTCGTCTAACACAAAAGCACACACCCCTCCCCTCCAGTTGGGGTATGTGCATATAAATATTACTTATCATTAATCCTATTGTAAACATGAAGAACAGCGCACTTGTATCATTGTTCCAAAATCTATCTGCTATAAAGGGTCTGCATGGTGTGAAATTTAACTATTCGGTAGCAAAAAACGTGCGGCTATTAAAGGGAATTATTGAAGATTTCGAATCTGCCATAAAGCCAGGTGATAGCTATCTTGAATATGACAGAAAGCGTATTGAATTAGGGAAAGAACATGCGAACAAGGACGAGAAAGGAGAACCTATTGTGATCGATGGTAAGTTTGATGTAAAGGATATGTCTTTGTTTGAACAAGCATATAAGGAATTGGAAGAGGAATACAAAGAAGCGATTTCTGAACATGGGAAAAAGATAGAAGAGCTCAATGCACTTCTTGAAGAAGAAAGTTCTGTTGAATTACACAAAATCAGTCTTGATGATGTCCCTTCTGACATAACAACAGAACAACTTGCTGGTATTTTTGATATTATTAACGAATAACCATGGCAAAAAAGCTCCAAGCCATACAGGTAGATCAGTTTATGGGTATAAACACCCTAGACGATCCTAAAAATATAGATCCATCATATAGCCCATATATGGTGAATATGGATATTACATCAACGGGGAAACTACAAACTCGATATGGATACGAGCCTTTTTGCACAATAGGTAGTGCTTCTGGTGGCTTGAGCGGAATCATGCCGTACTACAAAACATACGGGACGAATTCAGGAGACTATTTGCTGTTGTTTCATAAAGGTACAGCGTATAGCGTCACCAATACGAACACTACACCTTCATCTATTGGTACATATGGTACTGTTGGCGCTGATAATGGCCAGGTACGTGGGGTGGTACACAATAATGTCGCTGTATTTGGAGACGGAGCAGGTACAAATACAGGGAAATATTGGGATGGTACAACGCTAGCATCGCTTGCGAGCGGTACTATCTACCCGAAGTATTTTGGACAGTTTAATAGTAGATTGTGGTGTTCTGGAGCTCATAGTAGCAGTGCGTTCTATGGAGAGTCTTCCACTACAGATAGCAATCTTGCAACAAACTTCATATCTCTCGGCGTTGGAGACGGAACAGATATTGCATCATTTATACCTGCAAATGATAGGCTTAATGTTTTGAAAGAAAACTCCATACATGCTATCAATTTTGGATATGATTCTTCATATAATATTTCTACACCTAAAGAACAGCCTATTATCTCGAGTTCTGGTGGTGCATATGCGGCGGGTTCTACGGTTTCTGTGTATGATTATCTGTATTTCCTTTCTAAGTCTGGTTTTCGCAACTACGGCAACCTAGAACAGGGAGTGCAGGCAAACTTACCACTCCCATTATCGTTTACGATTGATAATGTAGTATCAACTATAAACTTTGCATATAAAGATGAGGTTGCGGCTACATTTTTCGGAGGGAAATACATGTGTTCTGCACCTCTTGGGATAAGCACGACAAACAACTACATGTTTGTATATAACGAGGTGGTAAAGAGGAGATACGGTCGGGATAATTGGTCGATCTATCAAGGAATACCTGCTCGGCAATTCGCAACGTACCGTGATGCAAATAAAAGAGAACAACTCCTCTTTGCGTCTGCATTTGAGCCTACGGTGTACAAATTCAACACAAGCTTCTCTGATAATGGGTTTGGGTATGACAGACTGTGGAGAAGTAAAACCTTCCAGTCTGGGGAACATACACGGTGGTATTACCTAGATATAGAAGGCAGCAAGCCTATTAACACAGAAATCTACGTAACACTTAATGTGGATGGACAGGAAGCCCATCGATACACCATTGACGACAGTAATTTCGTCACTTCAACATACGGAGGAGGATATATAGGAGATAGTTATATAGGCGATTTGTATATGGGAAGTGGTTTTTACGGATCAGAAACTATCCCTATGTACAAATATAGAGCACGCATACGTTTCCCTATGGATTGTAACGAGGGATACGCTATGTATTTTGAGTTATTTAACAATCAAGACAATGCTGGATGGAGTATGACGAGATTCAAAGCTGTCTACGAACTCCTTCCTGAAGATCCTACTTATGAATATACCGTAACCAACTAACCAATGGCTAACTATACCTACACTGAATCGAACATACTTGGAACCCTCTCTGCACCAATAACTTCTACTGCAACAACATGGACTGGTGTTGTAAAAGATCGTATTTCAGGTGCACAACGTGATCCTCAAACAACAACAGTGCTCTGGGTTATTGATAAAGGAAGCGCCACTAGTCCAAACCAAAACTATGAATTTGTATATGGAGAACCCTCAAGTACTGGTGGGGTGACCACATGGACAAATGGGATACGTGGTCTTGGTTTTTATGGCTCATCACTCACCTCAGTATCAGCTAATCGCAAAACACATAACGCAAATGCAGAGATTGGTCCTGTAGATATGCATCTACTATTCAATCTGCTTACTGATCAGGTGAATGGTACGGCAGAAGGTGCTCAGACGCTAACACTCCATGTATTCGCAACAGAGGCAGCACGAGATGCTTCTATAACGTCAGCGGTAAACGGCATGGTGTGTTTAGTCACAGGAACGCAAACGTTCTACTTTAGGCTTAACGGGAAGTGGTATGGGTCAACATGCCCTGTATACGCAACCACTACTGATAGAGATACAGCAATAGCATCTCCACAAAACGGAATGAGCTGTTATGTAACGGCAGACGGTGTGTTTTACGATTACCAAGGTGGAGCATGGGCGACACGAGCAAATGGAGCTACACCAACAGCAAGCACAACGACAGCTGGAAAGGTGATGATTGATATTGCTCATGCTGGTCCAACAGTACCATCGTTAAACAGCACACGTATTCTTGATGCTACGTCTGCTAGTGCTACAGGACAGATTAAAATAGGTTCAGAAACAACGGGATCACGTTCTGCAACGTTATCACTCCATGGAGACGATACGTATACATCAGGAGGAGATATTCTTCAGAGATCCAACACTGGAGCGAATGCGGCGACTACATGGACACACAGAGGGACTGGGGAAGTAAAAATGTACATGCAAGAAAATGCTAATTTCTATCTCAATACGGGAAGTGGTGTGTTTAAGTCTGACACAGATATGTCCATGAAAATGACTGCTGGCGAAAGTCTTACTAATGGAGACTGGGTATATGTGAAACAAGCAGATGGGAAAGTGTATAAGACGAGCTATTCTGCAGTTGAATCAGCTTCAGTGTTTGGAGTGGTGATGGTAGGGGGTGCAGCAAATGCGGACGTGTATGTACAGCATAGTGGGATATTTACAACATCAGGCCTGACGCCAGGTGCAAGGTATTATGTAGGCAATCTCCCTGGTCAACTCATCACATCAGTAGTTTCCAATAATTTGAGTATTATCCCGTATCAAGTAGGGTTTGCATTAAGTTCCACCAAGTTTTGTATCCGCCCTCAAAGAAGAGCACGAAAAATTATGTTTGAGGGAAATAAGGCAGCAACAAGCGGAGACCAGACAGTTACTATAGGTGGAGCGATATCGTTCTCAATTGCGTTCGTGGAGATGTCCTCGAGTATGTCGTATGGCGTGTATAGCCATGGCTGGTACGACGTGGATTCTGGATACCAGAAATTTTTCGGGAATTACCCGCTCGGATCTGGTGCGGCGATATCAAATACATACAACGGAAGTGGTAGTATGACAGCAATTGCTTCGATTAGTGGAAATGATCTTGTTCTTACATGGACAGCCTCGTTGTCACCAAGCGCCGTTTATTACGCAGGAGTAGTTACAGAGCTTATATAATAATCTTTTCTATACATGGCAGATATCGCAACAACAGTGGGAGGGGCAGCACAGCCAACACAAGACCACAACACTGCTCCAGGAGGAACAGGAATGGTTCCAGAAACAACAACATCACAACCTCTTTACGCTGGTGAAACTCCAGCAATGCAGGCAGCACGAGAACGAAATGCGGCAATGGCAGCAGCTCAGACGGGAGAGGTTCTTAATACTAAAGCTGGACAAACCACCATAGGCGACCTGTATGCGCAGGGTGTTCGAGATCCAAATAAAATTGGTAGCTATCAGAATGTTGGAGATAACGGTACTGGAGGGACGTCTTTGTCTACCACAGGCACAGGAACAATCGCAAAAGATGAAAATATTAGAAATCCTATCCCTCTTGGGACACAAGAAGCAATCAATCTTCAAAACGCACAGACGAACAATCAGCCATATACTCCTCCTCAACAGAGTGCACCACAACAAAGCTCAGCACCAGTTGATACGAGAAGTGATAGCGAGCGAATTGCCGATATGCAATATGCATCTGAAATACGCAGTGCGGCTAATACGTTTGGAACAAAGCTCGATTCATTCATTGGATCATTCAAAAACGATATGGGAGAGTTCTTAAATAACCAAACAAACTCCTACCAATCGCTTGTTGATCAAATGTCTACATTTATGCAGGCGCAAACAGGAGAATTAAAGGCGTTGTCTGATCGTCAAATACAAACGTGGGATAATTATGCAAAGATGTTTGAGGTAGAAAAAAACGCAGCCATAGCCGATACCAATCAAAATGCTTCAAAGCTCACTGATTTTGCTCGATTGGATGAACAAATGGCACTAAAACAAAACGATCTTGCACGACAACAATCAGCAGCTCAATACTCTGATCAAATAGCGGTAGCACAAGAAAATCAAGCGCGATACCAAGGATTCCTAGTGGGTAAGTTTGATGCGGCGGGGATGGCGAATAGTAGTGCGGGTGTACAGCTCATTGGGAAGTACCTTGCGGCAGGACAGGCTCAAATAAACGGCCTACAGAGAGATGCGGACTATGCACAGCAGATGTATATAGCAAAAGGGACAGAAATAATGAACGGGTTTGCAAAACAAGCGTTTCAAATAGAAGTACAACGACAACAAGAGACGAGACAGCTTCGTAACGAAGCAAATGAAAAGATTATGCAAATAGAGAGTAATAAATTTGCGTCTCAGGAGAAAAAGATCATGGATATCTACGCAATCACGAAAGACTATAATGCTATGGTCATGGACGCTAAATCAAAAGCGTTTAGTGAGGTGATGCAGGTGAAAGATCAGCAACTCAAAGAGGCACAATTCTCTCAGAAGGTTATTATGGATCAAATCCAAACACAACAATGGGAGAAGACGTTTGAATTGAGTAAACATGCTGACACAAGAGCGAGTGATGAGCTCAATTCGAGTATGTCTGGATTCTTATATATTGGAGGGCAAGTAGCACAAGATAAGAACGGCAATCCTGTACGAACACTACAAGGAATGAACTATGACCAACAAAAGGATAAATTCATGTCAGACACAACTGGAGAGGTGTATATCAATGGACAAGCAACAGGAAAATCAACAATGGCAATGAGAGAATTGAATCAGCGAAGTAGTGAATTTGATAGAAATTTCGCTCAAGGACAATATGAGTTTGATCAAACATTACAACTTAATAGAGATAAGTTCGACAGTGAGACACAACAACAGGACTTTGAACGATCTGTTTCAATTACAACAAGTAACCTTGCCAACAACCCTGCATTTGCCAAATTCCTCTCCCCTGAGGATGTTATTGGTATGGGAGGATATGTTTCTGAAAAAGACGGAAGTGTCACAAGTCTTGGTGAAATGACAGCAAATGCGCTACGTATAGCAGCAAAGAATACCGATAGCGCATTTCAGTGTGTGCAGTTTGCCCGAGCAATCGTGCCAGATCTTCCTAGTGGCCTATTCTCACTAGCTGATAAAATACAGTCTCTTACGAAGGGCACTAACTCTTTGGAGGCTCCTGCTCCTGGAGCTGTGGTGGTCCTTGATTGGAAAACTCCACAAGAGAAAGGAAAAAGTTCGTCTGAGTATGCTGGGCATGTTGCGGTGGTGAAAAGTGTAGATGAAAAAAACAGAACCTTCACAATAGTGGACTATAACGGATCTGGAGGTAAGTATAAGCTTGGAGAGAAAACTATAAAAATGGATAACTCAGCAGTAAAAGGATACTGGATGAGCCCGAATATACAAAATAACGGGGGAAGCAATGCATCAACACTTGCACGGGATATGATGAACCCATACAGCCAACTAAAGCTATCAGACATACCTGAAAAACAACGAGGAGCGGTATCTATGGAGCTTTCCAAACTAAAAAATGAAGCAATGAAGGGGAATGACGCACAAGCCATAGTGAAGGCAAGCGCAGGTGGTAAGTCTTTGGACACAGCATCTCTTCAAAAACTCACACAAGCTCAAAATGTACAAGGGCAATTAGATAGTTTAGAACAATCTATTAGCACCGCTACAAATGGTCCTTTTATTGGGATAGTCAGCTCAAATAATCCATACGACACTAAGGTCCAGCAGGTAAAAGCACAGTTAAAGTCTATTGTTCCTCAACTTGCTAGGGGTATATACGGAGAAGTTGGAGTTTTGACGGATCACGATATTGAAAACTATTCACAAACTATACCAAACGTCAAAAGTACTGATGCCTTAAATAAAATATTAGCTCAAGCTACAAGAGACTTAGTAAACAAAAGTATAAGCAACACGCTTACAACAGCAGCAAGGGCGGGATACGATGTATCAGGGTTTGCAGATATTGTTCCTGCTTCTGTTAAAACCAGCACAGCCGCTTCACAATCACTTCAAGACTATATTTCATCACTTTTAAAATAATGGCCTTTCTTACCAAACAACAAGTCAAAGATGCAATTATAGGGAGACCTGCAGGGTCTTCGCCAGAGCAAGTTGTTAATGAATTACTATCTAGAGGACACCAACTAGAAGGATTAGATATGTCTGCAGATACTCCAAACCAAGCAGGAGCACAGGCGTTTAATAACACAAAACAATCTTCAAACATCATTGGGGGAGGCGGTCTACAAGGGCAGTCAAACGCTAACGATCCTACGCTTAATCTTATCCCACAGTCTGTGAAAAACGTGAGCAGCGCTGTAGGAGATTGGGCAACCAAAACTCAGCAAACCAATGCACAAAACAAATCATGGGGAAATCTGGATGTTGGGAGTTGGGTGACGCAAGAAATACCTGCAGTAGTGGCGAATGCAACAAATGCACTAGGGCGCACTACAGCAGGGGCATATGGAATAGCAAAAAACGCCATAGGACTTGCAGATGGTGTGGTTACTGGTAAAGGAATAAATAGCGAATACCTACAGGGCTTTGGAGACTCTGCAAATGAGGCTTGGGGAGGAGCTCTTGATATAATAGGATCTCCACTACCGCTTTTGCCTGATTTCGTAGAGAAACCACTATCAGAAGCAGTTGGAGCTGGAATGGAAACTGCCGATTATGGAGTAAATACATTGCTCAATGCTTTTGGAGTCCCAGAAGGTTCTGGTCTTAATAGGTTTATACGACAAGCGTCACAGAACGTGCTAGGAACAGCCATGATGCTTCTTCCCGGTAGGGCTAAGGGTAAGGCAATGTCTAAAGGGATGTCGGTAGCGGATAACTCACTAAAAACAAGCGCAGAACAAGCAAGCAAAGCTTTTCAGGAGACAGGAATACAGCCGACTCCTTCTATGGTATCCAGGGTTTCGGCAGTACCTATGCTGGAAGCAATAGCCGCAAAGGGATTGTTCGGATCAAAACTTTCCGAACAAGTTAAGCAGGTTGGAATACAAATGAAGGATTATGTGGAAAGAACGATAGATGAAAAAGCTCCAAATTTAAATAGTGCTGAATTAGGACAGAAAATATACAATATCTTTGAGTCGAATAAAAAAGAACACCAAAATATGATGGACAACATGTTTACAGAGTTTAATAAACACTACGGACAAATACCAGCATCTACAGAAAAGTTGAGTATGGTAGCGAATGATTTAATAAAACGGTCTGAGAAGAACTTCGGAGCACGAAACCCTATAGTGGCGGAATTAAAGGAGATATCTGATAGATTTTCTAAAGGAGGTACGTTTGAGAATATACAAGCAACAAGAACAGCATGGAGAGAACGACTAGACTCGCTAAAAGGGAGTAATCCTGACCCAATACTCGGTCCGAATGCCGGTATTGCACAGAGTTTCTATGATGCAATGACCCATGACATGATTGAAACGGTAGCCGCAGTTGACAAACAAGCTGGTTCACACATTAAACAGCTAAATAAATATCATGCTCAAAAGGTATCTGAGTATAATAGCTATTTTGGTACTGCTATAGAAAGTGCTGCAAACCTTAAAAATAGTAGTTCGTTTGAAGGTCTGCTTGATAAGTTGGTCAAACCAGGTCAATACTCACACCTGCCCGCATTGCGTAGAGCGCTAGGGCCCACAGGAATGGAGTATTTGCAAGGCTTGTTCTTAACCAACCTTTTGAAATCATCTACAGACCTAGCAACTGGTGAGTTCTCCCCAATAAGATATGCAAAAGAGTATAATAGATATGGAGATCAAACTATACGAAACCTATTTGATGATAAGGGGTACTATGTGTTAAATAATTTGAAGGTCATAGGAGAACGGACTAAACCACTGCAAAAAGTAATGGAAGGTAGTCAAACTGGATTTATCAACAGAGCGTCTGGGGCTCAGGCAGCCGGGTTTATTACAGGTACTGCCGGGGCAGCTTTTGGTGGTGTGGGATCTGCATTATCTATAGCCTCAGCACTATTGCCAATTGCTTTGGATTATGGAGCAAACAAATTTTTTACCTCAAATTTTGGGAGGAAGGTGCTTACTGGTGAATATTTTAATAATGCTATTCAAAAAATAGACAAGGTTAAAGAAAAATACAATGAATTGCCAGATGGGGTGAAATCAGGAATCAAAACAGCCATCAATGCTGGTAAAAAGATAAACAAATATTCACCTTCGCAAAAAGCTAAGCAAGATCAAAACAATATGGAATTTTAGTTTTAACTTACAGCACTCCTGTATATTTTATAGCAATAGTATGCGCTAATAAAGCCAAAAAACACTCTAATTGGAAGGGTTTCTTTTATGATCCCAATACAAAATAAGAACATAAGGGTAAACATGACAATATCAACAACGTCTTCGTTCTTTATAGAGTTTGGTGTTTTCATAACAAACAGAGGGT
>CAYPSB010000033.1:0-36003 GCA_964413435.1 uncultured Flavobacterium sp.
ATGAATGCTAGAATTCTGATTTCAGAGATAAGATGGGTGATGCTGTCATTAGCAAGTATAATCGCGAAATCGAAATGTGAGCCTCATCAAATCAAAATGTGAGTTTTTTTTCGTGTCGCTCTGCAAATATAGCTACTTTATTTAACCTCTGTTTAAAGTCCATTTAAAAAGCCCGATTAAGGGCTTTTATCATTTGAATACCATAATGTCGGTGTAGGTACTGGTGTAGTTGACCGCGTTAGTTACACACATCCGGTTAGCCTCCTTGAATGGGTTGCCAACGGTACTGGTTTCAATCCACTCGCATAGCTCAATTATTGAGGACTTATTCGATGTGAAGTAAAAGAAGCGCGTACCGTCAAGGACTTTCAAAACATCTAAATAGTCGGCAAGTTTCCAATAACCTTTATAGGGCTTTGACTCCGTTGACAGATACGGCGGGTCAACCAAAAACACAACGCTCTCATTGTCTTTAAATTGTTGGAATATCCTTTTATAGTCGTCAGACACGCGCTCAACACCATCAAGGTAGCCATCGGCGGCGTAATCGTTCAAACGGACGCAATTGTACAAAGTCGCCTTTTCAAACTCTGCATAATTCAAATGATACTTGCCGCTAAACAAAACTGAGCTACTCAATGTAATCCAATCGACGAAACCGGCATCGGCTTCTTTCTTGATGCGCTCTAATACAGCCGCTCTTTGTGGGTCGTCAATTTTCTTGTTTCTCGGGTACAAATCCAAAATAACGCGCAAATCAGCCAACAAAACGTTTGTCTTGGGTAAGTTGTCCAGTCGTCCAGTGAAGTTGTCGTAATCGTTGTAAATTACCCTCGCATTGGGGTAATGCTGTTTGACGGTGTGCGACAATAAACCCGAGCCGCCGAATAAATCGACAAAAACGGCATTTTCCGGGTAATTCTCTAATGCCTTGGTAAAGTCATTCAGGAAGTTTCTTTTTTGCCCCATAAATGGCAAAGGAGCGGTTTTAAAATTCTTGGTTTTTTTCATTTTTTCATTTTTTGATTGATGATTGATTACTATATTTGCACCTCTCAGGGATTTTATAAAACAGCGAAGCCACCATTCAGAAGACTTATGTCCTCCAACGGTGGCTTTGATGCTAAATTTAAAATTCCCTGAGAAGTTTTTTAAATGTTGGAGGGCTTTTTTTATACCGCCTCCGGGTATTATTCCTCTACTTTATCGTAAAAGGTTCGAGTTTCAAAATTGAAATACGGATTTACCATACCCTCCGTTCTCAACTCTTCAACGGCTATTTGATTTTCTGTAACTTCATTGTCGAGTTTTGCAAATAGCTCTTGACCGGTGTATTTATTAATTATTGTAAATATCTTTTGTTTGGGCATAACTTTTAATTTGTTAATTCTACATTAAAAACTTGTGAAGTATCTGCGGCAGAACTCTGAGTATAGGATATATGCAAGTAATTCAATACCGAAGCATTGAAAGGAACGACACTACCGTTAGTTGACAAAGCATGGTCATTAAGCACACTTGTCGTAGCCAAAACGATTGATATTGCAGTTAAGCCTGATGTGATATTAATTACCCTTTGAAACAATGCCGCCGAAGTTGTTGCCGCTGCTGTATAGGTTGCTATTTGGTTTGTAGTGCCTGATGGCAAAACACCATCGGTTGAAAATTTAACCCTTACAACCGTTTGAGCTCCGTTCGTTTTGGTAATTTGAAATACAAGTCGCATGACATCGGTTTGCGAATAGGTACCGGCAGGGATAGGAATTTTTAAAACTTCCGTTTCAGACACAGTGCCTATAACTTGACCGACTTGAACGCCTCTATAAACATACTTTTTAAAATTTCCCTCTGCATAACTTTTAATAGCGGCTTGAGTCATACCGCCATCGGTAGCAGTACCAATACCGGTATAAAGTTTCGATTTACCCTTAGTCGTTGCATCAGCGTCAGGCACCGGGTTATCTAAATTGATATAACGAATAACTCCGGCATCATCCCGATAAAACAAAAGTTTGTCCTTTTGGTTGATAGCGATTTCGCCATCAACCAAAGAGCTCGGTACATGACCGGAGGTGTTGCTTCTTTTTATCTTAATAATGTTTGCCATAACTAAAAAGTACCGCCGTCAATAGTTGAGTTTGCATCCAGTTTTGTAGCCAAAGCCGCTGTAATTGTCGCCGCGAAGTTAGGGTCGTCGCCAAGAGCATCAGCTAACTCTTTTAAGGTGTTGAGTGCCCCGGGAGCTGAGTTTACTAAATCAGCTATTGAAGTGTCAACATAGTTTTTCGTTGCATATAAATCGGCGGCAATTCCCCCTAATTGCAATGCGTTATCTGCTGTATCTACATTACCGTTGTTATTGGTATCGTAAATAGATTTTAACATGTCGCCACTTGTTCCGGCAACTGTAAAAGGACCGACTATTGTAGCAGCGTCTTTTTTATAATAAAGTGCATTATCCGGGAGGACAATACAAAGCTCTCTGATTTGTAAATCTGATAACGCCGGAGCTCCGGTTGTTGTTTTACCTTTAATTTTAATGATGTTTGCCATTTCTTTTTATTTAAAATATTAATCCCCCGTCAATGTTCGGGTTTTCAAGTAAGTTAATCCAATCAGCCTCAGAGCCAACAAAACCATTATCAACAGCACTTTGATAAGCCGATTTTCCGTCCTTAATCAACGAAACAACAACCTTTACCGGTTCATTATTGATTACCTCAATAATATCCGGTTTCGGGCTTGTAATTGTTGCCTTGATTGGCTCTGCCGATGTGATGATTACATCCATTTATTTTGTAATGGTTAAAGTGCCTTTAAAAACAACTCTTTTGGTTTCTACGCTAATAATTTCATAGTAGTAGGTTCCTGCCTGTATTGCGTTTTCTTTAGGTTCAATTGTCAAAGTGATTACATTATCGGCTTTCGTTAAAATCGTACCGGTATAATCCTTTGAAGTGTTTTTGTCAGGGTTCCAAATTTTAAATTCATACGTTCCGACCCAATTGTCGGTCGCCGTGAAATAAATCGGTGCCTTTTCATTATAGCCTACCGAGTTTATGTTTACCACGGCGGCAATCGACGGATTTATTGTTACTGATTTTTCCATCTTAATAAATGTTTAGAGCAAATTTGTTGACTCCAATGCACTTCAAAAGCGCACGTTTTCCTAATGGGATGCCAATGCCGTCGCCCATAGAATACTCATCGCCATTGTACCAAACTTGTAATTGGTTTGGTAAAACCACTCCGGGGTCGGCGAGTGATAAAGTCGGGTCATTCACAGCATTATAGTTTATGATTTCCAACTCATCCCCGGAAACGAATGTATCTCGGTGTAGTGAAAAAACGAAGTCCTCGTTGTTTAAAACCAAAACATACTCTTTGTCTTGGTTTATAATATCGTAATCAGTTCCAATCGTTTTAATTGGTTTTTCAAGATATCGAAGCGTCTTTTTACCCATTCCGGTTGACGGTACACGGATATTAGCACTTACATCCGGTAGCATATTAAGTTCCATGCTCGTGCCATCAGCAAAAACAATCGCGATAGCCTTACCGCCGTCGGGATAATCATAACGGGTTATTCCCATTTCATCCGGCACGAGCTCACGGTCAAAGTCACCACCTTTCATGATGACGTTTTTAACCACTTGGGTTAAAGTATTATCAGCAGTACTCTGCCAAAGCAGAATAACGTCGGCGGCTGTCAATTCAGTTTCTCCCTGACCATACATTCCGGGATTACCAATAAAAACATAAACGTAATCGATAACGCCTACTTTTATTTTCAAAAACACAGGCGATATCAATTCCGTTGCCCAATCATTGTTAAAGGCATCTAAAAACGTAGCGTCTGAGTCATACTCGCCCAGGTCTAAACTTGTATTATTCGCCATTAAATAATCAATACTATTTTGATTTAATATGCAGAATTGCCGCAAAGCATTTATTGCGGTTTTCATTTTATTAAACTCTTGAGCGTACAGGAAGTTCTTAGTAGGTTTGTCGCCAATCTCTAAGAGTCTTTCCTCTGTGTCCTCTTTGATTTCAATATCTAAAAATGGGAAGTTTGGCATTACGGTATAATGTGTTTGGTTAGTTCAAGTAATTTTGAATAATAAGCCGTCATAAAGTTGGCGATGTGGTCGTCTTCATTAACAAGGAAATAGTCCTCGCCTGAAGTAGTTAAAATGTGATGGTCTGAACCTAATTTCTCAATACAAGCGTAAAACAGCCTCGAAGCCTCATCCATTGGAAACGTTTTACCATCATAGATAAAATAGCCTGTGTTTACGTCGTCGATTTTCTTTGTGTTAGTGAAAACCGCCATTCTTAATTCCCAAGCATTCTCATGCTCTCGCATTTCCACCTCGCCACGTTCAACAAACTCCCCGTCGACAATTTTCCACGTACAAACTCCAAATTCATAACTTGGTAATGAAAGTTGTGTAACAACCAAAGGATTTGTGGCAAGACCTAACGCCGTCAATTCTGCCGTACTTTTGGCAACCTGAATAAAGCCTACAAAGGGCTTGGTTTCTAATTCGTATCCTAAGTAATATACCATGACTAATTGCGTTTTATAAGTATGAAATCAAAGAAAACTGACTGGGGCGAGCCGCCGACCTCTCTTACCAAAAGTGTAAATCCATTAGTGGTGTGGTCTTTGGTTGCCCAAATAATGTTATTATCCCAATACCAGTTTGAGGCGGGTTGCGAAACAATACAGCCTAAAACGCTATACTGGTCGGTTCCTACACTCGAACCAAAGTTGATAGGCACTTGGTTACCGGAGCCGCTTTCCACATCAGGAACGCCTATAAAACGAGTCATCGGTTTAACGACTTCTAAAATGACCGGCTTGTTTTTAATAAAAGCATCCGACAAGGCATTGGTAACATTCCAATCCGCCTGAACGTTTACTTCAGCTCCGAAAGCTATCGACATCAAATGCGCCAATAAAGCATTAGTAAGGTTGTTGTCAGTGTGGTTGTAATTCGGGTCATAAACGAGTTGCTCGCTGTATGAAGTGAAATTTTGAAGCTCAACACCACCGGCATCAACAACAGCAATAATCGTAATCAAAGCCGGGTTATTGGAGCCGTTTTGATAAGGCAGGTTTGTCGTTGTTATTTGCTTGGCTATTTTAGTGGTCAAGGCTCCGGTTCCGGTAACACCGGCAAAATGGCAAAAATCCCCATCAATGTACATTACACCGGGTTGAATGTCAGCTCCGACCAGTTTACACCCAAAAAGGATGTGGCTACCGGTATCCGGTATTCGCATAAATCGAACCAATGCGTTTAATGCGTCTAAGTACGCATTTTGCATATTGTCGAGTACTTCTTGCTCAAGTGGGAAACCTCCCGTAAAGCCATAATTGTATTTTTTCATAGGTCGTAAGTAACTATTATGTATTTTTTTCCGGCTAACCGGTAGTAATCAATTACCGCTCTTAATTTCGCCTCAACGAAAGTGTAAGAGCTCGGAACGTTTACAATAAACTTGTAATTCACAGCCATTGGGTTACCTAAACTAACGGTACCCAAATACAAGGGATTATCCTCGGCGTTTAGGTAAACGTAATTTCGCGGAACCGGAGGCGCATCGCTTATAAAAACAGTCTTGGTTCCGTCATGGTCTTGCGTATCATAACCGGCAACACTAAACCATTCATTCAACACTTTTTCCAAGTAAATAACTTGCCCATTGTGTTGCATTTTGTACAAAGTTTCATCAGCGATTTTTTGCAATGGAGCCGCAAACGCTTTAAAGAGCGCAAGCGTTTTCTTTCCTCGTTTTATCGTCGGTAAACTGTCGCCAAACAGCCAATCAAACTTTATGTTATACCAATTCATTTGAATTCAAATAAGTGATCGCTAAATCTCCTGGATTAATTTTGAAATAACCCGCCTCCGGTACTTTCCACTCGCCAATAGTATCGAATGGGAATGCCGCATATTTCCATTGCGCATCCACAAGCGTAACCAGTTTAACACCATCAGCAGCTTGGATTTTACCTCGTAAAAACTCCCGGACAAATGCCCCGTTGAATTCCAAGTTTTCCAAGTAACTGTTAACCGCATCAACTACCGGGTAAACATCCCCGGAAACGTTTAACTGTTTACCGTTATCCAAATCAATCATTTCAACATCGACGTAAGCCGTTATAGTTAATTTCAATAAATCGGCCACCTCATTGATAATTCTAAGGATGTTACCCGCGTCTTTAATGTCGTTCAGGAATTTTGTAAATCGGATGAGCTCGGCGGGGCTAAGTGGCTCTATTGAACCGGCGTTATTTTTACCAATTTTAAAAACCAACTCGCCGTCGTTACTTTCCAAAACGGCGCAACGTGCAATGATTTTTCGTTGTGCAATTTCCTCAGCAGTTAAGCCATTAGTGTCAAAATAAAACTGACCGTTTTCCCAAATCAACGGGCACCCGTCTATAAAACTATATGCTTGCTCCTGATACCAACGAATGGTATGCGGTCGGGAGTTTTCGGCATTCTGACTCACAAACTTTTCATGTACCCAAATAGCAAAAGAGATTATCCAAACCCAAAGCCGCCAGTTAGCAACTTTACTCGTACTGGTGGCATTACTCAAGGTTTGCTCCTCAACGGTCAACACATCAAGAGCGTTGAGCTCCGTTGCCTGAGCTTTAGCGTCTAAAACGGTTTGCTGTATTTCTTTAAATCGTGTGTCCATTGCTAAAATCCTATTGCGAAAGCCCCGTGAGGAAACCCTCCAAAACTTTCAGTTACCGGCGGTGCCGGAGTATATTTTGTTCCTATGACGGTGTCGTTATTTTTGAAAAAGGTTGCGACCGCATCAAAATTGTTTTCTGTTGTGGTTGGCTCTTTTAAAGCCTGACCCGGCGTTATTTCATCCGTAATTGATATTCCATTCGCCACGCACCAATTAAACGCCGCAAAAACGCTCCCGCTTTGCTGTATAGCGATATCTAAGATTGATTGGTTGTGTTTTGCGGATATCATTTGTTTTTGTTGTCCGCTCTTAACAGGCGGTTTTCTCTTTTTAATTCGACAATCTCTTGTTGTTGTAATTTGATTTTACGGTCTTTTAGTTTGAGCTCCTCCTCTAACATTTGTATTTTCCGGTTCATCATTTCCTCAAATTCCTTATACCTGGCATCGTACCTCGATTTCAAATCGTCGAGTATTTCTTTATAATGCCCGGACAATTTGATATCGTTATCAATAGCGGTGGTTTCGGCACCCTCTTTGGCTTGTAATACTTCGACTTTAAGTTTTTCAACTTCCTGCTTGTATTTACTTTTCATAAAAAAGAACGTAAAAAAAGCAGTTCCACCGGCTGATAAAACGGACGCTATGGCAATGATTATTTCATTCATTTAAATGCCTTTTAAAATTTGATTAAACTTATTTTCAACGGCATCAAAAGCGGCGGCATTGTTTAAAATGGTGGTGTTACCATTACCGGCGGTTGTTGTTACCTGAAAGCTCATTCCCTTAATTGCGGCTAAAAGCTCCTGCACGATGTTTTTCATTGTCAGGTTTTCTTTTTTCAGCAATAACCCGGAGCCGTCAACTGAGAAAGTAACGGTATCAAAGTTGAACGTCATACCGTCGAGCTCGGAGTACATTTCCACGTAGAGCTTGTGTAAGTCCTCCATGATGGGCGACACCAAAACATCACTCCCGACTTTTGGGAATAAAAACGACTTTTTGGCATTATCATCAATCAAAGCCGAAAGACGCACGTCGGTAAATTCCATTTCATCATACAAAACGACACAAGTACCGGCTGCTTTATCAACCGAAACAACTGTCGCCGGGAATGTATCCACGTCGCGCTCTTTTAACTTTCTGAATGCGTCCTCTAACTCTTTCGTCATAGCCTATGGCTTATTGTTACTTTTCTTCTCGCGCCATTCATTCCAAAAGTGGTAACCACTTTTTTAATGAAATAACTCCCCTCGCGATTAGGGTGTTTTTTATCCCGGATGATTGCTTTCATGCCTCTTGTGGCAAACGGAATAAGGAAACTGGTTACATCGCCATCAAAGCCGTTGTACTTCAGTTTCTCGAGTTGGGATTGAGCCAACTCTTTTAACTCTTTTTCGCCTGAAATGACCGAAGTATGGAAAGTCCTTAACTCGCCATCCGGGTCGCCAAATTCATAGCTCTTTTTCTTGTTATCCTTACCGATGTACGTGTACTTGATTTTGATGCGGCGGTCGTCAGCACTTCTAAACTCGAGGTTGTTTTCAACGAGGTTGTAATTCAGGTCGTAAACCACGCTTTGACCTACGTTGTTGACCTCCTCAAGACCGCAATACAATTTCCCGGCATCGTTGATAAAAATGGAAAAAGCAAACTTGGCTTTCAAATCCTCCAACGCCTGAGCTCCGCTCTTGTTTGGAATAATCCACTTATCAATTTTTATCGATGGGATATTGTCGGCGAGCTCGACTGTTGTGCCTTTAACGATTTCCGTCAAAATGGCTTTTAGTGTCGTTGCTCCAAAGCTCTTTTTAATGTTGTTGCGGCGTAATAACCACATGGCATCCTCGCAATGTATCTCGAGCGGTATTTTAGGGCTGATTTTCTTTACATAACCGACAAACTCAACACCGGTATATTTTTCCTTATAGCCTAATGTGATAATCACTTTGTCGCCGACCTTGATAGCCTCCTCAGTAAATAACTGCGTGTTGTTTTCTCGCACCTTAAACCGGGTTGGCATTTTGATAACTGCCGTGTCTGCCATTTCCTCAACGGACTTGGTAATTTCCACATCGTTAACCGAGTGAAATTTGTATTTACCTATCGTAGCATTTCCCTGAAGTACAAACATTAGCTATTACCTAAAAAGTTAGACTGTGTTATTTCGAGCTCGTTCAAATCGGCGTAAAAGTCTTGGTCAGACTGTGCCGTAAAAGAGTAGGATTGTAAACCCTGTTGGGCTTGCATTTCCTCCTCGTTTTTCCCCTTGATAACGAGTTTTCTAATTCCGTGCAATTCAAAGAACGGGTTGTCAATTATGTCGAGGGCATCGTTGATATCAAACAGCTCGTTTAATATTGCCACTTGCTCCGCCGGGTATAACTCCGGGTTTTCAATATCAAAGCAAACGCCTCGTATTCCTATTTGGTAATTCTCGGTAGTAATGTACTCAAGAACCGCCCCTTTGCGCTCCTCGCCAACGGTTGCCGTTTCGATAATAGTCTTAACAATACTTAGCGAAACAAGCGGCTCGTTTGGGAGCTCGTAAACTTTGCCTTTATAGCCAAGTTTAATCGTCATGAAATATTTAGCTCCTAACAACTGAGCGGCATTGATTGAATTCAAGTCCGGTAGGTTGTACTTCTTTTGGTTCTTTTTCCACCAATCCGGGAAAGGAGCTCCAACATAGTCAAACGCTATCCTTGCTATGGCTTTTCTAAAATCAAAAGTTGGCATTACGATGTTTGCATTTGGTTAACGCTGTTTACAGCTCTCAATAATATTTCTTGAACCTTATCGCCCAAGCCATTCAATCCTTGCTCGGTGTTACTCACGTGGATTTCCGTTTTGTCCTGTAACTTATCAATGTTGATAGTTATGTGGGTCATTTTGGAACCGCCTCCGGTAATACCATCCGTTGTGTCTTTGCCTTTACCTTTACCGGTTCCGGCTCCGGCTCCTCCGGGAGCTTGGTTTTTTAGGAAATCATCGTAAGCGGCGGTACTGGTGTCTTTTGTGCCACCGGCTCCGGTAAACTTATCTTTCAAGGCTTTAAAGTCCTTTGAAATTCCCTTTGTGTCAATCTTAATCCCGACTTGGCTAAACTCGTCTTTGGCTTTTTTGCCGCTATCAATCATTTTCTTATACCCGTCAACAATTGACTTTTTACGGGCTTCGACATCGTTATTGATATCGGCAATCATTTTTTGATTTTCGGCACTATCGCCCATACCGACCGCATCCTTGAATTTATACCAACCCAATTTGATTTTATCGATACCAATCATAATAGCCTGTACAACGGTGTTGAAATTGGCTTTGACATATTCGGTATAGGCTTGCCAAAGGAACTTTGCGCCGTTGACAACGTGTCGCCAACTTTCGCCCCAACCGGAGGTATATTTAATTACCATACCGATGACGGCTATAAGGGAAATGATAGCAATTATTATCCATGTGATTGGGTTAACAGCCATAAGCATGTTAAATACTGTCAAAGCAGCATTGTAAGCCCATGTTGCTTTAGTCCATGCAAACCATGCGACGGCAACAGTAAGAACTATTTTACCCATTGGTGACAATGCACCAGTCACAATAAAATTTATAACCATTAAAATTCCTAACATAATATTGCCGAACGTACTCATTACACTTGAAAGGCTGTGAAATCCTATTGCAGACCCAATGAAATTATTTAAGGCATTAAATGCAGGTTCAATAGTTTGCCACAATATCACAAACCATTGTGATATATAGGGTAATGATTCTTGTAAAAATGAAAGTCCTGAGCTCAGTAGTGAAATAGCTCCAGAGAATACACCTCCGCTTTCACCGCCAACAGCTACTAAAAAGTTCCACCATTGGTCAGCGAGGTTAGATATCTTACCGCCAAGAGTTTCAGATATCGCACTCATCGAGCTTGCCACTCCCGGCATCGCTCCGTAAGACTCCAACGCCTCGGTAATAGCACGGGAATTGTTATTGACCTCTTTGGTTACGCCTTTAAAGGAAAACGTTACTTTATCGCCATGTTTTGAGGCTTGGATACCGAACTCTTTTAAACGTTCAAACTCGCCCGTTTGTGCATCCAAAATCGCTTCGGTAAGTTGGTCGAAGCCTTTACCTTGAGAGGAGGCTAAATCCCCTAATTTGGTTAACTCCTCTCGAGTTGGTGCAACGCCACGGTTTGCCAATTTGATAAAGGAACCGGTCAGCTCGTTTAACTGAAACGGCGTTTTAGTGGCAAAATCGGTCAGCATGTTTAAAGCCGCCGCGCCTATTTCGTCAGATTGAAACGTATTCGTTAATACCGCGTTGAACTTCTCGTATTCAGCTCGGGCATCAATGACTTTGTTTGTAAACGACCAAATGGCTCCCACCGCAAAAACGGTGGCAATCATATTCTTTAATTTACCCATTGAACCGGAAAGCATTTTGGTACTTCCGTCAACCTTTTTTAACGAGATATCCAAGCCATCAGTTTGACCTTTAGTAACACCGACCGATTGGGCTACTTTCTGTAACGATGAGCTTGCGTAATCGCGCATTTTAACTATGAATTCGTAGGCGTTCATTAACTCGTTTGTTCGGATGACTTTCTCTCCTGGGTTCTTATATAGTGTAAATCTTGTATTTGTTCAGCCCACGCTCTGTCTGACAGTTTGTGCGGCTTTGATATGTGCATATAGTATTGCAGATAAGCGTCTAATTTCCTAATGCTAATCCTCGATATCCCGTTTTCGTCTTTCTTGGCATAGTCATAGGATGAGGGGTCATTGGTATCAATTACCGCCTCGCTTAGAGCTTTTCCAACCAAGCAACCTTTTTATTTTGGAGCTCCTCGATGGCTTTGTATAATGGGAATCGGATTTCCGCATTATTTCTGTCGTTGAAAGCGTCTGACTTCTCAACGACCACCGCATCGAATAACTTTTCTTGAGTAACAAAAGGTTTATTTGACGGGTTCTTTCTTTCGGCGGTTTTAAGGTCGTTACGCGTAATCATGCGTACGATACATTTGTGCTCTCCGATTGTAATTTGCGTATTGTTGGTTCCGTCAATGGTAACGAACTCCGCATCGTCATACTCGAAAAAGTCAATCAGCCTTTTTCGCGCCGGGGTAAAGTACTCGTCATTGGTTTTGATTTCGGTATCTCCACCGATAAATAGAGAGTTAAGCATTTCCTCTCCAAATGCTACGTCGCCGTTTTTCTGCATAGCCACAAAGGCACGTTTATAGTCCGGCATTTTTGGAGCTCGCAAATAGGCAATTTTGTCTTCTACTGGTAACGCATATACGTCGCCGTATTGTTTTTTCCACTCTTGGATTTGTTTGTCGTTGGCTTTGTTCATGATACTTTGTTTTTTGTTTTTGGTGTTTTAAAAAAAGCCATCCACGTGCATGAATGGCTTTTTGATATGATCTATTATTTTAGCATTGATTCCGGGATAAACTGACCCCTAAATTTTGCATTGTTCTTGCCTTATCCGGCAGATAATTGGTATGCAACTTTTCGGTGTATGGAATAGGTTTAAATCGTTGCTTCGAGCATTGCCACCCGACATCGGTAAGGACTGCAAATGATTTGACCGGGTTAAACCCATTATCCGAATTACTCGAGCTTTCAAAGCTCCTTACCGTTACCGCTACGTCGTAGCTTTCAACTGATAAGTAAAGTACATCTGCAACCGTTGTACTGACATGGTAGTCCTTTACAATTGCTGCTTTTTGTTTTGCCTCCGGCATTGTTGTACTTCCCAACGCCGTGCTTGCAATCATCCCGAAAACAAGCAAAAAGAGTGCTCTAACTAACTTCATTTTATTGTTGTGGTTTCAACTTAGTGAACAAAATCGGCAACTCTACGAGCATGTTTGTATCGCCTTGTTTCAACCCTTTTTTGTACTCTGTAATTTCGCACCCGGATAATACATCCGTAACGGTTTGCCCACCGTCTTCAGGTACGAAAGACCAAATGATATCGAACTCCAAAGCCAAGATGTCTTTGTTTGGTGCCGATTCAATCATCGCCTCGACTTCACTCTGCCAAAGGACGATTTTACCCTCATACGACTTTTTACCTCTTAGGATGCGGTGCGGCTCATTACCGCGACCCTCTAACGGTTTTTTCTCTTGTTTAGCGGTATATTCAATCTCGGTAATCCCCTCGATGATTTTGCCGCCGGTGGCAACTGAAATGTCGTTCCAAGAGTATTGCTTACTTGAAAATGTGCCCATCTATTCTAAAGTTGTTGTAAATCCTATGTTTACAGTTATGAAATCACTATAACCAACCGGCAACAGTTGTAAGTCAACGTTGATGTTATTGGTTTGTAAAACGTTTTGGTTCTCATCGATTACGGCTTTAACACCTGACAGCTCTTTAGTGTCAACCATTAATCCGGTAATCTGTCTTTCGATGGCGTTTTGCCAACTTTTGATAATTGCCGGGTGGATGGTTCCGGCTTCTGTCATTTGGATTTCATCCGACAGCTCATCAATCAAAACACCATAGGCAAGCAAAACGGCTTTATCCATCACAAGCCCGCGAGCTAATGAGTTAAAGTCATCGGTCGATTTGGCAAGGGTTCGGTCGCTCGTGAAATAGTACCCGGAACGGTTACTAAAACTTCTAAAGAAAATGTATCCTTTGCCGTCGATGGCATCCCAAGCAGTATCCAAGGTTTCCACCTTTTCGCCGTTGGTAAAGTATGCCGCAAACTCCTCGACCGCACCGTCTTTTATACGGTTTAGCTTTCTTTGTGTCGGGATGCTTGCAAGCCTACCTAGAGCCATTCCGATTGATGCCTCTTTCGAGCCGTCATTGTTACCCAATAAAATCGCAACTTTATTGTTATCGGTGGCGGTGTAGTCTTTCAAGTCAGCAACCGTGCCGCTAAACTTATTACCGGAAAGCAAAATACGAACCGGGTAATATCTCGAGGCGTAATCAACAGCCAAAGCCTGTGCTTTTGTAACTGCTGTGTCCACGTCGGCATCAACTCCGTTGGTAATTGTTTCGGTATTACCGGATTTTTTCACAATACCCAAAACCCTGATTTTGCCTTGTGAGTCGGCAAGTAGTTTTTTGGCATAGGCGTTATCCAAATCCGCCATTTCGGTCATCGTTTTATTGGATGCCACAAGCATAATCCAAAGCTCGGCTCCCTTTTTAGCTTTGTCGTAAAAGTCTTTGATGTGCTTGTACGCAAAAGTGTTGGTTCCGGTCGCCGCAATCCCCAAATTAATCGCCTCTTGGAGTGAAAAAATCTGATAGGAATTACCAACGGTTACCATGTTATCTCCGGCAACTGTGGCACCGGTAATAACTAACCCAGGTATTTTTTGGATATCGGACAAAAACAGCCCTAAGCCGTTATTTGAGATATTGAAAGTAACATTAGGTAAACTCATAGTACTTTAAAATATTTGAGTAAAAAGCAAGCCGCAAAGCCTAAAACGAAAGCCACCAACAAATCCCAAAAGGTGTAACCGGTGGTTTTTTTCTCGAGTACGTCCGAGCTTGATTTATTACTATTGTTAGAATTTTGTTTTTGTAACTCCTTTTTGATTTTGGCAACTATTGCCAAACTATCGCAAGTGCCGGTTACATAAATTGTGTCGTGCTCAATTTTGATTTTTGCCGTTGCCTGACCGTTTTTTTGAGAGTAATAAACTGGCTTTTTATTGCCGTTTAAATCGGGTTTAAAATCCAATTGTGATAGAGGGATTTTAAAACTCGTTTCCGCTTTGGGAGCAAAAAGAGTGGTG
Source organism: uncultured Flavobacterium sp. (assembly GCA_964413435.1). Taxonomy (GTDB): domain Bacteria; phylum Bacteroidota; class Bacteroidia; order Flavobacteriales; family Flavobacteriaceae; genus Flavobacterium. The sequence continues at coordinate 14,489 of CAYPSB010000033.1, forward strand.
TCTTTATAGCTGACGATGTGCTCGGTCGTTTGCTCGCTTGTAATCTCAATTTTTTGAGTTTCCTGCCGTTGTTTGGTACTACGACAGGAAGTCAAAAAACAACAGCTCAAGGCAAAACAAAAAATCAGTATAAGTGCCTCTTTTCTCATAAGTTTTTGTATTCTGCTTTAGCGTCGAAACTTGGACACGCTTTTTTCACGTTAGGGAAATCGCGGTGCCCTTGGATAACAGCATCCGGGAACTTTGCTTTCAAGTCAGTCAAGATTGAAAGTAGTGCCTCCTTTTGCTTTGGTGTTCTCGTGTCTTTTGGATTACCGGCTTTATCGATGCCACCGATGTACGATACATTGATGATTTCAGAGTTATGACCGGCAACACCATTAGATACTTTATCGATAGGTAAAAGGTTGTTAACCTTACCATTGGGCTCTACGAGAAAGTGATAGCCGGGCATTGTCCATTTTAAATGTTCGCGCCAGTATTTTTGGATGCTTTCCGGTGTCGCCGTTTGGGCGGTGGCGGTGCAATGCACGGCTATGTACTTAATCTTTCTCATTTTTTAACCCTTTTTTATTCTTGTGTATTGCCCGGTTCTTTCGGGGCGGCAGGAGCTTTAGGCTCTTTTGGCTTTGCCGGTGCTTTTGGCTTTGCCGGTGCTTTTGGCTTTGCCGGTGCTTTCGGAGCGGCAGGAGCTTTCGGAGCGGCAGGAGCTTTTTGGTTGCCCTGTGTAGCGGCGGCACCGGGTTCCGGTTTTTCCTCTACGGCATCAACAATTTTAATGTTTGGATTTACATGGGTTTCAAACTCCTTACCCTCGCCAAGTGTAGCGTTATGCTGTGCGGCGAAGTTTGGATTTTCAAACATGAAACCATCCTCAGTGATGTAAACCGATTTTGATTGCGGATAGTCCTCAAAGAACTTATCCGCTTTTGCTTTATGCTTACTCATCTTGTTACACTAAGATTGCTCCAAAGTATTTAGGCGTGGTAGCGCGGATGTTACCAACAAGAGCTCGTTGAGCGAATGATAATTCATCAGCCTGAGTAGCGGCAGATGCAAGAGTTTCATACATTTCTGTATCTCCGAAACAACGGAACGTTTCATCAGAACACCAAGCAAAACATGCTTGTAGGTCGCCGGCTTCTTTTACAGAGCCAAACGGTTTTTTAACCCCTAAAGAGGTAAAGAATGGAGCTTTGCTGTATCTGTGTACTTTGAAGCCGTAAAGCGTTCCCTCAGCCAAAATCTCTTTGTAAAGGACTTTGTTTTCCTTTTTGATTTTAGCCATAGCAGCAGCGTTCAGGTTGATGTTAAGGTTTTCCAACATATCTAAGTCGGCAAAGAAAGCCTCCAAGTCGATAATAGCATCAATCATTGAACCGGCACCCAAAGTAATTACTTTGTTATAGGTATTCGTGGTGGCAGGAGTCCAGGCATAAGCCGCTCTCGCTCCCAAGTTTTTAGCAAGGGCTTTTTTGTGTCTTTCAATAACCGACTGACGTTTGTTATACGAAAGCTCAACTTCCTGCAATTTTCTGTGACGGGTTCTTTCCGTTGAGTAGGTTTTCAATACTACCTCGTTAGGAATATCCGTGATGGATGCCAACGGCAGGTCGTCCTCGTTTCCATCAAAATAATCCTCGTGGACACCCGGCTCGATACCGGCTTCCGCCAAGTGCAGTTTGTTGTTTTCTACATATTCCGATTTATCGGTCGATGCTAAAACAAAACTTGTGTTTGGGATTGGGTTTTCCTGAATACCGGCAATCCATACTTCTTTTAATAATCCAGCCATTTTATGGTACTTTTTTTATGGTTAATGGTTAGGCTTTTACAGTGTATCTTACACCGTTTTGATAGTCTTGGAACAACTTTGCGTATGCTGTTGGGTCTTCCGCTTGCATTTTTTGCAATTTGGCAACGTTGTGCTTTTGCAAATAGTCAAAGGTTTCCTCGGCAGCTCCCGGGTTAGGGTTGCCTTTTCCTCCCAATACAATTTCCTTTACTGCGGAACCGGCGGCGGTTTGAGTGCCTGCGGCTTTAGCGTCAGTAATCAATTTTGACAAAATGGCTTTTTGACCGTCAAAATCGGTTTCAAATGCGGCAATGTGAGTCGCCGTTAAGGCTTCAGCAATAAGACCCAATTGTACAGCCTCGGCAACCATTGTAGTAGCTTCTGCGGTTCGGATGTCTTTTAACTGTCCTTTCAACTTGATTACTTCACTTTCTGAAGTTTCTTTGGCGTTTTTCAGCTCATTGTGTTTTGCTAAAATTGCCGCCTCGTCTGCATCTGCCGGTAATCCGTATGCAAGTGCAATTACTCTTAAGTTTGACATATTCTCGTTTTGATTAATACTCAGTTTTTTAAGGTTCAGGGTGTCGCCGCTTTTTGAAAGTCGTAAAGCGTCATCGTTACCACCGATATCAACAATTGATATCTCGACAAGTTTACACTTGGTAACGGTTTCATATACCTGACCCGGTAGCAAGTCCTCCGGGGCGTTTGAGCAAGCGATGATATTGGCAAACATTGAAGCCATACGGATAAATCCGCGCTCAACCTTACCAGCTATTTTTTTAGCAAAATCGTCTGACTCGTCAAATTCAACCTCACACAATAATTGGGTGTCTTTAACCCACAACTTCACACACTTACCAATTACTTCGGAGCCACGTTGCTCTTTATCGTATCTGTCGTGCATAAATAACACAACCGGATTTTTAAGGTACTGTTTGAAGTCGATACCGGCAGTCAAAATACGGTAGCCGTATTCGTTTACATTTTCGGTGTTGACAATAAAGGTGTAGGTCATTTGTAATGTGTGTTTGTCTTCAATTCGATAGGGCAAAATTGAGCCAATGAAAAGGGATAAAAAAACAAGTCGGCAGAGCTTGTAACCAATGATTACAAGCATTGTAACGATTTTGTACAAGCTCCGTTAGCAAAATTTAAAACACAACTATGAAAGTCGAATTTTGCTTTATGAAAGACATACTAACGGATGAGGATGGCGACTTGCTTATTAAAAACGGCGACATCGTAATTGGTTACTCTGACAACCAACACCAAGAGGACATTATACTGGCAAACAAAGGGGAATACAAAGAAACTCCTGAGATTGGCGTGGGCATCTTTCAGATGCTTTCCGACGACAATCCTATGGGTGTTTTGATTGAGATTAAGAAAAATTTGCAGTACGATGGCATGAACGTTAGAAATGTAAAATTTGAGGAAAACGGCAAAATCACAATAGATGGCGAATACAGACAATAAAAACGGAGCTCTCGATGCTAAACCGGGGCGTATGAATAACGCTGAACGCGACAAAAAACAAAGGGATGCTTTGGGGCTTTTCATCCGGGGCTATTCGTTTCAGTCCATTTCACAAATGGAAAATATCAAGGTCGGGGTTGCCACATTAAAGGCGTGGGCAAAAGACCACAATTGGGAGGAGCAAAAGCAACTCCACAACATATCCCCGGCAGAGATTAAAGCCATGATTTTGAAAAACGTTGCCGCTATCAAACAGGGAAAGGAAATGCCATACAAACCCGACGACATTTCCAAATTGGCATCGGCATGGGAGCGCATGGATGACAATAAGAAAAAGGCGGTTTACAGTATGGAATCGTTTGACCAGTTTATTGACTATTGCATTGACAAAGCCGCTAAAATGAAAGGCGAAAAAAGGGATAATTTCCTCGAATTGATAAAGGATATCAGAACCGAACAAGAGGAGTACATTTTTACACTATTATGACGGCTACCGATTTTAAAAGAGCTCTCGAGGAGTTTAGAGCCAAATCAAAAACAATACAGGCATTATCCGCCCAATCGCTCTACAAAGAAACGTCAGAGCAACAAGAGGAGCGTATAAAAATGCTATTGAAGCCGGAAAACTATCTCAAGTTTTTCGAGTATTACTTTGGGGTTAATTCTGCATTGGCTTTGGCAGATGCGCCTTGTGCCAAATTCCACTTGGATAGTTATGTAAAAGTATTTGAAAACCCACTAATAAAACAACAAAGGCGATGGTTCCGGGGCGCGGCTAAGTCAATACATACCAACGTTGGAAATGTTATCCACCTAAAGCAAAACCACGAGCTTAATTTTGCCCTCATCATCGGTAAGACACAAGACCACTCCAACTTACTGTTAGCCGATACACAACTACACCTCGAGAGCAACGAAAGGATAATTAAAGACTTCGGTATGCAAATGCAATACGGCTCCTGGGCAGATGGTCAGTTTGAAACCAAAGACCGTACTTTCTTTATGGCGTTGGGATTAAATCAACCATTCAGGGGATTGCGTAACGGAGCCAACCGTCCTGACTTTGTTTCAATGGATGACTTGGAGGATAGAAAGCAAGCCAAAAACATCGAGCTCACAAAAGAGAACGTTCAAAAGCTAACCGGCGATTTAGGTAAAGCCGGGCAAAAAGGACGGTTCCGTCAAATCATGGCAAACAACTACATCGTTAAAAATGGCATTGTTGACGGTTGGGCGGGTAAGAATAAGAAGTCGCCAAACTTGGAAATAATGACCGTGAATTTATGCGACAAGGACTTTAACCCAACTTGGAAAGAGCGTTACAGCAAACAAGAGTGCATTGACATTGTAAACGATACTGATTACCATACCAGTCAACGAGAGGATTTTAACAACCCGATTGAGGAGGGTAAGCGTATCAAAGAGGAGTGGATTATTTACAAAAAGACCCACGGTAACCAAATCCACAACGGGCTTATTTCGCATTGGGATTTGTCCTATTCAGCCGACGGGGATTTTAAAGCCGGGGCGATTGTTTCCATTGACAAAGGACGAGCTCACGTGCTCGAGATATTCAACCGGCAATGTGTAAGACCAACGGCAATGAATATGCACTACGAATGGCAAAAAAAGTACAACACAAGAGGAATGTCGATTATATCCTATTACGATGCCACAGCCGCTCAAAAAGTGGTTTACGAGCCGGATTGGTTAATCGCTTGTGAAGAAAATAACGCGGTTGACATTCCGTTCCCTGACCATGCCGCCGGGGATAAACACGACAGAATAGATGCAACCCTTACAAGTGCTTTTCAACGTGGGCTCATAACATTTGACGAAAAGCTAAAAGGAACCCCGGATATGGAAAAAGCTCTCGAGCACATTTTGGCTTTTGAGAAAGGCGGAAAAGCCCCGGATGATATCCTCGACGTTTTGGAGGTGTGCGTGCGCCGTGGGCGTTTGCTTTTCGGTTACTCACAAAAAGAGGAAAGCAACCAAAAACCGGTTATCGGGAAACGAAACAAAAAGCGTAGAGTATGACACCACGAAAGGAACTATTTGAAAAAGTAAGGGCGGCTTTAGATGCCATCCCCGGAATTGAATACGTGGATTTTGACCGCAAGCAATTCAATAAACCAAAGGAGGACTTACCGTCATACTTTACCGCGACGCTTATCAAAATTAATCCGATAAAGTGGGAGGCGATGGTCGAGAAAAAACAAGAGGGTAAAGGATCGGTTGAAATTACTCTTTTTTGTAAAGACGGGTGGATGGAACAACACAGCAAAACCACCGATGCAGACGGCGGGTTGACTGAAATTGATTTGATTGATTGCATAGTTGAAAGCCTGCAAGGTTTACAAGGCGATTATTTCCGACCTCTCGAACAAACGGAGGATGAACCCGGCGACGAGCTCGACGAGATGATGAGCTTTAGAGTCAAGTTTGATGTTATCCTATACCGTCGATTGGAATACAAATACACCAAAAAGAAACTGGTACACACACAAAATTAAGAGCTATGTTTTTAGGAAAAGGCGAATTAAAGACCGTTTCAACGGCACAAATAATCGATTTAATTACCGGTAGCGATGACGAGATTGTCCATACTATCATACTCGAGCAAATCGATATCATGTCAACCTATTTGCATCAGTATTTTGACACTGAGGAAATTTTCGCGGCGACCGGGAGTAACCGGAGCTTAACAATTGTAAAGCACTTGAAAGCTCTCGTAATTCACGGGATTTACAAACGCCGTAGCAAAGTAATGAATGAGTCCGTAAAAGAGGATTATGACGAGGCGATGACCTGGCTCGAAAAGGTGTCGGAGGGCAAAATCAAACCGCCACTACCAGTTAGGACTGTCGATACGGATGGCGATGGCATTCCTGATAGTCCGGCGACATTTATCAAGTCCGGGAGCGGTAAAAACTATCCAAACCGAATGTAATGGCAGACTTAGGGGATTTAGAAAAAATGCTCTTGAGAGCCGCCAAAGAAATACCGGATAAGGCTCTGACAATTATTGAAGTTGAGGGAAAGAACTTTATACAAAAAAACTTTCAAGACCAAGGCTTTACCGATAGCACTTTCGACCATTGGCAGGAGCGGCAGACTGAGGATAAACAAGGGCGCGACATTACACGTTACCGAACCAACCGCCGGGGCAAACGTGGAGCTTTAAACAAATACGGCTCAAGCATCAAAGACCGGGCTATTTTGACCGGGCAAGCCACCGGAGGCAATAAGTTGAGAAACTCGATAAAAAGCCGGGTTTTGAAGTCTGTAAAAGAAGTTAAGTTTTACACGGATAAGAAGTATGCCGGGCGACATAATGAGGGCGAGGACGGAATGCCAAAACGTCAATTCATGGGAAAATCAAAGTACCTAAACACACAAATTGCAAACAAGTTAACAAAGGAACTCGATAAAATATTCAAGTAATGAATCCAACCAAATCAGAAGTAAACATAACCGGTAACACGCTTAATAAGAAAGTCCAACTTTCAGCGGGCGATGCAAAAGATATAACCAAAATCACTAACCTAATGGTTGACGTTATCCGTCGCCAAAGGAGGTTATGGCGCAAAGAGCTCAACGATTGGCAAGCGGCTCGCTATGCCAAGTATAATGCAGAAATACCTCGAAATTATCTTATGCAGGAGCTTTACTTGGATATCATGCTCGATGGGCACCTTACCGGAATTACCGAAGACCGCACCTTGCGCACCACCAACAGCTCGTTTATCTTTTCGGTTGACAAAATCAAAGACGACAATCTAACGTTACTTATTGAAGACCAACCTTGGTTCGATTACTTAATCGAAAAGGCTCACGAGTCAACTTATTGGGGAGAGCGTTTACTTTGGGTTAAAGATTGGGTAAAAGGTCAAATCAACGAAATAGAGCTGATTGATGGCGGGCTCATTTGCCCGGAAAAGAAAGTGCTATTGTATGACTATAATGCCACCTCGGGGATTGATTACTCAGCTATTGACGATATCCTTTTACCGGCACGTTTTTACAGCGTTGTAGGGCTATTGGAAAAAGCCGCGCCTTACACCATTTTAAAACGCCACTCTTGGGGCTCTTGGGATGAGTTTGAGGAGTTGTTTGGTATTCCTATCCGAATTGCAAAAATCGCGTCGCAAAGTGAAACTGTCAAAAATGAAGTTGCCGGTTGGCTCGAGGAAATGGGCTCCGCTCCTTATGGCGTTTTCCCGATTGGTACCGAAGTGGAAATAAAGGAAAACAGCAAAACCGACAGTTTTAATGTATTCTACCAAAAAATACAGGCTCTTGACAAAGAGCTCTCGAAATTGGTATTACACCAAACGATGACCACCGAAAACGGCGCAAGCAAAGCGCAAGGTAACGTACACGAAAATACGCTCGCCGAGGTTATCAAATCGGATAAAAAGAAAATGCTTTCTTTCCTTAATAAAAAGTTGGTTCCGGCTATGCGCAAGCTCGGGTATAACATCCCGGAAAATGCCAAAATCATTATCGAAAAAACCAAAGACCCGAAAGAGCAAATTACCGTTGACGGTGTTTTGATGGGTGCCGGTTACGTTTTGAAAAAAGACTATTTGGAGCAAACCTACGGCGTTGAAATTGAAAGCATGCCCACTGGTAGCAGCGAACCAAAAAAAGACAAGGGAAAAAAGCTCTAAGCCTGCTTAGGCTTCATTATCGTACCCATTGTTGTGATAGTAACCACAAGACTATTAAACTAAGCAAAGAGGACGGTCTAAGCGGGCTTATTGAAAGATACCTCCGGGATTTATTCGACAACCGGGAAATATCAGCAACCAACCGGCAACGGCTTTGGAGTTATTACTATACCAACCTATCAGACGGTATCGACATTGGTTACAGCCCAAAGGCTGAAATTTACGACCCGAATTTGGCACTTTCCCTGAAGTATAACATTGCCGAGTTTTCCGCCTTTAAAGAAACGAGCTTCCGCAAACAGCTCGAAAGCATGCTGACCGAAAACGGCTCCGTTGTGCCCTGGGCGAAATTCAAAGAGAAAGCCAAAGAGCTCACGGCTGAGTATAACCAACGTTGGTTAAAATCGGAATACGACCAAACGGTTGCCACCGCTAACATGGCAGAAAAATGGGAGGGGTTTGTGCGTGAAAAAGACTTGTATCCCAACCTCAAGTACCTGACCGTTGGCGACGGTCGTGTCCGGGAAAAGCATAAGCAATGGCACGGACTTATTTTGCCAATTACCCACCCGTTTTGGAAAGAGCATTATCCGCCTAATGATTGGGGATGCCGGTGTAATGTAGTGCAAAGTGATGAAGACCCAAGTATTGAAATTCCAAACGCTGAGGGCAAAGAGGGTTTTAACAACAATGCCGCCATTACCGGTAAGATTTTCAAGGATATTCCATACGCTGACGGACTGAGCAAGGCAGAGGCGAAAGAGGCAAAAGAGTACGCTCAAAAGCAACTCGACAATTTAATCGTTACCAAAACAACGCTTAAACAGTATAGAAATGGTGGTAAAGTGATTGCCTCCAATTTGGTTGACAAAACATCGAGCGACTATGCCGCCGTTCTCAACTGCTGTAACCATTTTGCCAAATTGGGCAAAACAGCCGAGATAATGCCGACCGTTGGGGTTAACTCGCCAATGTACAAAGAAGTGTTTAGCAAGCTCGTTGGAACGCCTTACGATGGCAAGTGCCCGGACTTTGCTGTGGATGGATTATTTTACGAGCTCGAGGGATATGAGTCGCTTGGAAAAAACACGCTTTCAAGGATGTTTAAACGCGGTTTAAAACAGTCGAGCCGCATTGTATTGACGGATGACGGCTCAACAGTCAACCACATTTTGAAAGTGATAAACTACCGTATAAAAGTGGAGGGGCAAACGATTGACGAGGTTTGGATTTTGAGAAAGGACGGCACGTTGGAGCAAGTGTATTAAAAGACGAAAGCCTCCCAAAAGGAGGCTACGTTGGTGCCAGTTCCGTAGAACCGACATTGCAAAGATATATAATTTTTGATTAACTGCGGTTTTTTTAAGCGTCTTTGTAAATATCCTCGCCGCGTATGATGGCTTCAACGGTTCGGGATGCAAGGAAAAACTTAGCGGCTACCTCGTCAACAATGGCATCTAAACGCCATTTTGGGTTCTTGCGCGATATCTCGTCAAACTCTTTTCTAACAGCTTGATTTCTTTTAGTAAAACGCTCTTTTCTTGTCATAGCCATACGACAAAATTATAAATTTATTTGAAATAAAAAAACCCGCTATTCTTGGCGGGTTTCTGTTATGATAACGGTATTATTCTTGAGGTCGGCGGTGCCAAAAGTTACATTGGTTACATTGGCTCCGAAAGAGTTTTTACCGGTGTACTTAATGACGAGCTTCACGCTGTCGCCGGTGTCTTTCTTATCATAAGTCCGGGCAAGCATTTCAAAGCTCGACGGGTCTTTCATTTGCTTTTTAATCATTTCCTTGAGTTGGGTAAGCGCAAGGTCGATTTGCTTTTCTCGGGCGGATGCCGCGCTCTCTTGTTTTTCCTTTTGGATGTCGGCGGCGGTCTTTGGCTCCTCTGTATCGGTAAAGACACAGCTCCACGCTAAAAAGATAATACCGAATGTAAATACCGTGAAGATTTTAAAGATGTTTGATTTCATGCTGTTGTTTTTTAATGTTATACGAAAGTAAGAATTTTTAATTAATTATTGTAAGTCAAGCTCTGTTTGTACGTTATTGATAAATTCGATTTGATACCCGGTCTTTTTACTACCTATGATTTTCCAACCTTTTGTTAAAAAAAACTCATTCATTGTTAAACCTGACATCCACCACTCAAAAGCTAATTCAGAGCTTCCTTGTGATGCTACGGTTAATTTCCATTGGGGATTTTTAGCCATACCTCTGCCAATTGCGCGTTTATAATTTTCCATCATTTTTGGAAACAATATCCCCTCTTTTTGTCGAGTTTTCTTTTTCACTAATGGGCATGCGACACAACCTATTCGTAGAAGACCCTTTGCGTAATTTGGGTTAGTTGGTATTTTCCTAAAAGATATATAATTCCAAACATCAGCCTCAGTCCAATCATAAATAGGGTAAACATGTTGAGCTCCCTGTTGCCATGACCGGTTATCACATTGAATATAATCCCGGTCTTTACGTTTACTGCTTTCCTCAGAGCGAACACCCTCAAAAACTATTTTACCAATGCTTGCATACTCTTTCAAATATTCACAACAATAACGGTTTAATCGGGTTGGAAATCCTTTTCGTTCTATTAGCTGTAAAAAGCTCTCGTTTGGTTGCAAAATTTCTGTATGAGGGTAATTTTCTTTTAGAAATTTTATAGAGCCAATAGGGTCAATGGTTGTGTTTGTATGATAGCTGAAATACTCAATACCGGACTTTTGCAAAAGATAATCTACTATGCCGCTATCTTTACCGGAGCTATTGCCGGCAAAAAGAGGTTTGTCTGTTGCGCCTCTAAGCGTTAAAATGAATTTGATAGCTGTTGCCTCTAATTTTAAAAGACGCTTTATTTCTACGTCGGTAAGATGAGTATTTAACTGGTCAATCATTTCGTACTGGCTTGAATTAATGCTATCCCAATAAGGCAAGCCAATGATGCGGCAACCATGCCGCACCAAAAGCCTGACCAAAATTTCATATTTAAAACTTGCTTGGTCGTCATGATACTTTCTCGAGTTTAGTGGTTATTTTACGATAGTCTAAGCCGCCTTGCAGGAAGTGGTTTAATAGGTTCGGCGATTTGCGATGTTTGAGGATTTGCTCCAACGTTGGGCGGAACCATTCGTGGCTTGGTTCCATTTCCGGGAATTTGTCAACGCCATACATTCCGCTAACAGAATTGGCATTACAAACAGGGCAAGGAATAAACATCGGGGTAACGCCCGCGTCTATGTCTTTGGTCTTGGTAACGTGGTCGTTTCCGCAAGTGTAGTAATTAACCCTATTGGTTAAATCGACTTTGTAATAGTCATCGGTGGCAACTTTCTTTAGGAGGTTTTGCCAAAGTTTTGTGAGGTGGCTTTTTGTGTACATTGTTTTTTATTTAAATATTGATAGTTGTTCAGCTTGTTTTATCGGTACAAAGTCAATCATTGGGTCAATCATAACGTACTTGTTATTGCCTTGCTTTAGGAGTTGAGCGTGATAGCCTCTTTGTCGTTTGTTTTGTTCAACCTCGCGATGATGCTCCCAACACGGCAAAGGCTTAACATTTCCGGTGTATTTTTCAATTGGGATAACCTCATGAACGCTTACCGAGATATAACCCAATGCACCGGAGCTACAAGAACCAACCGGAATAAAGCATTTATTATCGTGATTAAAGGTTTCCGGGAGCTTGCCGGATGTTAGCTTGTCAAAATTTGTCATTTTGGCAATTTTCTCTAAAAAAGGCTCAGATACTTGATATTGCTTTTTCATTTTTTTACTGTTGTTTTAATGATATTATCCCGCCAAAACTCCAAAACCTCGGCGGTGGAAAAGCCAACGGAATACAACTCAAGGTTTAACCGGTTGACCTCTGTTTTGATGGCTATAACTGCCAGTTTCTTTTTGATTTCATCGGTGTTTAAAACTGATTGAAAAAGCTCGTATTTTGTGCGGTATGAAATATTGGTTTTAAAATAACTATTGTGTCGCTTGAGCAAATTGGAAACCGTACTCGTATCAACGCCGTAAAACTTGCCAATAGCAGTATGTGTGTGTTGTTTTTGAAGTATGGTAAAAATGGCAATTCTGGCATCGACATTCGGACGCAAACGGCGGCATGATTTTGGATCGCCGGAATACACTTTTTTAGCGATGCTTTCGAGCTCTGAAACGATGTGTTTATTGATTTCCATAGCTTGTTAATTATCCCACCACCTTTGGTTAATGAAAACCTCCGCATAAGGGAAAGCGGTGCGCTGTTGATTTTTGAGTTTGATAAATTCCGGTATTTTGAGTAGTATTTTGATGCGGTCGGGCTCCCGGAGTTTTTCCCAACGTTCTTTAGCGATTTTCTTTTTTGATAGCGGGTTTGGTGGGTACATTTTCCAAAAGCACTCAAAGCTCAAATCAGGCTCGCCCACTTCGACCGTTGCGGTTTTGTAGAGCTTGCCCCATTCTTTGATATGCGATTCCCTCCAAGGGAATTTACCCTGCAAGTAAAGAAAGTCCTCTTGCTTTGGCGATAGGTCGCCCTCCATAACGTGAAAGAATACCAAAACGCCGTTTAAATTGTATTTAAACTGCCAAATGTCGCCACTTTGCATTTTAACGGTGTATGTGCGTGCTAATGTCATAGTTTGTTTGTTGGGGAGTCTAATTCTTTGTAGTCGCTATAAATGTCAAGGTTCCACTCAATCGCCTTTTGTAACTCAAGCTGAGCTCCGGGCGAGTCAACCGAGCACGGTAGCATATAAATAGCGGAGCATTTCTTTAATGAGCTCAAACAAATTTCCATAGCCGTTGCCCAATCCTCGTAGGGGTTCGTAACTAACTTGGTTGGGTTTACAGTTTCCCAACCGTAAGCCGTGAGTATATCCTCGGCTCTTTGGAATTTATCCTCTCTATCGACTTGGGGTACTCCGGTTACTTTTCCGGCTATGTAAATTGTTTTTTTCATTATGACATCTTTTGGTTTATGGTATCTTTTACTTTATTGAGCTCGTTTTTGGTCATATCATTATCAACATCATTGATGGCGTGAAGTAATATCTGTTGAAGCGCATAAGCCTCGTGAAATTTCAGCGTTATGCCGTACTTCTTTTTGGCTTGGAATAGGTCAGCTTTTTTGTTGATAGCTTTTTGACGCGATGAGAATTTATCCGAAATATCATAAGCGACTGATTTAGCCACTTTAGAATCGATGTTTAAAGCCGGGGCTTTTATGATATCGTTGAGCATTTCGTTAACTGCTGAAATAGCATCGGGTGTTGTTTCAAATTTGATAGTCATTTAGCACTGTGTTTTTGGGTTGGTTAATTGTTTGCCGCAATGGGCGCACTCCTCAACGGTGGTTTCACACGTTGCCGTTGTTTCTAACACGCGGGTAATACGCTCCGGGTGTTTGCATACCTCTTGTATAGAAAAGTCGCTCATATCAGCTAAAAAAGTGTTTTACGGTTTTCTCGAAAGCATAAACCACTTTGGAGGTTTCTCTGTGTGGTTTTGTATCAATCATTTTTGTTAATGGCTTATTAACCGGTGATTTGGTTTTGAGCCAGTGAGCGAAAGACTCCATGTTTGGAACCTTTTTACCTTTAACTTCCTTTGTCCAACCGAGTTGGTACAATAGCGACAAGATGTACTTGTGCTTTCCGTTTGTGTGGTCGAAAGACTCCCACTCCTTTTGGGTGTACCCGTTGTCATTGCCAACCGGTTCCGGCGAAAAGTAATTCTCTATCGCCGAGCCGGTGCCTGCATAGGCAACCGGCTTTTTCTTTTGGGTATTTGGCGTTGTCATAATTTCTCTGATGTATAAACCTTTTCAATGTTGTGCTTTAAAAATCCAAATTTGATGTGTGGAGGTTTGTGAATTGGTAAAGGCTGTCCGGGCTTCATCATTTTTTTGTCATTTATTGGAATAAACGCTCCTGCCCAAACTGATGTTTGAAACGGTCTTGTTTCAATTACGGTACCGTCCTCGTCTGTAATCATAGTTAGGAAGTCTTGACCTTTGTCTTGTAAATCAATGAATGTGTACATTTTGCTGTTGTTTTAGGTTATTACTGATTTTGGTAATATTTTCAATTATTACGGATTTCCGTAATAGTTATTACTTTGTTTTACTTAGCTCTTTGATTTGTCCTCCTACATGCTTGGCTATGACTTTCGTTATTTGAAACTTGTCTTTGATATAACCCCAAGTGATTTTATCATTATCCTCCTCCTCAGCAATCATTGAACTTAATGCGTTCAACTGAGCATTGATGCTTTCGATTTTTTGAACAAACTCGTTATTTTGTTTTTGTGACATAATCCTGATTTTTAGTGTTAGCTCCCGGCGCGGGTTTGAACCGCCCACAATGCCCCAATTATTGTGTAACTCCTCTATTCGTACACCGGGAATCCCAAATCAACTTAACCTATCGTTAGCCTTTGGGCTGTCTTTTCAAGGCTTGCAAGTGATTATTAAAAGCACTTGCCTCCTGTGTTGTCAATTCTACCTTAGCGACCCAATTCTCGTTATGGTCTTTGTACACGAGCTTGCCGTTTACTTCGACATTCTCGCTGTCTATGGTTTTTATCTCGACGCTCATATACTTGACAAATTCAAGTCGATATTGACATACTTTCCGGTTGCGTCCTTTTCCCAAATGCGGAAATAGGTTTTTGATGCCGGTCGACGGATGGCAGCGGTAATCATATCGATTGCCTCAGTAAATAGCGGGTCATTGATGCGCTGTTTGTGTCGGGTAAGACCAACCACCTTTTTAACATCGAGTTGGTTGTTGCGTTGGGTTTCAAAGGCATCCATTACCAAGTCTTTGACAAACTCGTTTTTACTGGTAATGTTATCCTTAAGAAACTGGTCGAGCTTCTCTTTGGCGGCTTGGATGGTCAGGTCGTCAAACTTGATAGGCTCGGACACATTAACCTCGATTTTGATGGTGCGGTTAAAGTTGAACCAAGTGTAATTACCCTTACTCTCTTTTTGCACGTCTTTTGAAGCCATAAATGCCTCAAATGCCTCGGTACATAGCTCCTGAATTTTGAGTTTAAATGCTGCAAGCTCTCTGTTGATTTTAAGAGCATGCTTGTGGATGTAATCGGCGTGTCTTTCGTGCAAACGCTCTACTTTGTTAATTCTGTTGTAAGGAATGGCGGTTCCGGTTTCATCCGTCCAAAATGCGTCCTTTCCGGTGTGTGTGATTTTTAATTTTTCCATGGTCTTTTTATTTGATAATTGCGATATAAATTTGCTCTTTGGTATTGGTTGGTAATTTGATTTGTCTAACAGAGTATTCTTTAACTGGGCGTTGGAAATGCGTTCCAAACATCGTTTGCAAAGCCAGTTTCAATGCGCCGTTTCTCGTGTAATCTGTGGTTGATTTTCTTGGCGGGAAAATGGTAACGTGCAAAGTGTTTTCTACAATGAAAACCACCATTTTCAAATCCTGAAATTTTACCTCTGCCCGGTTGGCTAATTTTGTGGTTGTATCCATGCTTTTGGTTTTATGGGTTAATGTCTATCTCATTTATTTTCTTTTGCCAACCGGTGTTTTGAATGATGGTCAGGCATTGTTGTATTTTCTTTTCAACCTCGGGGCTTACGTTGGAAAACCGGACGTATTTAAACTCCATTTTTCCGAAAAGGTAATCCCGGTACTCCCGGAGGCTTGCCCGTTCCTGATTAACGCAAATTTTCTCGCCGTCGGTCAGTATGGTTCGCTTTCGCATTACGGTGTTACCGTCAATCGTTACCGGTATTTCCTCATATAAAAAAGAAATCACATTGTCTAATAGTTTGAGCCTTTCGACTGCATATTCTAAGTGGTAGTGCGGCTCTTTACTCATCGTCGTCAAGGTTTATTAAGTCCTCGTTTGCTTGGCGTAAATCGGTTTGCACCTCTACGGTGTTGGGATGCTCGGGATTGTGTAACAACCATTGCTCGAGCTCGTGGATTTTCTGTTGTAATTCGGTCTTTCTGTTAGTTGCCATATACTTTGAAGTCTTGGTTAATAATGGTTTGAAATTCGGGGTTTATTACCTTTGCCGCGTCTAACATTGGCTTTGGGTATTGTGCGTATATCTCAACCGTTTCGCTGTGATATAGATAGTTGATGTCGCTTGGTTTTTTTGGAAAATGCTCGATGATGTCGATAAAGTTTTGCTCGAGCTGAGCGTACTTTTGCATGAACCAGTTATTTACTGCCGCATTCGCTAAAAGCGATTGCACGTTGTTTTCTGAGGTGGCGTATTTTTTGCACCATCCCCAAAAGCATTGGAATACTAACTCGTCATATTCTGCCGGTGTCATTCCTAAGAGGGTTATTACTTTTGTTTTCATTTTTGCTGTTATTTGGTTATTTCGCTCCCGTGATAGAGCATTGCTTTTTGGTCGTCTATTGTTATTATTCCACCCGGACACCGTCCTGCGACAAATGCCGTTAATCCCTCAACCCGTATGTGTATATCACATAGCTTTTTTGCGAGCTTGGCGGTGGCTGTAAATGGCTCCCGACCGTTATCGTCAACGTGCGCCAGTAAAATGACTGTAACACCCTTTTCCTTTACCAAGAGGTGGAACTTTCGCAACACCCCGTTTTTCAAATCGTCGTTGTAAATCGTAGCGTTGTCGAGAACGATTACTTTTGGATATTGGCGGGCGTTTAGCCGTTGCGTTATTTCCTCAATTTCGATATAGTCCTGATACTTTATGTTTTTGTTCTCAGGGTCTATCTTGGCGCGGCGTACATTGTCTTTGAAAGTTTTTCCGGTGCCCTCCTCAGCCGATATGTACCAAACTTTGTCATATCCACTAAGCATGTCGGAAAGCTGTAACGTTAACTGCGTCTTTCCGTTTTTCTCGTTGCCATATATTACCCAAATGCCGCCCTTTTCCGGTTCCCCTAAAATGTCTAACCACATTCCGCTAAAAGCATAGGTTTTATAGACTTTCTGATAGAGTGTTTTGGTTGATATCGCTCTTGCCATATTACGCCGCTTGTAATCTGATTAACGTATCTAAGTGTCGGAGCTTCTTTTCTTTGTTTAGACATTGGCGCACCAACTTTTCAACCAACTTTTTATCATTCAAATTTGCCGAGGCGACATCGGTAAGCAACTCATAAAAGAAGCTCTCTCGCTGAGTCTTTTCGGTTGGTACAATACTGATTACCTTATCTGAAAATCGGCTCATTATTTCAGCAAAACCGACTTTCTTTCTTTCAAAGCCGTTGTCGAGTTTTGTCTTTAATCCCTCGGCTCCTAAAACATACCATCCGCATAATCCCTCGGTGGCGTTCCAGTATTCTTTTACATCCATAAACGCCGGGTATTCCAAGTCGCCAAACTCGTCAAGAACCATTACCGGAATGTCTAAGTTTACCAAAGCATACTTTACATTTGCCTTTACATCGACGTATCTACCACGATTATCAATACCGAGTACTTTGGCAAGAGCTCGCGTAAACTGTATTTTTGTTTTGTGCTGTGAGCAATCGAGATAAAAAGCGTTTTTCATGTTTTTTACAATGTGTCGGATACAAAAGCTCTTACCGATATCGCACTCATCCACAAACATCATAGATTTGGAGTTTTCCTTGCAAAACGTCAGGTTATCCAATAGCTCACGATATACTCTTGTTTCAACTACTTTCCAGTTATTCTCACGGCGTTGTACTCCTAATACACGACCCATGTTAATCCAGTTGGAAACTGAAATGATGCCCTCTATTTCGCCGTTTTTCAATCGGGAGTACACAGAGCCATTAATCCCTAATGTTTTTGCGTAGGCATCGTCTGAGCCTGCAAAATTTTCGCGGGCTTGTAATGCCGCGTTTCTTACTTTGTTCTTGAATTCTGCTGATAATTCCATTTTGTCTTGATTTGGTTATTGTTGAAATTTGTTTCGCCATGACATACCGGCATCGTTTACTGGCACGTACTCAAATTGCTCCTCTTGGGTGTTATCCTCAAAAACTTGGGCGGGCTCCTCTCGGGCTTCATAGCGTTTGAGCGTTGAAAATTTGAAATTTGAGTTTAGCGTTGTTGGGGTATTATTGATAATTTGGATTTTCTCGATACTATTGAGCTGTTGGCGGGCAAATGCCTCGACTGATGCAACGTAAGAGCTTTGTAGTTTACGTGCCTCCTCGTCTTGGGGAGTGCGCTCTATCGTGGCTCGGTTGTAACGTGGCATTTCCATTATTTCGCACACGAGCTTTGAAGTGCCACGTAAATACACAAGGGATTTGAGCACGTTACCGTTATTGTCGTCTAACCAGTACACGTCGAGCTCTTTTCCCTCGATGATTTTCATTTTTTGGATGAGTGCCTCGCCGGTTAGTATTTTGCCATTTTCGGCAATCGCTCTTTTTTGGTTCTGTAAAGTAACATAACCCACTTGGCAAGAGGTTTCGGTTTTGTAACCGATGTAAGGCAGTATTGACTCCCAATTGGTCGGCTTTAAATCCGGGTGTTGTTTTGAAATGAAGTATTCAAAACGAGTCATTGTTGGCTCTGACGGATGCGGCATGTTATTCCAACGCTCCAAGTCGTGCATACGGTCGTTAATCAACTGGTCGTATGGTATAATCTTGGTTGGCGTGGAGCTCGCTTGATTAGCTTCGGAACCGGCGGTCGGTCTTGCAATCCAACCGGCGTTAACTTTCTCTAAATCGTAACGTACTTTTCCAAACATACGCTCGATGTACTTACCTCGGGCGTTATTGGCTTCAATTCTAACGTTATCAAACATCGCTCCTGGGCGCAATAGGGTATCACGGTAGTTACTGTTTAAAGAGCTCTCACATTCGAGCTCTGACGGTAGGCATATTCCCCACTCAGTGTAATTCCTAACAATCTGACGGTAAAACTCCTCAATGATGCCCTCTTTTGATTTCCCGGAAACAACCGAAGTAATACATTGGCTCGCTACATCAATACCGATGTAAAACCAAGCACGATTACGGTGGTTGTCATACCAAAAAGGCGGTTGGCGGTCATCAATGGAAAGTAAGGAACCAGCAAAAACGGGTAAATCCATTTGGTGGTGCGGTTTGAAAGCTCCCATGTATTGTTGACGGTTGCCGCTTCGGGCTTTGTGTGTTGCGATCTGATTTTCCCACTTGTTAATCCAACTTACAATCGTTGATTGAGAAAGTGCAGGGAAGTCTTTAGGGTTGAATAGCTCGCCGGTATCCTCGCTGTAAACTTCGACATAACCATTGATAAATCCCTCGTAATTTCGTGCCACCTCGGTAGGTGTTGGCTTGTGTAGTTGGTTTTTGAAAAGAGCATTGAGCAACATTTCAACTCTTGCATCAACTTTTAGGGCGTTGAGTGCTTTTACTCCGTTGGGGTCTTTTATCAGGGAAAAGTAACCACCGGTTTCATCGGTATTTTTAAAGGCTTTGAAAGCATCTTTAAAACGCGGCGAAATTGGCAACGTGTGTAATACTTGATGATTGCAAACGGTACATTTTCCATCAATGAAAGTACCCGGAAATTCGTGTGATTTATTATGTTGAATTTTCAGGATGTCCTGAAAACTTACAACATCTTTTCTGAGTGATTCTATTAAACCGGATAAGTTGCCTCGCATCTTAATACGCTCTTGTGTTCGGGCATCCTCGAGGGCAACAACTGCTTTTAATACGCTTGCGTTTATAATGTAACGCTCTTGCTCCTCGGGCTCCATGCCTCTGCCGTTACGTTTGAATTTTGAGTAAAAGCGAACGGCATCCGCATCAAACTTGAAATACGGCTCAATAGGGTGTGCCGCTTTTCGTGGGTCAACGAGCTCCGATTGTATTTTCTTTGATAGTGTGTCGTAATCGATAAGTAGCTTACGACCGTTGCCTCCGTATTGAAGCCTTTTAACTCCGTACATTTTATCCTCATCGCGTTGGAGTTGTTTTTGTAACGCTCCGAGCGTTTTCCAAAAACGGGGCACCAGTTCGGATACTTCGACGGCAACTTTTTTGTTATCCCAAAGATATGGCATAGTGGTAGGGGTTAATTATTGGTTTGGCTTTCTCTGATTAGCTCCTCACGGGCTTTGATTATTTTTTCTGCGTATGCAATTGCGTCATCATCGTTTCTGTTAAATCTTTTGCGCGCCGCATCGCCTCCACACCCAAGCATTGCTCCTAATGTGTTAAAGTCACCGACTTGCATTTTGTTTTTTATTTCCTCTTTTGTCATTGGTGGTATTTTTTATATTACTTTTGTCCTGTTGTCCGGACAAATATATACGCAATATTTCGTAAAAAAAAATAATTTACGCAATATTTCGTGTTTTTTTTGATTCGGTAACGAATTACTTATAAATGGATAAAGAGGAATTAATAAACATCAGGACACAGCTTGACCTTACTCAAGAGAAGTTTGCCGATTTAGCGGGCGTTTCTTTGCGTACTGTGCAATATTGGGAGGAGGGAAAGAATATCCCCAAGAGTAAACATGCGTTTTTGAGAAATTTATTAATAAACCCGGATAATAAAACCGAAAATCGTACGTTAAATAGTAAAGAACCTAACCCTGAACCCTACATCAATAAAAACGGAAATAGGTTCGTTGAATTAAAGAACGGCAAATACAAAATTTTCGTGAAAAAAGTACCGGTAAAAGCCTTTGGCTCCTATTTATCCGATTTTCAAAACGTGCGTTACCTTGACGAGCTCGAGGAGGTTTCATTTACTGTTGACCAAATAGGCAAGGGGAAATACTTGTGCTTTGAAACTGAGGGCGACAGTATGAATGGCGGCAATATAGATGATACTCCGGCGGATGCTGAATTGTTATGCCGGGAGCTTGGTAGGCAACACTGGAAAGATGGTTTTCGCGATTCAAAATACGGGTGGGTAATCGTACACAAGCAAACAGTACTTTTCAAAGACATCAAATCGATGGACAAAAAGACCGGCGACATAGTTTGCGCATCCCGGAGCGGTTTACCTAATCATACGGACTTTGTTATCAACCTTGATGATGTCCTGCAAATTCTAAAAGTGATAAAACGGTCGTTTTAGACATAACTTTTTCAAATACTACTTTTGTAAAATCCTCTTTGAGCCCCATATTTACGGGCTTTTTTTATTGTTTATTATTTTAAAAGTTTGCATTTATCCCCTTTGAGTTTTACAATTTATTACTTTTTTTACCGTTTTTTTACTGATAATACCCAATAATTTTGACTAAAAAAATGTTTTTTTGTCCATGCAACTGTCTATCCTAATGTCCATCAATGGCTTTTTTTGATGTTTTACGCAATATTTCGTAAGTATAAAAAAAGCCCCTAAATCGGAGGCTTATTTTAATGCGATTTACGCCGCTATCTCTTTTAATTAGTACATTTGTACTGTTTTGCCGTAGTTGTGTTGGCTGTGGCATATTTAATCACTAATTAAGTACCAATTAAATGCTAATTAATATGCAATTAAATACATTTTGTTTTTCAGGGCTTTTACGGGGCTTTTATGCCTTAACACCCCGTTTTTGTTGGGTTTTTTGGGCTTTTTTTGTTAGTGTTAATTATTACTTTTTGTTTTAGTGCCCATA
>CAYPSB010000034.1:0-10837 GCA_964413435.1 uncultured Flavobacterium sp.
TGTACAACCTAAATAAGCAGAAAGCCTCTCCCGAAAAGGAGAGGCTTTTTTTATGTAATTAAACAAGATGAAAATTTGTTTGTTGTGTTTATTGCTGCGCTTCGGTAAACAGTATTTATAACTAGTGTACTATACTCATCTGAGAATTTGGTTGATTAAGATAGTTCTCTTTAAATGAAAGTGACAATCATGTTGCCGCAATAAAAAAACCTCCAACAAAGTTGGAGGTTTTTTATGTTATGCTTTTTTGTTTTCTTGTCTATACATGTTAAAAACAAATGCAATTCCTAAAATGACTAAAATAAGCAATTGCGCATTTATCGGCGCGGGTGGCGGATCGCCATCTTGAAGTCCACCGCCTCCTCCAGATTCATCTCCCGGTAATTGGGCGTAAGCTGCAAAATTAGCCATTAAGACAAATGCCAGTAGGTAAAATTTAAAAAACTTCTTCATAGTTGGAAATCATATCGTAACGCAAATATAGCAATCATTTTTAAAAATTGCCTTATTGTACTATTTATTTTAAACTTTTTAATCGAATTCAGAAGTAAAAAAGAGCTTTACTGTAGGGAATTTGCTTTGCGTCATTTGTATGGTGAATTCTGAATCGGCCAAAAATACCAGTTGCCCGTATTTATCATGCGCCAGGAATTTTTGTTTGATTCTTTTGAATTCTTTGAACTCTTCACTTTTCGGGTCGTCGGGTTTTACCCAACAGGCTTTGTGAACCGGGAAGTTTTCATAACTGCATTTGGCACCATATTCGTGTTCCAAACGGTATTGAATTACTTCATATTGTAATGCTCCTACGGTTCCAATTACTTTGCGGTTGTTCATCTCCAGCGTAAATAACTGCGCTACTCCTTCGTCCATTAATTGATCAATGCCTTTGTCGAGCTGTTTGGCTTTGAGCGGATCGGCATTGTTGATGTATCGGAAATGTTCCGGAGAAAAACTCGGAATTCCTTTGAAGCTCATGAGTTCTCCTTCGGTCAGGGTATCGCCGATTTTGAAATTTCCTGTATCGTGTAAGCCCACAATGTCACCGGGATAAGAAACGTCAACAATTTCTTTTTTTTCAGCGAAGAACGCATTGGGGCTCGAAAACTTCAAGCTTTTATTCAGTCGCACGTGGGTGTAGGGTTTGTTTCTTTCAAAAGTTCCGGAAACAATTTTGACGAAAGCTAACCTGTCACGGTGTTTGGGATCCATATTGGCGTGTATTTTGAATACAAAACCGGTCATTTTTTCTTCTTCGGGTTTTACCAAACGGGTTTCGGATTCTTTTGGTCTTGGTGAAGGGGCTATCTGGATGAAACAGTCTAATAATTCTCTTACTCCAAAGTTATTCAGAGCCGAACCGAAGAAGACCGGTTGCAAATGACCATTCAGGTATTGTTCGCGGTCAAAGCTTGGGTATACTTCACTGATCAGTTCCAGTTCCTCCCTGAGTTTTACCGCCGGTTTTTCGCCAATTATTTTTTCCAATTCCGGACTGTTGATGTCGGAAAAGGCTATGGTATCTTCAATGTTTTTGCGGCTGTCGCCACTAAAAAGATTGATGTTTTGTTCCCAAATGTTGTAAATACCCTGAAAGTCGTATCCCATACCAATCGGGAAACTTAACGGGGTAACGCTCAGGCCTAACTTTTGTTCTACTTCATCCATCAAATCAAAAGCGTCTTTACCTTCACGGTCTAATTTGTTGATAAACACAATCATCGGTATGTTACGCATGCGACACACTTCTACCAATTTTTCGGTTTGTTCCTCAACCCCTTTTGCCACGTCAATAACCACAATAACACTGTCAACAGCCGTTAAAGTTCTAAAGGTGTCTTCGGCAAAATCTTTGTGACCCGGAGTATCAAGGATGTTTATTTTGATGTCTTTGTAATTAAATGCCAAGACCGAAGTGGCCACCGAGATTCCTCTTTGACGCTCAATTTCCATGAAATCGGAAGTAGCGCCTTTTTTGATTTTGTTGTTTTTAACTGCGCCGGCTTCCTGAATGGCTCCCCCAAAAAGTAACAGCTTTTCGGTTAGTGTTGTCTTTCCGGCATCGGGATGCGAGATGATTCCGAAGGTTCTGCGGCGTTGTATTTCTTTTAAAAAACTCATAATTTTCAATAAATAGGTTGCAAAAATACTATTATTTACTCATTATTCAGACAGGAAAGCGACAACTAAATTTTCAGCCGTTTCAGGCTTGTACAGAAGTGTTAATAAAATTTTGTTAATAGTAAGGCCTATGCTTGTATAATGTGATTGAATTGTTACTTTTGTTGATTGTAACAACCCTTTTATTTATAGATTATCGTTAAATTTTAAGCGTTTCATTTTAAAGAAGAAAATTGTCAGCAATGAATATAAAACATTTGTTTTTCGGAATGTTAGCAGCGGTAACTTTTACCGGTTTTGCTCAAAACAAGACTAAAGAAGTTTTATTCACCATCAACGAAAAACCGTATTATACCGATGAGTTTTCGAGAGTTTACAAAAAGAACCTCGACTTGGTTAAAGACGAATCTCAGAAAGATTTAAATCAATATCTGGAGCTTTTCATCGGGTACAAATTAAAAGTAAACAAAGCCTATAAATTGGGGCTTCAAAATAATCCGCAATACCAAAGCGAATTGAAATCGTACCGCGCCCAATTAGCCAAAAACTATTTTAACGATACTAAAATTACGCAAGAGCTCATTGAGGAAGGGTATAACCGTCTGCAAAAAGAAATCAAAGCTTCTCATATTTTGATTATGGTGGATGAAAATGCCGCCCCGGCTGATACCTTGAAAGCGTACAAAAAAATTGAAGATTTGAGTAAAAGAGCTGTGGCCGGTGAAGATTTCGGTGCTTTGGCTGCTCAGTATTCCGAAGATCCTTCGGCCAAAGAAAACAAAGGTAACCTTGGGTATTTTACCGCATTCCGAATGGTGTATCCTTTTGAAAGTGCTGCCTTCAACACCCCGAAAGGAAAAATTTCAAAAATCATCAGAACGCGATTCGGCTACCACATCATTAAAGTGGATGATATCAGAACCAACCGTGGCGAAGTTACTGTGGCGCACATCATGATTTTGAATCCGAAACCGGAAGATGCCGATAAGGACAAGGCTAAAAATACCATCAACGATATTTATAAAAAAATCCAACAAGGCGAGAAGTTTGAAGATTTGGCCCGACAATTCTCGGAAGATAAATCCTCATCGTCTAAAGGCGGATTGTTGAATCGGTTCGGTTCGGGACAATTGAGTTCGGAAGAATTTGAAAATGCCGCTTTTGCCCTGCAACAGCCTAATGAAATTTCTAAACCCTTTCAGTCTCAATTTGGCTGGCACATTATCAAACTCATTGAAAAACATCCGGTAAAAACTCTGGATGAAATGAAAGGAGAGTTGGAAGCTAAAATAGGAAAAGACGATCGTTCTAAAAAAATTACGGCTTCGCTTAACGAAAAGCTCAGAAAAAAATATTCATATAAAAAAGATACCAAGCAATTTGCTTTGGTAGCCAAACTGATTACGGATGCCTTTTATGATTCGAAATGGTCAGTGCCTGCTAATGTAAACGACTTTACGGCTCCGATATTGACCATCAATACTAAGAAGATTGACGGCAAAACCTTTTTGGAATATGTAGACAAACAACAAAAATCAGGTATTAACGTGAAACCGGTTTCTAAATTGGCTGATGTTTTGTACGAGAAGTTTTTAGACCAACAATTGAATGCTTATTACGATGACAATTTAGAAAATGAATTCCCGGATTTTGCCAATGTGATGGAGGAATACCGCGATGGGTTATTGTTGTTTGATTTGATGGAAAAAGAAATTTGGGAGCGTTCTAAAAACGATACTATCGGGCTTCAAAAGTTTTATGATGACCACAAAATGGAGCATATGTGGAAGAACAGAGTAGAGGTTACGATTATTTCTTCTACCAAAATGGATGAAATCAAAAAAGCGTTGGTCTTATTGAAGAAAAAAACAGAACCGCAAGAAATCAAAGCCAAGCTGAATGTAGGTAATACGGTTAATATCATGACCAACAGCGGGGTTTTTGAAGAAGGAAACGATGCGTTGCCTAAAGGGATGAAATATGAGGTTGGTATCTCGGATATCTTCAAAGAAGGCGAATATTATTTTGTGACCAAAGTTGACAAAGTGATTCCGGCAGCGGTTAAAACGCTAGATGAATGCAGAGGTAAAGTGGTAAACGATTATCAGCAATACCTTGAACAACGCTGGGTAGATGACCTGAAACAGGAATTCACGGTGAAAGTGAACAAAGATGTTTTTGAGCGTGTAAAAAAACAATTAAATCCGTAAGATGGTAAAAGCCGGTTTGATCCTTTTGCTTTTGATGGCGTGTTCCTGCAACTATTTTAAGCCAGAACAAAAACCGGAATCCATTGCCCGAGTCGGAAAAAGTTATTTATACAAAAGCGATATCGCCAAATTGGTTCCCGCCGGGACTTCAAAGCAGGATAGTATTTTGATGGTCAGGGATTTTATCGACCGTTGGGCCAGTCAAAAATTGCTGATTGATGCCGCCGAGCGGAATCTGAGCGAAACCAAAAAAATGGAATTCAATGCCCTAATCAGGCAGTATAAAGTTGATTTATATACTAAGGCTTACATAGATGAAGTAGTTCAAAACACGGTTGATACCGTTGTAAGTCAGGATGAATTAAAAAAGTATTATAACGAAAATAAGGAGAATTTTAAAACCACCGGAACTTTAGTCCGAATGCGATTCATCAATTTAGCTAAAGACAATCCCCGTTTTACAACCATCAGCAACAAGTTTTTTGATTATAATAAAAAAGATAAAAAGTTCTGGGATACCTACGCTTTGCAGTTTAAGAGTTTTGCTCTTAATGATAGTGTTTGGATAGATATGAGTCAGGTGTATGTTAAGCTCCCGGTCATCAATCCCGGAAATCGAGATGAATACATAAAGGCCGGCAAGAAAATACAGATTCAGGACAAAGATGATGTGTATTTGATAAAAGTCACCAACGTAATTGACAAAAACCAAATTTCTCCGTTTGAGTACATCAAGCCAACGCTGAAAGAAGTTATTTTGAACAAGAGAAAGTTAGAATTGATAAAGAAATTTGAAAAAGAAATCACCGATGATGCCATTAAAAACAAGGATTATGAAATTTATAAATAGCCAAATTACAGTTGCCGTTTTTGCTACGGTTTGTACTGTATTTTTTGCCAATGCTCA
Source organism: uncultured Flavobacterium sp. (assembly GCA_964413435.1). GTDB lineage: Bacteria > Bacteroidota > Bacteroidia > Flavobacteriales > Flavobacteriaceae > Flavobacterium. The sequence continues at coordinate 5,239 of CAYPSB010000034.1, forward strand.
GGAAGTTATTAAAGATACGGTGAAGACCAAATCTCCGGTTAAAAAACTCAGCAGACAAAAGGCAGACGGTGTTATTGCAACTGTTGGAGATTACATTATCCTGGAATCGGATATTGATAAAACTTTTTTGGAATTGTCAAGCCAAGGAAACTCTATAAAAGACATTACCCGTTGTCAAATGTTGGGTAAACTGTTGGAAGACAAGTTGTATGCCCACCAAGCGGTACAAGACAGTATTGTTGTAAGAGACGAGGAGATTAAAGAAAAAATGAACGACCAAATTAACTACATGGTTGACCAATTGGGTTCGATGGACAAGGTGGTGCAGTATTTTAAGAAAAATAACGAAGATGAGTTCAGAACGGAATTGTTTGACATCATCAAAATGAACAAGCTTGGTGCCGAGATGCAAAAGAAAATCATCGAATCGGTTCAAATTACTCCCGAAGAAACCCGTACCTTTTTCAAATCGATTCCAGCTAATGAACTACCGGTTTTCGGTGCTGAAATGGAAGTAGCCCAAATTGTGGTTATCCCGAAAATAAGTGAAGAAGAAAAGCAAAGGGTTATCAAAAGATTAAAAGAAATCAAAGCTGAAGTGTTGGCAGGAGCCAGTTTTAAAACCCGAGCCGTTATTTATTCTGATGATCGCGGATCGGCGGCCAATGGCGGTTTTTATAAAATAAACCGAAAAACACAGTTTGTTAAAGAATTCAAAGATGTGGCTTTCAGTTTGGCTGAAGGAGAAATTTCGGAGCCTTTTGAAACCGAATACGGCTATCACATTATCATGGTCGAAAAAATATTGGGTCAGGAAGTAGAGTTGCGTCACATATTGATGATGCCTAAAGTTTCTGATCAGGCTTTGAAAGATGCCAAAGAAAAAATTACGTTGATTAAAAAGCGCATTGAAAACGGAGAAATATCTTTTGCGGAAGCTGCGCGAACCATGTCGGATGAAAAAGAAACCCGTGCTAACGGAGGAACGCTGATTAACCCGAAAACACAAGATACCCATTTCGAGTTGACCAAGATGGATCCGAGTTTGTACAGCGAAGTGTCCAATCTGAAAAACGGCGCCGTTACGCCTCCGATTTTAGACGACGATCCGAGAACCGGTAAAAAATACAAAATCATCACGGTGACCAACAGAATTGATGAACACGTAGCTGATTATGCTAAAGATTACACTAAGATTAAAGATTTAGCGCTGAAAGAAAAGCAAATCAAGGCCATTGGTAAGTGGAGTGATGAAAAAATCAAAGAAACCTATATTAAAATCAACGGTGAATACAGAGATTGTGTGTTTACGAACAATTGGTTAAAAAAATAATTGTAGTTTAGAGCTTTTAAATGTTACTTGCTTAATCCTAAAATTCCAGTAAAATGTCTGATGTTGCTGCCATTCAAAATTTAGTTCAAAAAAGAGTTGAACTCAAGAAAGAAATTTCGAAGATTATTGTAGGTCAAGAAGAAGTTGTTGATCAAATTTTACTCAGTATCTTCTCGGGAGGACATGCTTTGCTTGTCGGAGTTCCCGGTTTGGCAAAAACCCTGATGGTGAATACCATTTCTCAGGCTTTGGGCTTGGATTTTAAGCGCATTCAGTTCACGCCCGATTTGATGCCTTCGGACATATTGGGAAGTGAAATCCTCGATGAGAACCGTCAATTTAAATTCATCAAAGGTCCTATTTTTTCCAATATTATTCTGGCTGATGAGATTAACCGTACGCCTCCCAAAACGCAAGCCGCCTTGTTGGAAGCCATGCAGGAAAGAGCCGTTACCATAGCCGGACAAAATTACAAACTATCATTGCCTTATTTTGTTTTGGCCACACAAAATCCCATTGAGCAGGAAGGGACTTATCCTTTACCTGAAGCGCAATTGGACCGTTTTATGTTTGCCATCAAACTGGAATACCCAACTTTTGCCGAGGAGGTTCAAGTGGTTAAAAGCACTACTTCTGATGAAAAGCCGGTTATCAATCCGTTGTTTCAGGCGCAGGAAATCATCGATTTCCAACACTTAATCCGTCGCATTCCTGTGGCTGATAATGTGGTGGAGTATGCCGTGACTTTGGTTGGAAAAACCCGACCTAAAAGTCCGCTGGCTTCTGAATATGTGAACAACTACCTGGATTGGGGAGCCGGACCGAGAGCTTCGCAAAACCTGATTTTGGCTGCTAAAGCACATGCTGCCTTTAACGGTAAATTTTCTCCGGATATAGAAGATGTAAAAGCCGTAGCCGTGGGGATATTGCGCCACAGAATCATCAAAAACTACAAAGCAGATGCTGAAGGCATTTCGGAAGAAATGATTATTGCCAAATTGCTTTAGTTTTTGCGCAGTATTGCATCCAATTCTTTATCGTAAAAAAACAGGAACATGCTTCCCATCATGTCCTGCTGTTCCGTTGTAGTATTGTTGACTTTTAATACTATTTCGTAATCGTGATTTTGGTAGAGCCAAACCCCCGTTTCTGACGAAAAGGGTTCAATACTGTTGATTCCTGTTTTTCCTTTGTGATTTTTGATTGTGCTGGTAAAAACGGCTTTATTAGTGGTTTTGTCCACCAAAGAAATGGCGGTTGCAAATGGATGCACATGTATCGCAGCTGCGTGCAGGCGTAAGCTGTCCTGAATTTGCAACTGTTGATTGATATTGCTTCTATAGGTGTTTTTGCCTGTTGGAATCACCCAATGTCCGGATAATTTATTGCCCTTTCCGTCATCGTAGCTGTGGTTTTTGGTTTCTACCGGAATGCATTGGTTGGTGCCCGGATCTGTTGGTTGTTTGTACGGGTTTGATTTGTCGTAAGGCAGCATGATGAAAGCGGTTCGGCTCATCAGTGGTTTTATGTTTTTTGCTTTGGTGTATTGGATGTCTACTTCATGGCGAATCCAAAAATCGGCATCGGGAAGGTTGTGGTTCAAGGATTCGGTGGTAACGTAGAGTAGTTCATTTCCTTTCATGGGCACACCGTATCCTTTAGGGAAACTGAAATTCTCCATGCCATGCGAAAGCGAGGTCAGTCGCGGATATTGAGTGCCGATTCTTTTTTCTAAATGAAATGAACTGTAATATTTCACATCGTTAAAATCAATGTTGGTATGACAAATGAAATCGTTGGAAACCGGCTGAAGCGACTTGGCCGTCAGAGCCTTTACCCGAAATCCGGTCAGCCAGAGCAAAGTTGAGTCTTGAGAAAGTTGTACATAGTTGGAAGCTTTGGGTCCTTCCATCGATTTGTAAATCCCATCGATATAAAATTCGGGAGAAATCATTTTATAGGTTTCCGATTGGTTGGCTACTTTCCAGTCTTTGTCGACAACGCCCAGTTTTTCGAATACCCATGATTTTACTATGGCTTTGTGCCGGTTGGTCAATTGCCAGTACCCAATTCCCCCAGTCAATACTGCAATCGGCATGAGAACTGCTGAAATTTTATATATCTTTGATTTTAACATATAACAAATGTACATTTTCTATGATAGGAAATCAAAAGGAGTCCCGGGTATTTGGTTTAGATTTCATGAGGGCGATGGCTATTTCAATGGTGGTTTTTGGACATTGTGTCTGGATATTTCCCGAAAGTAACGGGCTTTTTCATCAGCTGATGGTCTTGTCAGGGTTTCTGGGTGTGGAAGTCTTTTTTGTGCTGAGTGGTTTCCTGATTGGAAAAATCTTATATGAATTGTACCTCAAAGAACATTATTCCATCAAGACAGTTTTTTATTTCCTTAAAAGGAGGTGGTTCAGAACCTTACCCAATTATTATTTGGTTTTGTTGATTAATATAGGAGTGGGCACTATTGTGGGTTATCCGTTGTATTCTTTGTGGAAGTATTTTTTCTTTCTGCAAAATTTGAACACTACTATGCTTGCTTTTTTTCCGGAATCTTGGAGTCTTTCCGTAGAAGAGTTTGCCTATATCATTTTGCCGTTGTTTTTGTTGCTGTTGTCACTAATCATGAAGCCTAAAAGCAAATCCCTATTTTTTGTGTTTTCGGTTTCGGTTTTACTGCTGGTCTTTTTCTGTGCCAAAATTTATTATCAGTGCACGACCGTCAATACGACGCTGACACAATGGAACACGTCCTTAAAGGCGGTAGTGATTTACCGATTGGATAGTATTTTTGCCGGTGTTTTGTGCAGTTGGATTTACCTCAATTTTACTTCTTTTTGGCAAAAGAACAAATACATTTTCTTTGTTTTAGGAACTCTTATTTTTTTGTTTCAGTTTGTCGCCATCGGTTATTTCAGATTGTTAATTGAAAGCCATCCGGTGCTTTGGAACGTGTTTTATCTTCCTCTGGTTTCTCTAGCCGTAGCGTGTTTTTTACCGTTTTTATCCGATTGGAAGGAAGAGCGTTCTGTTTGGCGTAAGCCGATAGTGTTTGTCAGTCTTATTTCCTATTCGGTTTACCTGTTGCATTACAGTGTAGTCTTGCAGTTGTTAAAGCATTTTGTTCCGTATGATGCTCAAAAGCCTCTCGAACTGTATGGTTTTGTTGCTGCCTATGTCGGGATTACTTTTGTCCTGAGTTATTTGCTGTACCGTTTTTACGAAAAGCCGGTAATGGATTTGAGGGATAAAAATTAATATTTTTCATTTTTTGTTAATTTAAATAACGAATTGGCAAAAATAGCGCACCAAAAATTCGCTTTTCATAAATCATTCTTATCAAATAACTTATTCTGATAAAAACTTTTTAAAAGTATAACGTTTTCGTAAATTTGCGGGTAAACAAATAAAACCCAATATATATGGCTTTTGATATAGAAATGATTGAAAAAGTGTACGCCAATATGGCTGCTCGTGTGGATAAAGCAAGAGCGTTGGTAGGTCGTCCGCTTACTTTATCTGAAAAGATTTTATATTCACATTTATGGGAAGGCATGCCTTCTCAGTCGTTTGTTCGAGGTAAAGATTATGTTGATTTTGCACCGGACAGAGTTGCTTGCCAGGATGCTACAGCACAGATGGCTTTGTTGCAATTCATGCATGCCGGAAAAAGTAAAGTTGCCGTTCCGACTACGGTTCACTGTGATCACTTGATCCAAGCGAAAGTTGGAGCTACTACAGATTTGGCTGTGGCCAATTCGCAATCAAAAGAAGTTTTCGATTTTCTTTCTTCAGTATCCAACAAATACGGAATCGGGTTTTGGAAACCAGGTTCAGGAATTATACACCAAATCGTGTTGGAGAATTATGCCTTCCCGGGCGGAATGATGATTGGTACCGATTCGCACACGGTAAATGCCGGTGGATTGGGAATGTTGGCTATTGGCGTAGGAGGAGCAGATGCGGTAGATGTGATGTCGGGGATGTCTTGGGAATTAAAATTCCCGAAACTAATCGGTGTCAAATTGACCGGAAAATTAAACGGTTGGACGGCTCCTAAAGATGTTATTCTTAAAGTGGCGGATATCCTTACTGTAAAAGGAGGAACAGGAGCCATTGTAGAATATTTCGGAGAAGGAGCTCTTGCAATGTCGTGTACCGGAAAAGGAACCATCTGTAATATGGGTGCCGAAATCGGAGCGACTACGTCAACCTTTGGGTACGATGATTCTATGAGAAGATATTTAGCGG
>CAYPSB010000034.1:10937-35947 GCA_964413435.1 uncultured Flavobacterium sp.
GGAGCGACTACGTCAACCTTTGGGTACGATGATTCTATGAGAAGATATTTAGCGGCTACAGGTCGTCAGGACGTGGTAAATGCTGCCGATAAAGTCGCGTCTTATTTAACGGCTGATGCTGAGGTTTACGCGAATCCGCAAAATTATTTTGACCAAGTAATCGAGATTAATCTATCGGAATTGGAGCCGCACATTAACGGGCCTTTCACTCCGGACAGAGGAACACCGGTTTCAAAAATGAAAGAAGAGGCTACCGCAAACGGTTGGCCGTTAAAAGTAGAGTGGGGATTAATCGGGTCGTGTACCAACTCCTCTTATGAAGATATGGCACGCGCGGCTTCTATTGTGGAGCAAGCGGTTGCCCACGGGATTACTCCTAAAGCTGAATTCGGAATCAACCCGGGATCTGAGCAAATCCGTTATACCATTGAAAGAGATGGCATCATTGCCACTTTCGAAAAAATGGGAACCAAAGTATTTACCAATGCCTGTGGCCCTTGTATCGGGCAATGGGACAGAGAAGGAGCGGACAAAGGCGAAAAGAATACCATTGTTCACTCGTTCAACCGAAACTTCTCGAAACGTGCTGACGGGAACCCGAATACCCATGCTTTCGTAACGTCGCCTGAGATGGTGGCTGCTTTGGCAATCTCCGGAGATTTGTCTTTCAACCCTATTACGGATACTTTGTTGAATGACAACGGTGAGGAAGTAAAATTGTTACCGCCGGTAGGAGATGAGTTGCCGAAAAGAGGGTTTGATGTAGAAGATGCCGGTTTCCAAGCACCTGCTGCCGATGGTTCATCAGTAGAGGTAGTGGTTTCGCCTACTTCTGATCGTTTACAGTTGTTAGCGCCTTTTGAAGCTTGGGATGGTAAAAACATTACCGGTGCCAAGTTGTTGATTAAAGCTTTCGGGAAATGTACCACCGACCATATTTCGATGGCGGGTCCATGGTTGCGTTTCCGCGGTCATTTGGATAATATTTCTAACAATATGTTGATTGGTGCAATTAATGCCTTCAATCAGGAAGCCAATAAAGTGAAGAATCAGTTAACGGGTACTTATGATGCTGTTCCTGCTGTGCAGAGAGCTTACAAAGCAGCCGGTGTTCCTTCGATAGTTGTGGGTGACCAGAATTACGGTGAAGGTTCTTCGCGCGAGCACGCAGCTATGGAACCACGTTTTCTGGGTGTGAAAGCGGTATTGGTAAAATCGTTTGCCCGTATCCACGAAACGAATTTGAAAAAACAAGGTATGTTGGCTCTGACTTTTGCTAACGAAGCGGATTATGATAAAATTCAGGAAGATGATACCATCAACTTCTTAGACTTAACCGAATTCGCTCCGGGTAAACCGCTAACGTTGGAGTTTGTTCATGCGGATGGTTCTAAAGATATTATTCTGGCTAACCACACGTATAACGAAAGCCAAATTGGATGGTTTGTAGCCGGTTCTGCTTTGAATTTGATTGCTGCCGGAAAAGCGTAAGTTTCTGGTGTCTGTATAAAAAAACGCTCCACATGAAAATGTGGAGCGTTTTTCTTTTGAATTAAATCCTTTTATAAATTTCCTTGAGTCCGTTGTTCCATTCTACTGTTTCGTAGTAAAAATCAACAGCGGTTAAATCTTTCTTTTTTCGGATTACGCATTTTCCGGTAACATTAGCTTCAAGACCATTGACCGTAATCTTTTTATCATTCTCTAATTTGTTTGCCAAATACAAACTGTAAATCTTATTCGCAATATCTTTACGAATGGTCATTTTAGAATTGTAGGTGCTAATGATTACAGTTCCCTTTTTGGAACGGGCAACTAGCTCCATACCACTTTGACCGAAACTGTAGGTTTGTGTCTTTGGCTCTTCATTAGAAAAAGCAAAAGAGGTCATCAGTATTAAACAAAAAAATACTTTTTTCATAAATCAAGATTTGAGGACTTAATTGGGACTCGAAAATACTAATTTATTGTATACATCAATACTTTATTAACATAAAATTGTTGATAACAACAAAAAATCCGTCTAAACGCTCTGTTTGGACGGATTTTTCTGAGTCGGAGTAACCGATCTATTAATAATATGTGTAGCGTCTTACTTTCGCTATGTATTTAGACAATCGAATTACTTGGTGACTGTATCCGTATTCGTTGTCGTACCAAACGTATAACACTATGTTTTTTCCATCGTTTGATACAATGGTGGCATTGCTGTCGTAAATGGATGGTTGTGCTGTTCCGACAATATCGGAAGAAACCAACTCATTATTCAGTGAATATCTGATTTGTTCCACCAATTCGCCTTCCAAAGCGTATTTTTTCATGATGGCATTTACTTCCTCTATGGTAGTTTCTTTGTTTACTTCGAGGTTTAAAACTACCAATGAACCGTTTGGCACAGGAACACGAATGGCATTAGAAGTTAACTTTCCGGCCAAACTCGGTAAGGCTTTAGCAACGGCCGTTCCGGCACCGGTTTCGGTTATTACCATGTTCAACGCAGCTGCACGACCACGACGGTATTTTTTATGCATGTTGTCTACCAAATTTTGGTCATTGGTGTAGGCATGGATTGTTTCTAAATGTCCTTTTACAACTCCCAAAGTGTCTTCAACAGCTTTTAAAATAGGGGTTATAGCATTGGTGGTACAAGAAGCAGCTGAGAAAATATGAACTTCATCCGGGTTGTAATCGTTATGATTTACTCCGTACACGATGTTAGGTACACCTTTTCCGGGAGCGGTTAATAAAACTTTGTCTACTCCTTTTGAAGTTAAATGACGTTTTAGAGCTTCTTCTGTGGTAAATGCACCAGTATTGTCAATTACTAAAGCATCCTCAATTCCGAATTGGGTGTAATCAATTTCTTCGGGACCACTAGCTGTGATGACGTGAACCGTAGTTCCGTTTATGATCAAAGAGTTATTGTCAACATCTGCCTGAACAGAACCTTCAAAGTCACCGTGAACTGAGTCATAGCGCAACAAAGAGGCTCTTTTTTCTAGTGAAGAAGCATCGTTTCGGTCGCGTGTTACTATGGCGCGAAGGCGCAATTGTTGTCCTTTTCCGATTTTGCTCATCATTTCACGAGCTAACAAACGACCAATTCTACCAAAGCCATATAAAACCACGTCTTTTGGTTTGATGTTTTTGAAATCTTTGGCGTCTTTCAGTTTGTCGATTACAAATGCCTTGCAGTCGTGGTATTTGTTGTCCTCCAGGTGGTACTCGTAAGTTAGTTTTCCGATATCGATACGGGAAGGTGGTAAGTCTAAACTTTCGATAGCTCTTGCAATTTCAACCGAGTCGAAAATGTTGATTGGTTTTTGCACAAATTCACCCGCATATTCATGCAGGTTGATGATGTCGCTCACGTTGCGATCAATAAGTTGGTTTCTGAAAAGAACCAATTCTATGGATTTCTCATACCATAAATCGCTGATGATTTTAATGAATTCTACGCCGGCCTTTCGTCTGTCGGCCTGAAAAGACAATTCTTTCTCGTATAAAGTGTTGCTGTTCATAAAAGAATAAAATTTAGTTGTGTTGTTACTTCTGAATTCGTTTCAGAGGCTTGTTAATTTGAGCGCAAAAATAGTAATTTGATGTATGTAACGAAAACGTTTTCGTAACTTTTTTTGTTAAAAAAAAGCCAATCTTGAGAGAGATTGGCTTTGGAAATAATTAAGTAAGTATGAATTATAATATGATCTGAATGATTTGGCCGATTCGGTTGATCATTTGAATGTTAACGCTTTGATTTTCATCTTTTTTGTTTAAAAATCTCGAGATGCTTTCCACATCTGTCGCTTTTACATTGTCGACTGATAATATGATGCTTCCCTTAAGTTGGTCGGCATAAGGTGCCAAATTTTCATTGTTGATGTCTTTGATGCGCACTCCGTAGTCTATTCGGTATTTCTTTTTATCGGAGGCATCAATGTTTTCCAATTCTAATCCTTTAAATTCGGTAGTGACAACATCGTTTTTGATGAGGGTAACCGGAACCGTTTTGGTTTCTCCATTTCGGATGAAGGTTACCTGTACTTTGTCGTTTGGTCGTTTGGTGCTGATATAGCCAGTCAATTCGGCAAACGAATTTATTTTTTGAGTATCAATTTTTTTGATGATGTCGCCTTTTCGTAACCCTGCTTTTTCGGCTCCTGAATTTTTAGTTATTTTACTGATGTAGAAGCCTTCTGTATCTTTAACTCCGAGCTCTTCCGAAGCTTTGCTGTTCAATTCGTTTCCTTCTATACCTAAGACTCCTCTTTGAACTCCTCCAAATTCCATTATGTCTTCAATGATTTTTCGCGTGATGTTTGACGGAATGGCAAAAGAATATCCGGCATAACTTCCGGTAGGCGATGAAATCATAGTGTTGATTCCGATTAACTCCCCACGGGTATTTACCAAAGCTCCGCCACTGTTTCCGGGATTTACCGCTGCATCGGTTTGAATGAATGACTGCAAGCCGTTAGTGTTTAAATTTCTGGCTTTGGCCGAAACAATTCCGGCTGTAACTGTGGAGTTGAGATTGTAAGGGTTTCCGACGGCCAGTACCCATTCGCCTACTTTTACCTGATCAGAGTCGGCAAAAGTGGCATACGGCAATTTCTCATCGGCATTAATTTTCAGTAAGGCAATGTCCATTTTAGAGTCGGTCCCAATAAGTTTTGCCTTATATGATTTGTTGTTGTTGAGTGTAACTTCCAGCTCGGTAGCATCTTTGATTACGTGATTGTTGGTTACAATATAACCGTCTTCAGAAATAATTACACCCGAACCGGTACCTATTTGTTCCTGTTGTTGGCCGCCGCGTTGCCCATAGAAAAATTCCATAATCGGGTTTGAAATCGTTCTTACCGAAACATTTTTAACGTGTACCACTGTATGAACCGTGTTTTCGGCAGCTTCGGTAAAGTCAGCCGCTTCTCCGCTAAAACTAACGGCTCTGTTGTAATTGTTCGGGGCTGTGGTTACGATTGAACTATGACCACTTTTCCTTTCTATGAATAGTTTGTAAGTCCCCAGTGTAACGGCGCCGCTCATCAAAGAAACCAAAAATAAACTTGATAATCGTTTCATAGTCATTTACATTTAAATTATTTGCTTAGTAAAATTAGAAACTTTGAATTTTTCATCCAACAGCCTTTAACGCTCGTTTAACAATTTTTAAGTTAATCTTAATATTTGTTATCTTTGTGTCACTAAACACTGCTATGAAAATCAATTTCACCAAATACCAGGGCACCGGGAATGACTTTGTTATGATTGACAACCGCGAAGGTATTTTTCCCAAAAACGATACTGTACTTATTGAAAAACTGTGTGACCGAAGATTTGGTATCGGTGCTGACGGATTGATTCTCCTGGAAAACGATACCGAAACCGATTTCAGGATGGTTTACTACAATTCGGATGGCAACGAAAGTTCTATGTGTGGGAATGGGGGGCGTTGTTTGGTGGCTTTCGCCAAAAGTTTGGATCTCATAGGTAACGAAACCGATTTTTTGGCCACAGATGGATTGCATCACGCTTCAATATTAAATGACGGAACCATTTCGCTTCAAATGAAATCCGTAGAAACGATATCTATTGAAAGCGATTATGTTTTTTTGAATACCGGTTCTCCTCATCATGTGATGATGGTTGATGATTTGAAAAATTATGATGTTAAAACTAAAGGAGCTCAGATTCGCTACTCGGATTTGTATGGAAAAGTAGGTAGCAATGTCAATTTTGTGAAACAATTGGGTGATCATCATTTTGCTTTGAGAACTTACGAACGGGGAGTAGAAGATGAAACCTTATCCTGCGGAACCGGTGCTACAGCTGTAGCTATCGCTATGCATGCTCTGGGGAAAACAGATTCTCATCACATTATGTTAGATGTTGAAGGAGGTAAACTCGAAGTGAGTTTTGTTAAAGAAGGCTCTGTTTATAACAACGTTTTTCTCAAAGGACCTGCAACTTTTGTATTTGAAGGTACAATCACATGGTAACATTACAAGGCCAGCAAATTTATTTACGGGCATTAGAACCCGAAGATTTAGAGTTTATCTACTCGGTGGAAAATGACGAAAATATTTGGGAAGTCAGCAATACAATCACACCTTACAGTAAATTTTTGATTCGTCAATATCTTGAAAATGCTCATCAGGACATTTATGAAGCGAAGCAATTACGCTTGGCGATTTGTAAAAAAGCTACTGATGAAACGGTAGGTTTGATTGATTTATTTGATTTTGACCCTAAAAACAGGCGTGCTGGCGTGGGGATCCTCATTCAAAGTGAACCCGACAGAAACAAAGGTTTTGGTAAAGAAGCATTGGGTTTGGTCATAGACTATGCATTCCAACAATTGCAGCTCCATCAATTATTTGCCAATATCGGAACCGATAATCAAGCCAGTTTAACCCTTTTTACTACATTTGGATTTGAAAAAGTCGGAGTTAAAAAAGATTGGAATTTTACCCATAATTCTTTTAAAGACGAGGCTTTGTTTCAGTTGATTAAAAAATAATTAAATATACATTCGATTTTGAATACTAAGAGAAATACCATTTTAAAAGGGTTGGCCGCTGTTTTTTTGCTGGTTGTCCTCGTTGTTTTTGTCAAATTTTTTACTTCAAATACCCGTTTTGAGCAGGAGGAGGTTTATGTTCATGTTCCAACTGGGTCCACTTATCAGGATGTTGAAAAAATCCTTACTCCATATGTGCAAAGCATGGGAAGTTTTGAGTTTATGGCCAAACGCCGTTCTTATACAGATCATGTCAAGCCCGGGAGATTTTTGTTGAAAAAAGGCATGAGTGCTTTTCAATTGGTTTCGGCTATGCGAAGAAATGTACCCGTAAAATTGGCCTTTAATAATCAGGAGCGACTCGAAAATTTGTGTGAGCGCATCAGTTCGCAAATTGAGCCGGATACCACCAAGCTACTGGCTACTTTTCGCGATTCGATTTTTCTTCAAAAAAACGGATTCACCAAAGAGAATGTTTTTGCTATGTTTTTACCCAATACTTATGAATTCTACTGGAATATTTCCGCTGAAAAATTCAGGGATAAAATGCTGAACGAATACAATCGTTTTTGGACTAAAGATCGAATAGCCAAAGCCACTGCATTAAATTTGACTCCGGTTCAGGTTATTACTTTAGCCTCGATAGTGCACAAAGAAACGGTAAAAAAGAGCGAAAGACCGATAGTTGCCGGAGTTTATCTTAACCGTTTAAAGCAAGGAATGAAACTACAGGCCGATCCAACGGTGATTTATGCTCTTAAATTGAGAGATCATGATTTTGCCCAAATTATAAAGAGGGTGCTTTACAATGATTTGTTCATTAATTCTCCTTATAATACGTATCAAAAAGAGGGCTTGCCTCCCGGACCTATTGCCATGCCTGATATTGATGCCATTGATGCGGTTTTGAATCCTGATAAAAACAACTATTTGTATTTCTGCGCCAGTGTTGACCGATTTGGGTATCATGAGTTTGCGGCTACTATGGCGCAACATGATATAAATGCCAAGAAATATGCCGATTGGTTGAATACGCAAGGAACCAAAAGATAATTCTTGAAAACCGGAGGCTATATCATTGTATTGTTCTTTTTTTCAGGTTTTGTTTGGTCGCAAAATTCTCTTGAACGTTTTTTAACACCATCTGATACTTTAAATAAAAGCAGGCTTCACACTCTTCTTATTTCTGAAGCAGCCATTGGAGGTGCAACTTTAATTGGTTTAAATCAAATATGGTATGCCGATTATCCCCGTTCCAATTTTCATTTCATAAACGATAATGATGAGTGGTTGCAGATGGATAAAATGGGGCATCTGTTTTCTGCGTATCATTTGGGGAGTTACGGAGCGCAGGCCTTGAAATGGTCGGGCGCTGATAAAAAAAGTCAGATGATTTACGGTTCTACACTCGGTTTGGCTTTTTTGACGGCGGTTGAGGTGTTTGACGGGTATTCGGCTAATTGGGGTGCCTCTCCCGGAGATGTGATTGCCAATGTTTCGGGTACCGCCTTGTATGTTTCCCAAGAATTGCTTTGGAACGAACAGCGCATCATTCCTAAATTTTCCTTCCATACCACTTCGTATGCCAAGGAGCGTCCAGAAGTTTTGGGCAGCTCTTTATCGGAACAACTTTTAAAGGATTATAACGGGCAAACGTATTGGTTATCCGCCAACATACACTCTTTTGCCAAACAGTCCAAAATTCCGAAATGGTTGAATGTGGCTGTTGGTTATGGAGCAGAAGGAATGATAACCGGAACCAAAGGCGACTTTGATGTGGTAAATTCGTTTCCGGAACGCGAAAGATACCGTCAATTTTACCTGAGTCTCGACGTTGATTTGACAAAAATCGAAACCAAATCTCATTTTCTTAAGACTATTTTAACAGTTTTCAATTCGGTTAAAATTCCGGCTCCTGCCTTTGAAATCAATGGATTAGGAGGTTCTAAATTGCATTTTATCTATTTTTAAAGTAGTTTAACTGCTTGATATTCAATTTTATAAATAAAGTTGTATATTTGCAGCCGTAAATTTCATGTCGGTGACAGCGCTTGAGAAATAACATTTAATGATAAAAAAAGGAATTTTTTACATCGCCATTCTACTCACAGTAGCTTTTATAAGCTCCGGTTTTAAACCTTACAATCCGCAAATCAACGATGATTTTCGCGTTGATGAAAACGAAGGACTTTTTTATGTTTTTCCTTCTCAAAACAATATAGATTATGTAGCTCTAAAAATCCCGTACATGGGTAAGTATTTTATTGGATATAAAGAGGCGATTGCTCATAAGGAGTCACAAGGAAAATACAGAAAAATAAATACATTGGGTTATTTGGGTAAATACCAGTTTGGTGTAGAGACCCTTAAGTCAATCGGTATAGATGACAGTACTCATTTTATCAACAATCCTAAACTTCAGGAGAAAGCCTTTGTGGCGCTTTTATCAAAAAACAAATACGAACTTAGAAACTACATCCGTTATTTTGAAGGTAAAGTTGTTGATGGTGTCAAGATTACAGAATCCGGCATTTTAGCAGCAGCACATTTAGGAGGCGCCGGTTCGGTAAAACGCTTCTTGAATTCGAACGGTGAGAGACAAAGTACGGATGTTTACGGAACTTCTGTGCGTACGTATTTGAGAGATTTTGGCGGTTTTGAAACGCAGGGCATCAAAGCGATTAAAAACGCTAAAGTAAACTAATTACATTTTGTGAAGAATAAAGATAGTAGGTCGGTTATGTAAATCGATCTTTGTTTTTTTCCAGTCTGCCACACGGAGTGTTTTGATGTATTCGGTTGGCAAAGTCAAATCTGTAGCTATGCACAGCATCGTGTTGGGTTGCAATACCTGTAAGAAGTCTTCCAGAAGTTTGTTATTTCGATATGGCGTTTCTATGAAAATCTGAGATTGATTTTTATCGTGTGAAAGTTTCTCATAATTTTTCAGCGCTGATTTTTTCTCTGCTTTATCAATAGGAAGGTAGCCGTTAAAAGCAAAACTCTGTCCGTTCATGCCCGAACCCATCATGGCTAATAAAATAGAAGAGGGGCCAACTAATGGCACCACCTGAATTCCTTTTTCATGGGCTATTTTCACAATAGCGGCACCGGGATCGGCCACTCCGGGGCATCCGGCTTCACTCATCAAACCAATATTTACTCCATTCAAGCAGGGTGTAATCATTGCGTTGTAATCAGCTACAGCGGTGTGTTTGTTGAGCGTTGTAATTTGCAAGTTAGCCTGAACTTTTTCAGGATGAATTGACTTGATAAATTTTCGGGCCGTTTTTTCATTTTCCACTATGTAGCAGTCCATAAAATCAATCGCTCTTTTAACCGTTTGCGGCAATACATCTTCCGGATTCATTTCGCCCAAAGTGGTTGGAATCAGGTATAGTTTTCCTTTGAGTGCAACTGGTTTCATCGATTGGGTGTTTTTTTGTGGGTATGATTATAACGATTTATGGGTGTTTTTCTATCAACTTTTTGGCTAAAATGGCACAGGTCTCGTCTAACATTTCATATATCATGTCAAAACCGTTTTGCAGGCCGTAATAGGGGTCCGGAACGTCAACATTTTCTCCGGGAAAGAGGTGGTTCAGAATTAAATCTACTTTTGCCTTGTGCTCTTCATTTTTGGCCAAATCAATTACATTGTCATAATTGGAACTGTCCATAACATAGATGTAATCGAAAGCATCGAAATCTTTTGAGGTAAATTGTCTGGCTCTTTGGTAGGTGATGTCCAGCCCGTGCTTTTTTGCTACAAGTACGGAGCGTTGGTCGGGTTGTTTTCCTATGTGATATGCACCAGTTCCGGCTGAGTCAACGATGAATTTGTCTTTCGGGAGTTTAGATGCTAACAAGCCTTCCGCCAATGGTGACCGGCAGATGTTTCCTAAACAAACCATTAAAATTTTAACGGGCATATGGTGATTTTCTAAACCACAAACTTAGTCAAAAAGCGATTTACAGCGATAGTTTTTTGTGAATATCTTCTACAAACTTTTTGAATTGCTTGTCGGTTGAAACCAAGTTGTCTACTGTTTTACAAGCGTGTAAAACCGTTGCATGGTCTCTGTCTCCAATTTGTGAACCAATGTTGGCTAAAGACGATTTGGTAAATTTTTTCGCAAAAAACATGGCTAATTGTCTTGCCTGTACTACATGACGTTTTCGGGTTTTAGACTGCAGAGTATCAACATCCAACTGGAAATAGTCGGAAACTACCTTTTGAATGTAGTCGATGGAGATTTCGCGTTTTACATTTTTCACGAATTTTTCGACTACGCTTTTGGCTAAATCCAATGTAACTTCTTTTTTGTTGAAAGAAGATTGTGCAATTAAAGAGATGATGGCTCCTTCTAATTCGCGTACATTCGATTTGATGTTGCGGGCTACATATTCTACGATTTCCTCCGGCATTTCCACACCGTCACGGTACAGAATGTTCTTCAGGATGGAAATACGGGTTTCGTAATCCGGTTGGTGCAACTCGGCTGATAATCCCCATTTGAAACGCGACAACAAACGTTGTTCGATGTCCTGCATGTCAACCGGAGCCTTATCTGAAGTAAGGATGACTTGTTTTCCGTTTTGGTGTAAGTAATTAAAGATGTGGAAGAAAACATCCTGGGTTCCTGATTTTCCGGAAAGGAATTGAACATCGTCAATAATCAGTACATCTATTAATTGGTAGAAATGAATAAAGTCATTTCGGTTGTTTTTCTTAACGGAGTCAATATATTGTTGGGTGAACACTTCTGCGGAAATGTACAACACGGTTTTTTCAGGATATTTATCTTTAATCTCAACCCCGATAGCATGAGCTAAGTGAGTCTTTCCCAAACCAACTCCACCAAAAATCAGCAATGGATTGAATGAGGTTCCTCCCGGTTTGTTGGCAACCGCCATACCGGCAGAGCGAGCCAAACGATTTGAATCTCCCTCGAGGAAATTATCAAAGCTGTAGTTTGGATTGAGTTGTGATTCGATTTTCAGATTTCTGATGCCCGGAATTACGAACGGATTTTTGAGTTCCGGATTCAGGTTTTTGAACGGAGCATCAACATCTTGCGATTTTATCGGGCTGCGGTGCGCACTTGGCAATTGTTCCGTAAACGGTTGTTTGTTGCCATAAGTGTTTTCCATTTTAATTTTATAGAGTAACTTTGCGTTTTTACCGAGTTCTTTAGTTAACGCTACTTTCAATAATTTAACATAATGCTCTTCCAGCCATTCGTAAAAGAATTTACTCGGAACCTGAATGTAAAGTGCATTGTCAGTAAGTTCGACTGATTTAATCGGTTCAAACCAAGTTTTGAAAGCTTGCTCTTGAATGTTGTCTTTTATAAAAAGAAGACAGTTTTCCCATACCGATTGCGCAGTTTTGCTCATATTTTGTTTAAAATTATTGTAATTATTTATAGGTTTTTCAACAAGAAAGGTGTCAAAAATTTTCCTGTTTTTCGGGATAACAAATATGTGAATAAAATTCAGCAAAAAAAATTTTAATGGTATTGATTTTTTAAAAATATTGTCGTAAAGAGATATGTTGATTATAGATTAAAAGCAAAAAAAACAGATGAAAGAACATCAAATTCAGGTTAGAGTCAGATACTCGGAAACCGACCAAATGAGTGTGGTTTACCACGGAAATTATGTGCCTTATTTTGAGATGGGACGCGTGGAATGGCTTAGAAATAAAGGGATTTCATATAAATCGCTTGAAGAGAACGGCATTGCGCTTCCTATTGTTTCTATGACGATAAATTACAAAAAGCCAGCACGTTATGACGACTTACTTACAGTCATAACCAAGTTCAAAAGTCAGACCTCGGTGAAGATAGAATTTGATTGTGAAATTCGGAATGAAAATGATGAGTTATTAACAACGGCTCATTTTTTATTGGTGTTTGTTGACATGAATTTAGGTAAGCCAATTGCTCCGCCCAAATATATTTTGGATGTTTTAGAGCGTTAACAAAAGCATCACAATTTTTTTATCTCAATTTCAAACATATTGGTAAAAATGTCGAATATTATTTCGGCATTTTTTTTTCGGGTGGCAATCTCAATTTCGCAACTCTCGTTCATCTGTTGTCCTATGATTTCAATATTTTTCTCTTTGATTACCCTCATCACTTTATTCATGTTTTTGTAATCAAACAGGAGTTGAAAATGAATGTCGATGGTTTTTTCAATAATTTCCGCTTCTTCCAACGCCATTTGCGCAGCGGTTCGGTAAGCCGAAATCAATCCGCCGACACCGAGCTTCACTCCGCCAAAGAAGCGAACCACTACTACTAATACATTGGTCAGGCCAAATGATTGAATCTGTCCATAGATGGGCATACCGGCAGAATTACTGGGTTCGCCGTCATCATTGGCTCTAAAATATACTTTGTCAGTACCCAACTGAAAAGCATAACAAAAATGGACGGCTCCATAATGTTGTTTTCGCAATTGTTCTAAGTGCAGTTTTATTTCTGTTTCATCGGTAACCGGAAAGGCATACCCGAAAAATTTGCTGTTTTTTTCTTTGAACAATATTTCAGGAGATGGATAGGCTAAGGTTTTGTAGGTATCGGTTGTATTCAAAACTTAAAAGGGGAGGTGTTTTTGTTCGAACAAATTTACAACATCATCAGTTCCCACCTGTAAGTTCCATACGTGTAAACCTAAGCTTTCGGCAACATCAGTATTGCTTTTTTTGTCGTCAACAAATAAGGTCCGCTTGGGCGATAAGTCGTGTTTGCGAATCAAAGTGTTGAAAATTTCGGGATCCGGTTTGCGCATTCCCATTTCATACGAGTAATATACTTTTTCAAAACAGCGGTAAAAGTCACTGTAAAAACTCATTCCGACTTTGTGTTCAAAACGACTGATGTGTATCGAATCGGTATTGGTCAGCAAAAACAAACGGTAACGGGTGGAGAGCATTTGTAAAAATTCGAGTCGGTGCAGAGGAAATTCACCGATAGAGGCATTCCAAGCATGTCGAATATCGTGAACGGTTGCATTGGGAATATATTTAAAGAATGTTTCGATAAACTGCATTTCCGAAATTTTACCTTTTTCGAATAAGTCGTTTGTTTTTATTAAATCCTCATTCGGACCACTTAACCCTAATTTTTTGAACGCTTGTATTGAGGCTTCCTTTTCAAGATTGATGAAGACATCTCCAAAATCGAAAATTATAGTGTTAATCATGGTTGATGAAAATTTTAAGTTGGTCTTCTTTTAACCGTGTCGTTTTCGGAATTCCATTGAGCACAGGAGCTTTCACTCCTTCCTTGAATGAAGTAACTCCGATAAAAACTCTGGCTTCGTCCCAAAGATTTGTGTCTATAAAACTTTGCAGGGTTTGTTTTCCTCCTTCAATAATTACAGACTGTATGCCGTGCTTGTACAGTATATCGGCGATTTTTTGGGTCAGCTTTGTATCAAAGGTAACACTTTCGGGAATAAGATTTTCACTAAATGTTAAATTTTCTTGTTCGGTTATCAGGATTGTTTTGGTTTTTTTGTCCCTAACCTGATAGTTGTCTGATATTTTTCCGCTTCGGTCTAACACTATGCGAATCGGATTGTTGCCTTTCCAATCGCGGACATCCAGTTTCGGATTGTCATCTAAAACCGTTTGTGTGCCTACCAATATAGCCTGTTCCTCGCTGCGCCATTTATGAACCAATTGTCTGGAATAGATATTTGAAATCCATACCGGTTCTTGTTTGTCTTTGGTCAGGGGAGCGATGAAACCATCTGAGCTTTCGGCCCATTTCAAGATGATATAGGGACGTTGTTTGTTGTGAAAGGTAAAAAAACGCCTGTTGAGTGCCCTACATTCTTCTTCCAAAACGCCCACTGTAACATTGATGTGATTGGCGGCCAAGCGCGCAATTCCGGTTCCGGCAACTTTACTGTTGGGATCGACGGTACCAATGACCACATTCGGAATTTGGTGTTTTATGATTAAGTCACAACAAGGCGGTGTTTTGCCAAAATGACTGCAGGGTTCTAATGAAACGTATATGGTTGACTGCTTTAAGAGTGATTTGTCCTTTACGGAGTTGATGGCATTGACTTCGGCGTGCGGTTCACCGGCTTTGCGGTGCCAACCTTCACCAATGATTTTACCGTTGTGTACAATAACACTGCCTACTAATGGGTTTGGATAGGTAGTTCCCAAACCATTTTTAGCCAATTGTATGCAGCGTCGTATGTAGATTTCTTCTGTTGTTATCATCTTCTCTTGAAACGCTTTAAGGTTATTGTAGTAATTGTTGTTTGTCATTTGCGTTTCCTGTATCTTCACCACACAAAAATAAGCGATTACTTTTAGAATGGAAGACATACGAATCAGAGAAATTCAAAAGAACGATAATGAGCAGGTAGCTGCTGTTATTCGTGCTGTTTTTATTGCTGACGGATATCCTAAGACCGGAACTGCCTTTGCTGATCCTCAATTGAATTTCATGTTCGAGACTTACAGTAAGCCCAGGTCGGCTTATTTTGTTGTTGAAGAAAACGGTAAAATCATTGGCGGAGCAGGAGTGGGACCGTTAGAACATTCGACCGAAAATACCTGTGAACTGCAAAAAATGTATTTCCTCAAGGAAGCGCGTGGCAGGGGAATTGGTGCCCAACTCATACAAAAATGTTTGGCAAAAGCCCGAGAGTTTGGTTATGAAAAATGCTATCTCGAAACGTTACCCGAAATGTTGGCGGCTCAACATT
The DNA here is from genome assembly GCA_964413435.1 of uncultured Flavobacterium sp. Lineage (GTDB taxonomy): Bacteria > Bacteroidota > Bacteroidia > Flavobacteriales > Flavobacteriaceae > Flavobacterium. The sequence continues at coordinate 26,203 of CAYPSB010000034.1, forward strand.
TATACAGAAAGGCCGGATTTGAATACCTTTGTGAACCCATGGGAAGTACGGGTCATACGACTTGTCCCGTTTGGATGCTGAAAGAACTGAAACCGGAAACCAATAATTGATTTGATGCTTTTAAAACATTACAAAACCATTTTTCTTAGGGAGCTGACTGCATTTTATGATGAAAAGGAAACAGAAAGTTTCTTTTACCTCATTCTGGAACGTTTTCACCACAAAAAGAGAATCGATTTGGCACTCAATCCGGAAATGGAAATGGATACTACACAACTTTTGCGTTGGGACAATGTTTTGACTGATTTGAAACAGTACAAGCCGATTCAATATATTTTAGGAGTGACAGAGTTTTATGGTTTGCCATTTGCGGTCAATGAACATGTGTTGATTCCCAGACCGGAAACCGAAGAATTGGTTGAGTTGATTTTGGCTAACAACTCAAATCCCCTACCGCCGGATACGCTTACAATCCTTGACATCGGTACCGGAAGCGGCTGTATTCCGATAAGTTTAAAAAAGCATCTGCCCCTTGCAACGGTTTATGCTATTGATGTTTCAGAACAAGCTTTGGCAACTGCCCGAAAGAATGCAGAACTCAATAAGGTTGAGGTTGTTTTTATGTTACAAAATATTTTAGAAACCAAAGATTTAGGTCAGGAATTTGACATTATTGTTTCCAATCCGCCTTATGTTCGTCATTTGGAAAAAAAAGAAATCAGCCCCAATGTACTCGATTACGAGCCGCATTTAGCCTTGTTTGTGGAGGATGATGACGCGTTACTCTTTTATCGAAAAATTGCTGAACTGGCTAAGATTAATCTGAAACCCGGTGGGCAATTGTACTTTGAAATCAATCAATATCTCGGAAGAGAAACCGTTGATTTGCTCCAAAGCATGGGCTTTACAGCTGTAAAATTGCTGAAAGATATTTACGGAAATGACAGAATGATAAGTTGTCGTTACTCATAACGAAGCGCTTCAATCGGATCGAGTTGTGACGCTTTTATGGCCGGATAGGATCCCGATACGACGGCTACTATAAACGTGGTAATCACTGCAGCCATGATGGCCAGCCACGGAATTACGAAGTTGAAATCAATAGCCACAGCAATGAGATAACCGGTGGCGATACCCAGTATGATTCCGACCAATCCGCCTAATTGTCCAATGATTAGTGTTTCTACAAAAAATTGAAAAGCAATGGTGCTTCTTTTAGCGCCCAATGCTTTTCTGACTCCGATTTCACGGGTTCTTTCGGTTACCGAAACCAGCATGATGTTCATCAACGCAATCGAAGAGCCGAAAATGGTAATGATACCGATAATCCAGGCAGATATATTTAAAACTCCCGTGATTTCGGCAATTCTGTTAATCAAATCATCACTTCTTGAAACCCCGAAATTGTTTTCGGCTACCGGATTCAATTTTCTCACTTTTCGCATGGTGGTAATGGCATGATCCACGGCTTCATCCAACAACTCGGTTTTGTCAACCATAGAACTGATGGTGTAATTGATGTTGGGCATTGAAAACATAGAGCGCGCCACCTGAATGGGGATTAGCATTCTCAAATCCTGGCGGTTGCCAAATGTGGACCCTTTTTCTTTTAAAATACCGATTACTTTAAATTTAGCGCCCCGAACTGAAATGGTTTTTCCGATGGGGTTGACATCTTTCAGCAACCCTTTGGTGGCAAAATCAGAACCCAGTATGCAGGAATACGTATTGTTTTGAATGTCAAATGTATTGAAGCTGCGGCCTTGTGTAACCTCTAAACCCGAGTTGGTCAGGAAATAATCATCCACGCCCATTACTGTGATTTCCGGATCGGTTTTTTGGTTTTCATACTTAACTTCGGCGGTTGAGGTTGCCACAAACGACAAAGAAGTATGCGTCATCGGATAGTCGTACATGGCCTTGAACGTCTTTGCTTCCGGATAAGAAATAATCGGATTTATCTTTTCAATTTCACCCCCGCCGTGACGTCGGTTTGTATTTTCGTATTGATTGATGTTAAAGGTGTTGGAACCCATCGAAGCAAAATTGGACGAAAGCGTATTTTGCAAAGCCGATACCACGGTCAGGATTCCGACCAAAGCCCAAATTCCTAATGCAATAATCAAAATTGTAAGTATGGTGCGTAGCAATTGTGTTCTGATTGAACCAGTGGCTATCTTTATGTTTTCTCTGAATAATCCAATCATGATGGCAATTTGTCACGAATTTACGGTTTTTGTTACAAGAATAGTTATTTTAAATCCATAAAAAAATAGATATTTGCAGGGTGATTTTGGATTGTAAAAATGAATCAATTCTTAAATCCCTACTTCTAAATTCGTAATTAAAAATGGCACAAAAACCAAGTATTCCGAAAGGCACCCGAGATTTTTCACCTGCAGAGGTTTCAAAACGCAACTACATCATGACGGTAATGCGTTCGCATTTTGAGCGATTTGGTTATCAACCTATTGAAACGCCTTCGTTTGAAAACTCCGATACCCTGATGGGAAAATACGGGGAAGAAGGAGACAGGCTGATATTTAAAATATTGAATTCGGGAGATTATTTGGATAAAGTTTCTCCGGACGAATTGCAAACCATCAATTATAAAAAACTAACAGCAAAAATCTCAGAAAAAGCCCTGCGTTATGACCTTACGGTGCCTTTTGCCCGTTATGTAGTGCAGCACCAAGGAGAGATTGAGTTTCCGTTTAAGCGTTATCAAATTCAACCGGTTTGGCGTGCCGACCGTCCGCAAAAAGGCCGCTTCCGCGAATTTTATCAATGCGATGCCGATGTGGTAGGCTCTGCTTCGTTGTGGCAGGAGGTTGAGTTGGTACAATTGTACGATGCGGTTTTTGCCGAACTGGGATTGAATGGAGTAACCATCAAAATCAACAACCGCAAAATATTATCAGGTATTGCCGAGGTGATTGGCGCTTCGGATAAACTGATTGATTTTACCGTGGCTTTAGACAAGCTCGACAAAATAGGAGAAGAGGGGGTAAAGAAAGAAATGCTCGAAAAGGGAATTTCAGAAACGGCTCTGCAAAAAGTGCAACCGCTTTTCAACTTTACAGGAAGCATCAATGAAAAACTGGAACAACTTTCCGCTTTGCTTTCGGTTTCCGACGAAGGCAAGAAAGGAATAGAGGAATTGCGCTTCATTTGTGACCATGTCCAAAAACTTGGTTTGCAAAAGGCTAATCTCGATTTAGATGTAACCTTGGCCCGCGGCCTTAATTATTATACCGGTGCCATTTTTGAGGTGACTGCTCCTCAGGGAGTTGCCATGGGTTCTATTGGCGGTGGGGGTCGCTACGATGATTTGACCGGAATTTTCGGGTTGAAAAATATGAGTGGAGTAGGGATTTCTTTTGGTTTAGACCGTATTTATTTAGTACTCGAAGAGTTGAATCTTTTTCCGGAAACGGTGACTACCGCAACAAAAGTGCTGTTTTTAAATTATGGAGAGTCTCAAGCATTTGAGGCTATGAAGGCACTCGTACATCTGCGCCAGCAAAACATCAAGGCCGAACTCTATCCCGATGCGGCCAAGATTGATAAACAATTCAAACACGCCGAACGCAGAACCATTCCTTTTGTGGTTAAAGAAATCACGGGAGATTTGTTTACGCTGAAAGATTTGAACTCGGGTGAACAAAGTCAGCTTTCTCTGGCTGCTCTTGTTGAGAAACTAACCTAATTGACAAATGTTTACATAAAAAAAACTCCCAGCCAGTGGGAGTTTTTCGGTAAGGAATTTTTATATTAATTAACTAGAATTTTTTTGTTGATTTCACCATCGTCGGTAATGGCTTTTACAATGTAAGCGCCTGTGGTCAGTCCGTTGGTGGAAAGTTCAATGTTGGTCTGATCCTGATTTTCCACATCCCAGAAGGCTACCTGTTGACCAATCATATTGTAAAGTAGTACCGATTTGACCTCGATTTCAGGCATTCCATTGGTAATTGTAATCGTTTTTGTAGCAGTGATGTTACTCACGGTTATCGCATTTTCCATTCGGTTTTGATTGCCGTTACCATTGCCATTTCCGTTTTTAAAACGTAACGAAAAACGATCTTCTATAGTGCCCGCCGGCAAGTTGATAGTAAAAGGTTCCGATCTGATGTTGTTGTATTTTTTGGTCACATTGTCATAAATGAAAACTTTTTGGCCCTGCGGGAAGTTCTCTTTACCGTCAATAGCAAAAGTTACTGTTCCGGCCGTTGCATTTTTAACGCCTAACGGATAAATATTGGCATGGTTGAAGTACCCTTCACCCTGAATATTCAATTTGGTCGTTCCATTAATGAAGTACATATCGTTGGATAAATTTTCGATACTCACGGCATCATATCCCACATCAATTCCGGAAGTAGCCTTTTCATTCATGAAACCAATCAGTATCTGGCGGTGTAAATTATCGCTAGAAGTGAAACCCAATCGGAGTCTCATGAAATCGTCTTCGACATATTCATCTTGACTGTTGTCGTAGGTTTTATTCTTTTTACTGACCGTTGGATTGGCCGTTCTGAACAGGGTGTTGGAGTCGCTGTTTTCTTCTCTTACAAAAATTCTTTGACTGTTGTTAAAGCTGATGGTACCTCCTGTTGAAGAGCCTGTTACAAAGAAGCCCGAGCCCACCGGGATGAATCTTCCCGGAGTTTTGCTGCTTGAACCCAAACCGCTGACCCCTGCCGGAGCAACAGGCGGAGTTCCTCCAACCAAACTGCGTGTGGCGTAGCCTCCTTGGTATTGAATGGTTACGTGTGAGCTGTTAGTGCTGTAGTGTTCCCAAAAATAAAGAGTTCCGGTAGTAGCGGTGCTGTTGTCCATTATGAAGGCATTGGCATCGATGGCAGAAGCATAAGGATTTCCGCAAAGAATTAAATTATTGGCCGAAATGTTTGAAGTTATCGCTCCGTTATTGGGTTTGCCGACAAACGTATAGTTTTGGGTCGGAGTTAAAGCGTTGCTGCCTTTCATCGTATATCCTTGTCCCGGAAGCAAGGTGCCGTTTGGTCCAACAGCTGCCCAATTGGAATAGCTGTTGCTCAGGTTTTGGAATTTAAAAATCCAATAACTGCTCAAGGTAAGCGGATTGGTTGCGATACTGTTCAGGTCACTTGTCCAAAGTAAATCCTGAATGTTGTCAACATCGGTGCCGTCTTTCATTACACCGGCTACGGTAAAGCCATTGTTAATGCTGCTGTTGTTGATGGTACTCACAGGCGATGACCAATAATTGTAATTGAATTTATTGGTTTGCCCTTGTTGGTCGCGTTCAATATAGCCCGAGCTGGTTGGTTCCAAATCACTTTCCGTTGTCTGAACCAATTGAGATTTTCCTTTTAAGTCGATTTTACCATTTAGGAGTAAGTACCAATCGTTTTGAATTTTGGTGTCATTATTCATGTTAATAGTAACTCCAGAGTCAACAAACATTCCTAAATCAACATTGTTGGCCGTTTCGGTTATGTCGTGTTTCACCTGAACGATTGACCAATCCTGATCCATAATGTCCAATCCGCGAATGTCTTTGGCCGGACTATTGACAGCGGTGGCAAATGTTCCTGCCCGTTCGGTTATGAATGGCATCGGAGCTTGTTGTACATAAATATTTTTGTGGTTGTACATTTTCATACCGGTTCCGATATCAACGGTAGGAGTAGTCAAGTCGTCAACAATATCGTCTTTGTAAGTATCCATTCTGAAATACCCCAATAAGTTGGCAAACGGAAGGGAACCAATGTCTTTCGGAATGATAGCTCCTCTTACTTGTGAACTGTTGTTTTGAATTTCCTGATAGACCATTCTTTGCAATTGTGCATCGGTCAACGCTAGATTAAAGATTCTTACTTCGTCCATTTTTCCTTTGAAATACTTATCGGTTCCGTTCGGATTTCTGCCCAGAGTAAGTTTGGTCGCATCGGCAGCAATGCTTCCGGAAAGGGACTGTGTAGCAACTAAATTTCCGTTGAGGTACAGTTTTAACGAACCGCCTCCGTATACGGCAGCAATGTGATACCATTGTGCGGTGTTTAAAGCCGTATTGTATGTTAATGTTGTTCCGTTAACGGTAGCCGCCAGTTTTTTGTTGCTGTTGATTTTCAGGTGGAATTTGTCCTGACCCACTACTACACCTTCTGCACTGAAAGCAGGATTCAAATCGATCCAAGCCATGATTGAGGCATTGGCTAATCCTCCTAAAACAGCCGTTTTTTCGGCATAATCATTTCTTCCGTCAAAGTCCAGAAGGAGTTTTCGGTTTAAATCTCTCGGCGAGCCGTAAACCGTAATACTGGTATCAAAAGCATCCAGGATTCCGTCCCGGTCTGCATCGGTTGTGCCGTCAATTATACCGACATTATTGCTGTCTAAGCTGGCATACAGCGTTGTTGAGATGTCATAAACTCCCGGTTTGGACATAACGTTCAAATAATCCGGATTTGCCGCTCCGTATGAATTCACAGGTAATGCTTTGCCTGAATTTCCGTAACCTGAAAGCGTATCAAAAATGCCCACAATACCATCTGCATCAGGGTCAGCGCCTTCGCCTTCGCCATCACCGTTCACATCACCATCACCATTATAAATTCCGGCTTCATCAACATCAAAAAGGGTATCGTTATCCGAATCTAAGTCGATGTAATTGGGAACGGCATCACCGTCAAAATTAGCCGGTCCGTGTGCAGCATACCAAGCCTGAACGGTATCGTGCCAGCCATCGCCGTCAGCGTCAATCCAAACGGAAGGAGATAGGTCCATGCGGTCTTTACCATTGCTCAATGCAGCCCAACCATCTTCAATGATTCCGCCGATACCGTCGTTATCGGAGTCCAAATCATATACATCTCCAATACCGTCCTGATCAGTATCGGTAATGGTTTGAATGATTTTGATATCGTCAAGGGCTAAGTCGTTTCCTAATCCACCGGGTTGGTTGTTTTTGAAAACAATAGAAAAACCAGTGGTGGTAGGTGTGAAAGAAGAGGAAAATTGATACCAATCCCCTGTTGGATTAGTAGCAGAAGTCGGAGGGATATTCCCGGTGTTGAGTGTGCTGATTAAATTGTTGCTCAAATCGCGAAATTCTACTGTCAGATTCGGGCGGTTTCGGGTGGCAATGCCCGGTGCATCGGTTCGGTCTAAATTCAGTACATAAAAACTGTAGGTAAGCGGAGCATTAGGAATTACACCTTGAATGATAGTTCTGTAAAATTCATCCGTAATATTGTTTGTCGCGTTGAATAATGCCATTCGACCATTGGTGTCCGCCGGTGTGTGGTCAGGACCTTGGTACCAATATGAGGGTGCCCAAGAAGCTACCGCTGTTGTTCCTGCAATGCTGTTTACGGTGTATTGTCCGTCATTCAAATCCAGCGCGGTATCGCATTCGTCTGTAGCCTGAGCCGTAGTTCCGTCTTCGTAACAATAAGTAGTAGAAGCTGTTGGAACAAATGAGTTGATACGGGTTCTTCCGGTACCGGCACCAAAAGTTTCATTGAGCAAGGTGATTTGTACTTGTGAACTCAATACCGAACCTGAGGCGTAACTTTGTTCAATATAATCAGGAATACCGTCATTGTCATCGTCATTATCAACGTTGTTAAAGACTCCGTCTCCGTCACTGTCAATAAATGTTTGTACGGCGGTTCCGGTTACTCTGAATGTATACGGGTTTTTACCGGCTCCACTATCGTTATTAGCAATACTTATATCGGCTGTTTTTGTACCAACCACTGTTGGAGAGAAGCTAACGGTAAAACTTAGCGCATTATTCTGTACTACGGTAGCAGAGGGTTGTACACTAATAGTAAAATCAGTACTGCCCGAAATGCTTACAATTGGTGTTCCTGTTAAATTTAAAGCCAGATTTCCACTGTTTTCAATGGTGTATACTCTGGTAATCGGAGAATAGATGTTGGTTGAATTAAAATCGGTCCAATCAGTAATAGTTGGAGTAGTATCACCATCGCTGATGGCAACATTATTTCCTTTCACTATCATGTTGGGCGCTACTCCTGTACCTTGTATTTTAAAATCATACGGATTCTCATTACTATCGTTGTTTATTATAGATAAAGTAGCCGAACGTACACCGGCTGCACTTGGTGTAAAAGTTACCGTAAACATGGTGCTGGTACCCGGAGTCACCACGTTATTTGGTGCTGCGGTTACGGCAAAATCGCCCGGATTTGTCCCGGTTAATGATAGTGCTCCTATGGTTAAATCGGTTGTTCCTGTGTTGTAAATGATGAAGGTTCTTGTTGTGTTTGCAGAACCAAAGTCAGTCCAGTCTGTAGTTGAAGGTGTAGTATCTCCATCCACTATAGAAATGCCATTGCCTCTAATGTCGATTTCCTGTTCTAAGCCTGTTCCTTGTATGGCAAAGTCGTATGGGTTTTCATCGCTGTCACTGTTTACGATGGAAACCACTGCACTGCGGGTTCCACCGGTACTAGGGTCAAATGAAAGTGTGAAAGTAGTGCTTCCGCCGGGAGCGACTGAAGTGCCCGGATAGGTTATGATGCTAAAGTCAGCAGCATTGGTTCCGCTGAGTGTGATAGCTCCCAAAGTAAGGGTAACCGTTCCTGTATTTTGAATGGTATATGTTTTGGTGATGGTTCCCGAGGCTACCGCTACCGAACCAAAATCGGTTGCATCAGCAGTAGAAGGAGTTATGTCGCCGTCTGCAATGGAGACAGCGTTTCCGGTGATGTTGATTTCGGCCTCATCCCAACTGATGATTACCTGGCCATTAGCACCATTTCCGCCATTTCTTGTATTGGTTGAGGTACGCAATGCGCCTCCGCCTCCGCCACCAAGTCCTGTGGCTGCTGTTCCGTTTCCTTGGCTTGTGCTTCTTCCGTTGGCACCATTTCCGCCATTGGTTGGAGCAGTTGCTCCGGTTGCTGATGTGGCCGAGTTTCCTGCTTGAGTATTTCCTGCCGAAGAACCACCACCGCCCCCATAAGTCGTGCCTGATCCATTAGCGCCATTTCCGCCATTATATGAAACAAACGAAGTACATGGAATGCAAGCCGCTGTAGCAACACCTCCTATGGCCCCGATAGAAGAATTGTCTGCCGCACTCGAACCCCCTTTGGCTATGATGGTTGTACTGTTGTTAAACCAAGAATCCCCACCCGTTGCTGCGGTTGAGCTTCCTGTTCCTACGGTTACTGTGTAAGTGGTGAAAGGAGTTACATTTATGATTCCTTTCATATAGGCACCGCCACCGCCACCGCCACCGCCCATGTTGGTCGTGAGAGTGCTTCCTCTTCCGCCACCGCCCCAGGCTTCAACGGTGAGTTGCGTGACGCCGGCAGGAACGGTAAACGTACCCGAACCAGAAAAGGTCTGTGATTTGTTTTGGCCGTAGCCGATAGAGCCGACCAGTATTATCCCGAATAAGGCATAGTAGGTTTGTAATTTAAGTAATAAATTCTTCATAGCTTGGGGCTTTAGTTAGTGATTTATTATTTAAATGAAGTTTAAATTCGTCTTCAAATTTTTAATATTTCAAATCTAAAGTATTTGAATTTAATCATCGATAAACAGATTTATATAATCGATAAAATACACTTAATTTTATTTTATATAAGTAAAAAGATTACATATAATTAATTGAATTAAAATTGGATTTTTGACAACTGAAAAACTCCCTCAGGAGGAGAGTTTTTTATGTTATGTACAAAAGGTAAAGATGTTATTTCACTAAAATCTTTTTAGAAAC
>CAYPSB010000035.1:0-13600 GCA_964413435.1 uncultured Flavobacterium sp.
AGGAGCTGGCTACCGTGTAGCGCGGATAGCGGGAGGGGGAGTGAACCGTTGCAGGAAGTGCCGCTGCTAAAAACACTTTAAAATAAATAGACATGTTTGAAGGATTAAATTTTATTTTGATAGTCTACAATGCATAAATAAAAGTTAAAATCTCATACTTAATAGTAATACTATTATATTTGCATTAAATAATAATAGTATGAATCATATATTGTCGCATTTAAAAATTCAGGTTAACGAAAAGATTTATGTAAAAGATCCTGAAACATCTGCTTTGGGTAAAAAAATTATACAGGAAAGTATTTTATTGATAGATGAAATAGGTTTTGAAGATTTTACGTTTAAGAAATTGGGAGAGCGCATAGGATCTAACGAGAGTTCGATTTACCGTTATTTTGAGAACAAGCATAAGTTGCTGGTTTATCTTTGTTCATGGTATTGGGGCTGGATGGAATATCGGTTGGCATTTTCAACTTCGAATATTTCGGATCCCATGGAGAAACTGCAAAAAGCCATAGCTATAGTTACTGAAATTATAGAAGACGATACCGCTACACAACATATCAATGAGTCGGTATTGAATAAAATTATCATTGTACAGTTTACCAAAACACTGTTGACGAAAGAAGTAGATGAAGAAAATAAGGAAGGTTATTTTTTGGTGTATAAACGAGTGATAAACCGACTTATTGCAATTATAGAAGAAGTAAATCCGACATATAAATATTCTAAAAGTTTGGCTTCTTCAATAGTTGAAGGTTCATTGCATCAGCACTTTTTGAAAGATCATTTGACTACTATCACCAATTGTAATTCGGATAATTCACCTACCAGTTTTTATATCGATTTAGCTAAAAAAGTACTTCAATAATATGGCACTTACATCATCACAACGATTAATCAATCTGTTAAAACTTGACCGGAAAGATATTTTACAAATATTCTTTTATGCCGTTTTTGCCGGACTAATCAGTCTTTCTCTGCCTCTAGGAATTCAAGCCATAATTAACCTTATTCAATCGGGGCGAACCAGTGCGTCATGGATTGTGCTTGTTTTTATTGTCATCATTGGGGTTGCGCTTGTTGGGATTTTATCGCTGATGCAAATGCGAATCACCGAAAATTTACAGCAGAAGTTGTTTATTCGTGCCTCTTTTGAATTTGGGTTTCGGTTACCGCGAATTAAAACGGAAGAACTCCACAACCATTATCCGCCTGAGTTGGCAAATCGTTTTTTTGATACATTGACAATTCAAAAAGGTGTTTCAAAATTGTTGATTGACTTCTCGGCAGCTTTGCTTCAGATTACGTTTGGGATTATTTTACTTTCATTATACCATCCGTTTTTTATCCTTTTCGGATTAGTCATGTTGCTGTTGCTGTATTTTATTTTCCGATTTTCATTTCAGTCCGGTTTATCTACCAGCATGAAAGAATCCAAATTCAAATATAAAGTGGTCAGTTGGCTGCAGGAAATAGCACGCAATAATTTCAGTTTTAAAAAGAATTCAAATTTCGATTTTGCATTGACTAAAAACGATCGTTTGGTTTCTGAATATTTGGCTTATAGAGAAAAGCATTTTGGAGTGATTAAAACACAAATTTCACAATTGATCGTTTTTAAAATTCTGATTACTGCTGGGTTATTATTCATAGGCGGATATTTGGTGCTGAACCAAAAGATGAATATTGGTCAGTTTGTTGCCGCTGAGATCATCATTTTGTTGGTCATTAATTCTGTTGAGAAATTTGTCATAGGTTTGGAGAAGCTTTATGATGTTTTGACCTCGGTTGAAAAAATTGGTCAGGTGACTGATTTGGCAATAGAGGAAATAGTTTCCAAGCAACCGGATTATTGTTATACTAATATTCAACTTGCCGCTGAAAATTTGAGCTACAAATTTCCTCAGGATACAAATTATGTGCTTGAAAAAATTAATTTGACCGTTGAGCAATCAGAAAAAATCTATCTTGAAGGCTGTAATGGTGCCGGAAAGACCACACTTATCCGAATTCTCTCGGGCTTGCTTCAGCCTTCATCCGGTTCGCTATACATTAACGATGATACTTACCGAAAAATTGATTTAGAACAGTATCGTTCCCAAATAGGTACCATTATCACCGGTGAAACTCCGTTTGAAGGTACGATATTGGAAAACATTACGTTTAATAATCCTTTGGTTTCACAAGAAGATTTGAAATGGGCAATTGACAGTGTGAAATTGGGTGATTTCATCAAATCTTTGCCTAAAGGATTGGATACGAAAATTTATCCGGAAGGCAGACAATTGTCTTCATCTAATGCACAAAAAATCCTTTTAGCCCGTAGCATAATTAATCGTCCAAAAATTTTGTTCTATGAAGATCCTATTGATAAAATGGATGAAGATGCCGCTAGAGAAGTAATAGATTTTATCACTTCTCCTGAAAATAAATGGACACTGATTGTATCTTCAAAAAATACTTATTGGAAACAAAAGAGCTCCAGAATTATTACGATGAGCGAAGGAAAAATTATCAATGATACTAAACTACGTTAAGCTATGTTAAACATTTCCAACCACAATCGAATTGGCGGAAATATCGAAAAATACAGTACATTCAAAACACTCAGCAATCGTCCGCATTATAAGATTTTGAATAAAATCATCTTAGGAGTATCGTTGCTTGCCGTTTTGATTCTGTTTTTGCCTTGGACTCAAAATAGTTCCGGATTAGGTGCCGTTACCACTCTGAAACCGGATCAGAGACCACAAACAATCCATTCGGCAATAGCGGGCAGAATTGAAAAATGGTATGTAAAAGAAGGGGACTACGTTAAGAAAGGAGATACGATACTTTACATTTCGGAAACCAAAGAAGATTATCTTGATCCCGATTTGGTAAAAAATACCGAAAATCAACTCAAAGCCAAAGAATTAGCCGGTAAATCCTATGTGGGAAAAGTGTCCTCACTCGAAGCACAGATTGCCGCTATAGACAGGGAGCGTCAACTTAAATTGCAACAGGCTCAAAATAAAATTAAACAATCAAGATTGAAGGTCAAAAGTGACAGCATGGATTTGGTTGCTGTAAAAACTCAAATTAAGATTGCCACTACGCAGTTTAATCGAGCTTTGACACTTAATAAAGAAGGGTTAAAACCCATGACTGAAGTAGAGGAAAAGCGCTTGAAATTGCAAGAAACTGAGGCTAAAATCATAACTCAGGAAAACAAACTCCTGACCAGTGAAAATGAATTGATTAATGCCAAAGTGGAGATAAACCGCATTATTGCCGAGTATAATGAAAAAGAACAAAAAGCACGCAGTGATCAATACACAGCACTAAGCAGTCAGTATGATACTCAAGCTCAAGTTAACAAGTTGAAAAATCAGTACACCAATTACCAAATTCGCAATGGGATGTACTACATTAAAGCACCTCAAAGCGGATACATCAACCGGGCTTTGCAATCCGGTATAGGTGAAACAATTAAAGAAGGGACGCCGGTAGTCAGCATAATGCCTGCTCACTATGATATTGCTGTAGAAACCTATGTTGCCGCAACCGATTTACCGTTATTACACAGAGGTGAAAAGGTTAGGGTTTGGTTTGATGGTTGGCCGACTATTGTTTTTTCCGGTTGGCCCAATATGTCTTATGGAACGTATGGTGGTAAAATTGTAGCTGTAGAAAACTTCATCAGTGATAATGGTAAGTTCAGAGTATTAATTGCACCTGATGAACGTGAAGCACCTTGGCCTAAACAAGTTAAGATTGGATCGGGAGCGCAAACTTTAGCTTTGTTGGACACTGTTCCCGTTTGGTATGAGATATGGCGAACGTTAAATGGTTTTCCTCCTAATTATTATCAGCCTAAAGGCAAAAATCAAAACGATAAAAAATGATGAAATCACTGGCTCTGGGATTTATTTTTTTCACTCTTTCAGCTATTGGACAAGGTTTGGTTAGCAAAGAGTTGACCTATAATGAGTTTTTGGGATATGTCAAAAAATACCATCCTCTGATAAAAAGTGCCAACCTTGAACTCAATCAGGCACAAGCCAATTTAATGATGGCAAGAGGTGCTTTTGATCCCAAGATTCAGGTAGATTTTGAACAGAAGAAGTTCAAGGATCAGGAGTATTATTCGTTATTGAACAGCAGTTTTAAAATCCCAACTTGGTATGGTATAGAGGTTAAGGCCGGATTTGACAACAGCGAAGGTATTTATGTAAATCCTCAAAATAAGTTGCCCAATCAAGGGTTAACTTCTTTGGGAGTTGCTATTCCACTGGGACAAGGATTGGTTATTAACCAACGCATGGCCGATTTGCGCAAAGCAAAAATTCAGCTCAATCTTAGTAAAGCTGAACGCAGCCTTATGATGGTTTCGGTTTTGTATGATGCTTCTTTAGCTTATTTCAATTGGAAACGCAATTTTACCGAAGTTGCCTTATACCAAGAATACCTTAACAATGCACAAATCCGTTATGATGGAGTTGTCAAACTGATTACTCAAGGCGATAAGCCGGCTATTGACAGTATTGAAGCTGGGATTACGGTGAGAAACCGGAAGTTAAGTTTGGAAGAATCTCGACTGAAATTAGCCAAATCTCAATTAGAATTATCTAATTTTTTGTGGTTGGAAGATAATATTCCGTTAGAATTACAAGACGATATTGTTCCCGAAGCGCAATTATTTGCGACTATAAAAGAGACTTTACGAATTAATGATTTACTCTTATCTGCTCCATCTTTAACTAATCACCCCAAGATTAAAGCTTTGGAAAGCAAAATTGAATTATTGGAAGTCGAACGAAAACTCAAAGCCAACATGTTGCTGCCCAAAATAGATTTGGGATATTCCTATTTGTCTGAAGCCAGTTCTTTTGACAGTTCAAGGTTTCAAGATTACAAAGTGGGGGTAAACTTTTACTTGCCCTTATTTTTAAGAAAAGAACGTGGTAGTTTGCAGTTGGCCAAATACAAATTGCAGGATGTTCGTTTTGATTTAGATTTGGAGCGCGTGCAGTTAAAAAATAAAATTAAAGCACAACAAACCGAGGTTGAATCGCTTGAAAGACAACAAAAACTTTTAGAACGTTTGGTGACTGATTATCAAACTTTGTTGCTCTCAGAAGAAAAATTGTTCTCTTTTGGTGAGAGCTCCCTTTTCTTGATAAACAGTAGAGAGAATAACTTAGTTGCTGCTCAATTGTCAAAATTACAACTGGAAAATCGTTTTTATGATTCTAATGCAGCTCTCTTTAAAATCATGGGAACGCCATAAAAGATTAATCTTAATAGCCCTCAATCCATGAAAAGTGCTCGCTACTTATATGGTCTTTTTCTTCTTTAATAAATGCTAAATAGGCTGCTGCGGCCGGACTTAATTTTTTGTCTTTTAACCATATCAAGGTCCAACTGGTTACGATTGGCAGTTTTTTTACCGGTATGATTTGCATACTTCCGTTTTCCAGTTCATTTTTCAATCCAATTAACGGCATAATCGATAAGCCTAATCCTGCAATTACTGCTTGTTTTACCGCTTCGTTGGAAGTAAGTTGTAATTTCATTTTTCCTTTTATTCCTTGTTGTGCCAAAAAATTTTCCATGGCAATACGGGTAGCTGAACCTTCTTCTCTGAAAATTAAAGCATTGTTTTCAAGATAGTTTACGATACTCTCGTTGTTATTGAAGGTAATATCCTTATTGGCTACAAGAAATAATTTATTGGGCAGAATCACTTCGGAGTTTACTGCAATGCCACCAGGTAAGGTTGAAACCAGTGCAAAATCGACTTGGTTGTTTTGAATCGACTTGATTACTTTGGACTTGTTGGTTACATCCATTTCCAGTTCAATGCCGCTGTTTGCTTTGGTAAACGAAGACAAAAAATAAGGCATAACGTACTTCCCGGTCGACACCACTGAAATTTTCAGTTTCCCTGATAAGATGCCTTTAAACGCCGCGGTTTTGTAATTGATACTGTTTACTTCATTCAAAATATTTTGTGCCGCCGAGGCAATTTCATTTCCGAATTCGGTGATGTACAACTGACGACCAATTACTTCGGTCAACGGAATTTCAAATTGATCCTGAAAATTTTTCAATTGAATGGAAACCGCCGGTTGCGTTAAATGAAGCTCTTCGGCCGCTTTGGTGATGCTTTTCGTTTGGGTAATCTTTAAGAAAACCTGAAGTTGGTGCAACGTATAATTCATAAATAAATTTTATGTATATGATAACAAATATAAATAAAAATATATGAAAACTGCATTATAGCTTTGTCGTGTTAATTTAAAAATAAAAAATTATGCAACGAATAACCATAGCCAAAGGAGACGGAATTGGTCCTGAAATCATGGACGCTACTTTAACCATATTAAAAGCGGCGGGTGCCCAATTGGAGTACGACGAAATTGAAGTAGGAGAAAAAGTATACCTCTCCGGCAACACTTCAGGAATTGCCAAAGAAAGTTGGGATACTATCATAAAAAACAAGGTTTTCCTCAAGGCACCCATAACAACCCCACAAGGCGGAGGCTACAAAAGTTTGAACGTAACCACCCGAAAATTTTTAGGATTGTATTCTAACGTTAGGCCTTGCATGAGTTTGCATCCTTTTGTTGAAACCAAGCATCCTGAAATGGATATGGTCATCATACGTGAAAATGAAGAGGATTTGTATGCCGGTATCGAACACCAACAAACCGATGAAGTGGTGCAATGTTTGAAACTGGTGAGCCGCCCCGGTTGTGAAAAGATTATCCGATATGCTTTTGAATTTGCCAAACAATACGGTCGAAAAAAAGTGACGTGCTTCACGAAAGACAACATCATGAAACAAACCGATGGGTTGTTCCATAAAGTATTTGATGAGATTGCCGCCGAATATCCTGAAATTGAGAATGAACACTGGATTATTGATATAGGGGCAGCCAAAATGAGCGATACTCCGGAAGTCTTTGATGTAATTGTGACCTTAAACTTGTACGGGGATGTCCTTTCTGATATCGCCGCTCAGATAGCCGGTTCGGTAGGTTTGGCCGGTTCGGCCAACATAGGAGAGGAATGTTCAATGTTTGAAGCCATTCACGGTTCGGCACCCAGAAGAGCGGGACAAAATATGGCCAATCCTTCCGGATTATTGCAAGGGGCGGTTATGATGCTCAATCATTTGGGACAGAATGACGTAGCGACTAAAGTGCAAAACGCCTGGCTGAAAACCTTAGAAGACGGGATTCATACGTATGATATTTATAAAGAAGGAATCAGTACACAAAAAGTCGGGACTCGTGAATTTGCGCAGGCAGTGATTGCCAATTTGGGCCAAAAACCACAAAAACTTACCGCAGTTAATTATGAAAACGGTCAGGCGCTGAATTTGCCTAAATACGTGAGAAAGCCTCAAGCCCAGAAAGAACTTATCGGACATGACATTTTTGTGCATTGGTCGGGAACAGATGCCAATGAGCTAGCTCAAAAAATGAATGCCATCGGAACATCCAATCTCAAACTGAGCATGATTACCAACCGAGGTATTAAAGTTTGGCCGGAAGGATTTTCCCAAACGTTTTGTACCGACCATTGGCGCTGCCGCTTTACATCAGCCGAGGAGAAGACCATCTGTAAAGAGGAAATCATTATTCTGCTACAACAGTGCATTCAAAATGGGATAGATACCATTAAAACTGAGAATTTGTATCAGTTTGACGGCAAGAAAGCATATTCATTAGGACAAGGACAATAAAAAAATACAGTATGAATTTTAAACTAATAGACGGCGATTTTACGCCAACAGAAACTCTTGACTTGTTGACACAATTGGTTCAGGTGAAGATAAAATTTCACGAAGACAAAATCAAAACAAGCCTTCATGAAGAAGACATCAAGATGCGTGAGCGAAAGATAAAATCGCTGCAAGACAAATTGGCCGAAGCCAAAAACCATGTTAAGTCACACTCAAAGAATTTTCATCTGAACAGCGATATCTCAATTCTATGATGATTTGCTTTCGCAAAACAGAACCCGTATGAAGAATAAATTCAGCTCGCTCAAAACGTATTTCCTGTTATTGTTACCCTTACTGTTTTTGGTAGTTAGTTTTTTACTGGCTTTTAATGACAAAAATCTTATTGCAGTCAATGGCTTTTTAGGATTGTCAGTACTGGTAGCATTGTTTCAACTAAAAAAAATGAACATTAAGTTATGAAAAATGAAAACCACCATGAGTTTAAACTAATCGACAGCATTTTCACTCCAGAGGAGGCATCTTCTGTGCTGACGACTTTGATTAACAGCAAAATCAATTATCATCGCCTGGATGATTTCAGCAATCATATCCGATTTGACCGCGATTTGACGCATTCCCAAAAGCGAATAAAAGAATTGGAAGCCGCTTTGACTTCTTTAAAACAATTTACAACCAAAGCCAAAGAAAGTGGTTCTAACATGGTGGTGAAAAGTGTGGTAACTATTGCAACTCAACCCTAATGTTTGACCAAAGACAATTACTTATTGCCACCAAACATGGCAAAGAACAGGTGATTGCCCCCTTATTTGAAAAAGCACTGGGAGTGTCTTGTGTTGTTTCCGATCAATTTGATACGGATACTTTGGGCACTTTCAGTGGCGAAATCCCCCGTAAGGATGACGTTCTGACGACACTTCGCAACAAATGCCTGTTCGCCTTGGAGAAAACAGATTGCGACTTGGTCATTGCCAGTGAAGGTTCGTTTGGTCCTCATCCTTCGGTGTTTTTTGCTCATGCCGATGACGAATGGTTGCTGTTGATGGACACCAAAAACAATTTGGAAATCAAAGTGAGAGAGATTAGTATGGACACCAATTTTAACGCCACTACGCTCACTTCAGAGTCTGAATTGTTGGATTTTGCGGCCAAAGTTGGTTTTCCGGCTCATGGCCTAATACTTCGTCCTTCCGAAGAAGATTACACCAACATTATTAAAGGGATAACCGATAAAGAAGCACTAATTCGCCATTTTCGTGTGCTCAAACAGACGCATGACAGGGTATATGCAGAGACCGATATGAGAGCTCAGTACAATCCAACCCGAATGCGGGTAATTGCCAAAGCGGCTCAGAAACTTTTAGATGCTGTACAGTCTTTGTGTCCGCAGTGCGGCACACCGGGCTTTGTTGTTACAGCTGTAAAAGCAGGTTTGCCTTGTGAATGGTGTAAATCCCCGACAGCTTCCACTTTGAGTCATTTGTATGCATGTCAAAAATGTGAATTTAAAAATGAAGTGCATTACCCTTATCAGAAGCAATATGAAGATCCGATGTACTGCAATTTCTGTAACCCATAAATTGATGAAATGATATCAAATGATATAAACCGAGCCGCTCATTGGCTAAAACAAGAACAGGTAATTGGTCTGCCTACAGAAACCGTGTATGGCCTGGCCGGAAACATTTACAGCGAAAAGGCCATCAGAACCATTTTTGAATTGAAAAAACGCCCGTTGACCAATCCTTTGATTGTTCATGTGGGGATGAAAGAACAAGTCAGTGACTTAGCCGAATTTATCCCGGAAGCCGCTAATCGCTTGATGGATGCATTTTGGCCTGGACCACTGACCTTGCTGTTGCCTAAAAAAGAATCGGTTCCCGACTTGGTGACTGCCGGTCACGATACCGTAGCATTGCGAATGCCCAATCATACCGTAGCCCTTGAACTTTTGCGTTTGCTGCCTTTTCCTTTGGCTGCTCCCAGTGCTAATCCGTTTGGGTCGATTAGTCCAACGACGGCTCAGCATGTGGCAGATTATTTTTTTGAAATGCTTCCTGTGGTTTTGGATGGCGGAAGTTGTCAAAGCGGTATCGAGTCAACCATTGTTGGTTTTGAAGAGGGCAGACCCACTGTTTACCGGTTGGGTTCTATCGCGTTGGAAGATGTAGAGGCGGTTATTGGGTCACTGCAATTTAAATTCCATGATGATGATAAACCGAAAGCTCCCGGCATGATGTCAAAACATTATGCACCCAAGACCAGATTATTGGTGACTGAGGATATTGAAGCAGCGGTAGATATCCATCGCGACAAGCGAGTAGGATTGCTTTTGTTCAATGACAAACACACACGGAAAACAGTTGAGTATCAGGAAATCCTTTCGACTTCAGCCAATTTAAAAGAAGCTGCTGCCAACTTGTATGCGGCTTTACACAGATTGGATGCCTTGGGCTTGGATATGATCATTGCCGAAAAGTTTCCATCGACTCATTTGGGAAATTCCATCAACGATCGGTTGCGCCGCGCTTCCTATGTTTAATATTTAAAATTCGGTTTTATGGATTTAAAGTTACTATTTGACAATTTAACCAATCCGGCATTGCTGTTTTTTTTACTGGGAATCCTCGCCACCCGTTTGAAAAGTGACTTGGCGATTCCGCAAAATTCTTCCAAGTTCATTTCGCTTTACCTTCTTTTTTCTATTGGGTTCAAAGGAGGGCAGGAATTGGCTCATAGTCATTTTACCATTGATATCTTGTGGTCTGTGGTATTTGGTATTGCAGTAGCGCTTTTAATTCCGGTCTATTGTTTTTTTATACTCAAACGAAAGTTCAGCATAGAAAATTCGGGGGCAGTGGCTGCCGCTTATGGCTCGGTTAGTGCGGTTACTTTTGTAACTGCGGTCGCTTTTTTAGAAATTCAGCAACAAACTTTCGGCGGGCATATGGTTGCCGTTATGGCTCTGATGGAGGCTCCTGCCATAATTGTGGGCGTCATTTTGATGCGTCTTTACGGAAAGCAAGAAAGCACATCAAGCTTGGGAAGTGTGATACAGCATTCTTTGACAAACGGGAGTGTTTTATTGATACTCGGGAGTTTGCTCATCGGTTTTTTGGCCAGTGACCAACAGGCTATGGGAATCAAACCCTTTACTACCGATATTTTTAAAGGATTTTTGGCCATTTTTTTACTCGATATGGGGATAGTAAGCGGCAGGAAGTTGGGCGCTTTTTTCAAGAGCGGTTGGTTTGCCGTGTTGTTTGCAATAGTCATTCCGTTGCTGAATGGCTGTTTGGTAGCCTACACCAGTCAATGGGTAACACCCGAAGTGGGAAATCGTTTTATTTTCGCCATTTTAGCTGCCAGTGCGTCCTATATTGCGGTTCCGGCTGCTATGAAAATTGTCGCACCCAAGGCCAATCCGGGTTTGTTTCTGCCGATGGCTTTGGCCATAACTTTTCCTTTCAACATTTCGATTGGTTTTCCCATATACTTTGCTATCGTGAGTTAGAATGAATTTGTAATAATAGCCTGTATGAGTTAAAGTGCAGTTTTTTGCACGTTATAAAAAAATCCCTGTAAATGATTTACAGGGATTTTTTGTGGAGTCGGGGAGAGTCGAACTCCCGTCCAAACAAGCAACTAAAGAGCTTTCTACACGTTTAGTCTCTGATTGAATTTTCGACAACAGGCTATGCCAAAGACCGCGACCTGTTGCTTAGCGCTATCAGTGTCAGAAGGGATTCAGCACATTACCCTTCCTAGGTTTATTTTTACGGTTCCCCTAAACCAGCCGCCACAAACCAAGGCTTCTGAGGAGAATCCAGCTTCCCGACCTTGTCGGGACTAGGCAAATCGTACTAAACTTCGGATTAAGCAGCTAAAGCGTAATTATTTTCGCCGTTTATAAGTTCGTACCCGTGGATTTACGAGCAATTGGTACCTTGCTCGACGTGCTTACTGTTCAATTCGACTTGCTGTCAAAACCAGTCGACCCCAGTAGAAAATTACGAATCGGTAAATGCGTAATTATTTTGCAAAGATATAGTATTTAAAAGGCTAAGTCAAGTGTTTTATTCTTCTCCGTCATCTTTTAATTTGAACGGATAATCACCAAAGAGAGAGGCCAATTTTTTTGTAGTGTACGTTTTCTTGGTAAACTTGTTGGATAAGACAATCATGGTAACTTTTTCCTTTCTCAACGTAATGAAACATGAAGTATTGCCATGCCACCAACCATTGTGATAAAAGAATGGTTCCCCTTTTTCGAATTCCATCATTCTGACGCCCAGTCCGTAATTTCGTTGCCCTTTGCTTTCATAGCTGTAGCCTTTATATACTTTTTTGAGCAAGTCGGGATTGAGGAAAAATGGAGCATAACGTGCTACATCAAATTTTAAAAGATCTCTGGGAGTTGAATAAATGTTTTTATCGCCGTAAACTCCATCTAAATAATCAATACCTATTTCTACATTATTACCCTTGTAAGAAGGAGCTATTTTTCCTTTATCTTTTGTGATATCAAAAACAAAGGTGTGAGTCATACCAAGCGGTTTAAAAATCATTTCCTGCATGGCTTCCGGATATTTTAATCCCGTAATTTTTTCGATAATTAAGGCCAACATCGCATAGTTGGTGTTACAGTAACTGAAACGGGTATTTGTTTTTGATTCCAGCGGAATTTGTTTATTTACCATTACCTTAACAATATCTTCGTTGGTCAGAGTTGTTTTTTTATCCCAATTTCCATTTTCATAGGTGAAATAAGCATAATTTTTCATGCCGCTTCTGTGATTCAACAAGGTTTGAATTGTAACATCAGGATAGGGAAAGTTTTTGATGATGGTGTTTACTTTTTGTTCTAAAGTAATTCTCTTGGTATCTATAAGCATTAAGATGGCCGTGGCAGTCAATACTTTGCTTACTGAGGCTATGTGCAAAGGAGTATCCTTAGTTATTTTTTCATCGGTTCTTTTGTTGGCATACCCCATGTAGTTTTCGTAAATGATTTGTCCGTTTTTGGCAACCAAAAAAGCAACATTATCATTTTTTTCAGACCATTCTTTTTCGAAAAAACGGGATACACCATACTTTTTGTCATTGATGTAAGATGTTTTCAAAGTGGGTAGAGGTTCTTGCAAAGGCTGCATTACCGGAATTCCGTTTTTATTGACTTTGATAATTCCGTCTTTTGTTTTTTCTTGTTTGGTACAGGCCGTAAAAAGAACCGCAAATGCAAAAAATAAAGTGATATATCGTGTGAGTTTATGAGACATTTTAAAAAAATTGGATAGCAAATATAACCAATCAAAGTACTGCAAAAATGGCTTTTTCAGAAAGCTATTAACAGGTTTTTCACAATTTGAAATCAGGATTTTCTAAAACGGTAAGCATCAAGACACACCTTAAAAATAAAGGCAGGTTATTTTTGGAAAAAAGTTTTGAAAACGTTTTCGATACAACTACTTTTGAGGCCAAATTAATTGTCCCAGTTATGAAATTCGGAATTATAAAAGAAAGAAAAAATCCGCCCGACAGAAGAGTGGTTTTTACCCCGCAGGAATTGCTTCGATTGCAACAGGAATATCCTCAAGCTATACTAAAAGTAGAGAGTTCTGATATTCGTGTTTTTAAAGATGAAGAGTACAGTCAACTTGGAATAGAAGTAACAAAGGATATTTCGGATTGTGATGTGTTTTTTGGGGTTAAAGAAATCCCTGTTGATTATTTAATTCCAAATAAAAAATACTTTTTCTTTTCGCATACTATAAAAAAACAAGCCCATAACAGAAAATTGCTTCAGGCTGTTTTAGAGAAAAATATTGAGTTATATGACCACGAAACTATAGTAGATGCCAA
>CAYPSB010000035.1:13700-31634 GCA_964413435.1 uncultured Flavobacterium sp.
ATGAAAATCAAGCAAGTATCGGTTGATGATTTTCTGAATAAAGTATACACCCAGCCGGTTTATACTCAAATAGATATTTTAGATTACAATAAACGGAAAGACGGTCAGGCTTCGGATAAGCAGGATTTTTATAAAAACCCTCAGGAATATACTTCTGATTTTGAACGCTTCAGTAAAGTGGCCGATATTTTTATCGCTGGACATTTTCACGGTAATGGCGCACCGGATATTTTAACGAGAGAAATGCTCAATGCTCCCAATTGTAAAATCAAAGTGGTTGCCGATATTTCGTGCGATGTTGACGGACCAATTGCGTGTACCACTAAAGCATCAACTATAGCGGAACCGTTTTTTGGATATTTGCCGAGTGAAAACAAGGAAGTGCCTTATACGCATCCGGGTTCGATTATGGTGATGTCGGTTGACAACTTACCGTGTGAATTGCCGAAAGACGCCAGCGAAGGTTTTGGTGAAATGTTTATGCAGCACGTTATTCCGGCTTTTTTCAACGGCGATAAGGACGGAATTTTGCAAAGAGCCAAGATAACCGAAAATGGAAAACTCACCCCGCGATTTGCCTATCTTCAGGATTATGTTGATGGAAAATAAAAAGTATCCCGATTCGTTCGGGATTTTTTTTTAAACCTAAATTAAATCAAAAATTAAATTACATTTGGCTAACCGATGGCTCAGAGGCCTGATTTAAAATCAAAGAACTAACCAACCAAACCAAAAATTATGAGTTCAAGTCATGTAAAAACTAATTATCCTGCACTGTATACCCTGATTACGGTATTTTTCTTCTGGGGATTTATTGCAGCGGGCAACAGTATTTTTATTCCTTTTTGTAAAAGTTATTTTTCGTTAGATCAATTTCAATCGCAGTTGGTTGATTTTGCCTTTTACACGGCGTATTATATCGGAGCTCTTTTGTTATTTGCTTTTGGCAACAGCAGCGGAAACGATGTAGTGGGAAAATGGGGTTATAAAAGAAGTATTGTTTATGGATTGTTGTTTTCGGCATTGGGTGCCGGAGCCATGATAATAGCGGTAGAAGCAAATGTATATGCCGGAATGTTGTTAGGGTTATTTATCGTTGCTTTAGGTTTCTCATTGCAACAAACTGCAGCTCAGCCATTTGCTATTTTATTGGGAGATCCTAAAACAGGAGCGAGCAGAGTAAATTTGGGCGGTGGAATTAATTCTTTTGGAACTACCATAGGTCCTATTGTGGTAGCTTTAGCTTTATTCGGAACTGCAGCTTCTGTATCGGAAGACCAAATTAAAAGTTTGGCACTGAATAAAGTTATTTTCTTGTATGTGGGTGTGGGACTATTGTTTTTAGCCGCCGCCGCGTTGTTTTTTTTCTCTAAAAAAGTACCCGATGGAAGAGCTAATGAACCTATTGAAAAGGCAAATAAAGCTCTGAAGATGTTGGTGCTTATGACCATTTTACTGGCAGCTTGTTTTGTTTCTATATTCAGAACTTACCAAATTGATACTACCGCTTACGACCAGTTGCAAATTGAGGCCTTAGAGAATTACAGAATGTATTGGCTTTTTGGTGCTTTGGCTGTAGTTGTCGGGGGATTATTATTCTCTTATGTTTCAGCTCAAAAAAAGGCTGAAGGTTGGGGCGCTATGCAATACCCACAATTAGTTTTGGGGATGTTGGCTATATTTACTTATGTAGGAGTAGAGGTTGCTATAGGAAGTAATTTGGGAAGCTTGTTGAATTTGAAAGAGTTTGGCAGTTTACAATCTTCAGAGATTGCGCCATACATTTCTATGTACTGGGGAAGTTTAATGATTGGTCGCTGGGCAGGCGCTATCAGTGTTTTTAATTTAAAAGGAACCAATAAAACCATAGCTCTGATTGTTATTCCGCTTATTGCGTTTGCGGTTATTTTGGGAGTGAATATTATTTCAGGAAAGGACATGACGCCTTTATATTATTATGTTTTCTGTGTGTTGTTACAAATAGGGGCGTTCTTTTTGAGCCAAGATAAACCGGCGCGAACCTTAATGATTTTCGGAAGTTTTGGAATGCTGGCTATGTTAGTGGGGTTATTCAGCTCGGGTACGGTAGCGATTTATGCTTTTCTTGCCGGAGGGCTGGCTTGTAGTATTATGTGGCCTGCAATTTTTACGTTATCGGTCCTTGGTTTAGGAAAATACACTTCGCAAGGTTCGGCTTTTTTGATTATGATGATTTTGGGAGGAGGAATTATACCTCCGATTCAAGGAAAATTATCCGATATAATAGGCATACATCAATCGTATTTTCTGGCAGTCATTTGTTTTGCTTATTTGACATTGTTTGCTGTGTTGGCGAAAGGAATTCTAAAAAAACAAAATATAGATGTTGACGATATTGAAGTTGAAGGAAGTCACTAAAAGGAATGATTAATACAAAATTAAAATCCCGCATTGTTTTGCAACTTTGCGGGATTTTCTTCATCTAAACTCTAACCAATCAAATCTAACTAACATTAATTTTTATCATCGTTTCTGGCTTTTGAAACATCTTCTCTGTAGTAATATGTTCCACCGTTGTTGTATGAAGAGTAATCATTTTCGTCTCGGTCGTTGTCATAATTATAGGCATAACCATAACTTCCTCGACCTTTAATCTTTCCAATCATATCAATGATTTCTCCTCTGTAGTTGTACACAATTCGCATTCCGCCAATTTGTGTAAGTGAATATCGGTTGTATTTCATGTAAACACTACCAATTCGATTTACCCTATCTCTTGAATCATAATTGATGAATGTGTTGCCAATTCTTCTCACTCTGCCAAAACTATCGTGCTCTATCAGAACTCCGTAATTCACCGGTCTTCTTGCGGCAGTTTTTGTTTCTCTTTTTCCGGCAGTTCTGTAATAATAATCGCCTTGACTATCTTGCGGACGGGTGTTAAAATCAAAGTCACCGTTTGGAAATACAAAAAACTCAATGCCTCTTTCTGTAAATGAGATTGGCTCATCATAACTGTATGGGCTTCTTTTTTCCTCACCAGATTTTTTCATTACTTCTGATGCATTCGCTGCATTTCCTAACAGTAAAACAGCAGCTACTAAAAAGGTAATTTTTTTCATAATCATTCGTATTTGAGTTTTTGCTTACTCTTTCGATTTTCAGCTTCTTCGAACAGAACTAAATGCTGTTGTTTGGTATATTCCAATACATGTGCCAAAACTGTCTTCTCATTTCTTAAGGTTTGATTAAGATGTTTTAAGTGTCATGATTTCAATGTGTTAAGTTGTGTTTTTGGTCGAATTAAAAATCTTAAACAATTCATGAGGCTATTGTTTTTTTAGTACATTTGGTTCCGATTTATAACATTTATTCCAAAAATTATACAGACCTCAAATGAAAAACCTGCTATTTTCATTATTATTGGTAACCAATTTAGGGTTCGCTCAAGAGTTTATTCCGTACTATGGCGACATAGTAGCGCAATGTTCTCAATCTAACATCACAACAAATTTGACAGAATATCAAAGTTTAGGTGTCAAAAAAAGAGGTACTCAAGCTTTGCAAAATACTCTGGATTGGCTTAAAAATAAGTATTTAAGTTACGGGTATACAGCCAGCCAAATTCAGGAAGACTCATATACCTATAGTGGTTCAACAGCAGTTTGTAAAAATTTGATAGTAACCAAAGTTGGAACTTTATATCCCAATACTTACGTAATCGTTTGCGGTCATTACGACTCTACCGGAGGAACCGGAACCAATGATAACGGGAGCGGTTTGGTCGCTATTTTAGAAATTGCCCGTTTGTTGCAAAACATCCCAACGGAGTATTCAATAAAATTCATTAATTTCAGTGGAGAAGAAGATGGATTAAAAGGAAGCCAGCATTTTGTATCAGCCGTTGTTAACGGGACTACCCCGAAAATGGACATCAGATTGGTTTTTAATTTAGATGAAGTTGGAGGAGTGGCCGGATTAACCAATGATTCCATCACTTGTGAAAGAGATACCACTAATTCACCGTCAACCAATAATGCATTGTCGAGCACTATGACCAATGAGTTGATGAACTGTGTGACATTGTATTCTTCGTTGAATCCTGTTTTATCTTATGCTTATGCTTCGGATTACATGTCATTTCAAAGCAACAATGAAATCATTACCGGTTTTTTTGAGACGAACGAAACCACACACAAGCATACCAATACCGATTTGTTGATATACATGGATCCGGTATATAATTATAATGTTGCCCAAGCGGCTATCGGAGCCACTCTTCATTTTTCTAAAGCAGTAACCACTGCATTGGCGAATGAGGATTTTCAGAATGATTTTCAGGTGAGTTTTTATCCGAGTCCGGCTAAAGATACTTTGAATATAAATATGGGCACTTTGACTGATAAAGCCATTAGTTTTACATTAGTTGATTTGCAGGGAAAAGAAGTTTTACGGAAACAAATCGACGAAGCCCACTCAATCGAGACTATTCCGCTGCAAGGGTTATCTAGCGGGGTTTATTTGGCTGTTTTACAAACGAACACCAAAAGGGTGACTAAAAAAATTATATTAGAGTAAATTGAATTTAAATGAAAAAGCCTCTCATGACGAGAGGCTTTTTTTATAATTTATCTTTGAGATACTGACCCGTAATTGACTTTTTGTTTTTAACAATGTCTTCCGGAGTTCCAACAGCCAAGAGTTGTCCGCCGTTTTCACCACCTTCGGGGCCTAAGTCTATAATCCAATCGGCACATTTGATTAAATCAAGATTGTGTTCAATAACGATAATTGAATGCCCTTTTTCTATCAGAGCATCGAAGGAAGCCAGCAGCTTTTTAATATCGTGAAAATGTAAACCTGTTGTCGGTTCATCAAAAACAAACAACGCTTTTTCTTTGGTAACTCCTTTTACTAGAAACGAAGCCAGTTTGATGCGTTGCGCTTCACCACCGGATAAAGTAGACGAGGACTGGCCTAATTGAACATACCCTAAACCAACATCTTGTAAAGGCTGTAATTTTTGAGTAATTTTTGTTTGTTTGTTTTCTGCAAAAAAAGCAATGGCATCGTCAATAGTCATGGTTAAAACATCATCAATATTTTTACCTTGAAACATTACTTCCAACACTTCTTTTTTGAAACGTTTGCCGCCACAAGTATCACAAGGCAGGGAAACATCAGCCATAAATACCATTTCAACATTTATAGCACCTTCACCTTTACAGGTTTCACATCGTCCGCCATCCACATTGAACGAGAAATGCTTGGCTTGGTAGCCGCGAACTTTTGACAGTTTTTCTTTTGCATACAAATCTCTTATATCGTCGTAAGCCTTGATGTAAGTAACCGGATTGGAACGTGAACTTCTGCCTATTGGATTTTGGTCTACGTATTCAATATGTTTTATATGCGAAAAGCTTCCGGTTAATTCGGTAAACTGTCCGGCTTTGTCACCAATGCCTTCTATCTTTTTTTGTACGGCAGGAAACAGGATTTTCTTTACCAATGTACTTTTTCCGCTCCCGGAGACCCCGGTAATTACAGTTAAACTTTCCAATGGAAAAGCCACATCTACGTTTTGCAGATTATTTTCGCGTGCTCCTTTTATTTCGATGAAATTGTTTGATTTTCTGCGTTTTTTCGGAATAGAAATTTCCAGTTGACCGTTCAAATATTTTGCGGTTAATGAATCTGCTTTCAGGATTTCGTCAAAGGTTCCTTCAGCAACCAATTCACCACCATATGTTCCGGCCTCGGGACCGATGTCTATGATTCTGTCGGCAGCTCTCATAATGTCTTCATCGTGTTCAACCACGATTACGGTGTTACCCAAATCGCGTAAATTCTTCAGCACTTTTATCAGGCGCTCTGTATCTTTGGGATGCAGACCAATGCTGGGTTCGTCTAAAATATACATAGATCCCACTAAACTGCTTCCCAGAGATGTAGCCAAATTAATGCGTTGCGATTCTCCACCGGAAAGTGTAGCTGAGTTTCGGTTGAGTGTTAAATAATCTAATCCAACATCACTCAGAAAAGACAATCTGTTGTTGATTTCTATCAAAAGTCTTTTGGCTACTTTTTGATCATATTCCGATAGTTGTAATAATCCGAAAAAAGGAATCAGTCTTTTTATAGACATATCCACCAATTCGGATATTGTTTTACCGCCAATTTTGATGTAATTAGCTTCTTTGCGCAGACGTTTTCCTTTGCAGTTTGTACATTTAGTCTTACCGCGGTAGCGTGACAGCATCACCCGGTTTTGAATTTTATAATTTTTCTCTTCTAATTCCTGGAAGAAGTCGTTTAAGCCGGTAAAGTATTGATTGCCTTTCCAAATCAAATCTTTTTGTTCGTCAGTCAGTTCAAAATAAGGCTTGTGAATCGGAAAGTCAAATTTATAAGCATTGTTCACCAATTGATCACGGTACCAACTCATGCTTTCACCTCTCCACGGAAATATAGCATTCTCATAAACTGAAAGTGCCGTATTTGGAATGACCAATTCTTCATCTATACCAATGATGTTACCGTAACCTTCACAAGTAGGGCAGGCACCATAAGGATTGTTAAAACTGAAAAGATGGATGTTGGGTTCTAAAAACGTAATACCATCGAGTTCGAAATTGGAACTGAACTCCAAGCGTTTGTTGGTTTCTAATTCCTGTAAATAACAAACTCCTTTTCCCTCAAAAAAAGCAGTTTGCACTGCATCCGCCAGACGATTATAGAAATCTTCTTCAGTCTTGACAATGATTCGGTCGATGATTAATAAAATATCTTTATTATCCAGAGAATGTTGTTCGATTTCATCTAAGCGCACCATTTCGTTGTCAACCAAAATTCGGGCAAACCCCTGTTGCAGCAATACTTTTAGCTTATCTTCAAGTTTTCTTCCCGCTTCTAAATGGATAGGGGAAAGTAGTAACCATTTGCTGTTTACATCAAATTTGGTAACGGCTTCAACTACATCGCTTACGGTGTCTTTTTTAACTTCATGGCCCGAAATAGGGGAATATGTTTTTCCAATCCGGGCAAAAAGCAATTTTAAATAGTCATAAATTTCGGTAGAGGTTCCAACCGTTGAACGGGCATTGGTTGTATTTACTTTTTGCTCAATCGCAATAGCGGGAGCTATTCCTTTGATGTATTCAACTTTGGGTTTGTCTAATCTTCCCAAAAACTGGCGTGCATAAGAAGAGAGGCTCTCCACATAGCGGCGTTGACCTTCGGCATAAAGCGTATCGAAAGCCAAACTGGATTTACCTGAACCCGAAAGCCCGGTAATAACTACCAATTCGTTTCGGGGAATGACCACATCCAAATTTTTTAAATTGTGGATTTGCGCACCCTTGATGAGGATATTTTTTTTAGGTTCTAGTGTAGCAATATCGGTACTTTTCATAGCAAAAAAAGGAAAGAGCACAAAGATAATCAATTACTGATTGTATTAAAATTATATCTCAAACAGAGAGTAAAGTGCAATGGTCAAAGTACCTCACGGACTTTTTTAGTTAAAATTTCAATATAAATTTGTTTATTTGTTTAAAATTATGTTAAATTTGGTTCATAATTAATTCACAAACAAAGATTAGCCTATAGCAAAACATTACTTTTTAGATTAAAAAACCCTCTTTTTTAACCCTTACTAAAAGGTAATATTATGGCTAAATCACAACTTCCTGATGCTTTATTGGTAGACAAGTACATTGCCGGCGATGAAAATGCTCTGGCTATATTAGTCAACAGACATCAATCAAAAATTTACGGGTATATCTATTCGAAAGTTTCGGATAGGGATGTGACGGAAGACATTTTTCAAGAAACGTTCTTCAAGGTTATTCATACGCTGAAAACAAAGAAATACTACAATGAAGAAGGTAAATTCTTGTCATGGGTATTACGTATCGCCAGTAATTTGATTATCGATAAATTCAGAAACGATAAAAAAATGCCTTTGAACAGAGATACGGATGAAGTTTCTGTTTTTTCAAAAATTACCGACAATGCCTTAAACGTTGAGACCAAGATGATAAAAAATCAAGTTGAAATTGATTTGAAAAACCTCATTGAGGAACTGCCACACGACCAAAAAGAAGTGGTAATGATGCGTTATTATTTGGATATGAGTTTTAAAGAAATCTCAGATTTTACAGGGGTTAGCGTTAATACTACCTTAGGCAGAATGCGTTACGCCATGACCAATTTGAGAAAAGTTATTGAAAAAAATAAAATTTATCTGCCTTCGTAGACAATAAAAAGTAAATTTTTGCGTTATAGTTATACCTAAACAATTTATAGCTCATATATGGCAAAACTTTACTCTAAACGAAAATTAGCAAAAACAACTATGTTACCCAAAAAAGAGACAATACGACTAATACTTCAATATTCTTGTGCATTGAGTATTATGAAAGTTGGGAGCATGAACTTCGAAACTATAGCTAATTAGTAAACCGCCCAATAATTTTATTGGGCGGTTTGTTTTTTAAAATCCTTCGAAAACACCTAATCCGAAAAGAGCGAAATCGTACTTTACGGGATCGTTCGCATCCATTTCGCGTAAAGCACTGTCCAGTTCCGATAAGGCTTTAGCGTCATTTTGTTTACGGTGTAATAAGCCCAGTTTTCGGGCTACATTTCCTGAGTGTACGTCGAGCGGGCAGGAAAGTGCAGCTGTTGGTATACTTTTCCAAATGCCAAAATCAACTCCGCAGCTGTCGTGTCTGACCATCCAACGCAAAAACATATTCAACCTCTTGGCTGCCGAACCTGAGCCGGGATCTGAAATGTGTTTGGTCGTTCTCGGTTGGTGATTGATTTCGAAAAATAATTTTTTAAAATCAGAAATACTTTCCTGCATTGAAAACGCCTGTTGATTTTTGGCAAAAGCCATTTCCAAACCACCGTGATTGGTATAAATATGTTGTAAAGCTTTGATAAAAGTAATGCTGTCTTGACCGTTAAAGGTGCGATGAACAAAACCTTCTAATGATTCTAAATGGTGTTCCCGGTGTTCCATGACAAAATCATATGGAGAATTCCCCAACAGTTCCATCAGTTTAGAGGCATTGTTAATAATCATTTTGCGATTGCCCCATGCGATGGTAGCCGTCAGAAAACCGGCAATTTCAATATCCTCTTTTAAGGAAAACCGGTGAGGAACCTTAATCGGATCGCTGTCAATAAACTTCGGATTGTTATATAAAACGACCTTTTCGTCGAGAAATTCTTTGAGTTCTGCTTTAGTCATGGCCGGTTAATTTTTGGGAATAAAAACCATCGGCTAAGTTATGACTTCTTTGCTGCGGCATGTAATGAAAGTTAGTTTCGAAATAAATAAGCTGTTCCGAGTTTACACAAGGTAGTTCTCCATTACCGCTCATCCAAAATAATGGTGGGTTAACAGGAGTGTGGAATTTTAAATTTCCTCTGCTATCGCCTTTAAATTCAAGTGGATATTTGGTATTTGGTTCGGGTTGAATGACATCTTTAAGATGAAAAAAACTGTTGTCAGCCAATAGTGGGTTATCGGTTATGTCTTTGAATGAAATCGGCCGAAAAAGTAATACAGCAACCACTACCAAGCTCATTGTTTGAAAAAATTGGATTGTTTTTTGATTTTTCAAAACTGTGGTCAGTAGCAACAGTGCGAAGAAAAGAGTGAAATGAATGTGAAACCGGTATTGAGGCGAACTAAAACAAAGCAGTGTAATGAGTAAAACAAAACTCCCGTAGATTGTCCAAAATCGTTTTTTAGTATCAAATCGAGTGCTCATCAAAGGGAATAATAATAACACCAAAAGACTGATTAAAGCCATGAAGCTGTCAATTCCGCTGTGAAAAAAGTACTGTTTTATCATATGCAATATGGAAACATCGGCATAAGTATTAAAAGGTATGTAAAAAGAATGCAGCATGTTTTTACTGAAGAAAAAATCCATAATTTCTCTTGGTACCTGATAATTCAAATCAGTCCAAGCCATAAATTGTAGCGGAAATAACGGATAACCCGTTAGCATTGTATTTTTTAACAGAAATAGTGAAAAAGTCAAACCGCTTAGGATTTTGATTGATGACAATTCCTTGTTTGTTGTTTTGTAATGTCTAACAAATACCAAAAGAGGAATGATTAAAAGCACTACAGCAGTAATTTTAATGTAAACGGCAAAAAGGGCTATCACACTCATTTGTTTGAGTTGAGCCGATACAGAGTCTCTTTTTTCAAGATAACAAGAGAAGAGCAGAAAAC
This sequence comes from uncultured Flavobacterium sp., assembly GCA_964413435.1. GTDB lineage: Bacteria > Bacteroidota > Bacteroidia > Flavobacteriales > Flavobacteriaceae > Flavobacterium. The sequence goes on from CAYPSB010000035.1 coordinate 23,938, forward strand.
TCAGGAGATATACTGCTAAATCGGGAGAAGGAGTACTGATGAATTGAAAAAGAAAAGCATAGGTTAGAGGAAGAAGACCAAAAAGCAAGTCGTTTCTTTTATGGTGAACGGTATAAGCCTGCCACTTTTTAAAAGCAAAGCAATTGACCAGAAGCAGTAAAAATCCGTTCAAGTCATTAAAACGATCGTAAAGAAACGACAAACTGTAAACGCTTTGAGTAATGTGCCAACCGCTGGTTTGCCCGAAAAATAAATGCAAATTAGCCAATCCTTTTACAAAGCCGTATTCGTTGAGCCATTTGATGGTTTGAATGTAGTATGTTTCATTATCAATAATGTAAGGAGCTGTGGCACATTGAGCCAATATCAATAATGAACTGATATAAAATGACAGTTTAATGGGTTTGCTCAAAGCGTTCAGTTGAGAGTATGCATCCTGCAAAACTACTTTTATGTTTTCTTTGTTTTTGTAACCAAAAAATATTGAAAGAATTATCAAAATAAGATGAAAACCAATATCAATCGGAAACCAAAAGGCCCAAATGCTGGCCAAAAGTGTTATGCCGAACAAACCCGAAACAATTGTAAAAACAATGTCCGAGAACGGGATGCGCATTATTTTTGAAAATACAATTCCCAAGCTGAGCGCTGTAAAAAAAATGTAAACCCAACTGAGGAGAATCAGTGCCATATTTTACATGATTAAGCCGTCTTTCATGACCAACTTTCTATCGGCCATATTGGCTAATTCTTCATTGTGCGTCACGATTACAAAAGTTTGTCCAAATTCTTCACGAAGCTTAAAAAACAATTGATGCAAATTTTCGGCTGAGGCGGTGTCTAAATTCCCCGAGGGCTCATCGGCAAAAATAACAGCCGGTTTGTTGATTAAAGCCCTGGCAACAGCTACACGTTGCTGTTCACCTCCCGAAAGTTCTGCGGGTTTATGGTGGCTTCTTTCGGCCAAGCCCAAATAACTGAGGAGTTTGTTGGCTTCCGCTTCGGTTTCTTTTTTGTCTTTTCCGGCAATGAAAGCAGGTATGCAAACGTTTTCAAGAGCAGTAAATTCGGGTAATAACTGATGAAACTGAAAGATGAATCCCAAGTGCAGATTTCTGAATTTTGACAAGGCTTTATCATTCATTTTCAATACGTTTTCACCATTTATTTCCAGTGAAGTATCAGCTGATTTTGAAGCGGTATCCAACGTTCCCAATATTTGAAGTAAGGTAGTTTTTCCGGCTCCTGAAGCTCCCACTATGGAAACGATTTCTCCTTTTTTTATGTGTAAATCAACGCCTTTTAAAACGTGTAAAGTATCGTAATATTTATGAATGTTCCTAGCAATTATCATCCGATTCAATTTTTCACAAAGTAACAAAGTATTTTCTTTTATCCGTGTGAATAGGATTTATTTATGGTTGGATAGTTTATAAATTTATGTTAATTAAATTTTTTTGTTTAATTTATGATTACATTTGTTAAACAAAAAATTAATTCTTATGAACACTACCATTGAAAAAGAATTATTTGAATTGATAGGAGACAATCATCAAATGACTTCTGCGGAAACGCCACTCAGACCTGATGCTTTTATAAAATCGGATGAAGAAAAAATGTTGAGCATAGAAAACCATTTTTACAATATTATGGAAGAAATGGGGCTGGATATGACTGATGACAGTTTGAAAGGAACGCCACACCGCGTAGCCAAAATGTTTATTCAGGAAATTTTCTCCGGACTCAACCCCGCCAATAAACCCAAGATTTCTGTCTTTGAAAATTCTTATCACTATGATAAAATGCTGGTTGAAGCCAATATTAGTTTTAACTCAACCTGTGAGCATCATTTTTTACCCATTATCGGGAAGGCTCACATCGGCTATGTGTCAAGTGGTAAAGTAATAGGTTTGTCCAAGTTAAATAGGATTGTTGATTATTACGCCAGAAGACCTCAGGTTCAGGAGCGTTTGGTCATGCAAATTTTTAACGAATTGAAATCGGTACTGCAAACGGAAAATGTGATTTTGGTTATAGAAGCCAAACATCTTTGTGTTTCCAGTCGCGGTATTAAAGATGAAAGCAGTTATACATCAACCATTCAGTACGGTGGTATTTTTAATGAAAAAGAAAATCGAAACGATTTCTTCAACTTAATTCAACAGGAAAAATAAGAGGTTTAGTTACGTTTATATATTTTTGGTTGGAAAGTCCCGAATTTACTCGGGATTTTCTTTTTTGGAGAATAGAAATCCCAGTCCGCAACTTTTCAAAAGTTTCTTTTCAAAAGCCCAAAAGAAAGTGAACTGACCAAATAAAAATCCGTAACTCACCAATAAAACCTGATAAACAGGAAAAATAAGTAGGATGTAGAGTGGGTAGTAAATCCAGCCGGAAATACTTCCTTTGACTATGCCAAACAAAGCCAAAATCGGTTTAGAAAGATAAGCCGCTGTTGAACCGGTAAAGGCGAACACCACTATGATGACAGCCATTTGCCAATTCGATTTGATATTCCAACGTTCTTTAAAGTTTGCCATAAATTATTAAACTATCACAAATCTAAGCAATTTATGGTCTGGGCACAAATCCCGCCAGTTGTTGTTTGTAGGTTATTTGGAAATAAATAAAGTAATTATAAATTAAATAATTTACCTCGTAACCATAATGAATATTGGGATCATAATTAATCTGCATTTCATACAAGTTAGGATTGTATCGTTGCGGCTGCATGGCCCTGCTGTTCCACTCGTTCACATAAATCTGATTTCTGCTTTCCAAATAAGTTTCGGAGTAATACCCTCTGGGCTTAGCACTTCCTGCCAACCAACCGTTAAATCCCGGATCAATGATAATCACTTCATATTCCAAGGCATCGTTAGCAATTCGGATAGTGTCCGAACTTTTTGGTTTATCAGCTTTATCAGCCTTCGTGGTAATGTTTTTATCAAAATGACAGGCGGCTAAGCCAACAACAAGCAGGAGTGTCAAAGCAATCTTTTTCATAACTTATTATTTCGTATAAAATTACTAAAAAACCAAGCCTTCTGCAGCAACTTTAACAAATAAAAAACCACGCTCAAAGCGTGGTTCAGAAGTATATGCTTGTGGGAATGAATTATGCCTTCTCCACTTTTAATAAACTGATAATCTGTTCCGCCAATTCAGTTCCGATACGATCCTGAGCTTCTAACGTAGCCGCTCCTATGTGAGGCGTTAGTGAAATTTTTGGGTGCATCAGAATTTGAATTTCGGGTGTAGGTTCGTTTTCAAAAACATCCAAACCGGCAAACAACACTTTTTCGTTGTCTAAAGCCTCTACCAGTGCTACTTCATCTATCACACCGCCACGAGCACAGTTTACAATTCCGACGTCGTTCTTCATCAATTCAAACTCTTCCTTTCCAATTACATATCCCTCCTGAGCCGGAACATGAAGCGTAATGAAATCGGCGTGTTTCAATACATCTTCCAAAGGTTCGGTCTCAAATTCCACATTGATGAATTGCCCGTTGTAGAAATCTACTTTCACGTCAGCTTTATCCACATACTTATCGGCTGCTATTACTTTCATGCCTAATCCTAAAGCCATTTTGGCCACCGCTTGTCCAATTCTGCCAAAACCGATAATTCCTAATGTTTTACCGCGTAACTCTATTCCGTTGGCATAGACTTTTTTCAAACCGTCAAAGTTGGTATCACCTTCCAGAGGCATATTTCTGTTTGAATCGTGCAGAAAACGAACTCCGGTAAACAAATGAGCAAATACCAATTCGGCCACACTTTCCGATGAAGATGCCGGGGTATTAATCACGTGCAATCCTTTACTGCGGGCATAATCCACATCAATATTATCCATACCTACGCCACCGCGACCTATGATTTTTAATCCGGGACAGGCATCAATGATATCTTTCCGAACTTTGGTTGCGCTTCTTACCAAAAGTACTGCAATGTTGTGTGTATTAATATAGTTGGCCACTTGTTCCTGAGCCACTTTGGTGGTAATCACTTCAAAACCTCCTTTTTCTAAGGCTTCGATACCGCTTTTTGAAATTCCGTCGTTAGCTAATACTTTCATTTTATGCTGAATTTGTCTCAACATCCTGCGATGCTGTTCAATGTTATTTTTTATTTTTTGTTAGGAGCTGTTTCCGGCTTTCCGTTACAATCTCTTCGAGGATTTCCACTGCAATCCGGGCTAGTTTACTCGGCTAATTGAGATTGAGTGCTGTATAATGTTTCAAACTCCTTCATCACATCTACCAATACTTGAACACTTTCTAATGGCAAAGCATTGTACATAGAGGCACGATATCCGCCCACCGAGCGGTGACCGGTTAACCCCGAAATTCCTGCTTCTTTCCACATTTTGTCAAACGATTCCTGAAGTTCAGGATTTTCAAGTAGGAAAGTGGCGTTCATGTTGCTTCGGTCTGCTTTGACAGCCGTTCCTTTGAACATTGCATTGCGGTCAATTTCGTTGTACAACAAATTGGCTTTGGCTTCGTTTATTTTTTCAATTCCGGCTATACCGCCTTGTTTTTTCAACCATTGTAATGTTAAAAGACATGTGTAAACAGCAAAAACCGCAGGGGTATTGTACATGCTTTCGGCTTTGATGTGTTTTTGATAATCCAAAATGCTTGGAATGGCTCTGCCTGATTTACCTAAAATCGATTCTTTAACCACTACCAAAGTCGTTCCCGCGGCCCCCATATTCTTTTGGGCACCGGCATAAATCAAATCAAATTGCGAAAAATCGAGTGTTCTCGAAAATATATCCGAACTCATGTCGCACACAATAGGAACTGACGTTTTAGGAAACGATTTCATCTGGGTTCCGAAAATGGTGTTATTGCTGGTACAGTGAAAATAACTAGTATCCTCAGGAATCGTATAATCTGTTGGTATGTGGTTGTAATTTTCTTCTTTAGAAGAAGCCACTATCACGGTTTCTCCGAACAATTTAGCCTCTTTAATAGCGTTGTTGGCCCAGGTGCCGGTGTCTAAATATGCGGCTTTACCATCAACTTTCATCAAGTTATACGGAACCATTAAAAATTCCAAACTGGCACCTCCTTGTAAAAACAAAGCCTGATATCCTTTGCCTTCTAATCCTAAAAGTTCTAAGACTAAGGCACGAACTTCCTCCATCACAGCAACAAAATCTTTACTGCGGTGTGAAATTTCTAAAATAGATAAATCGGAATGATTGAAATTCAAAACGGCTTGCGCTGATTTTTCAAATACTTCTTGTGGTAAGATACATGGTCCGGCGCTGTAGTTGTGTTTTTTCATGATAAGTGATTGAAAAATGAAGAGGCAAATTTCGGAAACTGCAATCGAATGAGCGATTGGAATTCTCGAGTTAGGACCTCATGTTATCAACGAAAACGTTATAGTTTATAACAAAACCTAATAGTTTGTTCAATCAAATTTGAATTAAAAACTGTAAAGTGTCCACATTATCAGCATAATCCCAAAGTTTTGGTTTTTGAGTTTGCCCAAACGGAATCGAATTCTCAATAGCTCCTCCCGAGACAATGCACTGAATTTGATCGGCCTCTTTTTTCAGACGAAGTTGCAGTTCTTCGAGGTTGTCATAAAACTCATAGAACACTGATGAAATAGGAGAGGCGTAGCTGCTGTCTTCTTTGAGAGTCAGGAATTCGTTGTCGAGCAGTTTAAAGTTACTCATCAGGAAAACTGCTTTGTTGTAGTCGTAGTTGTTGGAATATTTTTCGTAAAAAATGACGTCTTTGTATTCGTAAATCGCCTGAAAGAACGGTTGGAAATCGTAGTCTTTCGGCACAAAAAGCTTAGAGACGTTGCGACATCCCAACCCGAAATAACGGAAAATATCTTCGCCTAAATTTACCAAATCCGCATGACTTTCTTTACCGGTTAATACCGCCACCGAATTTCTGTTCTTGCGAATGATACTGGGTTTGTCTTTGAAATAAAATTCAAAATAACGCGCCGTATTGTTACTTCCGGTAGCAATTACCGCGTCAAAATTTTCGAGTTTTCCGTCGGTAAACACAATGGACTCCTTAAGTTCCGGGTTGACGGCAATCAAATAATTCGCTAAAAATTTAATCAAATGCTGGTCGTTTGATGAAGTTTTAACCAAAACAGTATGTCCGGAAAGGAGTACCGAAAGAAAATCGTGAAAGCCTACTAACGGAATGTTTCCGGCTAGTATCAGCCCGACGGTTTTAGGCTTTACAGTCGAGAAATCATAACCCGAAAGCCATTGATCTAAATTGTCTTCCTGCAAAGCTTCAGCCCAAGATTGTACGGCAAAGTAAACCTGTTCCGGAGTGAACCATCCGTTGTGCGATTGTGATAAGTGAATCAAATCAACAAAGGAATCAAAATACAAATCGTTGTGCAGTACTGTTTCGTTTTTTACATTGTTATCCAATGAAAATTGGCTTAAAAAGCGGCCTAATTCCACAAAACACTTTTTTTTATCGATTTGTACCATGTGTAGCTTGTTTATGAATGGTTTTGATTGTAATTTTGCGCAAAATTAATTAAAAATAAGCTATGGCAATCATAATAACAGACGAATGTATCAATTGCGGTGCGTGCGAACCGGAATGCCCAAATACAGCTATTTATGAAGGTGCAGACGATTGGAGGTATAAAGACGGAACCAAATTAAGCGGTAAAGTCATTTTACCCGATGGTACCGAAGTAGATGCTGATGCTGCTCAGACCCCGATTTCAGATGATATATACTACATCGTTCCTAGTAAATGTACTGAATGTAAAGGATTCCATGAAGAACCACAATGTGCCGCAGTATGTCCGGTAGATTGTTGTATTCCGGATGACAATCACGTGGAGAGCGAAGAAACGTTGCTCAACCGACAATCCTTTTTACACAATGAATAAAAAAAAGCCCAAGTAATAGAAAATTGCTTGGGCTTTTTTACAAAACAAAACATGAACTATATTAAGGCTTCACAACAGTATATTTCTCAAGAATTACCGAGTCTGTTTTTTCATCATAGGTTTCTAAAATAAGATTACCGCTCGCGTCAAAATACCCAACAGAGAATTTATCCTTGTTTTTGAAAATATAGTTGTTATTGGAAGTTTTTCGTAAAAGTGATAAGTCTTTTCCGTTTGGACTTGTCATAGTATATCCTGTTTTGTCAGAAACAATTTGGTATTTGTTCCCGTTCATGTAATAGTAGGCAGAATGATTTACTTCTTCCGATTTAATTACACCATCTACAATCACTTTTGTTTTAGTGGTTACCGCTACCGGACTTTCCTTCATCGGAATATTTAAAGTATTGGGTTTAGCTTCTTCTAATTCAATATTTTGGATTTCTTTAGTTTCTTCTGATTTTACAATTTTTTTCTCTCCCGCTGAGTCTTTAATGGTGGTGATGACCGTTTTGACTTCTGATTTGGTATTGGTATTCTGAGCCATCCCGCTCAATGATAATAACATGACCCACAAACTTATTAGAAAACGTTTCATAATCATTGATTTTAAAGATTAATACATTACAAATCTACAGCCGTACAGTGAGGGATGCGTTACAGTATTTTTTTGAATTGTTACAAAATCTTCACAAAACGGTAATGGTTTCATTTTCAACAATCGATTATTGATAAAATAAATCAGCGAGCGCTTATTTTGCAACAACTTTTAGTAGATTTGTTAAAATTGC
>CAYPSB010000035.1:31734-35176 GCA_964413435.1 uncultured Flavobacterium sp.
GTGCGTTCTTCGGCTTTGGTGAAAACCGATAACGTTATTTATTTGAAAAGCAATGTGAATGATTTGGATGAGATTATAGTTACTAAACAACATCCGCAGAAAATCCTGAAAACTCTGGTGGGTAATTCGGTAAAAAGGTTAACGGTGCCGGCCCGACTCAAAGTATACAGCAGAGAATTTTTTAAAATGAACGGTAACTATACTTACTATAATGATGGCTTGATGAATTTTCAACTGTTTGGTCACGATAAAAATTTTAAAAGCGATATTTTGGTAGAACAGAATCGTTCTTTCGGATTGATCAATGAAGAGATTACCTCTGATGTGCTGGGATATAATCTCAACGACATTATGCAGAATTACTACAATTTCAAATATTTAGATCCTATTTTGGAGCCCAATGCCAAAAAGAAATATGATTTTATCATCAAAGGATATACAACAAATTCCGATTACAATGTCATGCTGGTTACTCCAACAGATACGGACGGGGAGTTACGCGATGATTTTAAAATTGTGTATGACAGTAAAAAAAAGATAATAATTGAAGTAAGCTCGGCTATTTCACCGCTGTCTTTTGCTAATGTAAAAGAAAAAACAAGTGTCGGATCCAAGAACATATACAAGTCGATTTTCAAAACAATTTACCGAATTGATAATGAAAATTATTATTTAGTTAGCTCTAAAGAAGAAATTGGTTTTGAGCGTATTGATAAAAATAAAAAAACTGAAATTGAAGTGCGCAATTACTTCGTCACGACCAGTTTCAGCAACCACAATTTCAGCTATAAAGAAAGCGAAGTTTTTAAAGACAAAACCCTCTACAACAAAAAAAACGTAGTACTTTCCAGTTATTGGGATGTGTCAGGCTTAACATCTACTGATGAAGAACAGGAAATTGTCCTGAAAATGGCTGATCGCCAATAATATTCTGTCTTTTTTCTTTTTTAAAACTCCTGTTTACCAGTATTTGTAACTTGGTTTTATTCCGCTATATTTGCACACTTTTAAAAATAAAAATGACTGTTTGTCGGTACCGCAATAATCGGCTTAACAGCTAAAATATTCAAAACTATGAAAGCAGGAATTGTAGGATTGCCTAATGTGGGGAAATCAACGTTATTCAATTGTTTGTCTAATGCCAAAGCACAAAGCGCGAATTTTCCGTTTTGTACCATTGAGCCGAATATCGGAGTGGTAAACGTTCCCGATCCGAGAATCAACAAATTGGAAGAATTAGTGAAGCCGGAACGCGTTCAGATGGCTACTGTTGATATCGTTGATATTGCCGGATTAGTAAAAGGAGCCAGTAAAGGAGAAGGATTAGGGAATCAATTCTTGGCGAACATCAGAGAGTGTAATGCCATTATCCACGTACTGCGTTGTTTTGACAATGATAATATTGTGCACGTTGACGGTAGTGTTAATCCGATTCGCGATAAAGAAACCATCGATATCGAGTTGCAACTAAAAGACTTGGAAACGGTTGAAAAACGTTTAGAAAAAGTAAATCGCGCAGCCAAAACTGGAAACAAAGAAGCTCAGGTTGAAAAAGCCTTTTTAGACCGAATCCGCGAAGCCTTATTACAAGCCAAATCAGCTCGTACCGTTACACCTCAAAATGCAGATGAAGAAGCGCTGATGGAAGATTTTCAGTTGATTACTACTAAACCGGTTTTGTATGTGTGCAATGTAGATGAAGAATCGGCGGCCACCGGAAATAAATATGTAGACCAAGTACGCGAATTGGTAAAAGATGAAAATGCTGAAGTAATCGTTTTAGCGGTAGGAACCGAAGCCGATATCACCGAATTGGAAACCTATGAAGAGCGTCAAATGTTTTTAGAGGATTTAGGCTTAAAAGAACCGGGAAGTTCCGTACTGATTCGTGCTGCCTACAAACTATTGAAGCAACAAACTTATTTCACGGCCGGTGTTAAAGAAGTACGCGCCTGGACTATCAATATTGGAGATACCGCGCCAAAAGCAGCCGGAGTGATTCATACCGATTTTGAAAAAGGATTCATACGTGCCGAAGTTATCGCTTACGAAGATTTTGCTCACTACGGTTCGGAGGCCAAAGTGAAAGAAGCCGGTAAACTAAGAGTTGAAGGTAAGGATTACGTAGTGAAAGATGGAGATATTATGCATTTCCGTTTCAACGTTTAATCTGTATAAAAATAAATCGTTATAAAAAGTTGTTGGTTTTACCGGCAACTTTTTTTGTTTAGACAACAGTCTAATTATGAATTTATTCTTTTTCAAGTAGTTTTAAGTCGTTTTGCCAATCAAATATAAATTGAATTTTTTTGTTAAAATATGTTAAAGTTTTAATTATATTTGTGAGTAACCTGATTGCTCAGGTTGTGTTGTGAGCATTTACTTTATCTCTTTTATTTTTTATGGTTAATAAGGCAAAAGCATCTTTAGAACTTTCCTTGTTGGTTTTGGTTTTGTCTTGTTTAATAATTGGCATCGGAATTTACGCTGTCTTTGAAATTCGGGTTTTAAATAAAAGTTCAAAAGAATTGTTTAATGACCGAATGATTCCGATGGATCAGTTGGGAGATGTACGCTATTTTACATCGGTTGTAATCGCTACGATACACCAAACAGATAAAGGAGAGATTTCCTTTAAAGAATCTTTAAACACAATTAAATCGGCTCAGGACAGTATTAATTCCAATTGGAAGAATTACTTGCATACTACGCTTACTCCCCATGAAAAACATATGGTGGCTAAGATAGCTCCACTCTTAAACGAATCATCTGAAGCTATTGATCAATTGAAGTTGACGCTCCAACATCAGGATAAAGCAGCTTTCACGGGTGTTTTAAATAGAGAATTAAAAAACAAACTCTATTTGTTAGAAGATGAAGTCAGCAATCTCCTAAAATTACAAGTTCAGGTAGCGAAAAAAATTTACCGGGATAACTCCACTGTTTACAGTAGTTATGTACAGTTGTTTTATTGGACTTTGTTTATTGTATTAGTATTGGCTCTTCCTTTTTCGTATTATATCATCAGAAAAAATGCCCGAATTATCAATAGCTTTAATTTGGGAAGAGCTAAATTATACCTCACAGAAGATAATTATCGCAACCTCATAGAATACGCAGGTGAAGCCATTTTTATTTTGAATCAGGATACTGAAATCATTGATGTAAACGAATTGGCATGTTCTCTTTTAGGATATGAAAGAGCAGAGTTACTCAAAATGCAAATAGCTGATTTGGTCGCTTCAGAAGATGTTAAAAAACAGCGTGTTGATATAGCCGAAGTAAGAAAAAATAAAATTGCCTTGCTGTATCGCAAAGTGAAAAGGAAAGACGGAAGTTTTATTGAAACCGAAATTACCAATAGGGTAATGGAAGGAAGGGGATATTTTTCTATTATTCGTGATATTACTGAACGCAAGAAAAATGAAGCCGCAATAAAAGA
>CAYPSB010000036.1:0-34075 GCA_964413435.1 uncultured Flavobacterium sp.
TTTATGGTAGATTTGGGGCAAAAAGGGTGAAGTTTTACTTCACCTTTTTTATTTTATACCAATTCAAAAACCAGTAAGACTTTAACGATTTTACTTGCCGTTTATCTATTTTATTTTTTCAACTAGAGTTACACCTATACTTTTGAATCACCATAGCATTAGTAGGTTAAGTTTATGGTAGATTTGGGGCAAAAAGGGTGAGGTTATGCTTCACCTTTTTTATTTTATATCCGTCAGAAAATCAGTTAAAAAGACTCTTTTTACTCTCATTTGCCCGTCATTCCAATATATTTTTAACAAAATTTATCTTTTTTTAGTTTGATGTTATTAGATTTGCTGTACCATAGTATTTAGTAGGTTAAGTTTATGGTAGATTTGGGGCAAACAGGTGGAAGCAATTCCGCCTGTTTATTTTTTATAATACGCCACAAAAAAACCGATTGCTTTCACAATCGGTCTTTCAAATATTTAAAATTACGCTTATTTCTCTGTAGCATATAATCGGGCTACTTCTGTCCAGTTGATTACATTAAAAAATGCCTCAATATAATCCGGTCTGCGATTTTGATAGTTCAAATAATAGGCGTGCTCCCAAACATCCATTCCCAAAATTGGAAATCCGCCGCAACCGGTATCCGGCATCAATGGATTATCTTGGTTCGGAGTAGAACATACCTCTAATTTTCCGCCTTTGTGCACACACAACCAAGCCCAACCCGACCCGAAACGCGTCGCTCCTGCTTTGGCAAATACCGCCTTGAATTCCTCAAACGATTTAAAATCTCTTTCAATAGCCTCTAACAACTCGCCCGTTGGCATACCGCCGGCATTTGGAGCCATGATTCTCCAAAACAAATTGTGATTGTAATGACCTCCACCGTTATTGCGAACGGCCATATTGGTCATGTCTAAATTAATCAAAATGTTCTCTATTGTTTTCCCTTCCATATCTGTACCGGCAATCGCCGCGTTCAAATTGGTCACATATGCATTGTGATGTTTCGTATGGTGTATCTCCATCGTTCTGGCATCAATATGTGGTTCTAATGCATCGTATGCATAAGGTAATTGTGGTAATTCAAAAGCCATAATATTTTTATTTAAGTTACTACTAAATTGAATTCAAATTTATACATTTAACTTCGGAATCGGAAATACTATTTTCCAATTAACAAATAATTAAAATCAATTTTCCGTTCAGGATTTATCCCGAATGTATTTCAGGAGCTGTTTCCCGCTTTTCAATACAATCTTTTCCTTGTTGTACAACAAGAAAAAGGATTTCCATTACAATCGGGGCTAGAAAAAAGAAACACACAACATGAATTTTAATCGGCAACCCACCCATTTACAAAACCAGTGGCTAAAACTGATTCCGCTGCAACAAAACGATTTCGAAGAGCTGTATGCTGTTGCTTCGGATCCGTTAATTTGGGAACAACATCCTAACAAGCTTCGGTATCAACGCGATGTATTTCAAAATTATTTCGAAGGAGCCATGCAGTCTGAAGGAGCCTTTTTAATTCGGGATACCAAGAGCAATGAAGTGGTGGGCAGCAGCCGATTTTATGATTACAATGAAAAAGAATCTTCCGTTTTAATCGGATATACCTTCATCGGTCGGAAATTTTGGGGTAACGGCTACAACAAAGCACTGAAAGAACTCATGCTCCAACATGCGTTTCAGTTTGTTGACAAAGTCTATTTTCACATTGGCGCAACCAATTACCGCTCACAAAAAGCCATCGAAAAAATAGGAGCCGTCAAAATAGACGAATTTGAAGTCGAATATTACGGCGAAGATTCAAAACTGAATTTTATTTACATGCTAACAAAACCCTGATGCAAAAACCAGCTTTCTCCATATACGATGCTTCGGCCGGTTCGGGCAAAACCTATACCTTGGTAAAAGAATATCTGAAAATTATTCTGCTATCCAAAAAACCCGATGCCTACCGCAACATCCTGGCCATTACATTTACCAACAAAGCGGTACACGAAATGAAAAGCCGGGTAATTGACAGCCTTTCCGAATTTGCCAGCGAAAATCCTTCTGACAAAGCCCTGCAACTCATGAAAGACATTCAGGCAGAAACCGGTTTGTCTTTGGCCACCATTACCGAAAAAGCAAAGAACATCATCAAAAACCTGATTCACAATTACGCTGCTTTTGACATTTCAACCATCGACAAATTTACCCACAAAGTCATTCGTGCTTTTGCCCACGATTTGAATTTGCCGATTACTTTTGAGGTTTCACTCGATACCGAAAGTCTTTTAAATGAAGCTATCGATGCCCTCATCGCACAAGCCGGAGAAGATGAAACACTGACCAATTTACTTGTCGATTTTACGATGGAAAAAACCGATGATGACAAAAGTTGGGACATATCGCGCGACATCATGGAAACCGGAAAACTGATTTTAAACGAAAACAATCGGGAAGAAATTGCGCACTTTAACAACAAAAGCATAGCCGAGTTCATCAACATTAAAAACAAACTGACTGAACTCTGTGCCGAAATTGAAGCCGAAACGGTCGCATTAGCCACCGAGGCATTGCTATTGATTGAAAATAACGGCATAGATACCAAATCGTTTTCGGGAGCTTACTTCCCCAAACACCTGATGAGTATTCAGGAAAAAAGATTCAACCCTGCCAATAAAACCTACCACGAATTTGACGATATCAAAATCAACAAAACAGCTGCAGACAGAGCAATTATAGAAAACCTTATTCCGAAATTGCTCGAAATTTTAGCTTCGATTTATACAAAATTCGAAAAGAAAAACTTTTACGAAGCTTTTCTCAAAAACATCACGCCGTTATCATTGCTCAATACCGTTAGCCACGAGCTGGCTAAAATACAGAAGGAACAAAACGTTCTCTCAATAGCCGAATTTAACAAACTGATCAACGAGCAAATTCAAAACCAACCGGCGCCTTTTATTTATGAGCGTTTGGGCGAAAAATACCGCCACTTTTTTATAGACGAATTTCAGGACACATCCGAAATGCAATGGCAAAACCTGATTCCGCTTATTGACAATGCGCTGGCAAGTGAAGATTTAAACGGCGAGAGGGGTTCATTGCTGATTGTAGGCGATCCGAAACAATCCATTTACCGTTGGCGTGGCGGAAAGGCGGAACAGTTTATCGAGTTGAGCAAAACCAAGAATCCGTTTGTCAACCCGGATAAAGCTTTGTTTTCATTGGGAACAAATTACCGCAGTTATTCCCAAATCATCGATTTTAATAATACATTTTTTGGTTTTTTGGCCCATGAATTTTCCAACGAAGATTACAAAGATTTATACCAAAATCACAGCCACCAGCAGCAAAATGATAAGAAAGGCGGATACGTTTCGGTTTCCTTTGTGCCAAAAACAGATAAAACTGCTTCGGATGAGGAAGAAAGTCCGGAAAAGAACGAATTGTACCTTCAATCAACGTTGCTCACCATTGAAAAAGTCAGACAACAAGGATTTCGTTTTAAAGATATAGTGGTGCTGACACGAAAAAAAGTACACGGTACCGAAATTGCCAATTATCTGACTGAAAACGGGATTCCTATTTTGTCTTCTGAGAGTTTACTACTCAACGCCTCTTCCGAAGTGCAAAGTATTGTAAACGTTTTGCGCTATTTAAAGAACAACAACGATTTGCAGTCAAAAGCACAGTTTCTTTACTATTTGGCATCACAACAGGACCAATGGACCATACACGATTTTATTGCCAAAGGCATGGAGCAAAATGAAGAGCGTGATTTTCAGAACTGGTTACGCCTTTTTGAAATCGATTTTTCCTTTGAACACATTCGAAAAAAATCATTGTACGAAGTCTGCGAAATCATCATAGCCAAAATGATTCCCAAAACAAAACGAAACGCTTACGTACAGTTTTTCCTGGATATTGTTTTGGAACGCGATGTAAAAAATCAAGCCGGAATTTCGGATTTTCTGTACTATTGGGATACGAATTCCGAAAAACTGAGCATTCCTTCTCCCGAAGGTAACGACGCCGTGCGCATCATGACCATTCACAAGTCAAAAGGATTGGAATTTCCGGTGGTGATTTTTCCCTTTGCCGAAGAAGACTACAGCAAAGGTCCGCGCGAAAAAATGTGGCTCAATGCCGATGAAGATGTGGTAGGCCTGCCAAAAGCTTTGGTAGACAAAAACAATAAAGTAGAGGCTTACGGAGCAGAAGCGTCTTTGGTGTACCAACAGAAAAAACAAGAGGAATTGCTCGACTACATCAATGTATTGTATGTGGCACTCACTCGGGCGGAAGAACAATTGTACATCATTTCGGGAATGAATATCGGGAAAAACGGAAACTTTCCCAACAATATGTCGTCATTCTTCATTCGCTACTTAGAATCGGTGGGCGATTTTAACGAAACCGTTTTGGAATATTCATTTGGCAAAGCCGAAAAAAAATCCGTAACCCGCGAGGTGCAAAACAACACAAAAACTATTCCGCAATTATCGGCTGTGTTAAATCCGAAAAACATCAAAATTGCCCAAAAAGAAAGTTTGATGTGGAATACCAAACAACAAAAAGCCATAGAGTTCGGGAATGTTTTACACGAAATATTATCTTTTGTACACACCAAAGACGATATAGAATTGGCGCTAACCAAAGCCATTGAAAACGGACTAATCGTCACAACTCAAAAAGCAGCGGTGGAAAAGACGATACAGGAAATCGTCAATCATCAGGATTTACAGTTGTATTTCTCAGCTGATAATACGGTTTTGAACGAAAAGACCATCATTCAAAAAGAAGGGAATTTGGTCAAACCCGACAGAATGGTCATCGGTCAAAACAAAGAAATCTACCTGCTCGATTACAAAACGGGTGCACATCAGACAAAATACACCACACAATTAGAGAATTACCAAAATGCGATAGAAAAAATGGGCTTTAAAGTGACTAAAAAAGCGTTGGTTTACATTGGAGAACATTTGGAAATCGTAAATTTGTAAACGCAAAAAACAGCACAACACAAACAAAAATAACAAAACTACAACGATAAACATGTACGGAAAAATTCAGCAACACCTGCAAAAAGAATTAGATACCATTGAACAAAACGGTATTTTCAAAAAAGAAAGAATTATCACTTCACCGCAAGGAGCGGAAATCACAGTAAACGGAGCGACTGTTTTGAATTTTTGTGCCAACAATTATTTGGGATTGTCTTCTCATCCGGAAGTAATTCAGGCCGCGAAAGACACCCTGGATTCACACGGTTTCGGAATGTCTTCTGTTCGCTTCATTTGTGGAACTCAAGATATTCACAAAACATTAGAGAAGAAGATAGCTGAATTTTACGGCACTGAAGACACTATTTTATACGCGGCGGCTTTTGATGCCAATGGCGGTGTCTTTGAACCTTTATTGGGTGAAGAAGACTGCATTATTTCCGACAGTTTAAACCACGCTTCTATTATTGACGGAGTGCGTTTGTGCAAGGCCGCGCGATACCGCTACGAAAATTCGAATGTGGAAGACTTGGAAAACCAATTGAAAAAAGCTGTAGAAGCAGGACACCGTTTCAAGTTGATTGTTACCGATGGTGTTTTCTCTATGGACGGATTGGTTGCGCCCTTGGATAAAATTTGTGACTTAGCCGATAAATACGATGCTTTGGTCATGGTAGATGAATGCCACGCTGCCGGTTTCATCGGAGCTACCGGAAAAGGAACTTTGGAAGCCAAAGGAGTGATGGGAAGAGTTGACATCATTACCGGAACTCTTGGTAAAGCTTTAGGTGGTGCTATGGGAGGCTATACCACTGCCAAGAAAGAAGTAATCGAAATTTTACGTCAACGTTCACGTCCGTATTTGTTCTCCAATTCATTGGCTCCGGCTATAGTTGGTGCTTCGATAAAGGTTTTTGAACTTTTGGAGAAAGATACTACGCTGCGCGACAAACTAGAGTGGAACACCAATTATTTCAAAGCGGGTATGAAAGCTGCAGGCTTTGACATCATTGACGGTGATTCGGCCATAGTACCGGTAATGCTTTATGATGCCAAGCTGTCACAAGTCATGGCCGATGAATTATTAAAAAAAGGAATCTATGTGATTGGATTTTTCTATCCGGTAGTTCCGAAAGACAAAGCACGCATCAGAGTACAGCTGTCTGCGGCGCATACCCAAGAACATTTGGATCAGGCAATAAAAGCATTTACCGAAGTAGGAAAGATGTTAAATGTTATTTAAGTAAGTCATTGATTTTCAAAATTTACTCAAAAGATTACATAATTACCATATTTTAACCATAACATTTTGATATTATCCTAATAGGTATTACTTTTGCTCTATTATAATTATTATAATCTAATCAAATTAAGTATGAAACATCTTAACAAATTATTCGTTGTTATGCTCACGTTAGCTGGGTTCAGCTCACAAGCTCAAGACAGCAACAATCCTTGGGCGATTTCGTTTGGGGTTAACGCAGTAGATACAAGAGTAAGTGCTGCATCAAAATTGGAGGATCAATTCTCTCAGTATTTTAATGCTAAGGATAACTGGAACATCCTTCCTTCTGTATCTTTCGTAAACGTATCTAAGTACGTTGGTAGCAATTTCTCATTCGGAGTAACCGGATCTGTTAACAAAATTACCAAATATGTTTTACCAAGAGTTGATCAAGGACCATATGAGGTAGTTAATCCAGGCGACTTGAACTATTATGCAGTTGATGGTGTAATCAACTATAGTTTGATGAGTTTGATTAAATCAAAAACCATTGATCCTTCTATCCACATTGGTGGTGGTTATACTTGGATTGGTGATGATTTACACGCAGGTACATTAAACGGTGGTCTTGGATTGACTTACTGGTTTACTGAAACTGTAGGTTTATCTGTTCGTTCTACTTACAAACATTCTTTCGAAGATGTACGTGCTGATATGCCTTCTCACATGCAACACTTTGCCGGTCTTGTTTTCAAATTCGGTGGAAAAGATACTGACGGTGACGGAATCTACGACAAAGATGATGCTTGTCCTGAAGTAGCCGGTTTAAAACAATTCAAAGGTTGTCCTGATACTGACGGTGACGGAATTGCTGACAAAGATGATTCTTGTCCTGAAATTGCAGGTCCTGCTGAATTCAACGGATGTCCTGATACTGACGGTGACGGAATCGCTGACAAAGACGATGCTTGTCCTGAAGTAGCCGGTTTAAAATCATTAGGCGGATGTCCTGATGCTGACGGTGACGGAATTACTGACAAAGCTGACAAATGTCCAGATGTGAAAGGTCCAAAAGAAAACGGTGGTTGTCCTTGGCCAGACAGAGATGGTGACGGAGTATTAGACAAAGATGACAAATGTCCGGATGTAAAAGGAACTGCTGCTAATAACGGTTGTCCTGAAGTATCTGACGAAGTAGTTAAACGTTTAAATGACTACGCTAAAACTATCTTGTTTAACTCAGGTAAATCTACTTTCCAACAACAAACTTACCCAGTGTTACAATCAATTGCCGGTATCTTAAAAGAATACCCTTCTGCTAAGTTCAGCATCGAAGGTCACACTGATAGCGATGGTAAAGATGCTGCTAACCAAAAATTGTCTGAAGACAGAGCTGCAGCCGTTAAAAATTACTTAATCGAAAACGGTATCGCTGCTTCAAGATTATCTTCAGTTGGTTATGGTGAATCAAAACCAATCGACACTAACAAAACTAAAGCTGGTAAAGCTAACAACAGAAGAGTTGAAGTGAAATTAGTAAAATAATTTCTCTCAAAATATTTTCTAAAAAACGCTCCGAATTTCGGGGCGTTTTTTTATTTTTATGGAATGTCAAAACCAACGTTTCTCCACCAACTGGCTCAGGAAATTTTAAAAACCCATTCCAATACCCTACTGGATTTGATTGTTGTTTTACCCAACAAAAGAGCTAAAGTCTTCCTGTTGGAAGAATTCAAAAATTTGGTAACTACAAACTGTTTTGCGCCCGAAATCATCAGCATTGAAGAATTCGTTCAAAATATTGCAGGCATCCGCAGTATTGACAGCGTTGAAGTGCTTTTTGAATTTTACGAAGTTTATCTTTCCATAACAGAAAAAGACCATCAGGAATCTTTTGAAACATTTGCCAATTGGGCCAAAACACTATTGCAGGATTTTAATGAAATTGACCGCTACCTACTTGATCCAAACCATGTTTTAAAATACCTCGAGAACATAAAAGAAATCGAACACTGGTCTGTTGACATCAACAAAAGAACCGAACTGATTGAAAACTATTTGTCCTTTTGGAAAAAACTCCCGGACTATTACCATTCACTGTATCAATACTTAGTAGGAAAAGGAATTGGCTATCAAGGATTAATTTACCGTGAAGCGGTGGAAAACCTCAACCATTTTTCCGAAAACAACCACAATCGGTTTGTATTTGCCGGGTTTAACGCGCTCAATCAAGCTGAAGAAAAAATCATTCAACACCTATTGGCACAGGACCGAGCAAAAATCTACTGGGACATAGATGAAAGCTTCTTACGCGATACTTTCCACGATGCGGGATTATTTCAACGCAAGTTTAAATCAGATTGGATCCATTACAAAACCAATTCCTATGAATGGATTGTTACTGATTTTAGCGAAGCCAAAAACATTGAGGTCATTGCCACCTCAAAATCCATTGGACAAGCTAAAATAGCCGGAAGCATCATTGAAAAACACGCAGAGGAAAACGGTTCCAATTTACAAAATGTAGCCTTAGTACTCGGGGAAGAAAACCTGCTACTGCCCGTATTACATTCATTGCCCGACAGTGTTTCTGCACTCAATATCACTATGGGGTTTTCGAGCAAAAACAATCCGGCACAATTGCTTTTGGCCAAATTATTCAAACTCCACAGCAATGCATTAGCCCGTAGCGGCGATAATTACGTGCTGTATTATAAAGACGTGTTGGATATACTGACGCATCCGCTAATCGAAACTTATGTTGACGCCGATGCTTTGGTATTCAAAATAAACAAAAACAACTATTCGTTTATAACCCACAAAAAACTACACGAACTCCACCCAAAAGGCAATGAGTTGTTTCAATTGTTATTTCAAAAATGGGACAGCAGCGCTGTTAGCGTTTTGGAAAATCTGGCTCAAATTTTACTAAAAGTCAAAGACAGTCTGAGCTATGAAAATGAGGAAGAAAAAATCACCAATGCTTTTGTGTATTCGATATACAAAGTCATAAACAAAATGGCTTCTTACTTTGATGCTCATCGCGCCATTGATGACATTAAAACGTTGCACGCCATTTACAAGCAAGTAATTGATGTAGCCGAAGTATCCTTTGAGGGCGAACCTTTGACCGGTTTACAAATCATGGGGGTTTTAGAGAGCCGGGTACTCGATTTTGAAACGGTAATCATCACTTCGGTCAATGAAGGAAAGTTTCCGGCCGGTAAAAGCACCAATTCGTTCATCCCATATGATGTAAAACGCGAATTGGGATTGCCGACTTACAAAGAAAAAGATGCTATCTATACCTATCACTTTTATCATTTGCTGCAGCGCGCCAAAAACATCTATCTGATTTATAATGCCGACAGTGAAGGTTTTGATGCCGGAGAAAAAAGTCGGTTCATCACCCAATTGGAAGTCGAAAAAAGACCCAATCACAACCTAAGCTTTCAGTATTTTAATGCCGATGTACCTAATATTGCCTATGAACCCATGGTGGTTCCGAAAACGGAAAGTGCCTTACAGCGCCTGCGTGAAATAGCTGGCAAGGGATTCTCTCCGTCTTCACTAACCACATACATTCGTAATCCGATACAGTTTTATTTTCAAAGAGTATTACGCATTTCGGAAACAGATGAAGTAGAAGAAAATATAGCCGTAAACACCTTGGGAACCATCATTCACGGTGCTTTGGAAGAATTATACAAACCTTTCATTGGCAGACTTTTGACCGTGGAAGATCTCAAAAACTGCATGGGTAAGATTGATGCCGAAGTAGCCACCCAATTCAAAGAAGTGTACAAAGAAGGCGAAATCAAAAAAGGACGAAATCTGTTAGCGTTTGAAGTAGCGAAACGCAACGTGTTGAACTTCCTTAAACTAGAATTAGAAGCACTAGAGAAAGGAGATGAAGTACAACTGATAGCATTGGAAGCCACTTACGAACGCGTTTTGGAAGATCCTCGTTTGCCTTTTCCTGTATTGATTAAGGGTAATGTGGACCGAATTGAACTGCGCAACGGAAAAATCAGAATCATTGATTACAAAACCGGAAAAGTAGAACAAAAGAACGTTACTCTAAAAGATTGGAATGGTTTAACCAAAGACATCAAAAACGACAAAATCATCCAGGTGCTGGCTTATGTTTTTATGTATGAGCTTCAGGCAAAAGGACGCGAAATAGAAGCCGGAATCATATCGTTTAAAAATTTAAAAGCCGGTTTCCTGCCGTTTCAGTTTGCATCCGAAAAAGAAAAAGAAGGCATCATTTCAGCTGAAATAATGCAAGACTACTTGGAGCAAATTGTGCTGCTGCTGCTGGAGATTTTTGATGCGGCCATACCGTTTGAAGAAAAGAACGGCTAGACCTTCTTCAAAAAATCGAGGAAGACTTTGAGCAGTTCCTCTTGGTTTTCAATATGGGACATGTGGCCATCGGGAAATGTCGTAAGTCCAACATGAGTTCCCTCTATTTGGTCAATAGTATCTTCATAAATCAATACTCCGTCTTTTTTACCCAAGACCATATGCATCGGATAAGGTGCAAAATGCAGAATTACTTCGCGGTCCTTGCGGATTTTCATACCTTCTAATGCCGCCACTATACCTTGCAAAGGGGTTTTCAGCGCTTGTGCTTTCACCATTTCAATTTCAGCTGCCAGGCGCTCACGGTTATCTTCACTAAACAAATTAGCTATCGACATGCTTACAAAGCTGCTGTAATTTTGCTTAACACAAACCACAGCGCGGTCTCGGTTACATTTGCGCTCATCGCTATCAGCTCTCGAAGTTGAGTTTAACAAAAATAAGCCCTTCATGTGATCAGGATACAATTCGGCAAAAGCCAAAGCCACATACCCTCCCATGGAATGACCTACCAATACCACTTTACGGATTTTGAGGTGCATCAATAAAGCCAACAACATATCGGCCTGATCTTCCATAGCGTGAACATACCCCAAACATTCCGTTTGTCCGTGTCCCAGTAAATCAACGGTAATTACGCGGTATTTTTTAGAAAGTTCAGGCACAAAAGCATCCCACATGGTTTGATTTTCTAAAAACCCGTGCAAGAATACCACCGCCGTACCTTTGCCTTGGTCGGTATACGAGATTTTGCTGTTTTTGTAAACGAGCTGTTTCAAGTCAGAGTATCAGGTTTGCTTTGTCGGTAGCCATTTAGGCTCATGCCCGGTTTCCGATTCAAAAATAATATTTAGGTCTGAATACAGGAAGAGTTGTTAATAAATAAGCTCCTCATTCTACTTAATCTATAGAGAACCGTTGCTTTCATTACTATTGTGTACAACATCTGTTGGGATTAGTTTTTTTTAAACGATACGGTTTCGAAAATCATTCCTGCCTTAGCCTGAAATCAAATGCTAAGGACTTCTTTTCTAATTTCTGTACAGCACTTATACAATTCCCGTACGGAAATGAGGTAATTCCTGTACGGAAATAAAATGATTTCTGTACGGGAATTAAAAAACACTTCGGCATCAAAGAAAAGAAAGGTCCTGAAAAGACTTTAAAAAAGTGCCGTAGGAGCATCTTCTTTCATCCTAAAGCGTTTTTACAGTTGTTGGGTAAAACCAAACCCCTCTCTAAGAGGAATTGCAAATCCGCTATACGGCTATTTTTCTGTTATCTTTGCTTTCCAAACCCTATTCTCAAGCCTTATGTTCACTTTACAACAAATTAAGGAAGCCCATGCCAAAGTAAAAAGCGGCGCTGATTTTCCGCAGTACATGCAAGACATCATAGCACTGGGCGTTACCTCCTTTGAAACGTTTGTCTTTGACAATCATACCCATTATTACGGACAGCATAACTTTAAAATTACTTCCGAGGGCTTTAAAGAAACTCTTTCCGTGGCCGATGACTGCAACAGCGAGCAATTCCAATCGGATTTGAAGGCACACCAACAAGGGCATACCGATTATATAACGTTTCTAAAAGACTGTGCCCAATCGGGCATTGAGAAATGGGTGGTCGTGATGGATAAGATGACCTGCACCTATTATGACAAAGCAGGCAATGCGGTTTTGGTAGAAACTATTCCTTCCTAAGAGTTAACCGCATAAAAAAACGGCCCACCATGGCGAGCCGTCTATTATCTATCAGTCTATTATCTCTTCTCTTTAGGAGTTCATAATACTCTCTATCTCCTCTACTTCTATCGGGATGTTGCGCATTAAGTTGAAGGCTGCTCCTTTTTCTTGGATGACCATATCATCTTCAATACGGATTCCGAAACCTTCGGCCGGAATGTAGATACCCGGTTCTACCGTAAAGACCATATTGGCCTGCATCGGCTCGTGCAATAGGCCGTAATCGTGCGTATCTAAGCCCAAGTGGTGCGACGTACCGTGCATAAAGTATTTTTTATAAGCCGGCCAGTCAGGGTTTTCATTTTGCACATCGGCTTTGTCAATCAATCCCAAACCTAACAGTTCGGATGTCATGATTTTACCCACCTCCACGTGGTATTGTTTCCAAAGTGTCCCCGGAACCAACATTTTAGTCGCCTCATTTTTGACATTCAATACCGCATTATAGACTTGTTTTTGTCTGTCGGTAAAGCGTCCGGACACGGGAACCATACGAGTCATGTCGCTGGAATAATTGGCATACTCAGCCCCTACATCTAACAGAATCAAATCGCCGGCTTTGCATTGCTGGTTGTTTTCAATGTAGTGCAACACATTGGCGTTGTTCCCCGAAGCAATAATTGGGGTATAGGCAAATCCTTTAGAGCGGTTGCGCAGGAATTCGTGGGCAAACTCGGCTTCGATTTCATATTCCATCACATTTGGCTTCACAAAATTCAGCACCCTGCGGAATCCTTTTTCGGTGATGTCACAGGCTTTTTGAATTAAATCGAGCTCTTCACTTTCTTTAACTGAACGCAGTCTTTGCAGAATTGGGTTGGACTTCTCGACTTTATGTGCCGGATAATTTTCTTTCCACCATTTTACAAAACGGGCTTCGCGGGTTTCGGTTTCTATGGTCGCACGGTAATGCTCATTGGTATTGATGTACATCGTATCGGCATAAGCCATGACTTCTTTGAGTGTTTTGTGGAAATCCTGCAGCCAAATTACCGATTGGATTCCCGACACTTCAAAAGCGCGTTCTTTGGTCAGTTTTTCCCCTTCCCAAATGGCGATGTGTTCGTTCGTTTCTTTCAGGAAAAGAATTTCTTTCAAATGCTCATAAGGCGCATCGGGAAACAGCAACAAGATGCTTTCTTCCTGATCTACCCCGCTCAGGTAAAAGATATCACGGTGCTGAGCAAACGGTAACGTACTGTCGGCCGATACCGGATAAATATCATTAGAATTGAAAACAGCGACGCTGTTGGGTTTCATTTGTGCCGTAAACTTTGCTCTGTTTTTGATAAACAGGTTACGGTCTATTTGATGGTATTTCATTCTGGATTATTTAGATTATTAGACTTCTCAGAACTTTTAGATAAAAGATTCCTCAAAATTACGCAAAGCGACACACTAATCAGGTGTTGAATGACGTAATTTTATTCGGAATAGTGAACGACAGCGTTACACACTTTTTGCTGGGCATTGAACTGCATAACTTCAACCGCTTTTTTTTGTGTGGCGGTGTTAAGATAATAAATGGTTAGCCCATTAACTCCAACAAGCACATCGAGCAGTTCAAATTTCAAATTAGGGATGCGCTCCAATCCTATTTTCCAATACTTACGCACCTCTTCTTTTCCCACTACCCTGCCGTTGCTTTGAGGATATAGCTTCTGTGCCATGGGTGTTTCGATGATGAAGTCTTCAGAATAGTGTTCTAAAATTTGCTCCAAATGGTGCGAATTCCACGAGTTGACCCATTGTTGGGCAAACCGTTGCGCATAGTCGATTGTGATCATGATTTTTGATTTTTTTGATGATTGAAATTCCAAATCAAAAATACAAAAATAGCCTGGGGCAGAATCAGCCAAATGGCGTCATTTTATGGTTTTCCGTATGCGGCTCATATGTCGGGAAGAAATACCCAGAAAAGCTGCCAGGTAATGCAACGGAACTTCCTGCAGAAGTTTGGGTTCTGAGACCAAGAGCTTTTTATAACGCTCTTCCGGAGTCAGCGTCAAAAGATCAATTCGGTACTCATCAATGAGGCAGATTTGCTTTTCGAGTATGTTGTAATACAGCTGCGAAAAGGTACTGTTATTGGCTTTAAGCTTAATAAAATGTTCTAAATCAATAACCCACAGCACACTATCGGTTAGTGCTTTGACACTTTTTCGGGAAGGCGTTTGGTATAAAAAGCTGTAAAGCGAACTCGTAACTGTATTTTTCAAAGCGATATAAGTCGTCTTTTCATCGCCATCAACTTCGATAGCATGTTGCAAAATCCCCTTTTCGATATAACAAAAATAACGGCAGACCTCACCTTCTTTTACAAATATTTCCCCTTTTTTCAAATGCAGTTGTCGGAACGATTGGATGATTGCGGCCCTCTCTTTGGCTGCATCATCAGGAGTGGTAGCTGTAATGAAGTCGACAAACATTATTTTGATGTATTTTGCATGAATCAAATGTAATAAAAATAGATTTTTGCCGTTAGTTGTAACAGAAATCAATTGTATTCGTTTTGCATTTTTAACTTTGATCAAACCCTAACCAATGAAAAAAGTATATCTGCTGCTACTCATTGCTGCTGCAGCCATCCCGTTTTTCTCTTGTAGTGAAGACAGCAACAGCCAACCCATGTTGATTGTAAAATTCAAATTCGACCCGAATCAGCTTCGGTTGAACAATTTAGGAGAACCATCGGTAATTCCGGATGGCAATGCTGCACAGACTCCCATTTTTAATTCGATAGGGTCGCATTACATTGAGTTAGCGCCAAATGCCAACACACAAATTGGAAGCGGAACGATTATTTATCACGGTGCCGAAACCACACTTGGCGGTACTAATGCTATAGATTTCAACAAAGAAAAAATTGTGGCTCAGGATGAAGTGTTTATGAAAATCCCTTTGAGTCAAGTGGCTAACGGGAATTATGAATGGATTCGTGTTTCGTTGGCTTATCAGAATTATCAAATCAATATCAGAAATAATGGGGTTGATTATGCAGGGACTTTAGCCAGTTTTGTCGGATTCAATACGTATCTGACTTCGTTTAACATCGGCAACAGCATCTTTCCCGTCAATGGAAACCGCGAGCAAGGGTATTGGGCTTTTGCTTTGAACAATCAACCTTATTCTTCATCGGGGCAGGCACCTGCCGGAGCTACGACAGTTCCTAATCCACTGCATGCAACTTCGGGAATTCCCTTGAAATCGTGTGTGGTTACCGGGAAATTCGCAACTCCTTTGGCTATTACCGGCAAAGAAACCGGCGATATTACGGTTACCCTTTCCTTATCCGTAAATCACAGTTTTGAGTGGCACGAAGTGAATGCTGACGGGAAATTCGAACCTTCCGCAGGAGAAAATGTTGTTGACATGGGATTACGCGGTTTGATTCCGAGTTATGTAAAGTAGTTTTGTTTAGCTTTTTACAGGCAAAACAAGCATTTAAGTAATTGATATTCAACAACTGTTAAACCCACTTTAAATTCATTATAAATTAGAACGAAAAGGTTGTAGTTAATAGCAAATAGGTGTATTTTTGTGTGATTTTTTTAAACAAATTATACACAATTATGGCAAAATCTGCACTTTTAAAGTCATCTCTTGCAAAGAAATACTGGATGGCTCTTACAGGTTTATTTTTATGCTTGTTTTTAGCGGGTCACTTAGCTGGAAATCTTCAATTAATTTTTAGCGATGCATTGCATTTCAACCAGTATGCATTGTTTATGACCTCTAATCCGGCGGTAAAAATTCTATCTTACCTCACTTACTTCTCTATTTTATTCCATGCTGTTGATGGGTTTTTATTGACCTACCAGAATGTGAAAGCAAGACCGATTGGTTACGCCAAAAACAATCCAAACGCAAACAGCAGTTTTTCATCCAGAAATATGGCTGTGTTGGGAACCTTGATTTTAGTGTTCATCGTAACGCACATGGTGAACTTTTGGGCTGTCATGCATTTTGACAAAAACATGCCGTTACAAAGTATTACCGTAGAAGTAATGGGACAAAAACAAGAATTGTATGTTACCACTAACGGCGGTTACATGCCGGTGAGTCAGGTTGCCAAAAGCTATGAAGAAGCTATGAAAACCGGTGCTCAAACCTATATTGAACACCGAACTGAGTTCTACAACACACAAGCTCGTGTTAAAATTGGCGAAGGGTATAAAGATTTACACAAAATCACCGTTGCCTTTTTCAAAGATGCAAAGTTGGGCTTAATTGCCACCATTCTTTACGTGCTGGCTATGTTTGTGTTAGCGTTCCACTTGCTACACGGATTCAGCAGTGCTTTCCAATCACTGGGCTTAAACAATCCAAAATATACACCGGCGATTAAAGGTTTCGGGAAAGCCTTTGCTATTGTAGTTCCGCTACTGTTTGCTATCATTCCGGTTTACATTCATTTTTTCATAAAATAATCAACATCAGTATATATCATGAAGTTAGATTCTAAAATACCAGAAGGTCATATTTCTCAAAAATGGACCGATTATAAAGATCATTTAAAATTAGTTGCTCCCAACAACCGTCCAAAAATTGACATCATTGTAGTAGGAACAGGATTGGCAGGAGCCTCTGCAGCTGCCTCTCTTGGTGAAATGGGATACAATGTAAAAGCATTCTGCTTTCAGGATTCTCCGCGTCGTGCACACTCTATTGCCGCACAAGGTGGAATCAATGCTGCCAAAAATTACCAAAATGACGGTGACAGTATTTACCGATTATTTTACGATACCATCAAAGGAGGAGATTACAGAGCGCGTGAAGCAAATGTTCACCGTTTGGCGGAAGTATCCGGAAACATTATCGACCAATGTGTGGCTCAAGGGGTTCCTTTTGCCCGTGACTACGGCGGATTATTAGACAACCGTTCTTTCGGGGGTACACAAGTACAACGTACCTTCTACGCAGCCGGACAAACCGGACAACAGTTGTTATTAGGCGCATACTCGGCTTTATCAAGACAAATCGGTTTGGGACGTGTTCAAATGTTCAACCGTCACGAAATGCTGGATTTAGTAAAAGTAGATGGAAAAGCACGTGGTATTATTGCCCGTAATTTAGTTACCGGAGAAATCGAAAGACATTCAGCTCACGCTGTAATTATAGCTTCAGGAGGATACGGAAATGTGTATTTCCTTTCAACCAATGCCATGGGAAGTAACGTTACTGCCGGATGGAAAGTACACAAACAAGGAGCGGCTTTTGCCAATCCGTGTTTTGTTCAAATTCACCCAACCTGTATTCCGGTTCACGGAACGAATCAATCAAAATTGACATTGATGTCGGAATCGTTGCGTAACTCGGGACGTATTTGGGTACCTAAGAAAAAAGAAGATGCCGAAGCAATTCGTGCCGGTAAATTAAAACCGACGCAAATTGCCGAAGAAGACAGAGATTACTACTTAGAAAGACGTTATCCTGCGTTTGGTAACTTAGTACCGCGTGACGTAGCTTCGAGAGCTGCTAAAGAGCGTTGTGATGCCGGTTTCGGAATTGAAGCCAACGATACCAACGAAGGAGTTTACTTGGATTTCTCTACCGAAATTCAAAACAAAGGAAAACAAGCCGCGTACGCCAAAGGAAACCACAACCCTACACCGGAAGAAATCACCGCTTTAGGAAAACAATGGTTGGAAGAAAAGTACGGAAACTTGTTTACCATGTACCAAAAAATCACTGACGAGAATCCGTATGAGACTCCGATGAAGATATATCCTGCCGTTCACTACACTATGGGTGGTGTTTGGGTAGATTACAACTTACAATCCACCATTCCGGGTTGTTTCGTTGCCGGAGAAGCTAACTTCTCTGACCATGGGGCTAACCGTTTGGGAGCCTCTGCTTTGATGCAAGGTTTAGCAGATGGTTATTTCGTATTGCCTTACACGGTTTCCGATTACTTGGCAGATGACATCCGTACCGGTAAAATCCCTACGAATACCGCCGAATTTGACGAAGCTGAAAAACGCGTGAAAGACAGCATCAACTTCTTCTTGAACAACAACGGAACCAAATCGGTTGACCATTTCCACAAAAAATTAGGTCACATCATGTGGAATAAAGTAGGTATGGGCAGAAACGAGCAAGGCTTAAAAGAAGCTATTGTCGAAATTGCAGCCTTAAAAGACGAATTCTACAAAGATGTGTTTGTACCGGGTAGTGCAGATGAATTGAACCCTGAATTGGAGAAAGCACTACGTGTAGCCGACTTCATCGAATTGGGTCAATTGATGGCTATGGATGCCTTACAACGTAAAGAATCTTGTGGAGGTCACTTCCGCGAAGAGTACCAGGATGCTGAAGGAGAAACGCTTCGTGATGATGAAAACTTCAAATTTGTAAGCGCTTGGGAATACAATGGCGATGACATCAGCAAAGAGATTCTTCACAAAGAGGAATTGAAATACGAGTTTATTAAAATAGCGGCTAGAAACTATAAGTAATAGGATATTAGGATTATGAGTACAGCAAAAAACATCAATATAACCCTTAAAATTTGGCGTCAAAAAAACGCTAAATCCAAAGGAAGCATGGAAACATACAAACTGGATAATGTTTCTACTGCCAGTTCGTTTTTGGAAATGTTAGACCAATTGAACGAACAATTAGTGAACGAAAGAAAAGAGCCTATCGCATTTGACCACGACTGTCGTGAAGGAATCTGCGGAATGTGTTCGTTATACATCAACGGTCGTGCACACGGACCTGATACCGGAATTACGACTTGTCAGTTGCACATGCGTATGTTCAACGACGGAGACACCATTTATGTAGAGCCTTGGAGAAGCCGAGCATTCCCGGTAATCAAAGATTTAGTGGTAGACAGAAGTGCATTCGACAGAATCCAACAAGCCGGTGGTTTCGTTTCGGTAAATACTTCAGGAAACACCATTGACGCCAATGCAACTCCTATCAACAAACACGACGCTGACAAATCATTTGAAGCTGCCGCTTGTATTGGTTGTGGTGCTTGTGTAGCTACCTGTAAAAACGGTTCTGCTATGTTGTTTGTAGGTGCCAAAGTATCGCAATATGCTTTGTTGCCACAAGGAAAAGTAGAAGCTACTCAACGTGTGTTGAACATGGTGCGTCAAATGGACGAAGAAGGATTCGGAAACTGTACCAATACCGGTGCTTGTGAAATTGAATGTCCGAAAGGAATTTCATTGGAGAACATTGCCCGCATGAACCGCGAGTATTTAAAAGCCAGTATCAAGTAATTGACTGCTCCTCAAATTATATAAAACGCACTCAGAAATTGGGTGCGTTTTTTTTATCTTTGGTAGGCAAAGCAACAACGTCGTGAAAAAACTAATTTCGTTCCTTTTCGTATTATTTCCCCTTTTAGCCGTTAGCCAAAATTACCATCAATACGTCAACCCAAAGATAGGCACCGGCGGTCATGGTCATACTTATCCCGGGGCTACGACTCCTTTCGGAATGGTACAACTTTCACCGGACACGAGAATTGACGGAAGTTGGGATGGTTGTTCGGGCTATCACTATTCGGATACGTTTATTTACGGATTTTCGCATACACACTTAAACGGCACAGGTTGTACAGACTATGGCGATATTATGCTGATGCCCACTATGGGGGTAGCATCACTAAATCCACGAGAATACGGTTCGGCTTTTTCACATCAAAATGAAAAGGCAACCGCGGGATTTTATGCCGTCAAATTAAACCAACACAATATTGATGTGCGCTTAACGGCCTCAACGCGTGTAGGCTTTCACCAATACACCTTCAATAAAAATGGGCAGGCTAACATCATCCTCGACTTGAACCATCGCGATAAATTATTGCAGGGAGAAGTTCGAATCATTGATGCCAAAACCATCGAAGTTTTGAGAAGAAGTGAAGCCTGGGCCAAAGACCAATACGTATATGCCCGAATTGAATTCAGTACTCCCTTAAAAATTACTTCTATTCGTAATAACGGTATCGCTCCGGCGAAGACCAATGATACTTTTTTCGCAGGCACGCAATTAGCCTTGAGTTTTTCAAAAACGGTAAAAAGAGGAGAAAAGATTATGGTAAAAGTATCGCTATCCCCAACAGGATATGAAGGGGCCAAACTTAACATGTCCGAAGTTAAAGGTTGGGACTTTAACAAAGTTAAAAAGGACGCTGAAAAACTTTGGGACAATCAGTTGTCCAAAATTCAAGTTACCGAAACGAATAAAGACAAGTTAACTGTTTTCTATACTGCGCTGTATCATACCATGGTTCAGCCTAATATCGCCCAAGACATAGACGGCAAATACCGCGGCAGAGACAACCAAATTCATCAGGCCAAAGGCTTCGATTACTATTCGGTTTTCTCGCTTTGGGATACCTTCAGAGCGGCACATCCGTTGTATACTTTGATTGAAAAGAAACGTACTGCTGATTTTATCAATACTTTTTTGAAACAATACGAACAAGGCGGACGATTGCCGGTTTGGGAATTAGCTTCCAATGAAACCGATTGTATGATTGGCTATCATTCGGTTTCCGTTATGGCTGATGCTATGGCCAAAGGCATCAAGGGGTTTGATTACGAAAAAGCATTTGAAGCTGCCAAACACAGTGCGATGCTTGACCATTTAGGGCTTGAAGCCTACAAACGACAAGGGTTCATTTCAATGGATGACGAGCATGAAAGCGTTTCCAAAACGTTGGAATACGCTTACGATGATTGGTGTATTGCACAGATGGCAGGGCTTTTAAACAAGCCTAATGAATACAGCTACTTTATGAAACGTTCCCAAAGCTGGAAAAATATTTTTGATTGGAATACCGGCTTTATGCGTCCTAAGAAAAACGGTGGCTGGGACAAACCTTTTGATCCCCGTGAAATCAACAACAATTTTACCGAAGGCAACAGTTGGCAATATACCTTCTTTGTGCCACAAGATATTCCGGGCATGATTGAAGCCTATGGTGGAGCAGCAAAATTTGAAAGCAAATTGGACGAAATGTTCAACAGCGAAAGCAAAACCACCGGGCGTGAACAAGCGGATGTCACCGGATTGATTGGGCAATATGCCCATGGCAATGAACCCAGTCATCATATGGCTTATCTGTACAATTATGTCGGAAAACCGGAAAAAACCACGAAGAAAGTGCATTACATTTTGGACAATTTTTATAAAAACACTCCCGACGGTTTGATTGGCAATGAAGACTGCGGACAAATGAGTGCGTGGTATGTTTTGAGCGCTATGGGACTCTATGATGTGACGCCGGGTAAAAATGTATGGACAAGAACAAAACCGTATTTTAATGACGTTAAAATAGCTTTAGATAAAACAAAAATTGTGACACTCACCGCTTCTTCCTTCCCCGAAGAAATAAACACGATAGAGGAAGCTACAACTCCTTATGTTTCCGAAGCAATTACTCCTGTTCCTGTGATACAAGCCGAAAGCAAATCGTTTAAAGAGAAGATGAATGTTGCCATTGTATCGCAAAATCCGACGGATAAACTATACTATTGCTTTAAAACAGCTGATGATGATTTTAAGGAAAAGGTTTGGATTGAATATACAAAACCAATACTGATTGCTAATACCATAGAAGTCTTGGCAAAAGTTAAAAATGAAAATAAAGAAAGTAGTGTGGTTTCGGCACATTTCTTTAAAAAGCCCAACAACTACTCCATCAACGTCCAATCGGTTTACAATCCGCAATACCATGCCGGTGGCCCTGAAGGGCTGATTGACGGCATCTTCGGCACGGAAAATTGGCGCAAAGGCGATTGGCAAGGCTATCAGGGACAGGATTTTGAAGCGGTGGTTGATTTAAAAGCCATCCAAAACATTGAAGCGTTTCATGCTAATTTCCTTCAGGATTCCCGTTCCTGGATACTGATGCCTATCAAAGTAGACTACTTCATTTCTGATGACAATGTCAACTTCACCTTGGCGGGCACAGTAGTAAATGATATCGACCCAAAAGAAACCGAAAATAAAATCAAGGATTTTGTTCTAAACAAAGCGTTAAAAGCAAGATATGTAAAAGTAAAAGCCAGTAACTTTGGTAAACTTCCCGAATGGCACCAAGGCGCCGGCGGTGATGCCTTTATTTTTATAGATGAAATAACAATACAGTAAAATGAAAATAGCTTTAGTTCAAACCTCATTAGCTTGGGAAAATCCAGTCGAAAACCGAAGCCATTTATCACAAAAAATCATGGGCTTTATGGAAGAGGTCGACCTGATTATCCTTCCGGAAATGTTCTCCTCAGGATTTACGATGGACCCGAAAGCCGTAGCTGAAACCATGCAGGGCGAAACCGTATTGTGGTTACAACATTTGGCCAAAGCCAGAAACTGTGCACTTACCGGCAGCTTAGTAATTGAAGAAAACGGCAGTTATTATAATCGATTACTTTTTGTTTTTCCTAACGGAGAGATCAAAACCTATGACAAAAGACATTTGTTTACGTTGGCCGGAGAACATCAGTTTTATACCGCCGGTACAGAGAAACTGATTGTAGAATACAAAGGATTCCGCATTTGCCCGCTGGTATGTTATGATTTGCGATTCCCGGTGTTTGCCCGAAATGCGGAAGATTATGACTTATTACTTTTTGTCGCGAATTGGCCCAAACCACGCATCAGTGCCTGGGATATTTTGCTCAAAGCTCGTGCTGTCGAAAACATGTGTTACACTGTTGGTGTCAATCGAATCGGAAGTGACCACAACAAACACCAATACGTTGGGCATTCTCAGGTAGTTGATTTTTTAGGCAATTATCTTTTGGAACCACAGGAAGCGGACGCTGTGTTTATAGTGGAGCTGGACAAAGCAAAGTTGATGGAAACCCGTAACAAACTCGGCTTTCTAAACGACAGGGATTCTTTCGAAATTAGTTAGTTCCTAAATCAAAAGGCTGTTCCACATCCCAATTGGCGCGAACATCAATCTGTTTGGA
This sequence comes from uncultured Flavobacterium sp., assembly GCA_964413435.1. Taxonomy (GTDB): domain Bacteria; phylum Bacteroidota; class Bacteroidia; order Flavobacteriales; family Flavobacteriaceae; genus Flavobacterium. The sequence continues at coordinate 23,271 of CAYPSB010000036.1, forward strand.
AAAATAAATGACTTCTTCGGATTGGTGCTTTTCCATAAAATTCCCCGGATCCCACTCCTTATTTTTATTATCATCGTAGATAATACGCAGCGTATACAGTGCCGGTTCTAAGGCATCAAACACAATAGTTGTGTTTTGTTCCGAGTATTCACTTGCTTTTACTGCGCCGTCTTTATCGGTCAATTGCACAAGTACAGGAAAGCGTTTCACATGCTCCAAAAGAACTCTTAAATTGCCATAATCAGAAGCATTTTTGGTGCTGATATTGTATTTAAGCGTATCACTTTTTGTGTCATAAAAATCTACCAAAGCACCGGGCATCAGTGTAATTTTATAGCGTTCTAAAGGTTCTTTGTTGAAATTTAAATAGAGCTTTTGCTGAAAATCATCGTATTCGGTTTCAAAAGGGACCGCCAGTGAATCTTTGTTGAAAATGCTGATTTTCGATTTGTCAAATTTAACCAAAGGTGTACTACTCGTTAAGGAAAAACGCTCTCTGAGCGGTAGATTACCACTGAAACTGGTACTTACCGACAAAGTATCGGCCTTAAGATTTTTCATTTTTACGGTAAACGCTTTGATCCATTTGTCTTTTTCAGCTTCAACCACCAAGGAATCAACTTTTAGTGGTTTGAACCAAATTTGCAGCGAATCCTTTTTAGGAAAACCGGTAACTAAAGACGGGATGACTTCGGTTCCATTTTTTACTGTAACCTTTACTCCTTTTGGATTGCCTTGGTATCCCATCAACAATCTGTTATTTGAAGTCTGAGTGGGTTTAATAGCTTCAAACGGAAGTCGTTCCTTGAATAATTCCACTTCAAAAACGGTATCATTCGGGATGGTGATGTATTCTTTTTGAAAACCTATTTTATCCGATTTCGGGTTGTATTTGTTGTTACCGTTGTCCTTCAAAGCCACTAAAAAGTATTTCCCCGCTTTGATATTTTCCAATTTAACAACCTGCAAACTGTCTAACGTATTGGTTATGTACCTCGGTGTTTCTTTATAAATGGTTGAATCATTGAATTTTTCATTCACTTCATACAACATGACTGAAACGAAATTATCGGTCTTTTTCTCCAAAGAGTATTTCACTTTAACTTTCAAAGCCAACGAATCGATATAGCTCCCGGTTGAAAACACAAATTTATACTGTGACAGCGGATTCCCTTCGTTATTGTCTTCTATACTTTGTCCGAAATTGAAGCTATAAGTAGTGTTGGGCAGTAAGGTATCTTTAAGCCTGATTGTCACCACTTTGCTGGCCGTATAGGGCAAAATTTCAGGCTGATTTTTCATGGGAGGTGAAATAATCAGCTGTTTGTTGACGTTTTTTAACTTGACGTATTCATCAAAAACCAACTTGATTTCTTTACCGTTAAAATTGGTCGAAAGATTTTTAGGAAAACTGGCTTTCAAAACCGGTGCTATAGTGTCTTTTGCTCCACCGGTAATGCTGCCTCTTTTGGCACAACCTATGGTAAACAGCAACAACAGTAAAGAAAAATATTTGAAGTCAATTTTTGGCATAAAAGCGTTTTTTCAAAGCACAAAATAACAATTATATTTAGTGTGAATGAAATCTTTTTCAGGAAAGTTAACATTTAACTGTGCGCCATCGCCATACAAACAATACTGATTTTTGCATTCGGAATTTTGAGTAATGCTCTGCTGCAAGCTTCAAGTGTTGAGCCGGTTGTAATCACATCATCTATCAGCAAAAAGTGTTTTCCGTGGTGCGTCTCTGAAAAATGAACATCAAAAACAGTTGAAATGACATCGGCTCTGCCTAAAAGATCTTTTTTAGTTTGTGTTTTGGTATGTAGTTTTCGGTACAACAGTTGGTCATCATAAACAATATTAAGTTGTGCAGACAAAGCTTTCCCAAATCCTTCAACCTGATTGTAACCACGCTCCCGCAAACGCTTCTTGTGAAGTGGCACCGGAATGATGTAATCGATATGCTGCATAACCTCTAAATTCCTTAACTCAGACGCATACCAATTCCCGACGGTTTCACTGACGGCCTCATGTCCTTTGTACTTCAACTGATGAATCATCTCCTGAACTATCCCCTTTTTGTGAAAATAGAATAGAGCCGCTCCAAACTCCAGCGGAATCCTACCGTAAAACTTCTGCATCACTTCATTCTGCTCTATCAAATGATGATTCGTCAGCGGAATTTCATGCCTGCAGACAGTGCAAAGCACCTTTTCATCAGCCAGCAAAAAAGCCTGACAACCCGTACATGCCCTCGGGAAAAACAAATTCAGGAGATGATTCCACATAAAAAAGTTATTTTTCTTACATAAAATTATAAAAATTTTAGAAGCCAAGCACTTTTTAATCATTTATTTAAAATCCGTTTTTATATTTTTGCATCATTATGGCAAAACAAGAAGATTTATTTAAGAACGTCGTTTCGCATGCAAAAGAATACGGATTTATTTTTCCGTCGAGCGAAATATATGATGGGTTGAGTGCGGTATATGATTACGCGCAAAACGGAGTAGAATTAAAGAAAAACATTAGAGAATATTGGTGGAAAGCCATGGTGCAGATGCACGAAAACATTGTCGGCCTTGATGCTGCGATTTTGATGCACCCAACGACCTGGAAAGCTTCGGGTCACGTGGATGCTTTCAACGATCCGTTGATTGACAACAAAGACTCTAAAAAAAGATACCGCGCCGACGTGCTAATTGAGGATTACGCCGAAAAATTAAACCTGAAGGCCAAAAAAGAAATCGAAAAAGCACGTGAGCGTTTTGGCGCTGCCTTTGACGAAGAGCAATACAAGACTACCAATCCGCGTGTGATGGAATATCTGGCTAAAGAACGTGAAATTCTCGAAAGAATGGGTCGTTCTTTGGGCAACGGCGATTTGGAAGACGTCAAAAAACTAATTGACGAATTGGAAATAGCTGACCCTGAAACCGGTTCCCGCAACTGGACAGATGTGAAGCAATTCAACCTGATGTTCGGAACTAAATTAGGGGCATCGGCTGAAAATGCGATGGATTTATACTTGCGCCCTGAAACGGCTCAGGGAATTTTTGTCAACTTCCTTAACGTACAAAAAACAGGCAGAATGAAAATTCCGTTTGGAATTGCTCAAACCGGAAAAGCTTTCCGCAACGAGATTGTAGCCCGTCAGTTCATCTTCCGCATGCGTGAATTTGAACAAATGGAAATGCAGTTTTTCGTGAAACCGGGAGAAGAAATGAAATGGTATGAGTACTGGAAACAAACCCGTTTAAACTGGCATTTATCACTTGGACTAGGTAAAGAAAATTACCGTTTCCACGACCACGAAAAACTGGCGCATTATGCCAATGCTGCGGCTGATATTGAGTTTAATTTCCCATTTGGTTTCAAAGAATTGGAAGGAATTCACTCGAGAACCGACTTCGATTTGAAAGCCCACGAACAATACTCGGGTAAAAAACTGCAGTATTTTGACAACGAAACCAATTCGAACTACGTTCCTTATGTAGTGGAGACTTCGGTTGGATTGGACAGAATGTTCTTGGCAGTTTTTGCTACCGCTTTAAAAGAAGAAACTTTAGAAGACGGTTCAACCCGTACCGTTTTGCGCTTACCAAGTGTATTGGCACCAACCAAAGCTGCCGTTTTACCATTGGTAAAAAAAGACGGTCTACCGGAAATTTCGAAAAAAATCATAGAAGATTTGAAATGGGATTTCAACGTAGCCTATGATGAAAAAGATGCGGTGGGACGTCGTTACCGAAGACAAGACGCTTTAGGAACACCTTTCTGCATCACTGTGGATCATCAAACATTAGAAGATGAAACGGTAACCATTCGCCACCGCGATACCATGACTCAAGACCGTGTAAAAATATCGGAATTGAAAACCATAATCGGAAATGAAGTAGCCATGCGAAACTGGTTGATGAAAATCTAAAAAATAGAAATCTTGATATAAAAACCCGAATTCTTTACCGAATTCGGGTTTTTTGTTTTTGTAAGTATTTATCCGAGCTAAAATGCAGATATTAACAGGATTAGCGTTTCTGTCAACAATTTTCAACATTTTAAGCCCAAAAATCTACTTTCGTTATAACGAAAATCGAGACGTTTAATCGTTTTTATTTTCGTGCGAAATTATTAATCGTAATCTTCGCGATGCAAAAATAGTTTTCCCCAAAACTACCAAAATTTGACTGATGATGCTTTCCCTAAATCAACGGAAAAGCGTTCATGAGCCACACCTTTATCATCATTGATGACAACCAAGACGATGTCACGAAAACTCAGGCTATTGCTGAGCGATTTCGTAATTTGTCTTATGTGGCCACCGCAAACAGTTATGACGAAGGGGTGAATTTGATTTTGGAACACCAACCTCACCTGGTTTTTCTTGAAATTGATCCTGCTGACAAAAAGAGCAATCTTTCCTTATCGTTAATCAACGAATTGTACCGTTACTTGAGTGTGGTTCCGAAAATTATTGTAACTACTTCTAAAAAAGAGCTGGCATATGAAGCGCTGAAATACGAAGTGATTGATTATTTGTTAAAACCTTTAGATATTAACGATTTCAGAAAAGCTATACTGAAATTTGATCGGGCTATAAAATCTGACTTACCGCATTCAGAAGTAAAAAACCCGACAGCTACTTTTGAAGTTTTAGACGAAACCGTTGCCGCACAGCTTGAACAGGAAGCAACAGACGAAGTGACTGTAAAAACTGCTCCGGCCACCGAAAATTCCTTTGTGATTCAAAAGCAGCAATCACTCATTATTTGCATTAAATCCTATGGCGATTACCGTTATATTGACTCTAACGACATTCTTTATTTCGAAGCCGACAATAACTCGACTGACATTCACCTCAACAACGGAGAAATGATTACGGCATTCAAAACGCTGAAACACTTTGAAACCGTGCTGCCTCAATCACAATTCCTGCGCATTCACAACAGCTATATCATTAACGTAGACCAGGTTTCGCGTATTCACACCGGAAATACCGTATGCTACATTAAGAATTCTACCACCAAACTACCATTCTCTAAATCCTATAAAGACAACGTAGACTTAATCATCAACCGTATAGCCGGAGGTAATTATTTGGAGATATAGACGAAAAATAATACATTTACCAAAACTTTTGTATGAAAGTAGATGTGTTTATAGTTGATGATCATCCACCGATTATTGAGGGATACAAGTCGATATTGGCTCATAATCCGTTTGGTTACCTTGTTAACACTCAGGAAAGGTACAATTGTGAGGATGCTTATCACCTCATCACCAGTACTGATACAAAGTTTGACTTGGTCTTTTTAGACATGACGTTACCTCCTTATCCTGAGAAATATATTTTTTCGGGCCAGGACTTGGTAAAAGTAATCAGGCAATACATGCCTGGTACCAAAATAGCAATACTGACCTCACACACTGAATCTCTTGTGCTCCAAGACATCATTAAAGAACAATACCCTAACGGATTGTTGGTGAAAAGCGACATCACTTCGAATGATTTTTTGGAAGCTTTTGATAAAATCATCAAGGGTGAAATTGTGTACAGCCAAACGGCTAAAATTTTTAAAGACAACTTAAAAACAATCGTAAAACCTTTAGACAGCTACAACAGAAGAATAATTCTTTTACTGTCAAAAGGCACCAAAACAAAAACCATACAAGAAACCCTGCACCTATCTAAAAGCGCTATAGACAAAAGAAAAGTAGCGATAAAAGAGTTTTTAGGAATTGAAAAAGGAAACGATGAAGACATACTGAGAGAAGCCAGAAAACAAGGTCTTATCTGAGTCGGAAACTGAATTTAACCGCATAATTCAAACTTGAAAAAGTCCGTTACCAAAAAATCTTAACAAAATGTACACTTTTTGTGTACCTTCAGATTTCATCATCCTATATACTTTTACATCAAATACATTTATTTGTTAGTTAGGTATTTTTTGAGACTTACCTGCTCATCAGATATTGCTGCCTTTTCATTGAGTGGTATTTTTGAAACGGTAAAAAAGCAATAGAAATTTTTCTGTTTATGTTTCGATTTGTTAGTAAACAGAGTACGTCAACAAATCAAAAAAACAAGCCCTGTTTTTGTTCTAACCGACAAATTCAGGGTTTTTTTTAATTAAACACACTTATGAAGAAAACAATAGCAATTCTCGGAATTTCATTATTAGCTTTCCTCCCATCCAAAGCACAAAACAAAGTTAAACCAGAACCCGATTACAAGGAATCTGTATTCATAGTTATTAAATCGCATGAAGAATCAGTAAAGTACACATTTACATCTATCCGTGATTTTGAAGAAAATACGGCTAAAATTTTTGATGAAATAACACCCCACAACTTAAAAAAGTCAGAAAATAAATGTAATATAGTGGTTGAAATTTCTTTGTCTGCAATAAGAGGCGAAACGTCAAAAAAAATCGCAGCATCCATCTCAACGAATGATGAGCAGATTACGACAGAAACAAAAAAATTATACGAAAATTTATTACTAGCGATTAAATAATGAAAATAAAAACACTCTTTGTCTGTTTTGTCCTGCTGGCATCTCTTTACAGTTGCAATGAAAAAATTGATGATAAAAACAAAAGTGGCAGTAATAAATCGCTTACTAAATATGTGGACTTAGCACTAAATGATACTATCGAATTCAACAAAAGAATTAGATACAATGACAAGGCCTACTCCTTGATTAATTTAGATAAAAATGACACTGCAATAAGGTCACAAATGAATCGAATATGTTATGCATATTGTCTTTTCAATAAAAATGAAAAACTCAAATTGGCAGCTGAGAAATTAAAATCGTCATCTATAAAATACGGTGATTCTCTAAGTCTTGCTTATGCCTATAGAAATCTTGGGTTATACTATATGTCTGTATCCAATAATGAAAAAGCAATCGAGTACTTTTTTAAAGCAAAAAAAATATTCTTATCCTATGACAAAATAGACAATGTCCTCAAAACAATGGGGTATATTTCCATAGTTCAATCCTATGCTTGTGATTTTTTAGGAAGTAATAAAACTATTGTTGAAATATTATCCTTAGCAAAAAAAACAAACAATAAAAAACATAACTTTTTTTGTTTTGTTAGAATCGGTAACAATTTAAGTCTTTTAAATGACAACTCTGAATCTATTAGATATTTAAAAAAAGCTGAAACACTTGGATGTTCAGTTTCAAAAAAATACTCTCTTAATAATAATATAGCTTCATGTTTAATAAATATGAAAGACTACAATGAAGCATTAAAATATTTAAAAAGAAACTTGAATGATAAAAAATTATTATCAATTAGTCCGACGAATTATTCTCTTTCCCTTTCTTTGTTTAGCTACATACAGTTTAAAAAAAACAACTTCACTAACATCAGAAAGAATTTGGATTTAGCCGAAAGTTTATTTATTCGTTTCAATAGTGATTTTGGAAGAAACTACAACCAGTCTTACCTATCAATGTATTACGAAAAAAAGAATGACTCGATTAAAGCCATTGAACATGCTAAGAAAGCCGTGGCCATATCAAGAAGTTATAAAAACCCTACAGACGCGTTGATATGCATGCAACAACTCATAAAAGTTGACAAAAAAAACGCTTCTACAAATGCCCTTGAATACATAAGAATAAACGATAGTTTGCAAATTGCCGAGAGAAAATTTCGCGACAAATTTGCAAGAATTGCTTATGAAACAGATGAAATCATTCAACAAAAAAACAAAGCTGTTCAGCAAAAATGGAAGATTACAGGTTTCGCGTCATTATTACTACTAATAATGGTATTGTTTTTTATCATAAACCATCTACAATCTAAACAAAAAAGAATATTACTGCTACAGGATCAACAAAAAGCCAATGAACAAATTTATGATTTGATGTTGAATCAAAAAGAAAAAGAAGACAAAGTCCGTGAGGTGGAAAAAGAGCGCATCGCATTGGAACTACACGACGGTATAATGAACAAACTGGCAAGCACACGGATGAATTTATCAATACTATCACACAAATCAGATAGAGAAACCATAGATAAATGCATCAACTATGTCAACGATATTTACAAAATTGAACAAGAAATTCGTTCCGTTTCCCACGAACTCAATCAGGAGGTATTCAGCAAAGAAGACAGTTTTATAAAGCTTCTCGAAGATTTTATAATAGACCAAAATATCTATAAAACACACTATGATTTGGAGTTAGATCCCGAAATCAACTGGAACAACATTTCGAGTAAACATAAAATGCATCTTTACCGAATAATTCAAGAGGCTTGTAACAACATCAATAAACATGCACAAGCTAATCGGGCAATAATAACCTTCACAATTGACGAACCAAACATTTGTCTTTCTATAACAGATGACGGAATAGGTTTGGGCAACACATCAACTCAAAAAGGAATCGGAATACAAAACATGAAACTAAGAGTAAAAACTCTGAGAGGCAAAATCAATTTCAGCTCAAAGAAACACTCAGGCACTACGATAAATATTTCAATACCCATTTAAAAAGAGAAATTAGTTGGTGTTAGTCATCATAAAAAAACACAAGAAATACCTCTGCATACTGATAAGACGTTTTCAACGAATAAACTCAGCTTTTCTATTTTTATCTCTCCTTATCATTGTCTTGTCCTGAAATAGTTTTACACAATTGGAGATTGTACGGAAAACAATCATCTGGTAAAATTAGCTTCTTTAAAATAAGTCAAATAATAGTGTTTCAAAAAAACTACAAACTACAATCTCACTAACGATTGTTTAGAAACCTCATAAACAATTGTGATTTTGTCATAAGAATTACCTCCGTGTAAAAACGATTGTATGCTAAGAGAGAAAATAACCGGACTCTATTTCCTTCGCTCTTTTGTTCTTCACTTAATAATTTTCCTTGTCCGATTACCGGAATACGATTTCAAAAAACTGTAAAAACTTCTTTTTTTGTCAAAAAAGAGGGAAAACCCAAAAACCATTCACTCGCATTTGATATCCATCCACTATCAAACGACACCATTCTACCATAAACACCTTTAAATATAAGGCTTCCCAGAGACATCCTTTTTAGTTTTACATCGTGAAAGTGCAACAGCCTCAAATCAGTCTGATGGCACACACCACAAAAACGAAACAAAAACATTAACAATAAAAAGTCTCAAATTATGAAAAAATTAGCAACAACTTTCGGCTTATTAGCACTAATGCTTATAGTTACGTCATTCACGACTCCAAATGAGATTGGTGGTGGACAAGCTAGACCAGAGCCTACTCTTCCGTACCAATCTGAAATTGGCGGTGGACAGGCTAGACCAGAACCTACTCTTCCGTACCAATCTGAAATTGGCGGTGGACAGGCCAGACCAGAACCTACTCTTCCGTACCAATCTGAAATTGGTGGTGGACAAGCTAGACCAGAGCCTACTCTTCCATAAGTAAAAAATCAAAAAAACATATTTAAAGCCAACAGTAGAACGCTGTTGGCTTTTTTTATTCAAAAGATTTACTACTTTTGAAAAAATACAAATCATAATTGACGAGATTTAAATACATATTAGTTTGTTTTATTTTTTTCATTTCATGTAATAAAAATAATCATGCAGATTATTCACTTCATTCCGACACAAATGACAGTGTTAAATCATATCTCAATAAAATAGAAAATAGCGATATATCAGAGATAAAAAAAATTGCCTTAAATGATAAGGCTTTAAGCATTGTTAATGATGTAAAAAATGATTCAATAAGGTCTAAGTTTATCTTATCAATTGCAACAAATTATTTTAAATTCAAAGATTTAAAAAAGTTTCACAGTTCCTCATTGTTAATGTTGAATAATTCGAAACGAATTAAGGACACTTCTAATATCGCTAAATCATACGTATACTTGGCGGAATACTTTAAGCGCATATCAAAAAATGACAGTGCTTTTTATTTTTATTTAAAAGCAGAAAAATTTTATGGTATTTTAAATGACTCGGAGAGTCTAGGAGATGTTTATATTAGAAAAGCTGATGTACAGTCTATCGAGAATAATTTTTTAGGAAGTGTTAAATCAGCTTCTGAAGCATTATCAATACTCAAAAAATTCAATACTAACTTAAAAAAAATCTATGAAGCATACAACCTAATAGGAATAAGTTCAAATGAATTAAAGAATTATGATCAGGCATTAGAATATCATAAAAAAGCATTAAAAACTGCAAAAGAATCGAACTTACCAGACAAAGATTACCTTGTAGCTATATCATTAAATAACATAGGGAATACTTATCAAGATATCGGTAAAAATAGTGATGCCATAAAATATTTCAACGAAGCTCTATTAGACAACAATTTATCTTCAACATATCCCAGTTTGTACGCTACTTTACTAGACAATTTAGCCTACTCAAGGTATAAAATTAAGAATTTTGAAAATCTCCCAGATTTATTTTATAAATCCCTAAAAATAAGAGAAGATAACGATTTTTTCGAAGGAATTATAATCAACAAAATTCACCTTTCTGAATATTACTACTCAAGAAAAGAAATTCAAAACAGTAAGAAAAATGCATTAGAGGCATATCTTTTATCAAAAAAAATAGGCTCAACCAATAACATTCTATTTTCTCTAAAACAACTTTCTATTGTTGATACTATTAATTCTGCAGATTATTCATCAAGCTATATAAAAATTAGCGACAGTCTTCAACAGGCAGAAAGGAAATCGCAAGAAAAATTCGCCCGCATAGCGTATGAAACTGACGAAATCATTCAAGAGAAATCGAGCTTAGAAGAAAAAAACAGAAACCTCCTCT
>CAYPSB010000037.1:0-16159 GCA_964413435.1 uncultured Flavobacterium sp.
ATAATAAAAACATCAAGTCGATTATCATCAACTATCGGGATATTACCAATCGTAAATTGCTCGAAGAGCAACAAGCCTACATGGTTTCAATAGTCAACACCTCAGATGATGCCATCATCAGTGAATCGTTAGACGGAATCATAACTTCGTGGAATATAGGTGCCGAACGATTGCTGGGGTATGCAGTACAAGATACGATTGGGAATTCCATTTCTATGCTGATACCGGATTTCTTAAAAGGGGAGGAGTTGGATATTTTAAATCAGATACGAGATGGAAATTCGATTGATCATTACGAAACACAACGAAAGAAAAAGAACGGAGATATTATCTACGTTTCTCTGACTATTTCACCGATTAAAGATGCTACCGGACACATTATTGGAGCTTCAAAAATCATGAGAGACATCTCTGATCGCAAAAAATTTGAAGACGATTTGATTCATTACAATGAGGAATTGAAAAAAACCAATTCAGAGTTGGATCGATTTGTATACAGTGCTTCACATGATTTAAGAGCGCCACTGAAATCGATGTTAGGACTGATTGACATCACAAAAAATGAATTGAATGAAGAGGTTGATTGCGATAAAGTGATGCTAACGGAACGTTTTGAAATGTTAAACCGCAGTGTGAATAAGCTGGATAATTTTATCGAAGACATTCTCAACTATTCGCGTAATGCCCGTTTGGAGTTGGAAAGCAACGAAATTGATTTTAAAAATTTAATAGCCGATATCCATGCGAATTTCGTATATTCACAAACCAACAGAACCATTGATTTTATCGTTCAGGACAATGCCCAAAGCCATTTTGTTACCGATGCGAAGCGTTTGACGGTAGTTTTGAATAACATTCTATCCAATGCCTACAAATACTATGATGCTTCTAAGGAAAGTTCTTTTATCAAAGTAACTTTTGATTGCGATGATCAGTGGGCCAAAATAAAAATTGAAGACAACGGTATAGGAATACCCGATTCCGAAAAAGACAAAATATTTGATATGTTTTATCGTTCAACTATATTATCAACCGGATCCGGTTTGGGGCTGTATATAGTAAAAGAAACGCTTCAAAAATTGAACGGCACCATTAAAGTAACATCAACAGTACCCGAAGGGACAACGTTTTTTATTGAAATCCCGAATCAGTTACATTCACTCAAAAAAGGATAGCTTATGAAAACGACGCACATATTGCTCATAGACGACAATGATATCGATAATTTTATCACTCATCACGTCATTTCGAAAGCAGAAATTGCCGAAAAAATCACGGTTAAAAATTCCGCCATTGAAGCGTTAGAATATCTGAGAACCATTCGAGATGATTTTGAACAGTTTCCCGATTTGATTTTCCTGGATGTAGCCATGCCCCTGATGGATGGTTTCGGTTTTTTGAATGAAATCATCAAATTCCCGAAACTTATAGAAAATCAGTGTTTTGTAGCCATGTTAACCTCGTCCAACAATCAAGACGATATCGACCGGGCGATGCAGTATAGTGTGGTAAAAAAATACTTCAACAAACCGCTGAAAATTGAAATGCTGTCAGATATCAGATAAAACCTTTAAAGATAGGTTTTTCGGTGATTTTTCGGAAGCCTGATGAAGAAGGTCGTGCCAACACCCAACGAGCTTTCCAGCCAAATCTGACCGTTGTAATAATCTATAATCCGCTTTACGATAGATAGTCCTATACCGGTCGACTTCTCTTCTCTCGAGAACGACTGAAAAAGTTCAAAAATTTTAGACTGGTATTTGGGGTCAATTCCCTGTCCGTTATCCTGAATCGAAATCAGGTAATCTGTATCGCTTTCGGTGCAGCGTATTTCAACCCATCCCTTTTCTTTATCGATGTAATTCACCGCGTTGCTGAGCAGATTTTGAAATAGTTGCTGCATTCTGAAACCGTCAATTTCCAATGTAGGCAAGGTGTCTTTGATAGTCACTGTAACATTTTCGGGGATGTGGATGATGTTGATGCAGTTTTGTAGCACTTCGTTGAGGTTGACGAGTTCGTTGAATTCTTTGCTGGCATCCAGTTTTGAATAGGTAAGGATGCCCTGAATAAGGTTGTCCATCTTTTCAACCTTGTTCTCAATCAACTTGATGTATTCCTGTGATAACGGATTCAACTCCTTTTCATTGTCCTCTTTAATCCAGGAAATTAAGGTATGAATGCTCCTCAACGGCGATTTTAAGTCATGAGAAACGACTTGAGCGTATTCATTCAAATATTCGTTTTGGCGTTCGAGTTTTTTTAATAAATTTTCTTTCTGAAGAGCTAATTTTTTTTGCTCTGTTATGTCTAAATGAATCCCAATGGTTCCTGCCAATTCGCCGTTCACGTTGTAATTCGGAGCTCCACTGACCAACCAATATTTTTCCTCGCCCGATTTTGTATTTACTTTTACTTCGTATGAAGCCGTATTGTGGTTTTCCTGTTCCTTGGTCAAGGCTTCGTTTTGGCGGAACAATTCGGCTACTTTTTGCCCGATGAGTTCCGGGATGCTATAGCCGCTCATCTCGCTGAACGATTGATTGGCCAATTGAATGATGTCGTTAGTGTCAATTTCGAGCAGTCCCATATTCATGTTGGCAATAATGTTGCGGTATTTTTCTTTTTCGGCTTCGAGACTCTCTTTGTATTTTTTCTTAATCGTGATGTCGTCATAACTCCACAAGTGTCCGCTATATTGGTTGTCGATATTGGCAATGGGTATAAAACTCCTCTCGAAAAACCGGCCGTCGGTCAATTCAATTTCTTCTGCAATTACCATTTCTTTCTTTTGAAGAATTTCTTCCACACGTTTAAAAAACTGATGTTGGTTTTTAAAAATACTCGTAGTTCCTCGTGCCATTAAACCACTGTCGAGCCCTTTGATTGCATCGGGTTCTGTGGTGATGCCAAACAATTCGCAAAATTTTTTGTTGGCCAAAAGTATTTTTTGGTTTTCATCTTCCAAAATGATACCGGTTTGCAAATTGGCTATAATTGAATTCAAGCGGTTTTTGGATTCAATTAATTGTTGATTGAATTCTTTTTCAAACGAAATATCAGCCAAAATGGTGAAATATTTTTTGATTTCGCCGTTGGTATCCCTAATGGCTTTTCCCTGAATGCGGACCCAATATTTTTTTTGAAATTTATCGTAGTGAATCATTTCACCGTCAAACGGAAAACCTTTTCGCATTTGTTCTGCCAAATAACGAATCATCTTCGGGTCGGTTCCCGGTCCGTAGAGTAACAGTTCCGGTTTTTGTCCTATAATTTCCGCTAAAGAATACTGTGTGAGTTCTAGGAAACTCGAGTTCACCCAATCAATTTTTCCGTCTTTGTCTGAAATAAAAATCGGATTGCTGTTGGTTTCCGCAATTGATGATAAGAGTAACAACTGTTCTTCCCGTTCTTTATCGGCGGTAACATCTTCTAAAACGGCAAAATAGTAAATCACTTCTCCAAGCTCGTCCTTAATGGGTTGTTTGGTGGTTTTGTACCATGACAACTGTCCTTTTTTGTTTCGATAGGCGTTTTCCGATTCAAACAGAATTCCTTTTTTAAACCCATTAATAACGGTTTCTATTTCAGACTTTTGAGATAGTTTACATGGACCAGTTTTTAAAATGTTTTTTCCTAATATCTTGTCGAAATCACTGTCTGTAATAGTTGAAAAAGCGGTATTGCACCACAATATTTTTCCATCGGTATCAGTTAAAACTACGCCGTTTTTATTGGCACTGGCAACCAAGGAAAGTTTGTTTAACTCGTCTTTGTCTTTTTTTAATTGCTTCCTTTGCTCATCTACTGTGATGACCAACTCTTTCAACTCGGTATTGTTGGCTTCTTGATTTTTTAAAATATGAAGTACATCTAACAACGGATCATGAGGGGCAAAATCATAAGGAGACAGCTTTTTTCGAGTCGTTTCTTTCATAGAAATGAGCCACGGTGACCCAACAAAAAGAAACCCTCGGTCTTGCGGCCTGATTTGCCCTCGAAATATAATTTCACTGTTTGCTTTAGATACAAAAACTATGGATTGATTGAGAAAAACAACCAATTGTTCCGGTGTTATCTTTTCGATAAATGGTTTGAGAAAAGTGAAATGTTCGGAAAATGACTGTCCTTCCGACCCAGGTAAAAGTTTATGTATACTGTTGCCAACCCGCTCAATGATGAGGTTTTCATCGATTAAAAAGTAAAACGGAAAAAGTTCGTTTAAACTGGTACCGTCTAAATTGAGCTGAAAGTCTTTCATATTGGGCTTTTTGTATCGGCTTGTAAATTGATGATAGCGACAATCAATTCATTTGCAATTTTTTACAAAATCTGTCTTACTACTGCTTTAGCCAAAACTGATTTTGCTGCGGTAATGTTGATTTTGTTTCATTCCAAAATAACGAAAAAAAAATGAAACACGGCCTTTTTGCAGTCATTCCTTTTGGCTAAAAAAAGCATTTTATTGTCAAAAACATTCTTAATAACTTTGACAGATTCTGTTTCAAAAATCCTTGTAAATCCACTATATTAGCACACCCGAGGTTGTTGCCGGTGCAATGGCCTAACGCAACGCAGTTAAAATCGTTACTATTTAAAATGACAGAACAAAATCAATATACCGAAGACAATATTCGCTCGCTCGATTGGAAAGAACACATTCGTATGCGTCCCGGAATGTATATCGGAAAGCTCGGAGACGGGTCATCACCTGATGACGGTATCTACATCTTGCTCAAAGAAGTCATTGATAACTGTATCGATGAGTTTGTTATGGGCGCCGGAAAAGTCATTGAAGTTACCATCAAAGACAAAATGGTTACCGTACGCGATTATGGTCGTGGTATTCCTTTGGGCAAAGTAGTTGATGTAGTTTCCAAAATGAATACCGGAGGAAAATACGACTCCAAAGCATTTAAGAAATCGGTAGGTTTGAACGGGGTGGGTACTAAAGCAGTGAATGCCTTGTCCAATTACTTCAGAGTTGAATCGGTTCGCGACAATCAACAAAAAGCAGCCGAATTCTCAGCCGGAAACTTAACCATGGAAGAGGATATTCAGGAATCGACTAAGCGCAAAGGAACCAAAGTTGCTTTTGTGGCCGATGAAACCATCTTCAAAAACTACAAATACCGCAATGAATATGTGGTCCGCATGCTCAAAAACTATTGTTATTTGAACACGGGATTGACCATTTATTACAACGGTGAAAAGTTTTTTTCCAACAACGGATTAAAGGATTTATTAGAAGAAACCATTACTGAAGAGGATATGCAGTATCCCATCATTCATTTGTTGGGTGATGACATCGAAGTAGCATTAACTCACAGTAAATCGCAATACTCAGAAGAATACCATTCTTTTGTTAACGGACAAAATACTACACAAGGGGGAACGCATTTAGCGGCTTTCCGCGAGGCTATAGTAAAAACCATTAAAGAGTTTTACAATAAACCTTTTGAAGCTTCCGACATAAGAAAATCAATTGTTTCGGCTATTTCGGTAAAAGTGGAAGAGCCGGTGTTTGAGTCGCAAACCAAAACCAAATTGGGCTCAACCGAGATTGGTCCGAAAGGCCCGTCGGTACGTACATTTGTCAACGATTTTATCAAAACCAAACTCGATAATTTTTTACATAAAAATCCTGAAACTGCCGACTTACTGTTGCGCAAAATTCTTCAGGCGGAACGCGAACGTAAGGAGTTGTCTGGAATTCGGAAATTAGCCAAAGACCGTGCTAAAAAAGCCAGTCTTCACAACAAAAAATTACGGGATTGCAGGGTGCATTTAACCGATGCCAAAAATCCGAGAAGCTTAGAAAGTACTTTATTTATCACTGAGGGAGACTCGGCTTCGGGTTCGATTACCAAAAGTCGGGATGTAAATACCCAGGCTGTATTCAGTTTGCGCGGTAAACCGTTGAATTCCTACGGTATGACCAAAAAGATAGTTTACGAAAACGAAGAATTCAACTTATTACAGGCCGCTCTGGATATTGAAGAGGACTACGACAATTTGCGCTACAACAACATTGTTATTGCTACCGATGCCGATGTAGACGGAATGCACATCCGATTGTTGTTGATTACGTTCTTTTTGCAGTTTTTCCCCGAATTAATCAAAGAAGGACATTTGTACATTCTGCAAACGCCTTTATTTCGTGTCCGCAATAAAAAAGAAACCATCTATTGCTATTCTGAACAGGAACGAATTGATGCCATAGAAAAATTAAAACCAAAACCCGAGATTACCCGATTCAAAGGATTAGGAGAAATATCTCCTGATGAGTTCAAACATTTCATCGGACAAGACATTCGCCTCGATCCGGTGATGTTGGACAAAGCTACCTCAATCGAAACCTTACTCGAGTTTTACATGGGTAAAAATACCCCGGACCGACAGGATTTTATCATCAATAATTTGAAGGTGGAATTAGACGTAGTCGAAAAAAATTAAGAACAGCATACTGAACATTCAGCTTACATGAAAGACGAAGAAGACGATATTATTCCAAGCGAAGACGAAAACAACGAATCGTTTGATGACGCGGCTAATGAAGGTTTTGAAGACGTAATCAGGCCTTCAAACGGAAGTCATTTTTACGAAAACGACGAAAATCCGGAAGATACCATTACTAAGGTTACAGGAATGTACAAAGACTGGTTTCTGGATTACGCTTCCTACGTAATTCTCGAGCGAGCCGTTCCGGCTATTGAGGATGGATTCAAACCCGTACAACGCCGTATCATGCACTCAATGAAAGAGTTGGATGACGGTCGGTATAACAAAGTGGCAAATATTGTGGGACATACCATGCAGTACCACCCACACGGAGATGCCAGTATAGGAGATGCGATAGTTCAGATAGGTCAAAAGGACCTCATCATCGATATGCAGGGAAACTGGGGGAACATCCTCACCGGTGACTCGGCAGCGGCTTCGCGTTATATTGAAGCGCGAATTTCTAAATTTGGTCATGACGTCTTGTACTCGCCTAAAATAACCGAATGGGGATTGTCGTACGACGGAAGAAAAGCCGAGCCGATAAATCTTCCGGTCAAATTCCCGCTCTTGTTAGCTCAGGGTGCTGAGGGAATTGCCGTAGGATTATCTACCAAAGTATTGCCGCATAATTTCAATGAACTGATAGATTGTTCAATTAAAGTATTAAAGAATAAACCTTTTACGCTCTATCCTGATTTTCCAACGGCCGGAATCGCTGATGTTTCGGCTTATAATGATGGTATGCGCGGTGGGCGTGTTCGTGTTCGTGCCAAAATCAACCAGCTCGACAAACAAACTTTAGTCATTACCCAAATTCCGTTTTCTACCAATACCTCAACGTTGATTGACAGTATATTAAAAGCCAACGAAAAAGGAAAAATTAAGGTTAAAAAAATAGAAGATAATACGGCCGCCGAGGTAGAAATTTTGATTCACCTGCCGCCGGGCGTATCTCCTGATAAAACCATAGATGCGTTGTATGCATTTACAGCATGTGAAACTTCGGTAGCACCGTTGGGTTGTGTAATTGAAAACCACAAACCCAGATTCCTCGGTGTTTCCGATATGTTGAAAATATCCACGCATCGTACTGTTGACTTATTGAAACGCGAGTTGGAAATACAGTTGGACGAACTCGAAAGCAAATGGCATTTCTCAACTTTGGAAAAAATATTCATTCGCGAAGAAATGTACATCGACTTCAAACTGTATTCCGACAGAGAGTCGCTTTATGCATATATGTACGACCGTTTCAAGCCTTTTGTCAAGTCTTTTGTGCGTGAAATTAATGACGACGATTTACAAAAACTGACTCAAATTCCGATGATTCGCATCACGCGCTTTGACTCGGATAAGGCCGATGAAGCCATTGCCAAACTCGAAGCGGAAATGGAACAAGTGAAACATCATTTAGACCATATCATCGATTTTGCTATCGACTTTTTCCAGAAATTGAAAGACAAATATGGTAAAGGGCGCGAGCGTCAAACGGAACTGAGAAGTTTTGACAATATTGAAGCTACCAAAGTTGTTCTGCGCAATACCAAACTCTATGTAAACCGGGAAGAAGGATTCTTTGGAACCGGTTTGAAGAAAGACGAATACGTGGCCGATTGTTCTGATATTGATGATGTCATTGTCTTTTTGCGCGATGGTAAAATGATGGTGTCTAAAGTAGATGATAAAAAATTCGTCGGGAAAGACATTATTCATATTGCAGTGTTTGATAAGAATGATAAACGCACCATTTACAACATGATTTACCGCGATGGTAAAAACGGTTCTGCTTTCATAAAACGATTCAATGTTTCCGGAATTACCCGTGATAAATTTTACGACTTAACGCAGGAAAAGGCCGGTAGTCAGGTACTGTATTTCTCAGCTAATCCTAACGGAGAGGCGGAAACAGTTACGATATTGTTGCGTCAAATAGGTAGTATTAAAAAGCTGAAATGGGATGTAGATTTCTCGGATATCGCTATCAAGGGAAGAGCATCGCGTGGTAACACCGTGACTAAATATCCGATTAAGAAAATTGAATTAAAAGAAAAAGGGATTTCTACTTTGCGTCCGCGTAAAGTGTGGTTTGACGATACGGTGCAGCGTTTGAATGTTGACGGAAGAGGGGAGTTGCTGGGCGAATTCAGGCCGAATGACCGACTGTTGATCATCAACCAAAACGGGAAACTTAAAACCATCATTCCAGAGCTTTCGACTCATTTTGATGAAGGCATGATTGTGCTGGAAAAATGGAATCCGAAAAAACCAATTTCGGCGATTTATTACGACGGAGAAAAAGACCGTTATTTTGTGAAGCGGTTTTTGGTGGAAAACGAAAACAAAGAAGAAACGTTCATCACCGAACATGAGAAATCCCAATTGGAAATCGTTTCTACCGATTGGCGACCGATGGCGGAGGTAGTTTTTGCCAAAGTCAAAGGCGTACAAAAAGAAACCATTACGGTCGATTTGGAGCAATTCATCACTGTGAAAGGTATAAAAGCCATTGGTAATCAATTGACCACGGATAAAGTGAAACAAGTCAATTTATTAGAACCACTGCCTTATGAAGAACCGGAGCCGGAACCGGCAGAAGAAATGGAAGTCAGCGGTGAAAATAATGTAACCGAAGACATTCAAACCGAAACCGATGATGACGGACAAATAACCTTGTCTTTGGAATAAAAAGCAATACAAATCCCATCTAGCCCTGATGGGAGTGGAAATAAAAAAGCCCCGGTGTTCGGGGCTTTTTTTATTGTAGTGTACAGCAGGAATTGCGACGGCTGGTACTTCCCATACCTTTCGCTCCTGATATTAATGTTTCTTTTTGCGCATTTTCATATTGATGAATTCCACCGCCAATGAAAAAGCAATGGCAAAGTACAAATAGCCTTTGGGCACTGTTCCTACGTGTTGTCCGGCTAAGGATGCTTCAGATAAGTGCATGCTTTCGGTAATGAGCATGAATCCGATGAGAATTAAAAAGGCCAAGCCCAGAACCTGAATTGACGGGTTGGCATTGACAAAATTACCCACGGGAACGGCGAACAACATCATGACACCGACAGAAATTACCACCGCACAAATCATAATAATCAGCGCACCTTCGACACCGTTGGTCATTCCCACAGCCGTTAAGATGCTGTCTACAGAAAAGATCAAATCAATCAGAAGTATTTGCACGATCACATTTCCGATAGACTTGGTGGCCGACGTTTTTAAATCTTTTTCTTCTTCGCCTTTGTGGTCCACTTTTTCGTGAATTTCTTTGGTGCTTTTGTAAATAAGGAAAATACCTCCCAGCAATAAAATCAAGGCTTGCCCGGTGAAATTGGCGCTAAACCAACCCCAATCAAAGCTGAAAAGCGGTTTTTTCATAGCAATCAAAAGTGTGATGCCAAACAGCAATCCGATACGCATGAACATGGCTAAAAACAACCCGATTTGCGTCACTTTTTTGCGGTTTTCTTCCGGTAATTTTCCGGTTACGATAGAGATAAAAATAATGTTGTCAATTCCTAAAACAATTTCTAAGAACGTTAATGTTAATAAGGCAATCCAGGCATCCGGATTCAAAAATACTTCCATGGGTTATAATTAAGTTAGTTTAGCGGTTAAACGCAATTATTTCAATTTTGTTACAGTCCCGCGGTGTTTTTTACTGTCGCCCACAAAAGAATAATCAAAAGTGTAGCTGTTCTTATCGGTAGACAGTATTGTCATGCTAATAGCCTTGCGTTCATTCATGGTTTTAGGGTGCAGTTTGCGCAATACAAATTCACAATCGTTTACCCAACGCACGGTGGCGGTATCTGTTTTACCGTTGAACGTTTCGATTTGTAAACTATCGGTTCTAATGAAAGTTGAAGTCATTTTTTTACCATCAATCACTTGGGTAAATTCAAAAGTGCCGGTTTTAAAATCTTTGCAGTTGCGTTCTTTGTCAGAACAGGAAACTAATTGCAGAGTCAACAAGAGTACTAGTATTTTTTTCATTGATGCTTTTCAGTGTTTATAATTAGGAGCTGTTTCCCGCTATCCGCGCTACACGGTAGCCAGCTCCTATCGGGGCTAGTTTTATTTTAGTTTATCGAGTTCGTCGTCTGTAAAGTTTTTGATGCTTTTTTCTTTGGCAAATTTATCCGCATTATAACTGTTCGATTTGTTTTTCGGAATGGATAGCGAATCCCATTCTGTTTTCTTGAGCATTTTGGCATAAAATACCATCTGACCAATGTGGTATGGGTAGTGTGCCAATTGCCGGTTGATGGCTTCCATCACGGTGTGGCCTTCGTTACGAATGTAAATAATACTCGACAATTGTTCTTCCGTCAGTGGGTTGATAGCATCAAAGAAACATTGCCAACCTTTATCCCAAAGAGCCATGAGCTCTTCTTTGGTTTTGAGGGTTTCTTCAAACTCGCCGTCTCGGTTTCTCCATTCTTTTTCGCCATCGGTTGTCAAAAAATCCGTCCAACGCGAGAGCATATTGCCGACTAAATGCTGAACAATTACAGCAATAGAGTTAGTGTCTTCGTTTACCGAAACAAAGAGTTGTTCGGGTTCGAGTTGCGCCATGGCTTTTTCTCCCAGAGTTTTATAATAGAGAAATTGCTTTTTTACGCTTTCCAGGTAATGATTATTTGTCATGGTTGAAAAGAGCATCTGTTAATGTTTTGATTCCTTTAAACATAAAATAAACCGCCGTCAGACAAATAGCTATGCCTATTGCTAATACCAAGTAATGCCATACATTTTGTTTATTGATGAACGCATTGTAAATAATACTCGGACCTATAAACATCATAGGCAATGCATAAAGCATGAATTTGATTCCTTTATCGAGCAATTGCTTATTGGCTGACATATTTAAATTGTATTTGTCTATTATCTATTGTCTATCAGTCTATCATCTGTTCATCTAACGACTGTAACTGTCTACCGCTTTTCGTACACTGCCGTGCTTTGTCAGCAAAGCCGAAGCTTCTTCGTAACTTACCGGTATTTCCCCCATAATCATTCGCACACCTCGGTCAACCAGTTTATCATTACTCAGCTGCATGTCTACCATTTTATTGCCTTTTACTCGTCCTAATTGTATCATGGTTGTGGTAGAAATCATGTTGAGCACCAGTTTTTGAGCAGTTCCGGCTTTCATACGTGAACTTCCGGTGACGAATTCGGGACCAACTACCACCACCACAGGAAATTTTGCAGTTAATGCTAACGGGCTTCCTTCATTACAAGTAATACAGCCTGTAGCTATGTTTTTGGCGTTGCATTTTTCCAATCCGCCAATGACATAGGGCGTGGTTCCCGAAGCAGCAATTCCTATCACCACATCGTTTTCGGTAATACCGTGTTCCTGCAAATCAATCCAAGCTTGTTGTCGGTCATCTTCAGCGTTTTCTACCGCTCTGCGAATAGCTTTGTCGCCCCCGGCAATGATGCCGTTTACCAAATCAAAAGGAACACCAAAAGTAGGCGGACATTCAGATGCATCTACAATTCCGAGTCTTCCCGAAGTTCCGGCGCCTATGTAGAATAATCGGCCACCTTGTTTCATTTTTTCAACTACATGGTTTACCAATGCTTCAATTTGCGGCAAAGCTTTAGCAACGGCCAATGGTACCGTTTGATCTTCGTTATTGATATGGGTTAACAAATCGCGAACCGACATGTGTTCTAAACTGTCATAGTGCGAGGATTGTTCGGTGGTTTTGGTAAAAGACATTTTTGAGGTGCTAAGATTCTGAATGGCTAAGGTACTAAGTTTCGTTTAATTTTCTAAACAAAACAGGCCAACAAAATACCCAAAATAATCATCGAAATTTTAGCGATATTGAATTTATGTCCCTCACTGCTTTCAAAAATGATGGTAGAAGAAATATGGAACAAAATTCCGATTACTACGGCAGTGATTTGGGTGTAATACTCATTCAAAAATGGAAAACTGTCCGAAATAAAGGTGCCCAGAGGTGTCATGACGGCAAATGTCAGCATAAACATAAACAAGGCTGTTCGATTCAGTTGAGCATTCAGGAAAAAAGTGGTTAAGATAATGGCTATGGGCAAATGATGAATGGCAATACCATAAGCTAAATCGTGGTGATGCCCCACCGGAAAACCTTCGAGCAAAGCGTGCAAACACAAGCTGATGAATAACAGCCAAGGCATTTGGGTTATTTTATCATGTCCGTGTACGTGACCATGTTCGGCACCTTTGGAAAAAAATTCCAAGATAATTTGGAGTAAGATTCCAATCATGATATAGATGCCTACCGAGCTGGTGTGGTTCTCGTATACTTCGGGTAACAGGTGCATAACCGTTAGCGAAAGCAAAAACGAACCGCTGAAAGCCAATAGCAGCTTTAGGTTTTTCTTGTCTTTGGGTTTTAATCCGATAGCAATGGCATAACCCAGAAGGACTGAAAGTAATGGAAGTATGTAGTTCATTATTTAAAAATCATGATTAGCCTTTCACTACTGTTTTTGTGGAATTTCTTCAACTTATAATCACCAAAAGTGTCTAACAAATAAATTCCGGCTTCAGTCATCATGCGCTGAAAATCTTCCAAGGTGTAGGCTCTTACTTTTTCAACATAATGATATGAACAGCCCTTGTCCTCAAAATCTATTTCTTTGATGATAAAACCATCTGCAACATAGCGTTTGATGTGAAAAGCAATACCGTCGACTTCTTTGGTTTCTTCTGGAATTAAATTTTCAATCACTTGGTGCGCATTCATAAAATCAATCACGGCAAAACCGTATTCTGAAAGACTTTCTTTAATCGCTAGTAAGGTCTTTAAATCATCGGCTTCATCTTCAAAATAGCCAAAACTGGTAAACAGATTGAAAATCGCGTCAAATTTCTGCTCAAATGGTTCGCGTTTGTCGTGTACCACAAAATGCAAAGTATCATTAGCATTTTTATTGGCTTCAGCAATGCTGTTTTCCGATAAATCAGCTCCAATGACATCGTAGCCCAATTGGTTTAAATAAATCGAATGGCGGCCTTTCCCACACGCTAAATCGAGTACTTTGGCTTTTTCGGGCAGGTTTAAATAATGAGTGAGATTGTCCATGAAGATTTGCGCTTCACGGTAATTCCGGTCTTTATATAAAATATGGTAATACGGGGTATCAAACCAGGAGGCATACCAATTTTCGGCTTTACAATTTGCAGTATCTGACATTTATTCTTTTCAAATGAATTCTGAACGTGCAAATTTAGTGTATTTTTGCCGAGGAATTTCAAATTTGGAATTCGAATTACAGCGGATTATGGAGAACTTTAAAATGATTGCCAAAACCTTTTTTGGTTTTGAGGAAATATTAGCGAAAGAATTGCAACAATTGGGTGCTCAGGAAATTGAAATCGGCACACGTGCCGTCAGTTTCAAAGGCGATAAAGGGTTTATGTACAAAGCCAATTTGTCGTTGCGTACTGCCCTGAAAATTTTAAAACCCATTTACCATTTCCGTGCCTTTAACGACCAAAGTTTATATAAAGGAATTTCAAATATAGACTGGTCTAAGTATTTGAATGCCAATCAAACGTTTGTAATTGATACGACGATTCATTCGGATTATTTTAAACATTCGCAGTTTGTTTCTCAAAAGGCGAAAGATGCTATCGTT
Organism: uncultured Flavobacterium sp.; assembly: GCA_964413435.1. Classification (GTDB taxonomy): domain Bacteria; phylum Bacteroidota; class Bacteroidia; order Flavobacteriales; family Flavobacteriaceae; genus Flavobacterium. Next base: position 14,152 of record CAYPSB010000037.1, read on the forward strand.
GACCAGTTTCGCGAGAAGTTTGGCCAACGTCCTAGCATCGACAAAGACTTTCCCGATTTGCGAATTAACATCCACATCGACCGCGACCAGTGTTCGGTTTCTTTAGATACTTCGGGGGCTTCGTTGCACCACCGCGGTTACAGGACGGCAACCAATATTGCTCCGATAAACGAGGTGTTGGCAGCGGGTATGTTATTGCTTTCGGGCTGGGATGGAAGTTGTGATTTCCTTGACCCAATGTGTGGTTCGGGAACCCTTTTGGCCGAAGCAGCAATGATTGCCTGCAATATTCCGGCCAACATCAACCGCAAGGAGTTTGCTTTTGAAAAATGGAACGATTGGGACAACGATTTGTTCGACCAAATTATCGATTCTTTGATGAAGAAAACCAAAGAATTCCACTATACGATTACCGGGTATGATAAAGCGCCAAGTGCAGTGAATAAAGCCAAAGACAATATTGCAAATGCCAATTTAGACGATTACGTGACGGTACATCAAGCCAATTTTTTTGATACCAAAAAAGAAACAGCCGGGCCGTTGCACATGGTTTTCAATCCGCCGTATGGTGAGCGTTTGGATATCGATTTGGAGCGTTTTTACCGCGAGTTGGGCGATACGTTGAAAAACAATTATCCCAACACCAATGCTTGGTTTATTACCGCTAATTTAGAAGCATTGAAGTTTGTTGGATTGCGACCATCGCGCAAAATCAAACTCTTTAACGGTAGTTTGGAAGCCCGTTTGGTGAAGTACGAAATGTATGCGGGAAGCAAACGGACGAAGTTTCAAGATAATCAGGATAATGCATCATAAAAAAAAGCCCTCAACTGAGGGCTTTTTTTACGAAAAAGAATTATTCGTCTGATTTGTTTTTGAGCTTCATCAGTAGGGTATAAGCCCCTTGGGTCACGATGCTTTTTCCGTTGAAGTTTTCACCGTTTACAATTTCAATAAATCCATTTTCACGGGTTCCGGTAGTCACTTCGGTGATTTTGAAGTTGGTTTTATCCAAAGCCACAAAAATGTATTCTTTGCCTTCAAATGTCACGACGGCTGCTTCGGGTAAGGTTAAAACGTTGTTGCTTTTGATTTCAATTTCGGCATTCATATACATACCCGGCAAAAGCGTTTTGTCATAATCTTCAAAATGACAGTGTACTTCAGCCGAATGCTCGTCGATTGACAAATCTTTGCTGATTAAAATAATTTCGCATTGGTGTTTGTTCTCCGGCTGGTTGTTGGTATACGCCACTAATTTTTGACCGATAGCCAATTTGGTGATGTCTTTTTCAAAAACTTTTAAATTGAGATGAATATCGGTCGGATTAATCAATTCAAACAACACATCGGCCGGATTGACGTATTTGCCAATGTTGACATTCACTTTGGAAACAAATCCGGTGATCGGCGCATACACGTTCACACTTTTGGAAATGTTCTTTTCGGATAATGTATTCGGATTGACATTGATTAATTTCAGTTTTTCACCCAAAGCATTCAGCGTGATGCGCAGCGTTTTGTAATCGGCATCAGCCATTTGGTACACTTTGTCGCTGCTGGCTTGGTTTTGATTGAGTTCTTTTTGACGGTCGTATTCTTTTTCGGCAAAATACAGGCGCGACTTGGTCGTAAGGTAATCCTGTTGCAATTGTACGTATTGCTGATCTTCCATTGTGGCAATCACTTCGCCTTTGTTGATGTGCATGCCCGGTAACAATTTGGTAGATTTTAAATAGCCACCCAACGGCATGCTGATGGATACCAAATTTTGTGGCGGCACATCAATCTGTCCGTTTACTTTCAAGACCGATGACAATGATTTTTTTTCCAATTGCCCCAAGGCTAAATCGGCATTTTTCAATTGGGCTTCGGTTAACGATACGGTGGTTTCGTTGAGAGTAGTTGTAGCGGCAGCCGGTTCTTCTTTTTTCGACTGACAGCTCAAAACCAATAGTCCTGTTAAGGTTATGATGATCTTTTTCATGTGTTAATTTTTTGAAGTAAG
>CAYPSB010000037.1:16259-31756 GCA_964413435.1 uncultured Flavobacterium sp.
TTTGAAAACAACTGTTGCAGTTCCATTTTGCCTTTTTGATACTCGTTGTCGGCCATGGTTTCAGACAGTTTTGACGCTTTGATTTTTGCCCGTTGCGCTCCGCCAAATAAAGGAATTCCCAATCCAAACTGTGCCGACTGAAAACGAGTGCTTTTATCGTAGTACACGTTATCAGCTCCGGTTCCGGTTATGGTTGCGCTATTGTATCCCAATGTTATGCTGGGTAACAGTTTTGAGCGTTCCGCTTTGGTTGCTGCCGAGGTTACTTTCTTTTGTTGTTCCAATACCTGAATCGTAGGATGTTTGGCCACAGCAGTACTGTCGGCTGAAACGGTCAAAGCCAATCTCAATTGGTCTGTTTCCGGAATCACAAGGGTTTCGGAATTCAATGTTACTTGAAATCTGCTTTGCAAAACAGCTTTCTCTTGTTGTAGTTGGGCCAACTGGGTTTGTATGGCGCCTTGTTGGGTTTCGGCCGTGGTTTTTTCCAGAATATTGCTTTCACCTTTTTTGAAACGAAGTGTCGCTTTTTGGGCAAAAACACTAAACAGGCTATCGCTTCTTTGCAGCAAACGCTCTTTTTCGGACAGATAAACCAGCGCGTAAAAAAGTTGGGTTACTTCTTTTTTCAATTCGGCTTCTTTCAAAGACACGTTTAAGGTGGCTGTTTTCCACTCTTCTGTATACAGTTTTTTTTGTCGGCTGTACACCGTTGGAAAGTTGAAGGATTGGGCAATCCCAATGCGGTTATCATTGTAAAAACTGTTGATTTGCCCGTAATCACCGGTAATGTTGGTGGCCGGTAAATTAGCTGCGGTCTTAATCAATTGCTTTTGATAGTCGGCTTTCAATCGTTCGTTTTTAACCGTTGCATTGTTTTTCAGTGCTGTTTCGACAGCGGTCTCCAAACGGATTGGATTTTGAGCTTCGGCTTTGGTAAACGATAGCGAAACCAATAAAAGAATCAGTGTAGCGGTTTTGTTAAGCGGTTTCATTTTCAATCCTTTTTCAAAAGTGATGTATAAAATAGGGAGTACAAAAAGCGTTAAGAAAGTAGCAATCATTAGTCCACCAATCACAACAGTAGCTAACGGTCGTTGCACTTCGGCACCGGCTCCGTTACTTATTGCCATTGGCAAAAAGCCCAACGAAGCGACAAAAGCGGTCATCAATACAGGGCGCAAACGGACTTTGGTTCCCATGATGACGATGCGGTGTAAATCGGTCATGCCTTCTTTTCTCAGTTGGTTAAATTCGGATATCAGTACGATACCGTTCAGAACGGCCACACCAAAGAGCGCAATAAAACCAACACCTGCACTGATGCTGAAAGGCATACCGCGCAGTGCTAAGAAGAAAATACCGCCAATGGCCGAAAGCGGAATGGCCGAATAAATGAGCAATCCCTGTTTGACCGAATTGAAGGCGAAGAACAATAAAATAAAAATCAGCAACAAAGACACCGGAACGGCAATCATCAGGCGATCTTTGGCTTTGTTCAAATTTTCAAATGCTCCGCCATATGTAGTGTAATATCCTGTAGGGAGTTTGATTTGTTTATCCACTTTTTGTTGCAATTCGTTTACGATGCTTTGTACATCGCGGCCTCTGACGTTGAATCCAACCACAATACGCCGTTTGGCATCTTCACGCTGAATTTGATTCGGGCCGTTTTTGATGCTTACATCAGCCAATTGGGATAACGGAATTTGAGTGCCTTGCGGCGTAGGGATTAAAAGGTTTTGTACGTCTTCCAAATCTTTTCGTTGGTTGCTGTTGAGGCGAACGACCAAGTCGAAACGTTTTTCGCCTTCAAAAACCAATCCGGTGGTTTGCCCGGCAAAGGCCGTATTGACTACTTTGTTAATATCATCAATGCTCAAATGATATTGTGCGATGGTGCTTCTGTTGTAATCAATCACCACTTGCGGCATACCGGTTATGGGTTCTATGAACAGGTTTTGAGCGCCTTCGACTGTAGAGACAATTTTGCCCAATTTGTCGGCATAAACGGCAAGGGTATCCAAGTTTTCTCCAAATATTTTGCATACCACATCTTGACGGGCTCCGGTCATTAATTCGTTAAAACGCATTTGCACCGGATATTGAAAACCAACGGTGATGCCGGGAACGTCTTCTAAAGCTTTGCCCATTTTCTCGGCCATTTCATTGAAAGTTTTTGCCGATTTCCATTCGTCTTTGTCTTTCATGATTACCATCATATCGCAGGCTTCCATCGGCATTGGGTCGGTGGGTACTTCGCCACTGCCTATTTTGGTAACCACTTTTTCCACTTCAGGGAATTGGGTTTTTAAAATGTGAGAAGCTTTTTGAGTGCTCGCGATGGTAGTTGTCAGATTACTTCCGGTAAGAACACGCGTATCTACAGCAAAGTCTCCTTCTTCGAGAGCCGGAATGAATTCGCCTCCCAAGGAGCTTAGCGTGATTACGGCCAACACAAAAAGGCCAATCACGGAAATGATTACGGTTTTGGAATAGCCCAAAATTTTTTCTAAAGCATGTTGGTATTTGATTTCAACCCAAATCATCATGCGGTCTGAAAAATTAGGTTTGTGTTTGATTTTTTTGCTCAAAAACAAGGAACTCATCATTGGAATGTACGTCAGAGAAAGCAAGAATGCGCCCAATAAAGCGAAAGCCACCGTTTGCGCCATAGGTTTGAACATTTTTCCTTCGATGCCTTCGAGCGTGAAAATAGGCAAGTATACGATAAGGATGATGATTTGCCCGAATACGGCGCTGTTCATCATTTTACCGGCTGCACTTTCCACCGTTTTGTCCATCTTTGATTGTGATAAAGCATCCATTTTGCTGAACTGCTTACTGTGCGCCAGTTGGTGCATCACGGCTTCGACTATGATGACGGCGCCGTCTACAATCAATCCGAAATCGAGTGCTCCCAAACTCATCAGGTTGCCACTTACGCCAAACGTGTTCATAAGAATAATGGCAAACAACATCGCCAGCGGAATCACCGAAGCCACTAATAATCCGGCACGGAAATTACCCAGAAACAGCACGAGGACAAAAATGACAATCAGCGCGCCTTCTAATAAATTCTTTTCTACGGTTCCAATGGCGTGATCAACCATTTTGGTTCGGTCTAAAAACGGTTCAATGACTACACCTTCGGGCAAAGTTTTTTGAATTTGCGCCACGCGTTCTTTGACATTTTTGATGACATCACTGCTGTTGGCTCCTTTGAGCATCATCACAACAGCACCCGCCACTTCGCCTTCATCGTTGTAACACATGGCTCCGTAACGGGTAGCGTACCCGATTTTGACATCGGCTACATCCCGAATAAATAATGGGGTTCCTGAGGCTCCGGTTCTGATCGCGATGTTTTGAATGTCTTCAATAGTGCCAATTAATCCTTCGCTTCGGATGAATAGGGAAGTAGCTCCTTTTTCGATGTAAGCACCTCCGGTATTTTGGTTGTTTTTTTCGACGGCATTAAAGACATCGGCTATGGTGAGTCCGAATGACTGAAGCTTATTAGGGTTTACCGCAATTTCGTATTGTTTTAGTTTACCGCCAAAACTGCTGACTTCAGCCACGCCTTTTACGCCCAACAATTGCCGTCTGACTATCCAATCCTGGATGGTGCGCAGTTCGGTTTCGGTGTATTTTTTTTCGTATCCTTTTTTGGGACGAACCACGTATTGGTATATCTCACCCAAACCGGTAGAAACGGGTCCCAGTTCAGGAGTGCCGATGCCTTGCGGGATTTCGGTTTGTACTTTTTGCAACCGTTCGGCCACTTGCTGACGCGCCCAATAGATGTCGGTTTCGTCATCAAATACGATGGTGACCAATGACAAGCCGAAACGCGAAAAACTTCGGATTTCCTTTAACCCGGAAATATTGGTATTGGCTTGTTCTATGGGGAAGGTTACCAATCGTTCAATATCGGTAGCTCCGAACGAAGGCGCAATGGTGATAACCTGTACCTGATTGTTGGTGATATCGGGTACCGCATCAATGGGTAATTTAGTAGTTTCGTATATACCGTAACCTACAAGGGCAATAACCATAAGCCCAACCAAGAGTTTATTCCTTACAGAAAACTCGATAATTTTGTTTAACATGAATGATAACTATTAATTAGTTTTACTTCGATAAGAGACAAATCAACAATCACTTCAAGAGAATGTTGATTTTATTGAGATAAAAAAACTAACTAATTTTCGGAGGTTGCCAAATGCTGTTTGACGAATGAGTAGTAAGGACTTCGTTGTAGTAATTGGGTGTGTTTTTGGCCACTACACACAAAACATATTTTTCAATACTAAATTTGTGTTCGGGGATTAAAGAAATGAAATTGGCCGAGCTGCAGTTGTCGTGGGTTTTGAAAGGCAACTTCATGTCTTTGTCGTGATCATGGTCATTGACATCGCCATGGGCGTAGTGAATGCACAAAAATTGCCATAATGAAATGCTAGGTTTTTCTTTTTTGTGCTCATTGTAGTGTTCTGCCATAGCAGGGAACTTCAACAACTCGTGGAATTCGGTTGTTGAAAATAAGTAAAGCGATAAAAAAGCCAAGGCCAATATTCGTTTCATGCTATGACTGTAATGCAGAAATTACGATTCAAAGTTACTAAGAAAACGGTTTTTTTCTAACAGAAATTGTATTATTCTCCAAAATTTAGAGTAATTCTACATAATGTGATTTGATGTTTACTCCAAAATCATATTTCAAAAAAACAATTCATATCAACTTAAATGCTTCACAAAAGGTATACTGTTAAATAAAATCCTAAATCCTCGAATCCTAAATCCTAATTCTTTTATCTTTGCCGACTGTAAATTACGTATAATGAAATTTGAATTACTAGCGAATGATCCCAATTCGAAAGCCCGTGTCGGAACCATTACTACCGATCACGGTGTGATTGAAACCCCCATATTTATGCCTGTTGGAACAGTTGCTTCTGTTAAGGGAGTGCACCAACGCGAATTAAAAGAAGAAGTTAATCCTGATATTATTTTGGGAAATACCTACCATTTATACTTGCGACCGCAAACCAATATTCTTGAAAAAGCTGGTGGGTTGCACAAGTTCATGAACTGGGACCGCAACATCTTGACTGACAGTGGCGGGTATCAAGTGTATTCGCTTTCGTCTAACCGAAAAATTAAGGAAGAAGGAGTAAAATTCAAATCACACATCGATGGTTCGTATCATTTTTTTACTCCCGAAAACGTTATGGAAATTCAGCGTACCATTGGAGCTGATATCATCATGGCATTCGATGAATGTACGCCGTATCCGTGTGATTACCGCTATGCACAACGTTCAATGCATATGACGCACCGATGGTTGGACAGATGTATCAAGCATTTGGAAAAAGTACCGGTGAAGTATGGTTATGAGCAAACACTTTTCCCTATTGTTCAGGGAAGTACGTATAAAGACTTGCGTCAACAATCAGCGGAATACATTGCTAATGCAGGAGCTCAGGGTAATGCCATCGGGGGATTATCGGTAGGTGAACCGGCCGAAGAAATGTATGCCATGACCGAGGTGGTGACCGCTATTTTGCCACAGGACAAGCCTCGTTATCTGATGGGAGTGGGAACACCCATAAATATTTTGGAAAATATAGCTTTAGGAATTGATATGTTCGACTGTGTGATGCCTACCCGAAATGCTCGTAACGGAATGTTATTTACGGCCAACGGAACCATCAATATCAAAAACAAAAAGTGGGAAGATGATTTTTCTCCGATTGATGAAATGGGACATACTTTTGTTGATACCGAATATACAAAAGCTTATTTACGTCATTTGTTTGCCGCTAACGAATATTTGGGTAAACAAATTGCTACTATTCACAATTTGGGCTTTTACATGTGGTTGGTTCGTGAAGCCAGAAAGCATATCTTAGCCGGAGATTTCAGAGTTTGGAAAGACATGATGGTGAAACAAATGAGCCAACGACTATAGAACGTTTGCACAGCTTTGACACGGCTGAGCCAAAAAGTCTGACAATCTAAATAATCTAACAATCGATGTTAAAAATAATTGACAAATACATCCTCAAACGCTACTTGGTAACATTCATAGTAATGTTATTGATGTTTATTCCGATTGGAATTGTGATTGATGTTTCGGAGAAGGTCAATAAGATGATTGAAAACAAAGTGCCTTTCAGTGCTATTGCTAAGTATTATCTTGACTTTACCATTTATTTTGCCAATTTATTATTCCCGATATTTTTGTTTCTTTCGGTGATTTGGTTTACCTCTAAATTGGCTAACAATACTGAGATTATTGCCATTTTGAGTTCCGGAATTTCATTCTCAAGATTTCTGCGTCCTTATATAATAGGAGCAACGATTGTTTCATTGTTTGCTTTGATAATGAGTGTTTTTTTGGTGCCCAATGCCAGTGCCGGATTCAAGGATTTCAGGTATCGCTACCTCATTGGAAACGGTATCAGTGAGATGCGTGATGACTCCGATGTTTTCCGTCAGATTAGTAAAGACGAATACATTTTTGTGAGTAGCTTTAACGATGTTTCCAAAATGGCGTTTAATTTTTCGATGGAGAAATTCAAAGACGATAAGCTACAATACAAACTTACTGCCGGCAGAATTAAATGGAACCCTCAAGACAGTACTTACACCCTCTACAATTACAACAAAAGAAAGATAGGGGAGTTTGGAGACATCATCGAATCGGGAGAAAAAAAAGATACGGTTTTTAACTTTGATTTAGAAGATTTGGCCCCCGTAGTTTACATTGCGGAAACCCTTAATTTGAGAGATTTAAATAAATTTATCGAAAAAGAAAAGGCCCGTGGTTCTTCTAATATCAATGTATATTTGGTAGTATTGTATAAAAAATACAGCATTCCGGTTTCGGCTTTCATCCTTACCATCATTGCAGTTGCAGTTTCGTCTATGAAACGTAGAGGCGGAATGGGAGCTAATTTAGCCATCGGAATCATCTTAGCATTTTCATTTGTCTTTTTTGATAAAATATTCGGTGTCTTGGCTGAAAAATCAACCATGCCACCCATCATAGCCGTATGGATTCCCAATATTGTTTTCGGAATTTTAGCCATTTATCTGTTGCGCAATGCCAAACGATAATGTAAAAAGCTACCTGCATCTCCATTTTATTGTTTTCATTTGGGGATTTACAGCGGTTTTAGGGGCTCTAATTACCCTTGATGCCTTGCCGTTGGTTTGGTTCCGAATGCTTTTTGCCGTGGGTTTTATTGGAATTTACATTTATTTCAAAAAACTATCGGTACAGGTTTCTACAAAAGCCTTACTCCAGTTTTTGTTCTCCGGATTGATTATTGCCCTGCATTGGTTTACCTTTTTTCATGCTATCAAGATTTCTAATATTTCCGTAACCTTGGCCTGTCTTTCTACCGGGGCTTTGTTTGCGTCCTTGTTAGAGCCTATTTTATACGGCAAAAAAATAGTTTGGTATGAAGTTTTTTTCGGGTTGCTTGTAGTTGCCGGATTGTACATCATTTTTAATGTAGAAGGCAGTTACTTTTGGGGAATGGTAACAGCGCTGACTTCTGCTTTTCTCTCGGCTTTGTTTGCAGTCATTAACAGTAAATTAGTGAAGTCGCATGAAGCAACCGTCATTTCATTTTATGAACTCAGCGGAGGTGTGATTTTCTTCTCGTTATTCTTGTTGTTTACCGGGAGTTTTACCTCTGATTTTTTTGTCCTCTCAGTAAATGATTTGTTTTATTTATTCATCCTGAGTTCCTTTTGTACGGCATATGCTTTCATTGCCTCAACTTCAGTGATGAAATTTTTAAGTCCTTATACGGTGATGCTTACCATTAATTTGGAGCCGATTTACGGAATCATTTTGGCCGTAATTGTTTTTGAAGAAAAAGAAAAAATGAGTTTTGAATTCTATATAGGCGCCGTTATCATCTTAGTAACAGTGGTTTTAAATGCCATCATCAAATCCAGAAAGAATCAATTAAATTAGACAACAGCTATTGTTAAATTTTATTTAAAAGTAATCTTGAAAAAGTGCTTTTTATCACGATATAAAATTTTATATTTGCTGTTCGATTAAATAAAACCAACAACCCTATGGAATATTTAGATTTTGAACTTCCAATCAAAGAATTAGAAGAACAACTCGATAAATGCCAGTTAATCGGTGCTGAATCAAATGTAGATGTCAGTGCTACTTGTAAACAAATTGAAAAAAAACTAGAGGAAACCAAGCGTAAAATTTATAAAAACCTAACGGCTTGGCAGCGTGTACAACTTTCACGTCATCCTAATCGTCCCTATACTTTAGAGCATATTGCCAACCTGACCAAAGGTACTTTTTTGGAAATGTTCGGTGACCGAAATTTCAAAGATGACAAAGCCATGGTAGGTGGTTTAGGAAAAATCGACGGTCAGTCTTTCATGCTCATCGGGCAACAAAAAGGAATCAATACCAAAATGCGCCAGTTGCGTAATTTCGGTATGGCCAGTCCGGAAGGCTACCGTAAAGCACTACGCTTGATGAAAATGGCCGAAAAATTCAACATTCCGGTTGTAACATTAATCGATACTCCGGGCGCTTATCCAGGTTTAGAAGCAGAAGAAAGAGGGCAAGGTGAAGCTATCGCCCGAAATATTCTGGAAATGGTACGATTGAAAGTGCCTATTATTTGTGTGATTATCGGAGAAGGAGCTTCGGGAGGAGCTTTAGGAATAGGAGTGGGAGACAGAGTTTTGATGATGGAAAATACTTGGTATTCGGTTATTTCTCCTGAGTCTTGTTCTTCTATCTTATGGAAAAGCTGGGAATACAAAGAACAAGCGGCAGAAGCATTAAAACTGACGTCATCCGATATGAAAAAAATGAAATTGGTTGACGATGTAATTCCGGAACCACTTGGCGGAGCTCATTACGACAAAGAAACAACCTTCAAAACCGTGGAGCAATACATCATGAAAGCGTTCAATGAACTGAAAGATTTATCAACAGAAGAATTAGTAGCGCAAAGGATGGATAAATACAGCAAAATGGGCGAATTTAAAGAGTAATTTCTTATAAAAATATCTTAATCCGAAGCCCTTTGGTTTCGGATTTTTTTTTGGTTATTAACAAAAAATATAAACTTATAAACATTGGTTTGGGATAACTCATCTCCGATACTTTTTATAAAAATAGCTACTTTCGTTTTATGGAAAATCTCAGAAATATAAACCCTATAAAAGTTGATAAAACCACCATTATCAATTTAGAAAAAGGCAAGCTCCCTCCACAGGCCATGGACTTGGAAGAGGCGGTTTTAGGTGCCATGATGATTGATAAGAAAGGGGTTGACGAGGTCATTGATATATTACAACCCGATGCGTTTTACAAAGATGCCCACAAGCATATTTTTGAAGCTATTTTTCAGTTATTCACAGATTCTCAGCCTATTGACTTATTAACGGTTTCGGCTCAATTGAAAAAGAACGGAAAACTGGAATTGGCAGGTGGAGATTTTTATTTGATCCAACTTACCCAAAAAATATCCTCTTCGGCGCATATCGAGTTTCATTCGAGAATTATTCTTCAAAAATATATTCAGCGAAGCCTAATCAAAATTTCTTCTGAAATTATTGAAGAATCCTATGATGAGTCAACCGATGTATTTGATTTGCTGGACAAGGCTGAATCAAAATTGTATGAAGTAACTCAAGGTAACATCAAACGAAGCTCGGAAACAGCACAAAGTTTGGTAATTCAGGCCAAAAAGAGAATCGAAGAAATAGCTAATAAAGAAGGATTAAGCGGTATTGCAACTGGTTTTGAAAAACTAGACAAAGTAACTTCAGGTTGGCAACCTTCAGATTTGATTATTATTGCGGCCCGTCCGGGTATGGGTAAAACAGCTTTTGTATTATCGATGGCAAGAAATATGGCTATCGATTTTGGTGCACCTGTAGCATTGTTCTCGTTAGAGATGTCATCGGTACAGTTGATTACCCGTTTGATTTCTTCCGAAACCGGATTGTCTTCGGAAAAACTGAGAACCGGAAAACTCGAAAAGCACGAGTGGGAGCAGCTTTCCACTAAAGTAAAAGATTTAGAAAAAGCACCTTTGTATATTGATGATACACCATCGCTTTCCATCTTTGATTTAAGAGCCAAAGCCCGTCGTTTGTCATCACAACACGGCATCAAGCTCATCATTGTCGATTATCTTCAGTTGATGACCGCAGGAGGCAGCAATGGTAAAGGAGGCGGAAACCGTGAACAGGAAATTTCTACTATTTCCAGAAACTTAAAGGCTTTGGCCAAAGAGTTGGAAGTACCCGTAATTGCCTTATCACAGTTATCACGTGCGGTGGAAACCCGTGGTTCGAGCAAACGACCTTTGCTGTCAGATTTGCGTGAATCGGGAGCTATTGAGCAGGATGCGGATATCGTATCGTTCATTTACCGTCCGGAGTACTATAAAATTGATGAGTGGGATGATGATGAACAAACCCCGACTGCCGGTCAGGCCGAGTTTATCATAGCCAAACACCGTAACGGTTCGTTGGAAAACATCCGATTGAAATTCATCGGAAACTTGGGTAAGTTTGACAATCTTGAAGAATACGGCAGTGCCTTTGATGATTTACCTTCTAAAATGAATCTTGATGACAATCCGTTCATCACCAAGAATTTGCCGTCACCAAATGAAGCTTTTGGTAGCAATATTAATCGTGATGACGATGACAGCGATGTTCCTTTCTAAAAATATGAATCCCGAGCAATCGGGATTTTTTTATGCTTTTCTTCACAGTAAATCTGTTATCTTTGGATATAATTTTTTTAAAAGATGTTTAAAAAATCAATTTTCAGTATTCTTTTGCTGATTTCGTTTTCTGTCAAGGCCAATTTCATTTTGCTACCGATGGATGAAACGGCACAAAAAAATCACCTTAAAGCATACGGAATTACCTATTGGGCCCTAGACAAACACTACAAAGCAAGTTGGTTGTTGAATTATCGAGGCGGTTCATTCCTGTTACCCGATGCTCCAGAGATTCGGAAAGAATGTCAAATCAGAGGCGTTAGCTTTGAAGTATTATCCGATGGGGAGGCGCAATCAATTTTAGATGATATATCGAGTCCGTCTCAAAATATGGAAACTGTAGTTTTGGAAAAAGCACCAAAGATTGCGGTTTATTCGCCACCCGGAAAACAGCCATGGGATGATGCCGTTACTATGGTTTTGACCTATGCTGAAATTCCGTTTAAAGTAGTTTATGACGAAGAAGTATTGAGCGATCAGTTGCTTTTATACGATTGGTTGCACTTGCATCACGAAGATTTTACCGGACAATACGGAAAGTTTTACGGCGCCTACAGAAATGCCCCGTGGTACATTGATCAAAAGAAAGAGGCCGAAGCTTTAGCTGTTAAACTAGGATTTACCAAAGTGTCACAAGAAAAATTGGCGGTGGCCAAAAAAATAAGAGATTTTGTGATTGGAGGCGGTTTCATGTTTGCCATGTGTTCGGCGACTGACAGTTTTGATATTGCATTATCTGCTGAAGGAGTTGATATTTGCGAGCCTATGTTTGACGGTGATGGTAGCGATGCGAATTACCAATCAAAAATCGATTACTCTAAGACATTTGCTTTTAAAGATTTTATTTTAGACAGAAAACCGGATCATTATGAATTCTCGGATATTGATATGACTGAAAAACGCCGAATTCCGTTTGAAAAAGACTATTTTACGTTAATGGAATTTTCGGCAAAATGGGACGTAATTCCAAGTATGCTTTGCCAAAATCATACGCAACTGGTTAAGGGTTTTATGGGTCAAACTACAGCTTTTGACAGTAATTTAATTAAATCGAGTGTGTTGACTTTGGGTAAAAATGAGTTGAACGATGAAGCGCGATACATTCACGGGCAAAAAGGAAAAGGATTCTTTACTTTTTACGGAGGTCATGATCCCGAAGATTATCAGCATAGAGTAGGAGATGAGCCAACCGTTTTAGATTTGCATCCTAATTCACCCGGTTTCCGTTTGATCTTGAACAACGTCTTGTTTCCCGCTGCAAGAAAGAAACCGCAAAAAACATAAAATAAAAAATCCCAAACTTTTAGTTTGGGATTTTTTTTGTGACTATTATAAGTCAGTTTGTTTAGCAGACTTTTATTTATTGTTGTCCATTACATAATTCAACACTTTGGTCATAAGATGTACACGGTCTTTGCCCATTACGTTGTGTTTGTGCATAGGATAGGCAAAGAAATCTACTTGTTTCTGGGCTTCCACAAATTTCTTAATCAAAGAAAAATTGTTTTGCATCACCACTACATCATCACTGGTCCCGTGAATTAAAAGTAATTTACCTTTTAAATTTTTTACATAATTCAGTGTGCTGGCTTCGTCAAATCCTTTTTGATTTTCGGCAGGTGTATCCATATAACGCTCACCATACATTACTTCGTAGTATTTCCAATCGGTTACCGGTCCGCCGGCAACACCTACTTTAAATACGTCCGGTTTACGCAGCATGATAGAGGTTGTCATGAATCCACCAAAACTCCAACCATGAATTGCCAAACGATTGGCATCAACATAAGGTAATGATTTCAGGTAATCAACCCCTTTCATTTGATCGTCAATTTCGTTAACGCCCAATCTTCCGTGTATTACGCTTTCAAAAGCAAAACCTCTGTTATCCGAACCGCGATTATCAACCGTGAAAACCAAATAACCTTGCTCGGCCATCCAATACATCCAAAGATTAGCACCATCTAGATATGAGTTCGTAATCATTTGAGCATGTGGTCCACCATATACATATACGAGAACCGGGTATTTTTTGTTCGGATCAAAATCGCTTGGTTTAATCAAACGGGTATACAAATCGGTTGTGCCGTCAGCAGCTTTGATGGTTTTGATTTCGGCAGTTCCCATCACATAACCTTCATATTTGTTTTTGCTTACCAACAAAGTAGTTGCTTTTAGGTTTTTGTCGTACAATACTGATTTAGATGGTGTTGTATGATTAGAGAATTCATCAAAAAACCAATTTCCGTCTGTAGAAACAGAAACGGCATGCACGCCTTCGTCTTTGGTGATTAGGGTTTGTTTTCCTTTTAAATCTACTTTATACGCCAACATATTGGTAGGATTGGCTCCCGTTGCAGTAAAGTAAATCTCAGTTCCGGCAGGATTGCTGCCAAGAATTTCGCGAGTCGGGAATTTATTGGCGGTTAATTGTTTAATCAATTTCCCATCGATGCTGTAGTAGTATAAGTTCTGGAAACCGTCTTTTTCGCTGAACCACACAAAATTATTTGATTTCGGATTCGGAAAGAATGCTTCATGCTCAGGTTCTACCCAGTTCGGATTTTTTTCATTTAGAATGGTTCGCACGTAAGCGCCGGTGTTGGCATCGTATACATTTAAACTCATGTCGTTTTGACCGCGATTTAGTTCAGCAATCAATACATATTTTTCATCCGGTGTCCAAGAAAGATTCGTTAAATAGTCGTCGGTGTTACCTCTGGGAGAGATGAATACTGTTTTTTGGGAGGACAAATTATAAATACCAACTTTAGGTTTTTCCGATTTTTGTCCAATCATCGGGTATTTGATATTATCTAATTTGCCCGGTGTTTCATTGATGTCAAGCAAAGGATAATCGGCAACTTCGGTCTGATCTTTTTGGTAAAACGCTAAATACGTAGCTTTGGGCGACCAGAAAATCCCGTTGTTGATGCCAAATTCGTTGCGGGCAATAAACTGTCCTGAAACAATGGCTTCGTTGGTTTCGTTGGTAACGGCAATTTTATCTCCCTTGCTGTTGTAAAAGTACAAGTTGTTTTTTACCGTGAAAGCCAAATTAGAATGGTTCGCGTCAAAGGTTGCATTTTCCGCATCTTCCTCGGTTGTCTGGATCAATTTGCCCGATTTGGCTGTCAGGTTATAGGTGTAATATTTGTTGGCATCATTGATTAAAAGGGTGTTAGAATCGATAAACGATACTCCGAAAAAATTCTTCAGTTTGGTACCCAATTCTTTATTGATGTCAGTAAGCGTTATGAGTTCGGTAGCCTTACTGTTTTTGGTGTCCGCCGTCATCATTTTGGTGAAAGTGTCGGTATAATACACATAACGATTCGTATTCGGAATCCATTGAAAACCTAATAATTTATCAGCTCTGAAGGCTCTGTTTTGCTGCATTACAGCATCGTCTAAAGTAAATTTCTTTAATTGCGCCTGCATTGAAACGGCAATAAAGAACGTGAATGCCAAAACTATTTTTTTGTTCATAATCAAGTGTTTGTTTGTTGTGATAAATGTATAAAAAAAGGATACCCTTTAGTAGTGAAAAAGTATCCGCTGTTACAGTAAGGATTGAATTTGTTTCAAAAGAAGTTTTGTAATTATTCGGATAAGCGGCGCAGTTTGGCTTTGTCAATAATTTTGATGCGTTTGCCGACTAATTCGATCAGGTTGCTTTTGTTGAGTTCTGATAACAGCCTGATGCAGCTTTCGGTGGCGGTACCAATCATACCGGCCAATTCTTCGCGGGAAAGTTGCAAACGCAAAGTATCGTCGGCTTCTTTTCCGAAAGTTTCTTCCAAATAAATAAGAGTACCGGCTAAACGTTCCTTTACGCTTTTTTGAGCCATATTGACCATGTGTTCGTCAGCATCTTTTAAATCGCCACAGATGGTTTTCATCACATTCATTGAAAACTGGTTGTTTTGATTGAAGAATTGTATGATTTCGGTTCTGGGAATGAAACACACTTCCATATCTTCAAGGGCTACGGCACTCAGGTTGGCCGGTTCTTCGCTAATCATGGAACGTTGGCCTAATAATTCTCCGGGTTTTACCAGTTTTACAATTTGGTCTTTGCCGTTGGAACTGAGTTTTGACAGTTTACATACGCCATCTTTTACGCAGTAAATTCCATTAGTCATTTCACCTTCTTCAAAGATGGGCTCACCCTTTTTGATGGTGTAGGATGTTTTACATTCAGCCATTTTTAAAAGCTCTTCTTTTCCCAAAGCCTTGAGCGAGCTGAATTGTCTAACGATACACTGTTCACATTTACTCATAATTCCAAATAAGGATTTAACCTTTACAAATATATCTAAAGTATGACAATTATCATATTTTAATTTTCAACAAAATTTGATATTTGCAACAGGTAAATGAGCAAATTATGAATACATCACAGTGTTTCCATTGTGGTAACGAAGTCGTAAAGAAAGAAGAGATTCTTTTTGATGATAAGAGTTTTTGTTGCAACGGTTGTAAGACCGTCTATGAAATTTTCAGTCAAAACGACCTGTCCTGTTACTACGATTTTCAAGCCGCTCCTGGTGCTACACCGCAGGATATAAAAGGAAAATATGATTTTTTAGCCAATGAAAATATTGTCGACAAATTGTTGGAATTCAAAGAGAATTCAACACATATTGTTTCACTCTACATTCCTCATATACACTGTAGTTCGTGTATTTG
>CAYPSB010000038.1:0-31659 GCA_964413435.1 uncultured Flavobacterium sp.
TTATTCTAACTCATATTCCAGTCGCACCGTAATTCGGGCTGTTTTGTTTTTGCTGTAGGTATCGTTGATGCCTCCGTAACTATCTTCCTCCGTTGAACCTTGTCCGGTAATTTGAAAAACACCCATACTTGCATTTTTCAGCTTTCCGATTTTTCCGTTGGCGGTCTTAACTATTTTGACGGCTCGCTCATTGGCATCTTTAGTAGCTTTTTCAATAAGGCTTTGTTTCAAACTGGGCAAAGCCGAATAGGTATACTGAATAGAATTGGAGGACAATTCAATACCGGAGTTTACCAACTCTGAGGTTTTGCTGGAAACCTCCTCGATGCGTTTCATTAAATCAGGATTCTTCTTGGCCGAAAAAGTAATGGTTTGCGTGGCTTCATAACCGTCAAACACTTGCTCGTAACGGGTTCGGTTATCATTATCTTCGCTGCGGATCTCTCGGAATTTCTTTTGAAAATTGACTGCTCCAAAACTAAACTCATTGGCTTTAAATCCTTTTTTCAAAAAGAAATCCGTTACGGTTTTTTGGTCGGAAACAATTTTGTTATAAGCCGTTTTGATATCCATATTAGTCGTGGTAAAACTTCCGGACCACAGGATTTCATCTGACACAAAATCTTTGGTTCCCAATCCGATGACGGAGATAGAATCGAGGTTGGCATTGCGGTTTTGAAACGATTTGCCCAAAATCCAAGCGGTGATGATTACAGCCACTCCGATAATTACTGATGATTTGATTTTTTCCATTGCTTGAGGTATCGTGTTAGTTACAAAGGTATAACGAAAAAAACTTCGGTTTAGTATGACTAAAATAAATTATCCTGATACGTTGTGTCAACTTCTTATTTTCTTCTTGAAGCAAAGAATCGCAACATCAAATCTGAGGCTTCCTGAGCTAAAACCCCTCGCACCACCTCAGTCTTGGGATGCAGTTTCGTACCCATATTTTGATACCCGCGCTGCTCGTCGGAAGCACCAAAAACCACTTTGGAAATCTGACTCCAATACAAGGCTCCGGCACACATTTGACAAGGTTCTAGCGTAACGTAAAGCGTGCACCCTTTCAGGTATTTCCCTCCGATAAAGTTAGCCGCCGAAGTAATGGCTTGCATTTCGGCATGCGCCGTAACGTCATTGAGCATTTCGGTAAGATTGTGAGTGCGGGCAATGACTTTATTATCTATTACGATGACAGCACCCACAGGAATTTCGCCTTTTTCAAAAGCCACTTCGGCCTCCTGCAAGGCCTTTTTCATAAAATACTCGTCGGTGAAAGGGTTTTCCATAAAACAAAAATACAATTTCAATTCGTTACCTTTGTGGCATGTCAAAAAAATTGCTCGAACATATTGTAACGCCTATCGATTTACGAAAATTAAACGTGGATCAATTGGCCGAATTGGCCAAAGAATTGCGCGAATTCATCATTGATATTGTATCAGTAAAAGAAGGCCACTTGGGCGCTTCATTAGGTGTGGTTGAACTGACCATAGCTTTGCACTATGTTTTTGACACGCCTAATGATTTATTGGTTTGGGATGTAGGCCATCAGGCTTACGGCCATAAAATTCTAACGGAACGAAGAACCAAGTTCCACACCAATCGTCAGTTGGGCGGTATTTCAGGTTTTCCTAAACGAAGCGAAAGTGTATACGACACCTTTGGCGTTGGTCATTCTTCGACCGCAATTTCGGCTGCTTTGGGGATGGCGCTTGCTTCTCAATTAAAAGGCGAAAACAAACACCACATAGCTGTAGTTGGCGATGCCTCTATAGCCAGCGGAATGGCCTTTGAAGGACTCAACCATGCCGGAGTTACCGATGCTAATTTACTGGTCATTTTAAACGATAACGCTATCGGCATTGACCCTAGCGTAGGAGCTTTAAAAAATTATTTAACTGCAGTTAAAGAGGGCAAAAACCCTAAGCAGAACAACATGATTAAGTCGCTGAACTTTAATTATTCTGGACCCTTTGACGGTCATGATTTACCGGGCTTAATCAAAGAATTAGAACGACTGAAGAAGGTAAAAGGCCCTAAATTTTTACACATCATAACCACCAAAGGCAAAGGCCTTCAAAAAGCTGAAGAAGATCAGGTAAAATATCACGCTCCGGGAAAATTTGATGCCGCAACGGGAGAAATAATCAAACAATCTACCGAAAACTTAGCTCCTAAATTTCAGGATGTCTTTGGGTTAACATTGGTTGAATTGGCCAAAGAAAATCCGAAAATCATTGGTATTACACCGGCTATGCCTAGCGGGAGTTCTATGAAGTTTATGATGGAGGCTTTCCCGGAAAGAGCTTTTGATGTGGGGATTGCCGAACAGCATGCCGTAACGCTTTCTGCCGGAATGGCCACTCAGGGAATGGTCGTTTTTTGCAACATTTATTCTACTTTTTTACAAAGAGCCTACGATCAGGTCATACACGATGTAGCTCTGCAAAATCTGCCGGTAATTTTTTGCTTAGATCGTGCCGGTTTGGTGGGTGAAGATGGAGCCACGCATCATGGCGTATTTGATTTGGCGTATTTGCGTTGCATTCCGAATATGATGATTTATGCTCCGAAAGACGAAACAGACCTGCAAAACATCCTCTACACGGCTTCTTTAGGATTAAAGCACCCTATAGCCATTCGCTACCCGAGAGGAAGAGGTAAAAATATTGATTGGAAATTGCCTGTCGATTTTCAAAAGATAGAAATAGGGAAAGCACAGAAACTTAAGAAAGGCAAAAAAATAGCGGTTTTATCAACCGGAACCATTGGTTATAATGTAACTATGGCCCTCAACGAATTAGAGGATTCGGAAACCATTGCCCATTATCATTTTGGATTTGTTAAACCGTTGGATGAAAAAAAACTGCACAAAATCTGCGACAAATTTGCTACCATCATCACCGTAGAAGACGGGGTAACTACAGGAGGTTTTGGAAGCGCAGTCTTAGAATTTTCGGCCAAAAATGATTACGTAAATGAAATCTTCCTTTGCGGGATACCCGATTACTTCATAGAACATGGCACGGTTGACGAGCTGCAGCAATTCTGCAACATTGATATCGATGGTTTGAAATCGCTGTTCTCCGGCTTATTAGACGAAGCAGATAAAGATTAAGCCGTCACAATTTTGTTTAATTGTACCGCTTTCCCATCCGTCAGCATCGAAATAAAATGGCAAATATGTAGTAATCTGTCGTACAAACTTTCTTTTTCCAAATGGTGTTTTTCGGGTAGTATTTTCAGCAACAACTTGTCGTAGTTAGTAGCTTTACCTTCATGGTGGTTGTTGTAAGCCGTGATGAATTTATCCAGCAAATTGTTGATGATTTGATACCCAGAAAGTTCTTTTTCGATAACCTCACGGCTTTGGTAAATGTTTTTCACACTCAGTTTGATGATGTCATCCATTTGGGCTTTATACTTACTTTTGTCGGTCAGGGCATAATGGAATTTCCCTTGCAAAATAGCTTCTTCATTTTCGATAAAAACCCTTACGGCATCATTGATTAAATTACCAATAGCCAATGCACGCAAGTAACTGATGCGGTCTTCCTTGGTTGTGAGGGTTTGGTATTTAGACGTATCAATGGTGTCTTTGACCAATTTGATTAGATATTCCAAAGCAAAATCTTCCGAAACCAAGCCTAAATTAATTCCGTCTTCAAAATCAATAATTGTATAGCAAATATCATCGGCAGCTTCAACTAAAAAGGCTAACGGATGACGCTCATATCCTATGTCATCACCTGTTTTATTGGAAATCATACCCAACTCCTCCGCTACTTCTTTGAAGAACTCCTTATCCGATTGGAAGAAACCGTATTTCTTATCCGAGATATTTTTGGTGGGTTTCTTAGGCAAACTTTCTTTCGGATATTTGGTAAACGCTCCCAACGTGGCATATGACAAACGCAAACTGCCTTCAATGCCCGGGCGGGAACTCGTCAGTACTGAAAAACCATTAGCATTACCTTCAAAATCGACTAAATCCTGCCATTGTTTGGGAGTTAGTTGGTCTTTATACTGCTGTCCTTTACCAATAGAAAAATATTCGCCTATAGCTTTTTCCCCCGAGTGCCCAAAGGGTGGATTTCCAATATCGTGAGCCAAAGCGGCTGCGGCTACAATAGCTCCGAAATCGTTCATGTGGTAACCGTGTACTTCTTTCAGATGCGGGTATTTTTCGATGATTTTTTTCCCTACCAATCTTCCTATGGAACGGCCTACTACGGATACTTCCAAACTGTGGGTCAAACGGGTATGCACAAAATCGGTTTTTGATAGTGGAATCACCTGAGTTTTATCTTGTAAACTTCTGAAAGCCGAAGAAAAAATAATGCGATCGTAATCAACTTCAAAGCCTAATCGTGTATCGTCTTGTTCGATGCGCAGTCTTTTGCTGGTGTCGCCTTGGCGTTTTAAAGATAAAAGTTGTTCCCAGGTCATAATCATTATAGAATTAAACCCTTCGACTTAGCCAAGGGTGACATTATTATTGTTTCAAAAATACATTTTAATTTAAACTTTTCTGCATGCAGATACTGCTTTCTACCCCAACATATTGCCCGTAATTAGGGATGACTTCATAACCCGACTTTTGATATAAAGCTATGGCATTTTTCAACTGATTGGAGGTTTCTAAAATACAAATGGTAAAGCCTGATTGCTTAGCCCAGTTTTCGAGTTCGTGTAAAACAGATGTAGCAATTCCTTTTCCGCGATGTTCGGGCAGCACAAACATTCTTTTGATTTCGGCAGTGTGTCCTTCGAGCGGCTTGAAAGCACCGCAACCCAAGGCAGTTTCATCCTCATAACACACGATTACATGTTCCAGATAAATTTGATTGTATTGGGCAAAAAAATCTTTTTCATCACCATCAATAACACCCAGATAGTCATCAAACAAACGGGTAAGCATTTGAAAATCGGGATTATCAGATGTAGTTCTTACGAGCTTTATCATGATTATTCATTTTGATTGGATTGCTGTAAAGCATAAAAAAGTCGCTTTTTTTGGTCCAAGGCTTTTTTATCGACCACATACGTTTTTGAAATGCTGTCGTGCCATCCTCGGGGAGGCATTCCCAATAACGAAAACCCATATAAAGGAATCAATCGGCATACAGAGCGCAGCATGATGGTCTGATAATCGGGCGTATTTCCGTTTTCATCTACCACGATAGTTTGAGTAAAAAATTTTCCGATGGTTCGGGCAAAAGCAATTTCAAAAATATTATAATACAGCAAAACCACACAACTGCTGAGTGTATATTGTCCTACTGTATTGAGGTTCACGATGTAATTTTGAATGGCTTTATTGCTGTTGGCCTCGGCAAAAGCCATGACAAAAACTAAAATTACAAACAACAAAACCACCTGCATCAGCATGTCAATCAACCAATTGAAAATTCGTTGAGCATGTGAGGCAAGAAGTTCTTCGGTAACCGTAAATGGCTTTTTTGATTCCATTTCTTATTCTTTTTGATTGGCTAAAAAGAAATTTCGGGATTTTTCAGGATATTGGTTGTAGCTCTTATCGCTCGGATTGGCAATCACCGATTTGATGTTAATTTCGTCTCCAACCTTGAAACTTGCTTCGGTATATTTATAATCCAACAAGTATTTTCCGCAAAAATAATTGCCGTTTTCGTCCTTTTCAATAATACCGGTGTAGATTCCTTTTTCTTTTGCCATTGCTCTTTTATTTTCGATTTCAAAGGTAATTAAAACCGAACTGTCGTCAAACGAAGTACTTTATCTTTTAGCATTAAATTTGCCCTCTCCTTTTGCATTCTTTATATTTGAGGCATATGATAATACTTTACCACAATAACAAATCGGTTACACGGGTTGTTTCAACCGGAGGTCGTACACTTTCTTTTTCTGAAAAAAACAGCATAGCTTCCGAATTGTTAACCCTCGCCGCAACATTTCCGGAGGAAAAAATAGTGTGGTGTCATTGTGCATTGGAATCACAATTGAATATCGATTTTATTCAAAAAAACGAAACCTATAACAATACTTTGTTTTCGTTTAATCCGTTTCCGACTCCTTATTTGACCAATGCTATTGGCTATATAGAGAACAGCGTTTTTATCAACATCAACAAAGCCAATACCTATCCGACTTGGTTGATGTCGGGTTCTGTAGGCTATGCACATGCTTCGGTGTTTTTGAATGCTGACGGTGCGGTCAGAACGGCAAACGATTTTGATTATTTTTTAAATTCTTTAGCCAAAAAATACATGCCTCTGGGGTTGTTTTGTTATTCAGAACCTCATTTGCTGCAAAACAATCCGGTGTTATCTGAAATAAAAGCCGCTCAAACTTCCCGTTTTACTCTTTTTAAATTTGTCAAAGAACACTACCGAACCCGTTGGGTTTTCTTGTTATTGCTGGACTTTTTAATCTATGAAAAAAAAATTCCGCTTTTGCCCTTGCTGTTTTCGTTGCCTTATAAAAAGAAGGCAGTTGAAAAATATGATCTGTCCGAAGTTCCTGTGCTGAAGCATTCCGGAATAACCGAAGAAGACACCATCGATGTTCTGATTCCTACCATTGGCAGAAAAAAATACCTTTACGATGTACTGCTCGATTTAAAAAAGCAAAGCGTACTTCCTAAAAACGTCATCATCATTGAACAAAACGGTGATATTTCGGCTTCATCAGAGTTGGATTATCTCACAACAGAAGAGTGGCCTTTTACCATATTGCATTCGTTTACCCACACCTTGGGCGCTTGTAATGCCCGAAATCTTGCTTTAGAACAATTGAAGAGCAAATGGGTTTTCTTTGCCGATGACGATGTTCGGATAGACGCTGACTTTTTACACCAATGTTTATTGAACTGTAAAAACTACGGTAAAAAAGCACTCACCCTTTCCTGCCTGCAAAAAGGAGAAAAATTCATTGAAACAAAACCATTTCAATGGGTTAGTTTTGGTACCTGCAGCAGTTTTGTGGCGAGCGAGGTACTTGCAAATATTCGTTTTTCATCAGGCTTTGAATTCGGTTACGGAGAGGATAGTGATTTTGGAAAAAAGATACGCAATGCCGGAACAGATGTGGTGTTTTTTTCAAATCCGAAACTGTTGCACCTCAAAGCTCCTATGGGTGGTTTCAGAACCAAATTTAAATTTGATTGGAGTGACGAAAAGTACCAACCCAAACCTTCGCCAACGGTAATGTTGTATAAATTAATACACGAAACCAAGGAAGAAATAAACGGTTACCAAACTTTATTGTTTTTAAAATCCTTCGGAAAACAAGGCTTAAAAAATCCGTTTCGCTTTTACACCACTTTAAAAAACCAATGGAATACCAGTGTTTTTTGGGCTCAGAAACTAAAAGAAAGAAACAAATAATCGCAAATAAAAAAAGCCATCAATTAGATGGCCTTTTTATGATATAATTTTAGAATTACGATCCGCACATTTCGCAATCGTCTCCACCGTTTCCGGCGGCGTTACGCGCGCGTTCTATCATGGCGGCAAAATCTTCAGCGGTCATCTCTCCGTTTTCAACAGGAGCTACTACTTCAACCGCTGTAGCAACCGGTTTCTCGGTTATTGTGGGCTCCGCCTTTTTGTCGTTGTTCAATGTAAATTTGATAGCATCAACTGCAGCTTTCGTTCTGAGGTAGTACATACCGGTTTTCAAGCCGCTCTTCCATGCGTAAAAATGCATTGAGGTTAATTTGGCGTAATTAGCATCCTGCATGAACAAGTTCAACGATTGTGACTGGTCGATGAAATACCCTCTGTGACGCGACATATCGATGATGTCTTTCATAGACATTTCCCATACGGTTTTGTAGAGTTCTTTCAAATCAGCCGGGATTCTTTCAATGTTTTGTACCGAACCGTTGTGACGCATGATCTCCTGTTTCAAATCTTCGTTCCAAAGACCTCTTTCTACTAAATCGTTTAACAAATGCTTGTTCACCACAATAAATTCTCCCGACAATACACGACGGGTATAAATATTAGAAGTATACGGCTCGAAAGCTTCGTTATTTCCTAAGATTTGTGAAGTAGAAGCCGTTGGCATCGGCGCTACCAATAAAGAGTTTCTAACCCCGTGTTTTACTACTTCTTTTCGCAAGGAAGCCCAGTCCCATCTTCCGGATAATTCTTCGTCTTTAATGTTCCAAAGGTTGTGTTGGAATAAACCTTCTGATATTGGGGAACCTTTGAAAGTAGAGTATGGTCCTTCTTCTTTTGCCATTTCCATAGAAGCGGTTACAGCTGCAAAGTATAAGGTTTCAAATATTTCCTGATTCAATTGTTTGGCTTCATCACTGGTAAACGGCATGCGCAACAAGATGAATGCATCTGCCAAACCTTGCACGCCCAATCCTACCGGACGGTGGCGCATATTCGAATTTTCAGCTTCTTTTACCGGATAGTAATTTCTGTCTATTACCTTGTTCAGGTTTCGGGTTACGCGTTTGGTTACGTTGAATAACAGTTCGTGGTTGAACTTGCCGTCTTCCACAAACATCGGCAATGAAATAGAAGCCAGATTACACACCGCGATTTCATCCTCTGAAGTGTATTCCATGATTTCGGTACACAAGTTAGACGAACGTATCGTTCCCAAATTCTTTTGGTTCGACTTTCTGTTGGCCGCATCTTTGTACAACATGTATGGTGTTCCGGTTTCGATTTGCGACTCCAGAATTTTTTCCCAAAGTTCACGGGCTCTTACCGTTTTTCTTCCTTTTCCTTGCGCTTCGTATGCCGTGTACAAGGTTTCAAATTCGTCTCCGTACACATCACACAAGCCCGGACATTCATTCGGACACATTAGTGTCCAATTTCCGTCTTCCTCCACGCGTTTCATGAATAAATCGGAAATCCACATAGCAAAGAACAAATCACGAGCACGCATTTCTTCTTTTCCGGTGTTCTTTTTCAAATCTAAAAATTCAAAAACATCAGCATGCCATGGTTCCAAATAGATAGCAAAACTTCCTTTGCGTTTTCCTCCGCCTTGGTCTACATAACGAGCCGTATCGTTGAACACGCGCAACATCGGAACAATTCCGTTAGAAGTTCCGTTAGTTCCTCTGATATATGAACCGGTGGCTCTCACGTTGTGAATAGACAATCCTATTCCTCCGGCAGATTGCGAAATTTTCGCAGTATTTTTCAGCGTGTCGTAAATCCCGTCGATGCTGTCGTCTTTCATGGTCAATAAGAAGCACGAAGACATTTGCGGTTTTGGTGTTCCGGCGTTGAAAAGTGTTGGTGTGGCGTGAGTGAAGAATTTCTTCGACATCAATTCGTACGTTTCAATCACGGCATCCAAATCGTCTAAATGAATTCCCACCGAAACACGCATTAACATGTGTTGCGGGCGCTCAACGATTTTACCATTAATTTTCAATAAATACGAACGTTCTAAAGTTTTAAAACCGAAATAATCGTAATTGAAATCGCGATTGTATATGATGTGTGAGTTTAAAAACTCAGCATTTTTCTGAATTACCTCATGTACTTCTTCCGATATCAGAGGAGCTGCCTGGTTGGTTCTCGGGTTAACATAATGGTACATTTCATTCATCGTTTCAGAGAATGATTTGTTGGTGTTTTTATGCAAGTTGGAAACCGCAATACGTGCCGCTAATTGAGCATAGTCAGGGTGGGTTACAGTCATTGCTGCAGCTGTTTCAGCCGCTAAATTGTCTAATTCTGAAGTGGTAACGCCATCATATAATCCTTCGATTACTTTCATGGCTACTTTTACCGCATCGACCAATTCATTCAAACCATAGCATAGTTTTTTAATCCTATCCGTGATTTTGTCAAACATTACCGGTTCCTTGTGACCGTCTCTTTTTACTACGTACATACTGTTTGGTTTTGTGAAATAGAAAATCCCTTCTCTAGTTCGAGTTACTTGTTTTGTTTTGTTAATCCCTTAACTCCAATAAGGTTTTCACCCATTGGAAATTCAAAAAAAAATTGAAATTGTATGTCTAAAAATCAGCGTCGAAACTGATTTTCTGATCTTCTGTGTCTTTTGACATAACCCCGGCCTTTTGGTATTCGGCTACGCGCTTCTCGAAGAAATTGGTTTTCCCCTGTAGCGAAATCATGTCCATGAAATCAAACGGGTTGGTTGAGTTATACACGCGTTTGCAACCCAATTCCACTAATAGTCTGTCGGCAACAAATTCTAAATATTGAGTCATTAAAGTGGCGTTCATCCCAATCAAACTCACAGGAAGCGACTCGGTAATAAACTCTCTTTCGATGTTTAGCGCATCGGTAATGATTTCGGTAATTCTGGCTTTAGATACTTTGTGTACCAAATGGTGGTTATGTAGGTGTACGGCAAAATCGCAGTGAACCCCCTCATCGCGCGAAATTAATTCGTTAGAGAACGTCAAGCCCGGCATTAATCCGCGTTTTTTCAACCAATAAATCGAGCAAAAAGCACCTGAGAAGAAAATCCCTTCTACGGCAGCAAAAGCGATTAATCGTTCTGCAAATGATTCTGATTTAATCCAACGCAAAGCCCAATCGGCTTTTTTCTTGATGGCCGGAAACACTTCAATGGCATGAAACAATTCGTTTTTCTCAGCTTCGTCTTTAACGTAAGTATCAATCAACAACGAATAGGTTTCGCTGTGAATATTTTCCATCATGATTTGAAACCCATAGAAAAATTTGGCTTCCGGATATTGTACTTCATTGACAAAGTTTTCAGCCAAATTCTCATTCACAATTCCGTCTGAAGCTGCGAAGAAAGCCAAAATGTGCTTGATGAAGTATTTTTCGTCGTTGTTCAACTTGTTATTCCAGTCTGATAAATCTTGGTGCAGATCTATTTCTTCAGCGGTCCAGAAACTGGCTTCCATTTTTTTGTACCACTCCCAAATGTCTTGGTGTTTGATAGGAAAAATCACGAAGCGATCTTTGTTTTCTTTTAAAATGGGTTCGATAGTAGCCATGTTGAATTTATTTTGAATTTTAAGACGATTTTTAATGAAATCTGTATGATACAAAGATTGGCAAACCAAACGTAAAATGAAAGTCAAACTTATTCACAATCGGCTCTAGTTTTTAACAAATGAGCGGATTTGAGTAAAGTTTTCACTTTTTTGTATTTTAATGATTATCAGTGATTTACAAAAGTTAAAAATCAAAAAAAGCCCTAAAACAAAGGAAGTTAGGAAATTACTTTCGGCAAAATTTTAACATTTACAATCTTCTGAAAACCGGATTTTAGAAGCTAAAAAAAGAGCGGTTTTCTATTGAAAAAACCGCTCTTTGAAAAAGTGTACTTTTATTTCTTATTTGTCATCCGAAATATAGGTTTTATTACCATTAGAGTTGATGTAATATCTTCCTCCTCTTGGCCCGGTATACACTTTTTTACCTTTGTATTCTCCGGTAACTTTATCCGGAGTTCTTGGTGCTTTCTCGTTAGAAATTCTTTCTTTGGCCTCTTTTTTTGCTTTAGCTTCTGTTTTGTTGGCCGTCGCTTTGGCTTTTCCTTCGGCGGATTTAAGTTCACCTCTGTCTGAAGCATTGTTCTCTTTGGTTGTGTTTTTGAAACGCTTGTCAGGCGTACCGTCTTTTTTCATCGGAACTTTTGCATCAGCATCTTTGAAACGCTTATCAGGTGTTCCG
Source organism: uncultured Flavobacterium sp. (assembly GCA_964413435.1). Lineage (GTDB taxonomy): Bacteria > Bacteroidota > Bacteroidia > Flavobacteriales > Flavobacteriaceae > Flavobacterium. Next base: position 11,652 of record CAYPSB010000038.1, read on the forward strand.
TCTTTTTTAAGCTTGGTTGCTTTCTCTTTAGCTTCGGTAGTTTCTTTCTTTGCTTTTTTCTCAGCCTTTTCTTTTTGTTCTTTGGCTTCTTTAGTTGCTTTTTCTTTTTTCTCTTTGGCGGCTTTTTCCGTTTTTGCTTTAGCTTTTTCAGCTTTTGTCTCCTGAGCATTAGTATTGGCTACAAAAACAAAAAGGAAACACAATAAAATTAGTTTTTTCATGGTGGTAAATTTAAGTGTTAAGTAGATTAAAAGTACGGAAAAAATAAATATAACGATGTTGAAAACTATTAAAAATAAGCTCTTAACTGTACATTTCCGGTATGAATGGTCTGGCTGGTTTCGGTTTTTCTGCCTTGATAATTGAGATTAATATCTAAAAATTCCGTTAGATTCTTTTGTATCAACAGGCGCCAAGTCATGTTTTTACCGGGTTGTAATCCTTCAAGCATTTGAAAGGCTACCGGAGATTGCGCATCTCCGACAAACTTATTCTGATAGAGAGAGAACTCACCATTCATCGTAAGTTTTTTTTCGCTGGCAAAAGAGAATGACGTTCCGAAACGATTTTGCTGTAATTTTTCGGAATCGCCCAATTGATTTTTCTTGTTTTGATATTCATAAAAAATATCCCAACTAGCATTTTTATTAAATAAATACGAAATCTTAGGATTGATTTGGTAAGCATTGACTTCAAAATTTTTACCGGCATAATTTTCAGAGTACAACGAAGTAAACACGGTTTTGGAAGCCAATGAAAACAACCATGTTTTTTGAACCAAATGAGCATATTGCAACTGATGCGAGTTGTTTTTGCTCTCCTGAGAACCTATAGAGAGTAAGCTTTTCACCTTGTTTTGCGTAAACGTATACGTCACCGAATGCTTTTGTTTTCCTCTATTGTAAAACAAACTGTTTCTGAAACCGGTATTCAATCCCAGCAAATCTGTGTCAGAAGTCGAGAACGGATTTAAATCAAAATTATCTCCGTTACGCTGAATTTTACGTTCAATCAAATAAGAGGTTTGATTGTAAAAGTGAGACAGCACTTTTTTAAATCCTGTTTGATTTTGCCACTGAGCCGGATTCAGTGTAAGCGATTGCGAGAACTTATTTTGGTGTGTTTTCACAAAAACCTGATTTGGCAAAAACACACGCACATACTTAGCTTGGTCAGGAAAAGGCGCCACTTCAAACTCCTGCAATTCCTGTATTCCGTTGTTGTTATAATCATTCCACGTGTACACACCTTGTCCGGGCTGCACTTCCAAGTACGTGAACTCCTGCTGTGCTATGCTTCCCGAAGTGGTTTCATAGGCCGTAGTAACCTGCATCAATTGTTTAAAATACTGATCGTTGTACAACAAACGCGAATTGAGTGAAGGTTCATTAGGCCGAACTCCGTCAACATATTTCAGATTGCGGTAATTGACAAAGAGCGACAAATTGCTTTTATCGGTTTGGATCAACTTAGACTTCAGATAATAGGATTGTGAGGTATTAACTTTCTTCAAAATTCCGTTTTGCAAACTATCGTTCACGCGTTGCAAATACCCCAATTCTACAAAAACTTTGGTGCTGTCACCCCTTCCGACAAAAGCTCCGTATTCGGTAAAACGTTGGCTCAGGGTCGATAATTGTTGGGTGGACGTTAATTTTTCTTTGTTGTTTTCCAAACGTAAACTACCACCAATCCAATTCTTTTTAAAATGATACCGCACTTGCGATTGATTGCGGATGAATGTTGAGGTGGCATAATCACCATCGCTTTTCAAATAGCTGCCGCTTTCCTGAATATTCCAATTGTTGAGTTTGAATAAAGCCGTTACCAAATGACGATTTCCGGAAAAACTTTTGGAAAAATCGAGCTTTTCAAACTGGTAGGTCAGTTTTCCTTTTTCGGGCAAAATAAAATCTAAGCCATTTACAATCAAACTTTGATTGCCTTGAAATGTGGTTAAATTCCAGTCGCGATTAAACTCAATATTGAACAGACGTTCTATGGTCTTGAAGTTCTGTTGCACATACTGATAATTCCCGAAAGCATCTACGTGCCATTTTTTGGTAAACAGTCTTTGCTTGAAATTCAGCTTTCCGGCCACTCCTTTATTATCGTTGTCATCAATAGGCGAAAACAAATTCAAATCGTTGTTGCTCACTCCTATTTCAAAATCAAACTTGGTTTTTTCGCTCGGATTGTATTTTCCTAAAACGGTGGCAATTTGAATTTTAGTTGGCGCCACCAAGCGGGTAATCGGTTCGTAATTTCGGTTTGGAATCGTACTTGACAAACCTACATATTCGTAAATTTTACCGTTGGCATTAGAGTTGGTCAAAATATAACTTCCCTGATTGAGACCGACAAAAGTAAATTTAACATTATACAATTCATCATTGGGATTGTTGGAATATTCGTAAACGTCAACCCCATTGACTACGGTTTTTTTGTATAAAACTTTATTTTCAGAATAGCTGTCTAAATACGCAGAAGGTGCATTCATCAGATTGACATTATCACCGGCATTCGCCAAAATAGCCACTTGCTCCGGCGACAGGTTTTGTTGTAAAGGCTGATTTTTGACATCGTTTTCAGAATACAAATAACCGCCCAAACTCCAGGTTTTGGCTTCGTGATTGGCACCGGCATAGGTTACAAAACGCGTATAGCTTCTGTCGGAATATTGGTATTCGACCACAATTCGCATTTCGGAAGTAATAGGGAAAAGCGAAGTAAAGGTGATTTCTCCGGCATTGTAATCGATGACATAATCGTTGTTTTCGCCGCGTTGGCGTAAAATACCGTTGACGTACACCCGTTCAGAACCCGAAACCACCAGCACATACAATTCGCCGTTATTTCCTTTTAATTTATAAGGCCCTTGGTTGCCTTCCTGCCCGGTAAACGAACTCTTGGCGTATTGTCCGCGAACCAAAGCACCGGCAGCAAAAATATCGGTCTTGTTTTCTTCTCCTCCAAAAGTAAAATGAGCCGACAACCCCTGCACTTTCTTATTGAAGTTTAAAAAACGGGATTGACGGTTTTCGAGGAATAAATCACCGGCGCGAATATTCCATTTATCTGTAAATAATTCGATGAAAATCTGATCAAATTCATCCAACTTTTGCGAATAGCCCCCTTCCTGCAGCGGAATATTGGAATCCTGAATAGAGGCGCGAAGCGAAACTTTGTCGGATATTTTTCCGGTGATTTGCAAGTCTAAATTTGACGTCACCGAGGCGTTCTGATTGTTGCCAATGGTCACCCCGCGAGTGATGCTTCCCGAGGTGTTCAATCCTTCAAAGGGCACAAACTTTTTCACGGAACGATTCACTTTATAAAGGTTGCCGGCTTCGTTGGGAACTACTTTATCCTGATCGTAAATACTGTAGGTTTTGGTCAGATGTTCCGGATAGTTAAAATAACGAACCGTGATACTGTCCTGCGAGGTAAACCCGTTTTTAAACATCAGTTTTCCCTTTTTAAAATCGATTTTGTAAAAAGCAGTGTCAATGACGGTGCCGTCTTGTTTTTGCAGTTTAAAAAAACTCGGGCTGATGCTGACCTTTTCCAGCGCTATCGTATCTGAAGAAACCGCGATTTTTTTAGTTTGGTACAGCGATTTGATTTCCTGAGCCGAGAGCGAGGAAAAACCTAGGAATACCAACCATAAAAGCCATTTTTTCAGCATACATAGTATAAACGCAAAAAAGCTGTTTTGTGTATAAATAAAGACGACGGATTACTCCTTCGTTACCACCTGCATCGTCTCTCGCGAAATTTGTTTGAGTAAAACGGTTTTGTCTTTTTCCACCATTTCGGCAGATTCTTTGGTAAAATGACGAATGGTATACAATGATACGTTTTCGTTATAAGACACTTTGAATTTTTTAGCCAAAATGGCTTTCAGTTCGTTAAAGTTGCCGAACTTATCTTCAACACAAACCGAAAAACTGATGGCGGAATTTTGTATCAAACTTACTTTAATCTTGAATTGATGCAACAACGAAAAAATCTCGCTGATGTTTTCTTCCATGATAAAAGAAAAATCAATAGACGATAGTGAAATCAGCAATTGATCTCTTTTTACGATGTAACACGGCGCCTGCGGTTCCAGATCTTTGCCTTTCGAAACACTGGTACCCGGCAAGAGCGGATTGATAAACGATTTTACATGCAGCGGAATTTCCTTTTTCTGAAGAGGTTGCAGCGTTTTCGGGTGGATTACTGTGGCACCGTAAAACGCTAACTCAATGGCTTCGCGATAGGAAATCTGGTTCAGCAATATGGCATTTTCAAAATAGCGCGGGTCGGCATTCATCACTCCGGGAACGTCTTTCCAGATGGTTACGCTTTCGGCATTCAAGCAATAAGCAAAAATAGCCGCGGTGTAATCTGATCCTTCTCTACCCAAGGTAGTCGTAAAGTTGTTTTCATCAGAACCCAGAAACCCTTGCGTGATGTTGAGCGCTTTCTTTTTGATTCCTTTTGAAATAAACTGCTGCGTTTTTTCCCAATCCACATTGGCATCGCGATATGTATTATCCGTTTTGATGAAATTGCGAACATCAACCCAATTGTTTTTCAAACCGGCGTGGTTGAAATAATGGTTTACTATAGTTGTTGAGACAATTTCGCCATAGCTCACAATTTGGTCGTATACAAAATTGTAATTCGGAGATTTATTGCTTCTTATAAAATATTCCAAATCAGCAAAATGGCTGTTGACCGCATAAAAAACTTCGTGCTCCTCGTCGTCAAACAAATCCAACAGAATTTGGTTGTGGTATTTTTTAACTTCTTGTAATGAGGCGTGCAATTCATTGGACTTGTCAAAATAATTTTTGATAACAACTTCCAGAGCATTTGTGGTTTTTCCCATTGCGGAGATGACCAACAAGGTGTCTTCGTGCCCTACTTTTTCCAAGACACTGAATACGTTTTTTATACCATCGGCATCTTTCACAGAAGCGCCGCCAAATTTGAATATTCTCATGAGTTACAGTTTGCTTAAAAATTCGTTGATTCCAGATTCATCCATTTGTGCCACGCGCCAATCATCTAAAACCCTCGCGCCTGATTTGATGTAAAAATCAATGGCCGGAGTGTTCCAATCGAGAACATTCCACTCTATTCTTCGAACGTTGTCTTTTTTGCCTTGAGCGATAATCTCTGAATACAACGCAAAGCCCAAACCGGAACCCCGCATGGATTCTTTGACGATTAAATCCTCGAGATGGATGGTTCTGCCTTTCCAGGTTGAATAGCGGTAGTAATACAACGCCATGCCAACGATTTGACTGTCAACTTCTGCGACAAACGTGTAAAAGAGTGGATTTTCGCCAAAGCCATCGCGCTCCAAATCGGGCACAGTCACCACAACGGCATCAGGTTCTTTTTCAAAAGTGGCCAACTCCTGTATCAATTCAAGAACGGCTTTCATGTCTTTCTTTTCGCCTTTTCGGATGATCATGCGGATTTATTTTTTCTTCTTTTTAGTAGTGGTTTTTTTGGTGGTCGTTGCAGGAGCTTTATTGGAAAATTTTTGTTGTACATACGGTTTGTACAAACCATCTGCGGTTGCTCTGGCTTTGGCTTTCTCAGCCCTGTCTTGCGGATCGGGATGAGAACTCATCATTTTACTCAAAAAATCGGCATTGCCGCCGCCACTCATATTAGCCAAAATTGCAAATGCTGACTCCTCGGCATTGACATTGTATTTGTTGCGTTTTAGAAATTCATAGGAAAAAAGGTCTGCCTCCGATTCCTGTTTACGACTGTATTTATTATCGATAATGACGCTAGCTATTTGCCCGTACTGGCTGTCGGTTATCTTGGCAATTTTATCCGATTGAGAAGAAACAGCGCCCACCACTGCTGCTTTTCGCAAGGCTGCTTTCATGGCATCCCGGGAATCGTGATTGGCAACGTGACCAATTTCGTGACCAATTACCGCCAACAGTTGGTTGTCATCCATAATATCCATTAACCCCGAAAAAACCCTCACGCTGCCATCTGCAGTGGCAAATGCATTGACGTCTTTGGTCAAGTATACTTTGTAATTCAGTTTCAGACCGTTTTCATTAGCATGCTTTCCGAAAATTCGGTTCAAACGCAGGGTATACCCATCTTTCGGACCGGCGACAGTATTGGTAGAATCCATTTTGCGCACGGCTTCTTTTGAAATGGCAGCGGCATCTTCATCGCTGAAGGTAAAACTGGCAACTCCTGACTGAAGAGCTCCCATCGCTTTTTCTCCCAAATTGATTTGGGCATTTATTTTGGTACAACTCAATGTTGAAACAACAATAGCGGCAACTAGTAATCTCGCTTTCATGGTTTTTATTTTTACAAATTATAAGTAACAAATATAAAACAAGTTTTGCTGAGATTTGACCTTACATTTTTTTAAATTTCAGTTATTCTTTAATAAAAAAAACGATATTTGTAACCACAACTACAACTCATTTGCAATGGAAGAACGCAATAAAACCCTCGGTGAATTCATCATCGAAAAACAATCCGATTTTAAATATTCTTCGGGTGAATTATCCAGAATCATCAACTCCATCCGACTGGCTGCCAAAGTCGTAAATTACAAAGTTAATAAAGCCGGTTTAGTAGATATCATTGGCGCTGCAGGCGACCGAAACATTCAAGGTGAAGACCAGCAAAAACTGGATGTTTATGCCAACGAAATTTTCATCCAAACCCTTATCAACAGAGAAATTGTATGCGGAATCGCCTCGGAAGAAAATGACGATTTCATAACTGTTGCCGGATCTGACAACAGCCACAACAACAAATATGTAGTATTAATGGACCCATTGGACGGTTCTTCTAATATTGATGTCAACGTTTCTGTGGGAACTATTTTTTCGGTTTACAGAAGAGTTACGCCGGTTGGAACACCGGTTAGTCTTGAAGATTTTCTTCAACCCGGAACTAAGCAAGTGGCGGCGGGTTATGTGACCTACGGTACCTCAACCATGTTGGTTTATACAACCGGGCACGGTGTGAACGGGTTTACGCTCAATCCGGCCATCGGAACGTTTTATTTGTCTCATCCGGACATGCAGTTTTCCAAAGACGGCAACATTTACTCCATCAACGAAGGAAATTATGTGCATTTCCCTCAGGGTGTAAAAGATTATATTAAATATTGCCAGTCTGAAGAGGGTGACCGCCCTTACACATCAAGATACATAGGAAGTTTGGTTTCTGACATTCACAGAAACATGATTAAAGGAGGTATTTATATTTACCCGACCAGTTCCAAATCGCCAAAAGGCAAATTGCGTCTATTGTATGAATGCAATCCTATGGCTTTCATCACTGAACAAGCCGGCGGTAAAGCTTCGGACGGTTTCGGCAGAATTATGGAAATCCAACCCACCGAACTGCACCAACGTGTTCCGTTTTTTTGCGGCAGTTACAATATGGTTGAAAAGGCAGAAGAATTTATGGCCAAATACAGCTAAGAAAAAAGCCCCGAAATTTGGGGCTTTTTTTTATTTATTCATGTGAGTCATTTCGTAAACGAAGGTGTCGGCATCAACATTCAGCACCAACAATGATAAAGCTTTGTCAATGATGAAAGGCACGTTACTAGGGGTAAATCCAAGTGCTAAAGCAAATTTAGTAAGGATTTGTTTTTGTTTTGGTCCCAATACATGATCCGCATAAACCATTCTCGACAAATCGTACAAGCGCTCTAAATGTTGGGTATACAAATAAGGAGGATTAATAGGGTATTTCAATGGATTTTCCAAAATCTCTTCGTACTCTTCTTTTGAAATCTCCAATCGAACGGCTAACTTGTCTAAAAACTCTCTTTCTTCCTGACTCATATCCCCATCAGCAGTGGCAACACGTACTATAGCAGAGAAATGACCTTTATTACGGGCTTTGAATTCGCTATCAAATAAATCTGAAATTGACATAATTGTATCGGTTTTAATACTGCAAATATAAGGCAATTTCCCATTTTTGAGAAACCAATTTGAAAAATGTTTTTCGTCGATTTAGCCCTCTATTTTGATTCGGCATTCAAAATAAATTGTAAGTTTACGTTCCAAAACCACCAAATTACCATGTCTGATTTCTGGATATACTTTAACATCGGGTTGAAACACGTACTCAACCTTTTTGCCTACGACCACGTTTTATTTTTATTGGCGCTCACCGTTCCTTACGAGTTCAAATCCTGGAAACGCATCCTGATTCTGATTTCACTATTCACCTTGGGCCACACCATGGCACTCATGCTTTCGGTATTCAACATCGTCACCGTAAAAGCCAATATTGTCGAATTTTTAATCCCCATAACCATACTCGTAACGGCTTTATACAACATCATCGTTTCGGGCAAATCGAGTAAAAAAGACAGTATTTCATTTGTAGGCATAGTAACCGTTTTCTTCGGAATCATACACGGCCTGGGCTTTTCAAACTATTTCAACAGCATTCTCTCGGGCAAACCCACCGATAAACTTTTACCTCTGTTTGAATTTGCAATCGGGATAGAAGCTGCTCAAATCATTGTAGTTCTTGCCGCATTACTGTTGGCCTACATGACGCAAACCCTGTTCAAATTCTCCAAACGCGATTGGACACTGACCATTTCAGCCTTTATTGTAGGAGTAGTCATTCCTATGATTTTACAGAACGAAATTTGGCAAAAATAATTTCCAGAAGCGAAACGTTTGGGTATATTTGCTATCCATGTTCCTGCTGTCCGCTCTACTTCGGTGCCGCTCCCATCAGGGCTAAATAAACAATCTTTTGAATATCAGCCATCATCGAGACACTGAAACCCATTCAATACAAAATGAAAGAAGGAAAACAAAAAAAATACGACGTAGCTTATTTAAGAATCGCTGCCGAGTGGAGCAAACTATCGTATTGCAAACGCAAACAGGTAGGTGCTATCATCGTGCGCGACCGCATGATTATCTCCGACGGGTACAACGGAACTCCATCGGGGTTTGAAAACTGCTGCGAAGACGATGAAGGTTTAACCAAGTGGTACGTGCTTCATGCCGAAGCCAATGCCATTTCCAAAGTTGCCCGTTCCACCCAAACCTGCGAACACGCCACACTTTATATCACGCTGTCTCCTTGTAAAGAATGCAGTAAACTCATTCACCAGTCGGGCATCAAACGCGTGGTATACCAACACGGTTACCGCGACACTTCGGGCGTAGACTTTTTAGAAAAAGCCGGAGTTGTAGTACACCAAATCGAGAATTTAGAATCACTTTAGACGGAGCCTGTCTCAATGAAATCAAAAGAAAAATACTTGCCCCTGTTGTTGTTCTCATGCGTAGCTTTGGGGATCATCATTGGCGGTATGTTGAATTTTCCAACACGAACTCTTTCTAAAAAAAGCGCCAGCAAAGCCAAGATAGAACGGTTGATAGATTTCATTAACGACGAATATGTTGACAATATTAATTCCGATTCGATAGTCGATTTGACGGTGAGCAGCATATTGGCCAACCTCGACCCTCATTCTGTTTACATTCCGCCCAGCGAACAATCTTCAGAAGCCGAAATCATGAAAGGCGATTTTGTGGGGATTGGCGTAAATTTTTACATGTATAATGACACGGTTACAGTGGTCAATCCGCTGAAAGGCGGGCCGGCAGAAAAAGCCGGAGTTCAGGCCGGAGACCGAATTTTATATGCCGACAAGTCAAAATTATTTGGCCGAAAATTGCCCACTGACAGTCTGTACAACAAACTCAAAGGAGAAGAAGGTTCAAAGGTAACTCTGACCATTTTCAGAAAAAGCACCAACAAAAAACTAACCCTGACCGTTGAACGCGAAGTGGTCCCGATTAAAAGTGTCGACACGTATCTGATGCTCAATAAAAAAACGGGGTACATCCGCATCAATCGATTTGCCGAAAACACCTATGACGAGTTTTATACCGGATTAGAAGCCTTAAAAAAACAAGGCATGAACACATTGGTAATTGATTTGCGCGATAATGGCGGCGGTTATCTGGAGAGAGCTGTAGCCATTGCCGACGAACTTTTGAAAGACAAAGAACTCATTGTTTTCACCAAAAACCGCAAAGGCAAAATTGATAAAACATACGCCACCAAAGAAGGCATCTTTGAAACCGGGAGAGTTTTTGTTTTAATTGATGAAAACTCAGCATCAGCCAGCGAAATTTTGGCCGGTGCTATTCAGGATAATGACAGAGGAACCATCGTAGGTCGTCGTTCTTTCGGAAAAGGATTGGTGCAACGCGAGATGGATTTTGAGGACGGTTCGGCCGTGAGGTTGACGACTTCACGTTATTACACCCCAAGCGGACGTTCGATTCAAAAACCTTATACTAAAGGCGAAAGCGAGGCATACAGTCACGATTTTGAAAAACGATTTGAAAGTGGTGAACTTTACGCCAAAGACAAAATAAAAGTGGCCGATTCGCTGAAATTTAAAACCAAAAAAGGACGCATCGTATACGGCGGAGGCGGCATCGTTCCTGATATTTTTGTGCCGCTTGAAGTCAAAAAAGGAGAGGAAAGTTTGGCTTATATTTTAAACTCAGGAGTAGTAGGACACTTTGTTTTCGAACAATTAGACAAAAACCGAAAAGCCTTTCAGGGAATAGATTTCAATACTTTTGTAACCAAAATGCAACAGGAAACAAGCTACATTTCGAAATTTGAAAATTACCTCAAAGAGGCCGGCTTGGAGATGAAATTAGAGAACAACAAAGTTTTGGTTAAAAAATACATCACAGCCGAATTTGCCCGCCAATTGTATGGTGAAAACAATTACTACCAAGTGATTCTGAAAGATGATGCGATGCTGAAAGCCGTATTGAAATAATCTATTTACGCACACTGTCATGCACCTGCACGTGAACTCCGTTATTCCAAAGAGTGAGTAAATCTGTAGCCACTGCAGCACCGCTTCCGGCCGCTATTGCCAATTGACTTCTCCAGCCTGCCAACGTTCCGGTTACATAAATTCCTTCAGCAACCTTGTGGTCGGTGTTGCGCAACTGAATTCGGTTTTTCTCGGCTATTATTTTCTGATGCGGCATAACAAAGGCCTCCAAACCTTCAATAGTAAACGGATTTCCGGCTCCGATGGCAAGAACCACTATTTTGGCTTGATAAGTATTCTTATTGGTAGTTATTACAAAATTTCCGGCCTCACCTTCAATCTTCATAACTTTTTCTTCCGGGATTTGTACAACATGTCCGTAATTATGAGACAACTGCTCTTTGCTTTCCTCAAGCAAGTCGGCACCGAGTTTTCCCGAAGTGATTCCGTAAGCGTTGAAAAAGACTGCATCCTGTAATGAAGATGCTTTTTGATGGGTGATAATTCCTATTTTTTTATTCGCAGCAAAAGGTTTGTTTTGGGCCGAACCCAAAATCAGAGCACAAGACATGCCCGAAACTCCTCCGCCAATGATAAGGACATCAAACATGATTTAGTTTTTTAGTTTGTCTTCGATTTTTTTAGACATTTTGAAAATCATCAGTATCAAAACAGCACAAAAAGAAGCAACAATACCAATCAGGGCAATCACACTGTTGCCTTCAAAAGGTTTGTCGAAATCAAGAAGAAAAATATTTACTGTTATCAAAGCAACAGCAATAAAAAGAAGAATATTGGTAAAAATTTTCATGTACTTCGTTTAGGCGACAAAAATACTAAAATATGCTGTTATGCAAAGAGTCCTTTAACATTAGCGGCAAATAATTTAACAGCAATGGCCAAAAGTACTATGCCAAATACCTTTCGGATAATGCTCAGGCCGTTTTCTCCAAGCATTTTTTCAATTTTGGAGGATGATTTCAATACAATATATACCAAAATGATATTTAAAAATATCGCTACAATAATATTAATCGTCTGAAATTGGGAACGTAACGAAAGCAAAGTTGTCATGGTTCCGGCACCGGCAATTAAGGGAAAAGCAATCGGAACAATTGAAGCCGAAGAAGCTTTTTCATCTTTATACAAACGTATACCGAGTATCATTTCTAAAGCTAAAAAAAACAACACGAACGATCCGGCAACAGCAAACGAATTGGTATCTATACCAATCAATTTGAGGATTTCTTCTCCAACAAAAAGAAAAGCAATCATGATTCCGGCAGAAACTAACGAAGCTTTTTCCGATTGGATGTGGCCAAATTTGGCTCTCAAGTCAATAATCACCGGAATACTCCCCACTATATCAATCACAGCAAAAAGAACCATAGTAGCTGTGGCAATTTCTCTAAAATCTATACTCATACCTTAAATTTTTTACAAAATTAGGTTTTTAAAACGTCATAAGTCAATTAACCCAAATTGATTTTTACCTTTGCGATGAAATTCAAAATCCTAAATCGCAAATCCTAAACCCTAAATTCATTCATGTTTCAATTAGGCAAAACCATAGTATCCGAAGATATTCTCGAAAAAGATTTTGTGTGCAACCTTTCCGCTTGTCACGGAGCTTGCTGTGTTGACGGAGATGCCGGAGCTCCCTTATCTCAGGAAGAAACCAAAATACTGGAGGAAATTTATCCGAAAGTAAAGCCTTTTCTGCGCCCGGAAGGCATTGAAGCCATAGAAAAACTCGGCACTTGGGTGGTTGGTACCGATCAGGATTTAGAAACCCCGCTGATTGACAACAAGGATTGTGCTTATGTTATTTTTGACGGAAAAACAGCACTTTGCGGAATAGAACAAGCCTACAACCAAGGAATTATAAACTGGAAAAAACCGGTTTCCTGTCATTTGTATCCCATTCGTGTGAAAGATTTCAGCGAATTTTCGGCGGTAAATTACGATCGTTGGGACATTTGTAATCCGGCATGTACTTTAGGAAAAGAGTTGGAAGTGCCTGTGTATAAGTTTGTAAAAGAAGCTTTGATTCGAAAATTCGGTCAAGATTGGTATACAGAATTAGAAAAAGTAGCAGAAGATTTAAAAAACGGAAAATAAAAAAAGCCATCCTGTAAAAACAAGACGGCTTTCTGTGGAGAAGATGGGGCTCGAACCCACGACCTTTTGGCTGCCAGCCAAACGCTCTAGCCAACTGAGCTACATCCCCAAAAATTGAGTGAGCAAATATATCATTTTATAAAAACAAAAAGCAATTCTGAAGCCAACTTTTTTTATTTTTATTTAAAATTTACATCAATCTTCTGTCATCCCTACTGATTTCAATTTATAAACATCATGAAACTCATCCTTCTCATCCAACACGTAGACATTAACGAAAAAATTAAACATGCCCCTGATAACGGATACCTCATCGGCGTTTGGATTGGAAACATCCTCCCGTTTGCCGTTATTGTAGGAGCCGCTTGGTGGATGTATGCTCGTGCCAAAAAAAGACAAAACGAAGAGTAGTTATATTTTACTAAATTTGCAGTGCAAAAACACCTACTATGAGCAACATCAGAATCACCAAACAATTTTCTTTCGAAACCGGACATGCCCTTTACGGATATGACGGCAAGTGTAAAAATGTACACGGTCACAGCTATAAGCTTTCGGTAACGGTGATCGGGAAACCAATAACGGATACTGAAAATGTAAAATTCGGAATGGTAATCGATTTTTCGGATTTGAAGAAAATTGTAAAAGAGGAGATTGTTGACTTGTTTGACCACGCTACGGTTTTTAATAAAAACACGCCTCACATTGAGTTGGCCAACGAATTAAAATCGCGCGGGCATCACGTTATCTTAGTCGATTACCAGCCAACCAGTGAAAACATGGTTACTGATTTTGCCCAAAAAATAAAAAACCGTTTGCCCGACAACATTCAATTGCATTCTTTAAAACTACAGGAAACCGATACGTCTTTTGCCGAATGGTACGCTTCTGATAATGCATAACCCTCACTTTTGATGACTATAGCTCCTAATAAGAAAATATATTTTGCTTCCGATCAACACTTTGGCGCACCGACGCCCGAGGCCAGTTTTCCGCGTGAACAAAAGTTTGTGGCCTGGCTCGATGAAGTAAAAAAAGATGCTGAATGCATTTTCCTGTTGGGTGATTTGTTTGATTTTTGGTTCGAATATAAAACAGTCGTTCCGAAAGGTTTTATAAGGGTTTTAGGCAAGTTGGCTGAAATTAGAGACAGTGGAATTCCCATTTATTTTTTTGTAGGGAATCACGATTTATGGATGCACGATTATTTTCAAAAAGAATTGAACATCCCGGTATATCACGACAATCAGGAATACGAATTTAACGGCAAAACGTTTTTAATAGGTCACGGTGACGGAAAAGGACCGGGCGACAAAGGCTACAAACGCATGAAAAAAGTGTTTACCAATCCGTTTTCTAAATGGCTATACCGATGGCTGCATCCTGATATTGGCATGAAACTGGCACAATACTTATCAGTAAAAAACAAACTGATTTCGGGCGAAGCTGATGTAAAATTCTTAGGTGAAGACAACGAATGGCTGGTACAATACTCCAAACGAAAACTCGAAACCAAACACTATGATTATCTGGTCTTTGGACATCGACACCTTCCTATGATTATCAAAGTGGGAGAAAATGCTCAATACGTGAACTTAGGCGACTGGATTGGCTATTTTACCTATGGCGTTTTTGACGGAACACAATTTGAATTGAAAGAATATTAATTACTTCAAATCTTTCAATCGCAACTGAATGCTGATATTTCCGTTGAATTCGTTTTCATCAATGCAGTAAACCGCATCAAAAGGTGCTTGGTTTTTTACCCGCTCTAATTTATTCCCCAATCCGAAACCTATAGCAGCAAACCCCTCTGAGCCATTTTGTTTAACAAATAATTTTAAATGGTCCTCTTCAATCCCAATTCCCTTGGCGTAACCGGTATCTCTCATTCCTTTAGTCATAAACACGGGAGTCATATTTTGCGGACCAAAAGGTTCAAACTGATTCAGAATGCGAAGCAATTTTTCGTTAATATCGGTTAGGTTGATTTCAGCATCAACCGAAACTTCAGGTGTGAGCAAATCAGGATGTATTGTCTCTTGAACTACTCTTTCAAATGCTTCTTTGAAAGCCGCATAATTTTCTTCTTTAAGCGTCATTCCGGCAGCATACATGTGCCCACCAAATTGTTCGAGGTGTTCAGCACAGGCTTCAAGGGCATTGTAAATGTCGAAATCCTTCACGGAGCGGGCTGAGGCGGCGAGCTTGTCACCACTTTTGGTAAAAACTATCGTTGGGCGGTAAAAGGTTTCTGTCAGTCGGGAAGCCACGATACCGATAACTCCTTTATGCCAATGTTCACTGTAAACAACGGTGGTAACGTTTTGGGTTTCCTGATTTTCGTGTATTTGCGAAAGCGCTTCTGCAGTGATTTGCTTGTCTAAATCTTTGCGGTCGCTGTTGTATTTTTCAATTTCGGATGCAAATTGTTCGGCTTGATCCAAATCGTATTCCGTCAACAAAGCAACTGCCTCGTTACCATGTTTGATTCGTCCTGCGGCGTTAATTCTAGGCGCAATAATAAAAACAACATCGGTAATCGTGAGTGTTTTTTTCTTTACATTTTGAATCAAGGCTTTGATGCCGGGACGCGGCGCCGAATTGATCACTGCTAACCCGAATTTTGCCAGAATACGGTTTTCTCCGGTCATTGGAACGATGTCGGCTGCTATGGCCGTGGCCACTAAATCAAGGTAAATTTGCAAATCAGCCAAGGTTTGGTTTCGGTTTTTAGCCAAAGCCTGTACCAGTTTAAACCCTACACCACAACCGCAAAGTTCATCATAAGGATAGGTGCAATCCTCACGCTTCGGGTCGAGTACGGCCACGGCTTCGGGCAACATGTCTCCCGGACGGTGGTGGTCACAAATGATAAAGTCAATATTTTTGTCATTAGCATAAGCAATATGGTCCACCGATTTGATACCGCAATCCAAAGCAATTATCAATGTAAATTCATTGTCTTCGGCAAAATCAATACCTTTATAAGAAATGCCATATCCTTCATCATAACGATCGGGAATATAAGTGGCCACATTGGGATAAAAACTTCTCAAATAACTTGACACCAAAGACACCGCCGTAGTACCATCAACATCATAATCGCCGAAAACCAGTATGTTTTCATTGTTTTCTATGGCCTTTTCAATCCGACTCACGGCCTTATCCATGTCCTTCATCAGATAAGGATCATGCAAATCTTCCAAACTCGGACGGAAGAATTGACGTGCCTGCTCAAACGTTTCTATACCGCGTTGCACCAAAAGTGTAGCTATAAGTTCATCAACCTTCAACTCGGCTGCCAAGGCTTTTACTTTTTCAGAATTGGGTTTTGGTTTATGGGTCCAGCGCATAGTTAATTACAAATTGAAAATTATGAATTACAAACAATAAAAGTAGGAAAAATATTTTAAAAATAACACTTTCATTACTTTTGAAAAACTGACTTTATATTTAGTACTTTTGGGGTATAAAAGTACAGCAAAATGCAAATTCAAGGACAGATTGTAGATATTGAAAATAAACGAATTTATTCGGGAGAAATTACAGTAGCAAACGGGAAGATTGTTTCCATAGTGGAGAAAAATCATGATGCGAAAAATTATATCCTTCCCGGATTTATTGATGCTCACATTCATATTGAAAGCTCGATGCTCGTGCCTTCTGAATTTGCGAAGATTGCTGTACTGCACGGAACAGTGGCAACCATTTCTGACCCGCATGAAATTGCGAATGTTCTAGGAAAAGACGGCGTACATTACATGATTGACAACGGTAAAAAAGTCCCGTTAAAATTCCATTTTGGTGCTCCTTCTTGTGTTCCGGCTACGTTTTTTGAAACGGCAGGTGCGGTTATTGATTCGGAACAAATCAAGGAATTAATGGCGTTGCCCGATATTTATTATTTATCGGAAATGATGAATTATCCGGGCGTACTGTTTGATGATGAAGAAGTGTTAAAGAAAATTGCCTGGGCCAAACATTTTGGTAAACCTGTGGATGGTCATGCCCCTGGATTGCGTGGAGAACCGATTAAAAAATACATTTCCGCCGGAATTTCAACCGATCATGAGTGCTTCACTTATGACGAAGCTGCTGAGAAATTATCCCTTGGGATGAAAGTCATCATTCGCGAAGGGAGTGCCGCCAAAAACTTTGAAGCGTTGATTGATTTATTGCCCGACCATTACGAAAACATGATGTTTTGTTCGGATGACAAACACCCAGATGATTTGATTTTGGGTCACATTAATCAGCTTTGTGCACGTGCCATTGCTAAGGGGATGGATGTTTTCAAAGTGTTGCAAGTAGCTTGTGTTAATCCTGTGCATCATTACAAAATGGATGTGGGTTTGCTGAAAGAAAATGATGCTGCCGACTTTATCGTAGTGGAGGATTTGGTAAACTTTAAGGTAAAACAAACCTACATTAACGGGGAATTGGTTGCTGAAGAAGGCCAATCGTTTGTGAAACACGTGGCTTTTGAAACACCTAACAATTTCAACACTTCTGCTAAAACAGTCAGTGATTTTGAAGTGCCTAGCTCGGCCAAAACGATTCGTGTGATTGAAGCTTTGGAAGGCCAATTGATTACCAATGAAATTCACCATAGTGCTTTATTACAAAACGGCAAACTGGTTTCCAATGTGGCCGATGATATTTTAAAAATGGCTGTCGTAAACCGCTATGCTGACACTCCTCCGGCGGTGGCTTTTATCAAGAATTTTGGTTTGAAAAAAGGCGCCATTGCCAGTTCGGTAGCGCACGATTGTCATAATATTGTTGTGGTAGGAACTTCGGATGAAGAAATTTGCAACGCGGTGAATCTGTTAATCCAAAACACCGGTGGTATTTGTGCCGTAGATGGCGAGATAAAAAAATCATTAGCGCTTCCGGTAGCGGGTATCATGAGTGATAAAGACGGTTGGGAAGCCGGGCGTTTGTATCAGGAAATTGATGCCATGGCCAAATCTCTGGGCAGTACTTTAAAAGCACCGTTTATGACGCTTTCGTTCATGGCCTTATTGGTGATTCCGGATTTGAAATTATCGGATAAAGGATTGTTCAGCGGAAAGAGTTTTGCTTTTACCGATTTGGTAGTCGAATAACTATTCTCGGTCTTTCTTTTCTTTGGTTGAAATCTTACCACCCACTACTACCACTATTTCTCCTTTGGGTGGCTTGGCTTCAAAATGCTTTAATACTTCTTCGGCTGTGCCACGGATGGTTTCTTCGTGCAGTTTAGACAATTCTCTGGAGACTGAAACCGGTCTGTCGGCTCCGAAGTATTGCACATATTCCGCTAATGTTTTAACCAATTTATGTGGAGACACATAAAAAATCATGGTTCTTGTTTCTTCGGCTAATGCCAAATAACGGGTTTGTCTGCCTTTCTTTTCGGGCAAAAACCCTTCAAAGACAAAGCGGTCATTAGGCAGACCACTATTCACCAGCGCCGGCACAAAAGCCGTAGCTCCGGGTAAACAATCGACTTCGATATTATTTTCGACACAAGCTCGGGTCAATAAAAATCCTGGGTCAGAAATGGCAGGAGTCCCTGCATCACTTATCAAGGCAATGGTTTCACCGGCTTGCAACCGCTTGATGAGATTTTCCACCGTCTTGTGCTCGTTGTGCATGTGGTGGCTGTGCATGTGCGTGGCAATGTCAAAATGCTTGAGCAGTTTCCCACTGGTTCGGGTATCTTCGGCCAAAATCAAATCAACTTCTTTCAAAACGGCAATCGCCCTGAATGTCATATCATCTAAATTACCGATAGGCGTTGGAACGATGTAGAGTTTCCCCATTTTGAGCAAGATTTATCCCCTATTAGTGAAATTTGTTGGCAATTAATTCCATAAAACGCTCAGCATAATCTTCATTACCTTGCCAATTGTTGTAATCGGGTTTGACCATATCATCAATGAAATTTTTGGCTTCTTCAAAAGAATCAAACGTATTCAACTGCGACAACACACGGTTAAAATCTTCGTTGCTTTCATCAAAAAGATGTTTCACAAATCCGATTCGGTCGTTCAACCCAATGGCTATTGATTTGGCTGTTGACTCATTAACTACCGGTGATTTTGGTTCACTGATCTCTTCTATGGCTGATGTTGGAAACAAAGACACATCATTGGGCTTTACAAAAACCGGGTCTTTGAATTCATCACTCAGGAAATTTTCTACTCTGATTTTCGGGGTATCCGGAGTCACTTCTGAAGCGGTTTCGGCAGGTACCGGTTCCTCTTCAGCTTCGGGTGACGGTTCTTCATGAGTTTCTTCTTCTAATTCAAATATGGGTTGGAAAGCTAAAGCGGGCACTTCTTCCTCTGTCGTTTCCGGTTGGGTTTCTTCCGGTGCTGCTTCCTCTTGTATTGTTTCCGAAACAACTTCCGGTGCTGATTCTTCTTCTTTTTCCGAAACGATTTCTTCATCTGCCGGTTCAGGAGTAGTAGCTGTTTCAGCCACAACCTCAACTATTGCTTCAGTTTCTTTATCAGGCTCCACCGTTAGGACTTCTACAACAGGTTCAACCACAGTTTCTTCTAAATGTTGTGCTATCTTTTCTTCTAAAACGGCTTCCGCCACATCCGTTTTCACCGATTCAAAATTGTCCTGATAGAATTTTAAAACCGTAAGTGTTTCGTATAATTTCTGGGTTTCTTTATACAATTGATCCACTTCCGATTTGTTTTTCAGTTTTAAAATTCGGTGGGCAATGCTGATTAATTCGGCTTCTAATCTTTTTTTCATACGTTTTAAAATTATAATAACTCGGCGTTTCTGTTTTTATTAAATTCCTTCCCGGCATTTTATTTTGCAAGGGGAATAAGGAACCTTGATTAAAATTTTCTACATTTGAATCGACGTAAAAATAGAAAAATTTCAGGTCGGTTTGTTTGCGTTACAAAGTAACAAAAGTATTCAAATTTTAAAGGTTGAAAATTACAAAATGTTTCTCGAAAATACAGTAAATCATAAAGAACAATTTGGTTGGATAGAAGTCATCTGCGGTTCGATGTTTTCGGGCAAAAC
>CAYPSB010000039.1:0-16878 GCA_964413435.1 uncultured Flavobacterium sp.
GAAGGTATTGAACTCATATTTGGAATCAAAGGCTTGAAAGTACACAGTAAAATATGTGTCATCGACAGAATTGAAGACGGAAAGTTAAAACGTTACGGCTTTATTTCGACCGGAAATTTTAACGAAACCACGGCTAAGATTTACACCGATTTGACCCTCTTTACCAGTCATCAGCAAATTCTGAAAGACGTGAATAAAATCTTTGACTTCTTTGATGTTAATTACAGAATACACCGATACAAACATCTGATTGTTTCTCCGCATTACACCCGTTCTAAGTTTTACAAACTGATTGACCGCGAAATTAATAATGCCAAAGTGGGGCGTCCGGCCTATATCAATTTAAAGATGAACAGCCTTTCGGATTATCCTATTATTGATAAATTGTACGAAGCCAGCAATGCCGGAGTAAAAATCAAATTGCAGGTCCGCGGTATCTGTTCCTTAATTCCGGGAGTTAAAGGGATGAGCGAAAACATTGAAGCTGTGAGTATCGTTGATTATTTTTTAGAGCACACGCGTTCCTATATTTTTTGCAATAATGACGATCCTGAAGTTTATATTTCTTCGGCTGATTTCATGACGCGCAATTTAGACGGAAGGGTAGAAGTTACCTGTCCCATCTACGATCCCGAAATTAAAAAGCAAATTATAGATACCTTTAATGTGGGGTGGAAAGGAAACGTCAAAGCAAGATTACATTCTGAGAAATTCGAGAATAAATACCGTACCCGCAAAGAAGGTGAACCTGTTTTCCGAGCACAACACGAAACATACAATTACTACCGAGATCGTCTCGAAGTAATTCAGGACAAATTATAAACTCATCAGTATTGCCTCAAGAATATGATTTCAATTAAAAAATATGCAGCTATCGATATTGGTTCCAATGCTATGCGATTGCTTATTGCCAACGTAGTAGAACAACCCGGTAAAGATACGCAGTTCAATAAAAGTGCTTTGATTCGTGTACCTATTCGACTAGGGCAAGACGCTTTTACCGTGGGTGAAATCTCGGAAGAAAACATTAATCGAATGGTTGATGCGATGAGAGCTTTTCAACTTTTGATGAAAGTATACAAAGTAGAGAAGTATAAAGCCTGCGCCACTTCGGCCATGCGTGAAGCCTACAACGGAAAAGAAGTTACCGGCATTATCAAGGAAAAATCAGAAATAGACATAGAAATTATAGACGGTAAAACCGAAGCAGCCATCATCGCTTCTTCAGATTTGCACAACTTCCTAAAAACAGACCAAACCTATTTATATGTTGATGTGGGTGGAGGTAGTACTGAATTTTCGTTGTTTTCCGAAGGCAAAATGGTGGCTTCCAAATCGTTTAAAAACGGAACGGTTCGTTTGCTCAATAATATGGTAACCGATATTGTTTGGCAGGAAATAGAAAAGTGGATTAAAACGGTAACCGAAGATTATGAAAACATCACCATGATTGGTTCTGGCGGAAACATCAATAAACTTTTCAAATTATCGGGTAAGTTGCAGGATAAACCACTTTCGTTTCTGTATTTAAATTCACAATACCAGTATTTAAATTCACTTTCCTACGAACAACGCATAGCCGAGTTGGGGTTGAATACTGACCGTGCCGATGTAATCATACCGGCCACCCGAATATACCTCAATGCAATGAAGTGGAGTGGAGCCCGACATTTGTATGTGCCTAAAATTGGACTTTCAGACGGGATAGTAAAAGCTATGTACTACGAAAAGATTTAAAAAAGTCCCGAATCATTCGGGACTTTTTTGTTATATATCTAAATCAAACATCTTTTTCAAAAGTGCCAAATTTGGATTGATTTCTACCAAACGGTTGTATTTTTCTTCATTGGTAAAAGCTTTTTTGACGACTAAAGTTTCGTTTACTTTTACCTGAATCTGAATGTCATGGTTGTGGAGCTTACCTCTCAAATAGCCCAAAAGTTCCGGTCTTTCCTTTTCAAAATCAATTTTTGAACTTTCATTGGGTAACTCGTGTATAATAGTGGTTCCGTCTAATATAGGGTCGTTAATCGTCAACAAGGAAGCAATGATTCGATAGCCTTTGTCTTCCATGCGTTGAGCATATTTTAGCCATTGCTCTAACATTTCGGTTTCGGTAAACGGCTCGTTCGGTAAATGGGTTTCCTCTTTAACGTTAGCTTTGAATGTCTCGGCCATTTCCTTTTTGGCTTTAATACTGGCCAATGATAAAGCAGAAATTTTTTGCGAAGGGGGTAGGACCTGAGATGTCGGCTGTGAATTTCCGGTCTTCGGTGTTTCCGTTTTATCTACTGTGGTTTCAGCAATAGTCTGCTTTGGACTTTCTGCTTTTTCAACTTCGGTTGTTGGGTGCTGTGTTTGATTTACAGTGGGTTTATCGCTTTCAACTTTCGTTTTCGGACTTTCAACTATAGAGTAACTGTTGTTTCTGAAATACGCAGCCGGAATTATGAAGTCAGCTTTTTTTTTTCTCCATCATAAGTGATAGAGGCAATTTGCATTAAGGCCAGTTCAACCAAGAGGCGTTGGTTTTGACTGCTTTTGAATTTCAAATCGCAATCGTTGGCTATATCTATCCCTTTGAGCAGGAAATCCTGAGTTACTTTTTGCGCTTGTTGGCCGTAAAGGTTTTGCGCTGCTTCTCCCATTTCTAATAACGAAAGTGTAGCCGGGTTTTTGGCCACCAACAAATCGCGGAAATGCGAAGCCAGTCCGGCAATAAAATGATGCCCGTCAAATCCTTTAGCTAATATATCGTTATAGGCCAATAAAATATCGGGAATTTTGTTTTCCAAAATCAAATCGGTCATGCTGATGTACGTCTCGTAATCCAACACATTCAGGTTTTCGGTTACCGCCTGACGGGTTAAATTCGTTCCGCAATACGAAACTACTCGGTCAAATATTGACAGCGCATCACGCATCGCACCATCGGCTTTTTGAGCAATGATGTGCAAAGCATCGTCTTCAAAAGCTACTCCTTGACTTTTGGCTACTTCTGCCAAATGTTCTTTAGCATCTTTAACTGTGATTCTTTTAAAATCAAAGATTTGACAACGCGATAATATGGTAGGAATGATTTTGTGTTTTTCGGTCGTGGCCAAAATGAATATTGCATGCTTGGGCGGTTCTTCTAAAGTTTTCAAAAAAGCATTAAAAGCAGCCGAAGACAGCATGTGTACCTCGTCGATGATATACACTTTATATTGTCCTGTTTGTGGCGGAATGCGTACTTGGTCAATCAAATTCCTGATGTCGTCAACCGAGTTGTTAGAAGCAGCATCCAATTCAAATACATTGAAAGCGAAATCCTCAAACGGGTCATCATAACCGGGTTGGTTGATTTTACGGGCTAAAATACGCGCACAAGTAGTTTTACCCACACCACGCGGACCGGTAAATAACAAGGCAGAAGCCAAATGATTATTTTCTATGGCATTGAGCAAAGTGTTGGTAATAGCCTGCTGCCCAACAACGTCTTTAAACGTTTGAGGACGGTATTTTCGGGCTGATACTACAAATTGTTCCATAGGATTTTCTCGGCTTACAAATATAGAGTAATAATTACGAATTGCAAATTACGAATTACGAATTATGAGTTATGGATTCACCTTTCATCAGTAACAATTTAAAATTCATCATTTACAATCCCAAATTCTTCTGTCACCCTGAGGGCAGTCGCACAGTCAATTTCTAAATCTCAAATTTTAGTTTCATAATTCATAATTCATAATTCGTAATTCCTACCTTTGCGCCGCAGACCGCCTTATCGCTCCGACTTGTCGGGGAGGAAAGTCCGGACACCACAGAGTAGCATAGCGGGTAACGCCCGTCCGTCGAAAGGCGAGGACAAGTGCAACAGAAAGCAGGTACAGGTAATGCTGTAGTGAAACCAGGTAAACTCTATGCGGTGAAATTCCAAGTATATCGGCATTTAAGGGCTACTCGTCCGTTGTCGAAGGGTAGGAAGCTAGAACCAACGAGCAATTGTTGGTCGAGATAAATGATAAGGCTCCACCACAACAGTGGAGACAGAATCCGGCTTACAGGTCTGCTTTTTTTATTCTTCTTTTCGATAAATTTATAACTTTGTTACAGCGACCGTTTTTTATTGGTCAAACTAATCCGTTCGAAATTATGAATGAACATATTGTAAAAGTTCTTGAAGCTAAATTTATTACTCACGATGTCAAACGATTTGTAGTTGAAAAACCCAACGGATTTGATTTCATTCCGGGACAAGCTACCGAGGTTTCCATCAACCTGCCCGACTGGAAGAACCAGTTGCGACCGTTTACATTTACCAATTTAAGAGAATCGAATTATTTGGAATTCATGATTAAGCTTTACAACGATCATGAAGGTGTGACCAATAAATTGGGGAAGACCAATGCCGGTGCTGAAATTATTTTGCATGATGTTTTCGGGGCTATTCAATACAAAGGTCCGGGCGTATTTATCGCTGCCGGTTCGGGAATAACTCCGTTTATTTCTATTTTTCGCGAGTTGTACAAACACAACCTGATTAAAGGAAACCGACTGATTTATGCCAACAAAACGTCGGAAGACATCATCATGGGAGCGGAATTACAAAAAATGCTCAAGAATAATTTTATCAATGTACTGACCAGAGAAAATACCATCGGATTCATAGGAAAGCGTATCGATCGCAATTTTCTCATCGAAAATATTGTTGATTTCAGCCAGCGTTTTTATGTATGCGGCCCCGATGATTTTGTGAAAGACATTACCAAGTGTTTGGTTGATTTGGGTGCCGATTTTGATTCGTTGGTTTTCGAAAAATAATCAACTTTCGTCCTCGTCTTCAAAATCATCTGTTTCTTCATCATCTCTTTCAAATTCGAAGAAAGAAAATACAGAACCACCGTAATTTTTTTGGAAAGAATAATGTGCCATGTGGTTTAACTTGGTGTATTTTGAATGTTCAACCACAAGCATTCCTTCTTCGTCTAACAACTCGTTTTCAAAGATGAGTTCAATGATTTTTTCGAATTCATTTTGTGTCATACTATAAGGCGGATCGGCAAAAATAATGTCATAATTCCCGGTGTGTTTTTCCAAAAACTTAAACACATCACTTTTGAGTGCGGTAATATCAAAGTCAAATTCTTTAGCGGTCTTTTTGATGAAGTTTACGCAGCCCATGTCGCCGTCAACACACAATATCGGAGAACAACCCCGCGAGGCAAATTCGTAACTGATGCTCCCGGTACCGGCAAAAAGCTCGAGCACTTTTAACTCCGAAAAATTGAAATGATTGTTCAGTATATTGAATAAAGCTTCCTTGCTCATATCTGTAGTAGGACGTACCGGAAGATTTTTGGGAGGCATTATTCTTCTGCCTTTGTATTTGCCCGAGATGATTCTCATGAGTGTAACAGTATAAAGTGTTCGCGATTTTCGGTTTCCGAAAAATGATTCGACATAAAACTTACGTCAAATAAAGAAACATTGCGAACGTATTTATAAGCAATGGTGTAAAGCGCATCGCCTTCGGTGATTTTGCCTAATAATTCTAATTTAAAGTGTTCCGGATTGAGGTGTAATTGTTCGGCAGTGAACAATATATAATACAGAAAATCTTCGGGAGTTTTATACTCGAATGAATTGTAAAGCTGCAGTTGTTGGTTTTGAATGATGACAATTTCAAAATGAGTATCGCTCACATGAACAAACATTTTGCGCTCTTCATTGTTTTTGGATATTTCCAGCAGTTTGTTTACCAAAATGGTATTGGCATGTTTGTAATCAAAAGTGCCAAAGCGGTCAATGAAATAGTTGTTCATATTTACATACGGAATGTAAACGTTATTCATTTCATAATTAGGTAATTCGTCAAAAGCAAAAAAATCGGTTTCAAAAACTTTAGTATTGAACTGCAGATAGCTGCCCAAATAATCTTCGTCAAACAGAGCTGTCGGAACAAATGTTGATAAATTGTTGTTGTGAATAATCACCACATCATCATACGAGGCTCTCAGTTCCGGATGTTTTTGAAAGGCTTCTGCAAATAAATCTTCAATTTGGGCTGTGACGTGTACTTTACCTAAATCGATTTTATGCATCACTAATGGTTTGTTCATCAGTGTATCAAAAGTAGCAAATGACAACCCGTTCAGCGAAACCTGAATAGCTAGTTTTTGGTACGTTTTATCAACAACACTGCTGTTTTGCGACATGATTTACCTGGTTTATTGGAATGGCAAACTTACAAATTTATAGTGAACTGACGAACTTTGGATAACTTCTACTTTTTGCCTGTTTATTTATGAATGCAATCGCCTATATTTGAAATCCAAATTTTCACCTAATTACCAAATGACTTCTTCTCAGTTTTACAGTGTTTTACGCAATCAGTTTCCGTTTCAGCCTACTGTAAAACAGGATGTTTTTTTTCAGCAGATTGCTGTTTTTTTGACTAATACTAATAAGGAAGAACTCTTTGTTTTAAAAGGTTATGCAGGAACGGGAAAAACAACCGTGATTTCTACCATAGTGAATAATCTTTCGGTCATCAACAAAAGATATGTTTTGTTAGCTCCAACCGGAAGAGCAGCCAAAGTCATCGCTAACTATTCTAACAAAGAGGCATTTACCATTCACAAAAAGATTTATTATCCGAAAAAAGCAAAAAGTGGCGGCGTTTCTTTTACCATGAAAGAAAACAAACACAAGAATACCATTTTTATCGTTGATGAATCTTCAATGATTTCGGATGTGAATACCGAATCGAAATTGTATGAAAACGGTTCGTTGCTCGATGATTTAATGACCTATGTATATAATGGTGATAACTGTAAGTTGATTTTATTGGGCGATACGGCACAGTTGCCACCGGTACAGTTGGATGTGAGTCCGGCTTTGAATACCGATTCTTTATCCATGCATTACAACAAAGAAGTTTTTTCGATTGAGTTGGATGAAGTCATGCGTCAGGAGGAGCAATCCGGGATTTTATATAATGCTACCGAGTTGAGAGCTATTCTAAAAAGTTCTTTTGCCGATACCTTTCAATTTAATTTAAGAGGATTCAAAGACATTGTTCGTCTGACGGATGGCTACGACATACAGGATGCCATTCAAAATGCCTACAGCAATTACAGTATTGAGGATACTTGTTTTATAGTGCGTTCCAATAAAAGAGCGAATCAGTACAATCAACAAATCAGAAGCAAGATTTTAGACAAAGACAGCGAGCTTTCCGTAGGTGATTATCTGATGGTTGTGAAGAACAATTATTTTTGGTTAAAAGAAACCGATGAAGCAGGATTCATTGCCAATGGTGATATTATAGAAGTATTGGAAATTTTTGGTTTTAAGGAATTGTACAGTTTCAAATTTGCTAAAGTAAAAGTAAGAATGGTCGATTACCCGAATCAGAAGCCTTTTGAAACAGTGCTATTGCTCAATACATTAACCAGCGAATCTCCTTCGCTTACCTATGAGGAGAGCAATACGTTGTATCAGGAAGTGATGAAAGATTATGAAGGCGAGGCCCAATACCGCAAGTTTCTCAAAGTAAAGAGCAATGAGTATTTCAATGCGTTGCAGGTAAAATTTTCTTATGCCATAACTTGCCACAAATCGCAGGGAGGGCAGTGGAGCACGGTATTTATCGAACAACCGTATTTGCCTAATGGTATTGATACCGATTATGTCCGCTGGTTGTACACTGCTGTAACCCGTGCCAAAGATAAACTCTATTTGATAGGCTTTAAGAATGAGAGTTTTGAAGAATAATCCATAATTACGAATTACGAACTATAAAAGATAGAGAAAACTCAGTAACTTAGCCATTCATGCTTAAATTGAAAAAAGATTACATAAAAATCAATTTTTTTATAAAATGAAAATCATCGCCGTCATTCCCGCTCGTTATGCATCGACCCGTTTTCCTGCTAAGCTTATGCAGGACTTGGGAGGAAAAACCGTTATTACCCGAACTTATGAAGCAGCCGTGAATACCGGTTTGTTTGATGATGTTTTTGTAGTTACCGATTCGATTTTAATTTATGATGAAATCCTCAATAAAGGAGGTAAAGCCATCATGAGTATTAAAGAACACGAGAGTGGAAGTGACCGCATAGCCGAAGCCGTAGAGAATTTAGAGGTCGACATCGTTGTTAATGTTCAGGGCGATGAACCGTTTATCAACAAAGAGCCTTTGGAAAAAGTTATCGAGGTTTTCAGAAATGATTTTGAAAGAAAAGTAGATTTAGCATCGTTAATGGTTGCCATTACCAATCCTGATGACATCAACAATCCAAACAATGTAAAAGTTGTTACGGATCAAAATGGATTTGCCTTGTATTTTTCCCGTTCGGTGATTCCGTATCCCCGAGATCCTGATGCCGGAGTCCGTTATATGAAACATATCGGTATTTATGCCTTCCGCAAAGAAGCCTTAATGGCGTTTTATCGTTTACCGATGAAATCTTTAGAAGCTTCTGAAAAATTAGAGCAATTGCGTTATCTCGAATTTGGCAAACGCATCAAAATGGTCGAAACTACTCACGTAAGCATTGGTATTGATACTCCCGAAGATTTAGAAAAGGCCCGTCAGTTTTTACAATAAATCCCACTTTTAAAATTCTTCACTCTCGTGATCAAAATAGCCTTTGTTTTTGATTTTATTGGTAAAGAAACTCAGAAACAAAACTACAAACGATAAGAAGAACAAGGCCTGAAAACTTACTAGTATTTTGGCATAAGTAGTAACCGGTACAAAATCGCCGAAACCAATTGAGGAAGACGTGACCATGCTGAAATAGATAGGGTCGTACCAGCTTTCAAAAGGGCGGTTCATGTTGTTGCCGCAAGTATACAATACCCCGAAGGAGAATACAATTTCGATATAATTAAAGAACAACAACAACATCGAACGTTTGTAGGAACGCGGTCGCGAGAGCATATCCGAAGCAAAGATTAAAGTTGGGATGTATAAAACTGTTTCAAACAGCACGTACACCATAAAGGCAATCAAAAATTTGTTGGTTTGCCAGCCATTCATCAAGATTAACAATGGGAATGCGACTTTGAGTAACACGTAAATATCCATCGATAAGTCACGGTATTCATAACCAATTTTATGCGCCAGATGTTTGATATATAAACCGGGAAACAACAGTTGGGATATGGAAAGCAACAAACGTACAATTTTTTCAATGCCGTTGTCATCCTGATGATCGTTGTTCCAAATGGCGCGTATGTTTGCGATACGTTTTTGAATGGGGGTAATGTTAAACTTTGTTCGATCTCTCGAGGTGATTTTACCCAGTAAAAGTTTCTTTAAAAATTGTTTCATCAGGCCAATTTTTTTATGGTGAACAATTCGTTGTGTTCTTCTACTTTAGGATACATCCGCAGCGAATAATTACCGTTGAATTTATTTTTGTAATTCAAGTTTCGTTCCTTGTGCTCTTTGTTAATCACCATGGTGTTGAACAAGATGAATCCGTCTGGGTTGAGCAGTGAATTGGTTCGGTTGATGAAAAAATCTTCAAATAAAAAGTTAGGCATCTTGGTATCCTCAAATATGTCAATGATGATTAAATCGTAGGTTAGTTTGGTTTTTAGTACAAACTCAAACGCATCGTCAATCACCAGTTCTAAGTTAGGGATGGTATCCAGTTTAAAATACTCTTTGGCTATGTCAATAATCTGTTCGTCAATTTCAACACCGGTTATTTTGCCGGTAAATTTGATTTCGTCTACCAGTGTTTTTATCACGCTGCCTCCTGCAACTCCCAGCACCAGTATACTTTCAAAATTCCGGATGCGTTCAAATCCGATATACTTCAATCCTTTTCTTAAAATGCGTTGCAGGCTTCCGTAGGAATAATTGGTGTGTTTACTATCCAGTACCAACTGCCCATTGTTCCAGGTGACCTCCAAAGACTTGCTTATCTTTGAATTTCTCTTGTACACATTTACCGGAAGAAAATAGCTGAATAGTTTTTGCAACATCGAAAATAATTTTCTCAAAAGTAGGGGATAAATGTTAAATTTACACAAAATAAAACAAGTGAAAAGACGTTTGTACCAATTTATTTTTTTCCGAATAATGGGTTGGAAAATTATCGGAACAATAGATGAGGAAGTCAAAAAATGCGTTCTAATGGTTATGCCTCATACGTCTAATGTTGATTTTTTTCTGGGCTTGTTTTCCCGTGGTATTATTGGTTTGGAGATGAACTTTGTAGGGAAAAAAGAACTTTTCACATTTCCTTTTGGGTATTATTTCAAAAGTATCGGTGGAGCACCATTAGACAGAAGTGGTGGTAAAAATTTGGTAGATTCTATAGTAGACGTTTTCAATTCGCGTTCGGTTTTCAGAATGGCCATAGCTCCCGAAGGTACCCGAAAAAAAGTGACCCAGCTCAAAACAGGATTTTATTACATCGCTCTAAAAGCCGGTGTTCCCATCATTCCGGTAGCTTTTGATTATGCCAAAAAAGAAGTGAGGATTGGCAAGCCCATTTACGTTTCGGGTAATTATGAAGCCGATATGGAACGCATTTTGCCTCATTTTAAAGAAGCTCAAGGCAAATTTCCCGAGAGACAGTTTCAAGTTTAAAAACATACTAATGAATTATTCAGCACTCCACGAAAAATATAAAGAAAACAGCCTTTTCGGAAGATACATTACTCTTGAACACATAGAGCCGTTATTGTCAAAATTACCGGTTCAGGTTGTAGGACATTCCGTTTTAGGAAAACCAATCTATCAATATACCACAGGAACAGGACCGGTTAAAATTTTAATGTGGTCTCAAATGCATGGCAATGAAAGTACAACCACAAAAGCGCTGTTTGATTTCATCAGATTCATTAATGCTGAGGATGAGTTGGGTAAAAAAATACTATCCGAATTTACTTTTTGCTTGCTCCCGATGCTCAACCCCGATGGAGCCGCAGCCTACACTCGTGAAAATGCTAATACCATAGATTTGAATCGGGATGCTCAAAACCAATCTCAACCCGAGAGCAGAGTGCTCCGTCAGGTTTTTGACGCTTTTCAACCTCACTATTGTTATAACCTTCACGACCAACGTACTATTTTTGGAGTGGGTGATACCGGAAATCCGGCTACTGTTTCTTTTTTGGCACCGGCTTACAATGCCAACCGGGATATCAATGAAGTTCGAATTAAAGCTATCAAGGTCATAGTGGCGATGAATAAAGTTTTACAGCAATTAATTCCCAGTCAGGTTGGGCGTTTTGACGATTCGTTTAATATCAATTGTGTCGGCGATACGTTTCAATATCTTAATGTGCCTACTATTTTATTTGAAGCCGGTCATTTTCAGCATGATTATCAAAGAGAAACGACCCGGAAATATATTTTTATCGCTCTTCTTGCCGGAATTCAATTCTTGAACAATACTGATATAGTTGGCAACGAAATTCAATATTATTTAGAAATTCCGCAAAATAAAGTCGTTTTTTATGACTTTGTTTATAAAAATGTCAAAATAAATTATGATGGTATTGAAAAAATTATCAATTTTGCAGCACAATTCAAAGAAGTTCTTAACAAAGAGGCAGTAACATTTGAAGCCAGAATTGCACAAATAGAGCAATTGGAAAATTATTTTGGTCACGAGGTTATTGATGCCAAAGGGGCAAGTTACCGGGATGATGCAGGTGGTTTTCCTAAAATTGACCAAAAGGCTGATTTTTATTTGGGCGAAAATATAAAAATTGTTAACGGCTCAATAAGTTCTGATAATTTGGTATAAGTCTTTGAATTACAAACAAGTTATAGTAAATAAATTCTTTTTTATGAGTAAGTTTCGCTTAGATGAAGTAGACCACCAAATCTTGGATATGTTGATTGACAACACCAGAATCCCATTTACAGATATTGCCAAAAAATTATTGATTTCGGCAGGAACCGTTCACGTCAGAGTGAAAAAAATGGAAGATTCGGGTATTATTACAGGTTCTTCATTGTCTTTGGATTATGAAAAATTAGGGTATTCTTTTATTGCTTATGTAGGTGTGTTTTTGAATAATACTTCACAGACTAAATTTGTTTTAGAAAGAATCAATGAAATTCCATATGTAACCGTAGCCCACGTTACTACCGGTAAGTTTAATATCTTTTGTAAAATAAGAGCTAAAGACACTAAACACGCCAAAGATGTAATCTTTATGATTGATGATATCGAAGGAGTATACCGAACTGAAACCATGATTTCCCTGGAGGAAAGTATCAACGACAAAAAACGTTTGATGCATACAATTTTCCAGGAACTAGACTAGTTCGGCTTAAAATAAAAGACTAACCTCAAGTACTAACGCTTGAGGTTTTTTTATGTCTTGTTGATTCGTTTTTTTACACAAATCCTCAAGTATCTTATAAATTGATAATGCAATTTCTATTACTGTTTTGCCAAAAAATCCACATCTTTGTATTATTAAAAAATCATCTATGAAACCATCACAATTACAGCCCGGTGAATATGCACACTATTATGCCGATTACATTAGTCAAGTGTCTGAAGAATATTCGTTAATCGAAGAACTCGAAATTTCAGTTCATCGTTTGATAAAATTTGTTCAAAATATACCTCTGGATAAATTTGATTACCGTTATGCCGAAGGCAAGTGGACCATAAAAGACATTCTTCAACACCTCATTGATGCGGAACGAATATTTGCTTACCGCGCTTTGCGATTTGGGCGTAATGATTTAACACCTTTAGCTAGTTTTGACGAAAATGATTATGTAGAAATGGCAAATGCCAACAGTAGAAGTATACAGGATTTGTTAACAGAATTGTTGGTAGTACGTCAGGCTACTTTGGCGTTATTCAAATCGTTTTCCGAAGCTGAATTAATGCGTATCGGAACTGCCTCTAACAACCCGATGTCGGTTAGGGCTTTGGGCTTTGTCATCATCGGACATCAAAATCACCATCAACGTGTTTTTCAGGAACGGTATTTATAATAAAAAAGCCCCGAAACATCGGGGCTTTTTTATTTCAATATTATTCTTCGTCGTCTTCGTCTTCCAAGTTGTTGTCTGAGTCATCAAAATCATCATCGTCATCGTCATCATCGTCGTCAGAATCGCCACCGTCTTTCAGTAAATCAACTTCTTCATCATCTTCATCTGCAGTGATTGCATCCTCATCATCGTCCAGACCTTTGATTGGTTCGATAGGTTCAATTACTGAATCGATATCGTCCTCTTCATCAAATTTTTCCATACGGCTGGCTAATTTAGTACTAACTTTTACCAGATAAATGGTGTCTTCGGTTCGTACTTCAACAGCTTCAACCAATTCGTTTTGAGCATTTCTGAAACGAATGATATCAGAGTCGTCATAGCCTTCAGGAAATTTCTCTACCAATAGGTTTAGTATGTCTCCGGTTAGTTTAGCATAATCTACAATAATTCTTCTCATAAAAAATCTTTTATAAATCTAATAAGTAAGCAAAAATTAATGGTGCCACAATGGTAGCATCCGATTCGATAATAAATTTGGGGGTAGTAATGTCAAGTTTTCCCCAAGTGATTTTCTCGTTAGGGACAGCTCCTGAATAAGAACCGTAACTTGTTGTTGAGTCTGAAATTTGGCAAAAATAACTCCAAAACGGAACATCGTGCATTTCCATGTCTTGGTATAACATCGGCACAACACAAATAGGGAAGTCACCGGCAATTCCACCGCCAATTTGGAAAAATCCAACTCCTTTTCCTGAGCTGTTTTTAGTATACCAATCGGCTAACCACATCATGTATTCAATACCACTTTTCATGGTGGTTGGTTTGAATTGACCTTTGATGCAGTAAGAAGCAAAAATATTACCCATCGTACTGTCTTCCCAACCCGGAACCACTATAGGAAGATTTTTTTCTGCAGCGGCTACCATCCATGAATCTTTCGGGTCGATTTCGTAGTATTGTTTCAATACGCCTGAATTGATCATCTGATACATGAATTCATGCGGGAAATAGCGCTCTCCTTTGGAGTCAGCATTGTTCCAAATATCGAATAAGTGTGATTGCAGTCTTCTGAAAGCTTCTTCTTCCGGAATACAAGTGTCAGTAACACGGTTGTAGTGGTTTTCTAATAAATCCCATTCTTCCTGTGGTGACAAATCTCTGTAATTCGGAACTCTCTTATAAGAGTTGTGAGCCACCAAATTCATGATGTCTTCTTCAAGGTTGGCACCAGTACAAGAAATAATGTGCACTTTGTCCTGACGGATCATTTCGGCTAACGATTTTCCTAATTCGGCAGTACTCATGGCACCGGCCAACGTAATCATCATTTTACCGTTATCAAGCAAGTGTTCTTCATATCCTTTGGCTGCATCAACAAGGGCAGCTGCATTAAAGTGAAGGTAGTTTTTTTCTATAAACTGACTGATGGGTCCTTTCATTTTGTAATAAAGTTGTTAGTAGTTTGCGGTTCAAAGAAAAACTTTTTTTCTAAAACCACAAACTGTTTTTATAATTTAATTATGTTAAAAGTACTGGTTTTTTCGCAGATTTTTATTTTCCGTATCCTAATATTTTCAGGACATCTTCAGAGCTTTGTTGTTCCGAAAATACTTCGGTAGCCAGGATTCCGTTTTCATCCCGATCAATCAGGATATGTTTGGGTTGCGGAATCAAACAGTGGTGTAATCCGCCAAATCCTCCGATTGTTTCCTGATAGGCTCCGGTATTGAAGAAACCAATATACAAAGGTTTCTCTTTATTGTATTTAGGCAAATATACCGCATTCATGTGCTGTTCTGAATTATAATAGTCGTCGCTGTCACAAGTCATTCCGCCCAAAAGCACTCTTTCATAAGTGTCATTCCAGCGGTTTACAGCCATCATTACAAAGCGTTTGTTGATTGCCCAAGTATCGGGTAAAGTAGTGATGAATGAAGAGTCAATCATGTTCCAATTTTCTCTGTCATTTTGTTTCTTTTGATAGAGAACCTGATAAATAGCACCTCCTGATTCGCCTACAGTAAACGAACCGAATTCGGTAAAAATATGAGGAACATCTACTTCGGCTTCATCACAGGCAATTTTGATTTGGTTCAAAATTTCCTCTACCATATATTGATAGTCGTATTCAAAGGCCAGTGAGTTTTTGATAGGGAAACCACCACCAATATTGAGCGAGTCTAACGTTGGACATTCTCTTTTTAAAGCAATGTACACTTTCATACATTTCAACAACTCGTTCCAGTAATAGGCAGTATCGCGAATTCCGGTGTTGATGAAAAAGTGAAGCATCTTCAGTTCAACTTGTTTGTTTTCCTGTATTTGTTTTCTGTAAAACGGTACAATGTCTTTGTAACCAATTCCCAAACGAGAGGTATAGAACTCAAACTTTGGTTCTTCCTCAGCGGCAATACGGATTCCGATTTTGAATTTACCTTTAATCTGTTCCTGTAACAAATCTAATTCTTCGTAATTGTCTATAACCGGAATGGTTTTGTTGTGACCATTGTTAATCAAACGCGCAATGTTGGAAACGTATTCGTCTCGTTTAAACCCATTGCAAACCACATAAGTGTTTTTGTTTATTTTACCTTCTTCCATCAATTTCTCTACAATATTAATATCGTAAGCAGAAGAAGTTTCAATATGAATGTTATTTTTAAAGGCCTCATTCATGATGAATTTGAAATGAGAACTTTTGGTGCAGTAGCAGTAGTAGTATTTTCCTTCGTAGCCATTTTTTTCCATGGCTTTTCTGAACCAGCCTTTTGCTTTATTGATATTGTTGGAAATAGCCGGCAAGTAAGTGAATTTCAAAGGTGTACCGTATTGTTCAACTAATTTCATCAAGTCGATGTTGTGGAACTGTAGGTTGTCTTTGTTTAGTGTAAATTCTTCTTGAGGAAAATAGAAAGTTTGATTGATTAAGTCGAAATATTTAGTGTTCATTTAGATTCAGAATTACAGATTAATTTTTTTTAAAAACCAAAGTAAACTGTCATTCAAACTCTAATGTTAGCATAAATAATGAGAAGTTTTTCCTGAAATAAAAAAGTAATGGGGGAACACAAAGCCGAAACATCATTTTTCAGTCTGAAAAACGAATTGGGAACCGCAAAAGAAACGGAATTATTTTCTTTGCCGAAAGCATTATGGTTAGTAGTGTTAGCACTCTTTTTCATTAGGGCAAATGTAAAAAATAAAATTTTCGAAATGCAAGTATTACAGATAAAAAAATATCAAGTTTTATAATCGGTAAATGATTTAATAATTAGTTCATTGTCAGCGGTTTGATTGATTTTTATTTTGCCAATGCCATCCAGTAAAGCAAATTGAATTTTTCCGTATTCATTTTTTTTGTCATGAATGAGTAAATCCAGTATGGGAAACAGGTCATTTTCATCAAAAGTGACCGGGTCAAAAACCGCTTTAATGGTATTTTTGATTTCTGAATATGATGCTTCCGAAAGCAGTCCTTTTTGCCAGGAAATATAACTTTCCAGGATCATGCCCACGGCAATTGCTTCACCATGTAATAATGTTTTTTTATATTCATTATCAAGGAAGTAACTCTCAATAGCATGTCCTAGTGTATGACCAAAATTCAATGCTTTGCGGATGCCGTTTTCCGTTGGGTCCTGCGTTACGATTTCATTTTTTATTTCGATAGAACGGTGAATCAAGGTATCAAAATCGGCAAAATCAAGTTGTTTCAGGTCTTTAAATTGTGACCAATAGGTTTGGTCTGCAATCAGCCCGTGTTTCAACATTTCGGCTAAGCCCGATCGCATTTCATTTTGTGGGAGCGTGTTCAAATATTCAGAATCAATGATAACCATTTTTGGATTTTTGATCACGCCGATTTGATTTTTCAGATTTCCCAAATCCACTCCGTTTTT
>CAYPSB010000039.1:16978-28301 GCA_964413435.1 uncultured Flavobacterium sp.
GATTTTTGATCACGCCGATTTGATTTTTCAGATTTCCCAAATCCACTCCGTTTTTTCCCCCGATGGATGCATCAACCATAGCCAGCAGCGTGGTAGGGATGTTGATGAAATCAATGCCTCTTTTGAAAGTAGACGCGGCAAATCCGCCTAAATCAGTAATTACACCACCTCCTAGGTTTACTAAAACAGTTTTTCTGTCGCCTCCCAGTTCGGTTAGTATAGTCCAAATTTCGACACAGGTATTGATGTTTTTTTCGTTTTCGCCTGCTTCAATCTCGATGATTTCTATGGTTTTATCGGTAGCCAAAAAAGATAAAAAACGCATCAGACAATGCTCGTTTGTGTTAGAATCTACCAAAATAAATATGTTGGAATACTGATTTTCCTCAATCATAGCATTGAGTTTTTCATATCCCATTTCACTAAAAAATATCGAATAATCGTTGGCTTGAATTGCTTGCATAAAATGAATTGAATAGCATCAGGCAAAATAAGGTATTTTTTTCGTGACACTCTAGTACGGATTAAATTAATTTCAATACTTTTGTTTATCTTTTATTTGAATAAGTTGAACAAAAAAACACACAATGGCAACCAATCAGAGAAAATCACTTGAAGCAAGTGAAATCGACAGAATTATTGAAATGGCTTGGGAAGACAGAACTCCTTTTGACGCGATAACTTTTCAGTTTGGTTTGTCAGAAGCCGATGTTAAAGCGTTGATGAAGAAAGAACTGAAATTCAGCAGTTACAAGCTGTGGCGGGAGCGGGTGGAAAATTGCAAAACCAAACATCTCGCAAAACGCTCTGAAGAAATAGACCGTTTTAAATGCAGCAGGCAACGCGCCATATCAAATAATAAAATTTCGAAACGCTAACCGTATGAAAAAAGAAAGACCTGATAATGTGGTGTATTCTGATGAGCAAGGCTATCATGCCGGTTTATTGTCGTATGCCACCAATGTTGGTGCCCCGGTCATCAGCACAGAGGATGTGGTTTCCTGGAAAAACAGAGGAATCAATGCTGTTAACAAACAGTTTGAACAAAAATTCAACGAACTGAGAGCACATTATGAACAGTTGATGCGTGAGTTTCAGAACAACGATTTGGTATATAACGCTAAATTTTCATTTGAACCGATTGTAGGCGAAATTTATCATTTGTACCGAAGTCATGACGGAATCAATTTTTTGTCTCTGATTGAACCCAATCAATGGAATAAAGAATATTTGGGGACTTTTCAACTGAACAGCGATAAAAAATGGATTGAATTACCATACAACAATCAATAAAACCGAAAAGACATGCAAAAACAGATTGGTTACGACGATATAATGGCTATGGAAAAGCAACAACGCGTGCATTTTGTAAATAGCCTTGGTGGATTTAAAAGCGTTTGTTTGGTTGGGACTCAAAACGGCAGTCTACAAACCAACCTTGCCATTATTGACTCATTGGTACACATTGGAAGCAATCCTCCATTGTTCGGAATGGTTTTTCGACCGGGAGTAGTGGAACGTCATACACTCGAAAATATTTTGGAAACAGAATTTTATACGCTCAATCATATTAACGAAACCATCTTCAGACAAGCTCATCAAACTTCGGCACGGTACGACAGATCTACATCAGAGTTTAAAATTTCAGGATTGCAACCCGAATATAAAAATAATTTTTGGGCTCCTTTTGTCAAAGAAAGTCATGTGCAACTCGCCATGGAATTGAGTGATAAAGTTGAATTAAAAGTCAATAACACCATACTTGTAATAGGCGAGGTAAAGGCTGTTTACCTGCCATCAGCGTGTGTTCAAGAGGATGGTTTTGTAGATATTGAAAAAGCAGCTTCCATTACCTGTTCGGGTTTAGATAGTTACCACAAAACGGTTCAGTTAGATCGGTTGAGTTATGCTAAACCCAATAAAGAATTAACCTCATTAGTAATTTCTTGAAAAGAAAAGCGATAAATATTGTTTGGTTCAAGCGTGATTTGCGGTTTACAGATCATGAACCGCTTTATGCTGCCTGCCAATCGGATTTACCCATTTTATTGCTTTATTTTTTTGAGCCTACAGTCATGAGTTATCCCGATTCTGATGTGCGTCATTGGCGGTTTGTGTACGAGTCGCTACAGTATATGCAATCTCGATTGAACGAAGTTTCGGCAAAGCTGTATTTTTTTCACAATGAAGTCGATACTGTTTTCAAGGAACTGATAAAGTTATATGACATCAAGACTGTGTTTTCGCATCAGGAGATTGGAAACAAAATTACTTTCGACCGCGATATTGCCATGCAATCATTTTTTGATACACATCAAATTGAATGGAAACAATCGCAAATGCATGGGGTTATTCGAAAATTAAAATCGAGAAAAGATTGGGATAAACGCTGGGAACAAGTGATGCAGGCAACTCCTAAAATGGTTGAGTTGCAAGATTTGAAAGCAGAATCTTTAGAACGTTCTTTATACCAGTCCTTAAAAGGAAACGAACTTCCTGAAGCCATCACTACCCGAAATGAAAACTTCCAGTCGGGAGGCGAATATTGGGCTTGGCGTTATTTAGACAGTTTTGTAAAAGAGCGGCACGTTAATTACAGCAGACACATTTCTAAACCGGCTTTAAGCAGAACAAGTTGTAGTCGGTTGTCGCCTTATTTGACTTACGGTAACATCAGCATGCGCATGGTGTATCAATATACGAACCAGCATTACGAAACTTCTCCCAACAAAAGAGCGTTACGAAATTTTGTTTCCCGGCTGCATTGGCATTGCCATTTCATCCAAAAATTTGAAGACGAATGCCGCATGGAATTTGAAAATGTAAATCGAGCCTACGACAGTTTGATAAAACCCAAGAATGAAGTTTACATCCAAGCTTGGCAAGAAGGTAAAACCGGAATCCCGATTATTGATGCTTGCATGCGTTGTGTGGTGGCAACCGGTTATCTCAATTTCAGAATGCGGGCCATGGTGGTTTCGTTTTTCACCTTTAATCTATGGCAGGATTGGCGGGAGTTGCACTTTTTGGCACGTCAGTTTTTAGATTACGAACCCGGAATTCATTATCCGCAATTACAAATGCAGTCGGGAACAACCGGCATCAATACCATCCGAATTTACAATCCGATAAAGAATTCGGAAGACCACGATAACGAAGGTAATT
Source organism: uncultured Flavobacterium sp. (assembly GCA_964413435.1). Classification (GTDB taxonomy): domain Bacteria; phylum Bacteroidota; class Bacteroidia; order Flavobacteriales; family Flavobacteriaceae; genus Flavobacterium. The sequence continues at coordinate 20,144 of CAYPSB010000039.1, forward strand.
TTATTAAAAAATGGTGTCCTGAGTTGGCAGATATTCCCAATCATTTGATTCACGAACCCTGGAAATTAACCGTTATTGAGCAGCAATTGTACCGATGTGAAATAGGTAAAGATTATCCGTTTCCCATTGTTGACATTGAAGAAACCAGAAAAAAAGCCAGTGATATAGTTTGGAGTTTCAGAAAAACTGGCGATGTGAGAGCAGAAGGAAAGCGAATTTTGAATAAACACGTAAGTAATCCCAATAAACCTAAAAATGCGAGGAGTAAAAAAGCAAAACCTTCCCACTAAAACATGTGTTGTTTGCCAAAGACCATTTTCCTGGAGGAAGAAATGGGAAAAAGTTTGGGACGATGTCAAATATTGCAGTGATCAATGCAGAAAGCACAAATAACATGAATAAAACGTTACGATTAATTCTGGGTGACCAACTCAACAGTCAGCATTCCTGGTTTCAAACGATCGATGATACGGTTACTTATGTGATGATGGAAATCCGTTCCGAGACCGATTATGCCCGGCATCACATTCAAAAAGTCGTCGGGATTTTTGCAGCTATGCGTGCATTTGCTGCCGAATTGCAATCGAAAAAGCATCGTGTCATTTACCTTAATTTGAATGATAAGAACAATCTGCAGTCATTTGATAAAAATATCGTCAACCTCATTTCTGAACACGGGTTCACTCATTTTGAATACCAGTTGCCCGATGAATACAGGGTAGATGTTCTTTTGAAACAGCTTTGCGAGTCGCTTTCCATCACGAGTAATTCGGTTGATACAGAGCATTTTTTTACCTCTCGAAATGAATTAGGAGATTTTTTTCAAGGCAAAAAAACGTTTGTGATGGAAAATTTTTATCGCGCCATGCGAAAAAAACACCATGTCTTGATGGATGGTGACCAACCATTAACCGGTCAGTGGAATTACGACAGTGATAACCGCAAAAAACTGCCGAAAGAACACAAGCCAATTGCTCCTTTACTGTTTGAAAATGATGTTTCCGCCATTCATGACGAAATTTTCAAAACCAATATTAAAACCATCGGATATATTGACCCCAAAAACTTTGTATGGCCAATCAACAGAGAGCAATCATTGGCTTTGTTAGATTTTTTTGCTACCGAGTGTCTGCCTTTTTTCGGGAGTTATCAAGATGCGATGTCTCCTAATGAATGGTCGTTGTACCATTCCCGGATTTCATTTTCGATGAACCTCAAATTGCTTTCTCCAAAAGAAGTCATTGAGCGGGTTACGACAGAATGGAAGTTGCGTGCTTCTGAAATCGAGTTTCATCAACTGGAAGGTTTTGTGCGGCAAATTATCGGTTGGCGCGAATACATGCGCGGAATTTATTGGAACCAAATGCCCGATTATGCCAAACTGAATTTCTTTGACCATCAGGAAAAATTACCCGATTGGTTCTGGACCGGGAAAACCAAGATGAACTGTTTGAAAGATGCCATTCGTCAATCGCTGAAATACGGTTATGCGCATCATATACAGCGTCTGATGGTTACCGGAAATTTTGCTTTACTGGCCGGAGTTCATCCCGATGAAGTTGATGCTTGGTACCTGGGTATTTATATGGATGCTTTTGATTGGGTAGAAATCACCAATACGCGCGGCATGAGTCAGTTTGCTGACGGAGGAATTGTAGGTACAAAACCGTACGTGAGTTCGGCAGCTTATATAGATAAAATGAGCCATTATTGCGGCAGTTGTTTTTACAAAAAGTCACTGAAAACAGGAGAAAAAGCCTGTCCGTTTAATAGTTTGTACTGGAATTTTTACGACAGAAATGAAGCCAAGTTGAGCCACAATCCCCGCATCGGAATGATGTACAACGTTTGGCGCAAAATGAAACCCGAAGATAAAACTGCCCTATTGAATCAAGCTGATTATTATTTGAAAAACATCCATGAGTTATGAAAACAGTTGTAGTATGGTTTAAAACCGATTTGCGATTACACGATAATGAAACTTTGGTGAAAGCCATTGCGCAAAGCGATCAAATTGTTCCGGTCTATTGTTTTGATGAGTTGCATTATGAAACCACTGAATTCGGATTCAAAAAAACAGGAAGTTTCAGAGCACAATTTCTATTGGAAGCGCTTGAAGATTTAGATAAAAATTTGAGAGCATTGGGTTCGGGCTTAGTAATTGTTAAAGGCAAACCTGAGGTTGAAATACCTAAAGTTGTACAGCAATTTAAAGCGGTCAAAGTATTTGCTAAAAGGGAAGTGTCTTATGAAGAAAAACAAGTTGAAGCCAAAGTTCAGGCCGAATTGTTTAAATTGAAATGCGAATTGCAAACGTTCAGTACGAGCACTTTATACCATGCCGAAGATTTGCCTTTTTCGATAAAAAACATACCGGATGTTTTTACCAATTTCAGAAAAAAAACAGAAAAAGATGCTGCTATAAGAGCGACTTTTGACAAACCTATGGTGGTTAACTCTCCCGAGATTCCTCCACTGAATTTACCTTCTTTGACTGATTTGGGTTTGGTGTTTGTTGCCATAGACAGCCGTGCAGTACTTCAATTTAAGGGTGGAGAAACCGAAGGGTTGAAGCGGTTGCAGCATTATTTTTTTGAAACCCAATGTCTTTCACAATACAAGGAAACCCGAAACGGATTGATTGGAGCTGATTATTCCTCTAAGTTTTCGGCTTGGTTGGCTTTGGGGTGTATTTCACCGCGCTACATTCATCGGGAATTGAAAAAATACGAACAGCAGTTTGGTGCTAATGAATCGACTTACTGGTTGATTTTTGAGTTGTTGTGGCGCGATTTTTTTCGGTTTATGTTTAAAAAACACCAAAGTAAAATGTTTCAACCTGCCGGGATTACGGATACCAAAGTAGCCCCGAAAACAATCAATCAAAAGTTGCTTACTGATTGGATTAACGGTACCACTAAAATAGATTTTGTAGACGCTAACATGCTCGAATTAAAACACACCGGGTTCATGAGTAATCGAGGTCGTCAGAATGTAGCCAGTTATTTTTGTCACGATTTAAAATTAGACTGGCGTTTTGGTGCGGCTTATTTTGAGGAGCAATTGATAGATTATGATGAATGCAGCAATTGGGGCAATTGGGCATACATAGCTGGAGTAGGGAATGATCCGAGAGAAAATCGTTATTTCGATATTGCCAAACAAGCCGCTGTTTATGATAAAAGCAAGGATTACAGAAAGTTATGGCTAGGTAAATGATTTTTTGATTTCACACAGATAACCCAGCTGTTTTCCGTTTATTTATTAACAATTATTGGTGAGTATTGAAACACAAAATTCTTTTTTATACATCAAACTCTACCTATATTTGCTACGTTACAATATGCTAAAGTAAATGGAAAAAATTTTTAATAATACAGAGGTCGCTTTTGCTCTTAAAAGCGATACAGAACTGGACAGAGCCTACTTTTTATTTAAAATGATTGACAGCGAACCGTTGGTACGCATAGGAACTGCCGTGACCAATTTTGCTTTGAAAGCTCATTTGCCGGTGGAAGGTTTAATTCGCGCCACGGTTTTTGATCATTTTTGCGGTGGAGTCAACGAAGATGATTGCCTTTCGGTGGTTGATAAAATGTATACCAAAGGAGTATCGTCGGTCTTAGATTATTCGGTAGAAGGAAAAGAAGAGGAAGAACAATTTGATGCTGCTTTGGAGATGACCTTGAAAACCATTGAGTTTGCCAAAGAACGTGCTGCCATTCCGTTTGCCGTGTTCAAACCAACCGGATTCGGACGTTTTTATTTATACGAAAAGGTAGGGGAAAAGCAGCCGTTGACTGTTGAAGAACAAAAAGAATGGGACAAAGTTATCGAGCGTTTTGATATAGTTTGTAAAGCCGCTCATGATAAAAATGTGGCGTTATTGATTGATGGTGAAGAGAGTTGGATGCAGGATGCTGCTGATGATTTGGTTACCAGCATGATGCGCAAATACAATAAAGAGAAATGTATTGTTTTCAATACATTGCAACTGTATCGTTGGGATCGATTGGATTATTTGAAAAAACTGCATGAATTGGCCAAAGTTGAAGGATTTTATATTGGAATGAAATTGGTTCGCGGTGCCTACATGGAAAAAGAAAACAAACGTGCCGAGGAAAAAGGATATCCAACTCCAATCTGCGCCAGTAAAGAGGCAACAGATGAGAATTACGATAAAACAGTGCAGTACATGATGGACAACTTAGATACCATGTCTATTTTTGCCGGTACCCACAACGAGTTAAGTTCGTATAAGCTAATTGAATTGATGGAGGCAAAAGGAGTATTGAAAAACGACAACCGTATATGGTTCGGACAGTTGTACGGAATGAGTGACAATATCAGTTATAATTTAGCGGCTCATGGTTACAATGTTGCCAAATATCTGCCTTTTGGTCCCGTAAGAGATGTGATGCCTTATTTAATCAGAAGGGCAGAAGAAAACACTTCGGTAGCGGGTCAAACCAGCAGGGAACTCAATTTATTGAAAACTGAAAGAGACAGAAGAAAAATAGGAAAATAATTCAAGAAGACCTCAAATTATTGAGGTTTTTTGATTTTATTTTTTTTAAAAATTTAGGGTACCGTGTTTAAAATCAATACCTTTGGCCTTATTTTTTTTAAATAAACCCAAAATCCGGTACCTACTTAAAAGACTTAAAATGAAGATTGTTACTTTACTACACAAAAGATTATTATTTTTAATTGTTCTGATTTCCTTTCAGGGTTTTTCACAATGTTTTGAAATCGAATCCATTCTGGTTGATGCCTGTTCAGCAACTTCTCCTTCCAATGATGAAGGATTCAACGAAATGGTACGATTCAAAGTAGGACCAAATCCGCTAAATACGAGTACGTTGTCGGTTAACTGGCCTGCCAATGCATGGACCGGTTTAATTCAAAATGCTACGACAGCTTCCAAAGTTTTAGCCATCAACAACGCTATTATTGCCGCCGGAAACTGTGGCCAGCTTTTGGAACCCGTGGGCGGTGTTTTGCCGGCCAATGCGGAAGTATTGTTAGTTACCAGTCAAAATTTTACGGTTAATTACAATTCATTCAGTTCCCTCAATACCATTTTGTATATTATTTTTCAAAATAACAATGCAACCACGGGAGGGCATTTCGGAAACTATAATGCGACACCGGGTTCAAGAACTTTATCGATGACTTTTGGTGCCGGTTGTTCAGATTCGGTTACCTATGAAAGAAGTAATTTGATTAATATTTTTGGTCTTAGCGGAGGTACAAACGCCGAACAGGATGGAGCCAGTGTAAATTTTACCCCTTCAGGAGTTCCTACTTATGTAAATAATGGCTGTAATGCTCCGGTTCCACCGTTCACAGTAAGTGCCAGTGCCAGTCCTACCGGTTGTGTTGCGCCGGGTTCTGTTGTAAATTTAACCGGTGTTGCTCAAGGATATCAAACATTGGCATGGACAACAACGAATGGTACTGTTGCCAATCCAAGCAGCCTGAATACTACTTACACTGTGCCTCTTACTGCTACAGGAAACATCAGTTTTACTCTTAGTGCAACAAATACCTGTGGTGTAACTATAACATCTACAGTCACAATAACAGTAGGAGGGGTTGCTCCACCAGCTGTAACTCCGATAACCTATTGTCAAAATGCTATCGCTTCTCCTTTGACAGCTACTCCAAGTGCAGGAGGAACGTTGAATTGGTACGGAACCAATGCCACAGGAGGAACTGCATCTGCGACGGCTCCGACACCACTTACTACCGGTGCACCGGGTTCTGTGGTTCACTATTATGTAAGTCAAACCATAGGAGGATGTGAAAGTACCAGAGCTGATTTGGCTGTTACCATAGGAAATAATCCTACTACAGCACCGTCAGTATTTTGTGATTCAGCTAGTTCAGGACCTAATTCAGTTGCGTTTGATTTCAATAATATAGGTCCGACTCCGAGTTATTCTTACAGTTATACTATAGACGGCGGTACTCCGGTTACTGGAACCATTCCGTCTATTAATGGCTCTCATTTTGTGGTTAACGGAGTTTCTCCGGGACAGGTAGTTGTATTTACCGTTTCATGGGATGGTATCTGTCAGGCTCCTGTAACGGCTTCAACTACGGTACCTACTTTCAATCAGGTTGGTCCTTATTGTTCCGGACAAACTATTCCACCACTGCCAACAACTTCTTTAAACGGAAAAGTGGGTACTTGGTCTCCGGCACTAAACAATACAGCGACAACAACGTATACTTTTATGCCAAACTCCGGTCAGTGTGCTTCAAAAACAACCATGACTATTGTTATTGATCCTTCGAATACAACCAGCACACCTTCCGCTACCCCTACATTGTGTATTAATACTCCTCTTACAGCCATCACTCATACTACAACCGGAGCCACCGGAATTGGTACCCCAACGGGTTTACCGGCCGGGATTACTGCAACATGGTCATCAAATACCATTACTATCAGCGGTACCCCTACAGTTTCCGGAGTATTTAACTATTCAATTCCATTGACAGGTGGCGGATGCGGTAGTGTTAATGCAACCGGAACCATCACTGTTACCGCCAATAATACTGTAAGTGCTCCTTCCTCTACACCGTCTTTATGTATCAATACACCTTTAACAGCTATAACCCACACTACTACGGGAGCTACCGGAATTGGTGCGCCAAGCGGTTTACCTGCAGGAGTTACTGCGGTTTGGTCTTCGAATACGATTACTATCAGCGGTACACCAACGGCTTCAGGAACCTTTAATTACAGTATACCGTTGACAGGAGGTTGCGGTAACCTTAGTGCAACCGGAACCATTACTGTTACAGCTACAGTTACCCCAACATTCACAGCCGTGGCACCTATCTGTTCAGGAGGTGTGTTGTCACCATTACCGACAACTTCTAATAACGGGATTACCGGAACTTGGTCACCGGCTCTGAATAATACTGCTACCACTACGTACACATTTACCCCTAATACCGGACAATGTGCTACTACGGCTACTTTAACGATTACGGTTAATGGTGCTTCTTTGGTTCCTGCTTTTACAGCTGTCGCTCCGATATGTTCCGGTGGAACATTATCACCACTACCAACAACATCTAACAACGGAATCACCGGAACTTGGTTACCGGCACTGAATAATACTGCTACCACTACGTACACATTTACCCCTAATACCGGACAATGTGCTACTACCACAACTTTGCAGATTGTTGTTAATTCAAATACATTACCAACATTTACTCCGGTAAGCCCGGTATGTACGGGAACTGTTTTAGCTCCTTTACCAACAACTTCTAATAACGGGATTACAGGAACTTGGTCACCGACATTAAATAACACAACTACGACAACGTACACTTTTACTCCTGCAGCCAATCAGTGTGCGTCTAGTGAAACATTGGCTATTACTATTTTGCCAAAAGTCACTCCAACGTTTACTGCTGTTAATCCGGTTTGTTTCGGAGGCTTAATTGCACCGTTACCTAATACTTCTAACAATGGTGTTACAGGAACTTGGTCGCCGGCAATAGATAACACTACTACTACAACATATACCTTTTTGCCAAATGCGGGAGAATGTGCCAATACAACCACTTTACAGATAGAAGTAGTTCCTCAAATTGTTCCGACGGTTTCGATTGTCGTTTCATGTAATGAAAATTCAGTTAACGTTACTAATCCTGTGGGAGCCAATTATCAATATTCTTTGGATGGAAGTCCATTTCAGGCAAGCCCTTTTTATTTCAATGTGACTTCAGGAAATCACACTTTGGTTGCCCAACAAACTGTTGCGAATTGTAATTCCAATCCATTAAGTTTCACGGTTAATGCTGTCGTTAATGATGTTGTAGTTAATAATCCGCCACCATTACAATTATGTGACCCGAATAATGACGGTATAGCGGTTTTTGATTTGACTCAAGCGATAAATTCTATTACCGGAGGAAACCCTTATGTTGTTAGTTTTCACGAAACAATAACAGATGCTACTGTCGACGGTACATCTATTCCGAATCCGAACGCATATCCGACCATTATTCCTTGGGGACAGACTATTTTTGTCAGGGTAGAATCGACTACTACAGATTGTTTTGCTGTTGTCCAATTACAACTAATAGTCAACCCAACGCCTGAGGCAGTAACACCAACGGATTACCATTT
>CAYPSB010000040.1:0-28020 GCA_964413435.1 uncultured Flavobacterium sp.
GTCAAGGTGATTTTTTTTGGTTTGGTGTCGTCTTTTAAGCTGCCGCATAACGTTTCGCGGCTTCGCGTCAGTTGCGAACTGCGGAACAGCTTACTATCTGCTAAGATAGAAATTATTGCGGAAAACGAATGTGAATTTACCACAAAACGCGCAATTGCGCGAAACCGCTGTTATGCGACGTTTTTATTTTTTCTTTAGTTTAATTTCAATCACACCATTTTTTCCCTTTTCTCCATACTTTTCAATTGCGCTTTTGTCTTTCAATACAGTTATTGAGTCAACATCTTCTGGTTTTAAGTCTCTAATATATTCTTCTGTTACTTCTTTCCCCTCGACAATGTAAAGTGGATTGGGTTTTTCATTTTGACTTTTCTGCTGAAAATATGAATAGCAATCTGAAATAATGTCTATTCCTTGGATAAGTTGTTCTGAATAGTATTTCTTGTCAACAGGATATCTTGGATTTCTGTTTTTATCAATTTTTACATAAAAATTTAGTTTGTCATCTTTTTTTATTCCCCAATAATCTGAACATCCTCTTGATGTCCACGAATCTAATGAATCATACTTTGCTAATATGTCTGAAGCTTTTAGAGTTTGTACTTCAATGTAATTTCCATCAGGCAAATATCCTTTGAATTCTCTTGTCAAATGGATTTTTGCGATTACGGCATCATGAGCGTCGTATTTTTGGAATATAACACCAGGATATAACTTGCTTTCATATCCAATTCTGTTTTCAAATCTACCATCTCCGACAAATCCGTCCGAACATAAATCCATTTCCTCTAGTTCTACTTGTTTTAAATTCGGGTCTTGGGTTTTTAAATAGTCAATTGTTAATTCACAAAGTTTGATTTTTGAAAGGTTAACTTTGTTGTCTTGAGCGAAGTTTTTAATTGAAATTAAGATTAGAAGTAGAACTGATATTTTTCTCATTGTAGGGTTTATAAAAATGTTGCATAACTAGTAAATATCTACAAGTTTAAGTAACTTTTTTGTGGATTACAAAAAACTAATCCAGTTTTTTCTTATTGTTTTCGTCAATCAACATATCCAGTGGACTCCTTATTTTGTCAACACTGTTTCGTGTCAGGTGGGTGTAAATGGTTGTGGTTCTTATATCTGAATGACCAAGAAACTGCTGAATGTATCTTATGTCTGTTCCGTTTTCTAATAAGTGGGTGGCAAAACTGTGGCGCAGGGTGTGTACCGTAGCTTTTTTAGCTAACCCGCTTTTTTTCAAGGCCTCTCGCATCACCTCCTGCACACTTCGCGAACTGTAAGGCTCACCGGCAAACTGCCCCTCAAAAACATAGTGCTTCCCATTATAAAGTTCTTTGTATATCAACAACGACTGAACAATAGAGTAGGGCAGCATCACCATCCTGTCTTTCTTGCCCTTTGCGTTTTTGATGTGTATTTTATATTCCTCAAAATGAATATCGCTCCACTGCAAATTTACAATTTCGCTCAACCGCAGTCCGGCACCATATCCTATCAGCAATAACAGTTTGTGCTTCGGATTATCAACCACCCTGAAAATCCGCAAACATTCCTCCATCGTCAGTACCACCGGCAATTTCTTTTCTTTCTTAGGTCGGGGCAGTTTAAACTCGTATTCGTTTTTGCCCAAAACTTGCTGATAATAAAAATGCAATCCGTTCACCATGCTGTGCCCTGAGCTGGCCGAAAGCCCCCGCTCCATCAAAGATCCCAAAAACTTGATAATCTCTTTGGGCATAATCTCCTCAGGATTCCGGTAGCCAAAATGACGCAGAAACTGAATAAAACTTTGCGTATACCCCCGCATGGTCGAACTGCTGTAATTCAAAGCCAGCAAAGTGTCCATCATATCCATCACATACTCGCGACCCGAAGCCGAAACCTGATTCAATAACAACTGTTTCGCCTTTACCAAATCGAGTTGCTTTTTATTAGGCAAATGCTGTTTTTGCAAATAGTCTTCCGGCAATTCATTTATCAGACTCACTTCCATAGCCTCCAACTGCAACTGTATACTGTCATAAACCAACGGAGCCGCCGGCAACAAGTAACAGTTCTTCTCTTTGCTGAACCTCGCCATGGCAAATCGTTTGATCTTTTCATGAACCTCCGCTAACTTGGGTACATGTACCTCCATCCAAGAGATAGCTTCAGGATGCGGAGCAATCCTCACATAGGCACCCCTGAAAGTTACATCTTTAGAGGTATAATCTTCTCCGAAAAATGGAAAAACCTGTAACACTTGCTCTACAGCCGCCTTTACCTTAGGGTTGCGCAAAGCCATATAACAGCGGTAGTTTTCGTTCCAGTAAACTCCTTTAATTTTTAACAAAGCCCTGCTCGTTTCCTGATGGTACCTCATTTTAAAAACCCAGTATTTGCCAATGTTCTCCAATAACTTCAATTGCAAATTTTGATCAAGTGCCTTCACAGGTACCTTATGTTCAGGATTGTCTGCCGCCGGCAAACCTAACTGACTTTCGCATGCTGCTATGGGTGAAAGGTCACGACTACTGCCGGTCACCGATGCAATTGAAACTAAATCCGAAGTTGGGTCAATACTAAAATCACTAAAAACCGATTTAAACCGCCTGTACGACTCTATATCATAATCAAGATACCAGCACGAATTTGTTTTGCTGTATTTAGCCCCGATGCCTTTCAGAAGCGCCACTTTTTTCGAATCATAATCAAAAAAAACACCAATCCTGAACCCCTCACGATGCCATATCTTCCTGATGCTTAACGACATAAAGTATGGAATTAAAATATAAAAATAGAGATTTTTACTTACAAAAACAAAAGAAGGAAGGAACTTTTATAAACAATCGGAAGGAAGATAAGTATAATTTGAAATAGAGTCATAAAACAAATTACATAGGCTTAACCGGAACTTCCAGCGTAGCAATCCCCGATACTTTGTTATCAGCATTAACAGTCACTTTAAGCTCTTTCTTAAAGTACTTTTTCTCATAATCAATGCTGTAACGAAACACATACTCGTCGGTATCCTTGTTGTGAGTAATCTCAATCAGGGTAAGACCTTTGAACCTTCCGTAACGAAGGTTTATCTTTTGACACGTACTCGATATCTTTTCTTTGGTGGCATTCTGTCGTACTTTCTCGGTAGCTTCACTAGTACTGAAAGGCTTAAACCGCGAAGTATTACACGCTTCAAGTACCCGTTTACCCAATTCATAAGCCCGGTCTTTCTTCACCATGTCTACATCCTCGGCCTTAACAATTTCAATAGCCCGGTCAACAGCTCCGTTTTTGCTTTTACAGGAAACCAATAATGCAATACCCAACAACAGAATAATTTTTTTCATACCTCCATCCATTTAAAGTAACTTGGTAGTTACCATCTGATGCTTCAAATGTACAAGCTGTGCGGGGTTTGCTGTTACATAATTTCAAGCAATGTTTATAACATCACTACATCCAAACAAATCATTTTGCCGTATGGATTTTCAGCAGCTAATTTGTATTTTTGACTCCATACATACCAAAATAAAGCTCCTATGAAAATTGTAATATCGCCCGCCAAATCGTTAGACTTTGAAACGCCTCTTCCAACAAGTCTTTACTCAGAAGCTGCCTTTTTAAAACAATCAGAGACCATCCAAAAAGTACTCAAAAAGAAAAAACCAAAACAGCTGTCCGAACTGATGGATATTTCCGAAAAACTGGCCGAACTCAACTGGCAGCGCAATCAGGATTGGCAAACGCCTTTCACACCTGCCAATGCCCGCCCGGCTGTCTTTGCTTTCAACGGCGATGTATACATTGGTTTAGATGCTTATACACTTTCATCCGAAAAAATAGAGGCAATACAAAACAAACTCCGAATACTCTCAGGTCTCTACGGTATACTGAAACCATTAGATTTAATACAGCCTTATCGACTGGAAATGGGAACCAAATTACCTGTTGGGAAAAACAAAAACCTCTACGAGTTTTGGAAAACCACTGTTACAAAAGCATTGAACGCCGACCTGGAAAAAGAAGAGCTCTTTCTCAACTTGGCCAGCAACGAGTATTTTGATGTAATCGATACTAAAAAACTAAAAGTACCCGTAATCACACCGGAATTTAAAGACTATAAAGACGGTAAACTCAAAATGATTAGTTTTTTTGCCAAAAAGGCTAGGGGGATGATGGTGCGCTACATCATAGATACCAATGCCGAAACATTGGATGATATCAAAGGATTCAATTACGAAGGATATGCCTACGATGCCAATCTAAGCAAAGGAAATAAATTGGTTTTCACCCGATAATTGATTTAAAACAGAATTTAACTAAGCATATGACCACCAAAGAATATCGCTGGCCACACTTGAGCCTGTCGAAGGGCAATAAAAAAGCTCCCTTTTGGGAGCTTTTTTATTTCATATAAAAGTATTCTTCGTATTCCATACTGGTTTCCCGGGTTACCTTTCGCTGGTCTCTGGCCAATTCTCTCATGGCCTCAACACCTTTTTTGGCACACCGCTTTACTTTGCTCAAACGTCTGGAAAAATCTAAAAGTTTGTTGGCATCTTCCGCACTGAGTTTTGTTTTCAATTCCTCTACAAACGAAGAGAATTCTTTAACCACTTCTCGGTTCTCGTTGTAATCCGTTTTCAGTTCGTCTAACAATTCATCGATTTCTTTGCTGATTTCTTTGCAGTGATCTTCACTTTTCTTGTGGAGTTCCTCAATGATTTTCTTCTCTCTGTTACCAAAAATTCCCATGATAATTTGATTTAAAGGTTAGTGGTTCTGACAGCTTTTAACCAAATTTAAGAAATTGTTTTCAGAAAAGATATAAATTGTTAATAACTTGTAAATTAGGATTTTAGTGCATGGCTTCGCTCAGGTCTACTTTGTTTTTCTTATTCTGTTTAATCAATAAAATAAACGGTATACAGATGAGGAATAACACACCCAAATACAGAAACACATCCATGTAAGAAAGCACGGTGCTTTGTTTGGTTACACCAAAATCAAGAACTTTATATGCTTTTTGCAGGGCTACATCAGGACTGAATCCTTTGGCCATAAAACCTCTTTGTAGCGCGTGGAGTCGGTCTTGTACGTTAACTTTGGTCATATCCAGATGGGCAATCAGGTTCACACGGTGTTCCTGTCCGAAACGCGCTAAAAACGTAGTGATGATTGCAATTCCGAAAGAACCGCCTAACTGACGCATCATTCCGGTAAATGCTGCTCCCTCTCCAATACTTTTTCCTTTTAGCCCGGAAAGCGAAAGGGTAGTAATAGGCACAAAGAGCAATCCTAACCCAAGACCGCGAACAATCAAAGGCCAAAACATGTGTTCTTCACCGGTATCAGGAGTCATGATGTTGTGCATCCAATAGGTAAAAATAAAGAATGCCAAAAATCCCAATGCCACCAAATAGGTTTGAGGTACCCCGCGTTGAATCAGTTGACCAATCATGGGCATCATAATAGCCACCGTAATTGAACTCGGAACTAAAAGCAATCCGGCATCAGTGGCTGTCCATCCCAAAATAGATTGGGTGTAAATAGGAATGATAAAAGTAGAACCATACAACCCGAATCCCATGATGAAACTCATGATTACACCAACCCTCAGGTTGCTGTCTTTAAGAACTTTCAGGTTTACAATCGGAAAGGCATAAGTCAATTGTCGCCAAATAAAGAAGAATAATCCTAAACCGCTGATTACCGACAGGGTTTTAATCGTATTGTCGTTAAACCAGTCGTCTTGCTGCCCATGTTCTAAAATATACTGCAGCGAGCCAATAAAGGCAGAGAGCAATACAATACCAATCCAGTCAACTTGATTAGCTTTTAGTTTTTCACCATACTTCGGACTTCTCACAAAGGTCAACGTCAATAAAGCGGCAATGATTCCTATGGGTACATTGATGTAAAAAATGTAAGGCCACGAAAAATGGTCTACCAGATAACCTCCCAAAGGCGGACCCAATGTAGGGCCCACAATAACCCCCATACCATAAATAGCCTGAGCCATACCTCGTTTTTCAATCGGGTAACTTTCGGTTATAATTGTTTGCGCAGTTACCAGCAAGGCACCACCACCCAAACCCTGAATAAATCGAAAGGCAACCAACTCCCAAATATTGTCGGCATTACCACACATGAAAGAGGCTACGGTAAAAATAATGATTGATGCGGCAAAATAATTCCTGCGCCCAAATTGTTGCGACAACCAACTGGTCATCGGAATCACAATTACATTGGCAATCGCATAGGCGGTAATCACCCAGGCCACATCGGTAAGCGAAGCACCCAAACTACCACGCATATTGTTTAAGGCCACGTTTACAATGGTGGTGTCAACAATTTCGAGCAAGGCACAAAGCACCGCTGTGATGGTAATGATTATCCTGCGAAAGCCATATTCTACTAAGTCGTCCTGGACTACTGCTGCTTTTGCCATTTTAATAAAGGATTAGTCTTTAATTCGCAATTAGTTCAAAATCACATCCACATCCACATTCATTCCTGAGCGGAGCAATTGTAATTTTTCTTTATCGTTATTCGCTGTAAAATTGATTCTTACCGGTAATCGTTGTACCGTTTTCACAAAGTTTCCACTAGCATTGTCAGGAGGCAAAAGAGAGAATTTAGATCCGGTAGCCGGTGAGAACGAACTGATTTCGCCTTCAAAATCGGTTCCCGGAAATGCATCAATTTTCAGTTTTACTTTTTGGCCCTGACGCATTTTGTTCAATTGGGTTTCTTTGAAATTGGCTACAACCCACATTTCGTTGTTGTTTACAATGTAAAACAATGATTGTCCCGGTTGAACCAATTGACCCGGTTGAAGGTCTACGGTCGAAATTTGTCCGTCAATAGAAGCGGTAACAACGGTATAGCTTAAGTTCAGATTGGCCGCTTCAAGTGCAGCTTGTGCTTTTTTCACGTTAGCTTCTGCCACTAAAACCTGTTTGCTGCTCACATTCGATTTAGAAGTCGCCACCGATTTTTGATACGAAGAGGCTTTTTGTTGCTCCTGCAGTATTCTTACTTGGCTTTCTGCTTCTTGCTTGGCGGCTTCGGCCTGTTCAAATTGTTGTTTGGTAATCGAATGATTTTTATACAAATTGCTGTAGCGCTCATAATCGGCTGCAGCTCTTCTGAGTCTGATTTTGGCAGTTTCAATGTTTCCGTAAGCCGATTGCACATTGGCATCAGATACCGAAACGCCGGCTTGTGCCGAACCAATATCGGCTTTGGCAACTTCTAAATTGCTTTGAGCCGCCAATAATGCCGCTTTTGCCTCTTCAACCTTTACAATATAGTCGCTGTTGTCGATAACAAAAAGAGTATCACCTTTTTTTACAACATCGTTGTCTTTTACCAAAACCTTAGTGATATACCCTCCGACTCTCGGAATAATCGGATTCATTTTTTTGGCTAATTGAGCGTCATCCGTAGTCTCGTGCGACAAAGAATGAATGTATTTATAACCACCGTACGTAAGACCTATCACAAGAAAGGCGATAAAGATTAATGTGAACTTTTTATTTGTTTTTTTATTTTCCATGGTTTTTGAAAATTTTAGTTTTGAGTGATGTTTAAGGATGAGGTTAGTGTACCGGTGGCAAATTGCAGTTCGTAATACTTCTGAGCCACATCGGCTTTGGAAAGAGCCTGATTGATTTTAGCTTGTAATTGTTCAAAATCGGCTTCAAGCAAATCATTCGTAGTCGAAAGATTGTTGTCGTATTTATCTTTTACAATGCGGTAGTTTTCAGAGGCTTGTTCAACAGCCTTGTCATATACCAGACTTTGTTTCAAAGACAGATTGTAGTTCTCCTGTGCCTGAAACGTTTCTTCCTTGATTTGTTCCGTCATCATGTTTACGGCCAACTGGGTTTCTTTCGCTCTGCTTTGGGCTAATTTAACCTGTTTGCTGTTTTTGAAGATATTGGACAAATCATAAGAAACACCCACACCTACATTCATGGCATTGGTAACGGTAAGCACATTGTTTAAATCAAAGGCAATGTAACCTCCGGTCAAGGATAGAGAAGGGTAGTAGTTTCCTTTGGCTATTTTAACGGCGCTATCGGCAGCTGATTTTTTCAGTTCCAACGATTTTAAATCGTTTCTTTCACCGGTTGCAGCAAGTCCACGACTGCTTTGCATGTCTCTTTTTACCGCTTCAATATCAATATCAATTTGAGTATTCTCCGGAAGTTTTAATAAGGTGTTCAATTTGAAATTGGCAATAGCTGTGTTTTTCTTGGCATTATCCAAAGATAACTGTACATTGGATTCCTGCAGTTGTGCTTTGAGCAAATCGTTACGGGCAATCAAACCATTTTCTTCCATGGCTTTGAAATCTTTTACTCTTTGCTGTGCTGTTTTCAAATTGTCTTCAATAAGAGTAGTCATTTGTTGTGCTTTGTAAAGATTAGCAAACAATTCTACCACTTCCAATCCTATTTGCTCTTTAGAATGCTTTTCAGAGAAGGTTTCGGATTTATACATGCTTTCCGACTCCTTGATGCTGTTCTTTAGCTTAAAACCGTTAAAAAGCGGCATGGCTACATTGACTTGTCCCAACATCAATTGGTCTACTTTCAAAGGAGCGGCCGGTCCGGACGAAGAAGAACTGTTGGAAGACAAATTAGAATCAACATGAGCGCTCGACAAACGAAGGTATTGCCCTGATGCTTTTACACTCGGATATTGGTTGTTTTTTACATTGTCCAGTTCTAATTTAGAACTTTCAACTTTGGTTTTGGCCAAATTAGCCGCATCACTGTTGGTTACTGCTATTTCTATGGCTTCTTTAAGGGTAAGCAGCTTTTTCTCTTGTGCGTGGGTTTTAACTACCAGCAAGAGGAAAAAGGCGAGAAGCAGTGTTTGGTTATTTTTCATATATTAAAAGGGCTTTAATGGTTTTTTGAATGTGTGCAGTCAAATCGTTCAGAACGTAATTTTCAAAGTCTTCTTCGGTTTGTAATCCCAAAATTTCTTTGTAGTACACTTTGTTCATTTGAAAATGGATGAAACTTCCGATGATGATGGTAGGTAGTAGAGTCACGTTAACATCAGATTGAAACATCCCTTGTTCCTGACCTTCTTTGATAATACCCTCAAGAAATTTGAGGTTTTGGTTTTTAACTTTTGTAAAAGCTTCCAGATTGATTTCTCTTTTCTTATTCGATAGTTCAAAATGGAGTATCTGATACATGCAACGATTTTTGTTGACGCGTTCGATGTAGTACACTATAAGCTTTTCAATTTTTTCGATAGGAGAGATGTTTTCCTGGTACAGATTTTCAAGATGCAGACGCATACTTGAAATGCGATAAAGAACTAAAGCTTCCAGTAGCTTTTCTTTGGAGCCAAAATAATAAGAAATCATGGCAACGTTAATGTTGGCCTTTTTGGCTATATCTCTAACCGAAGTACCGTCAAATCCTTCTTCGGCAAACAACTGTTCCGCTACCTGAAGAATTTCAATTTGCTTTTCATTAAATTCAGTCATACTTGTTATGAATTAAATCGGGGACAAAATTAAACATTTGTTTAAATCAAACGTTTGTTTAAATTAATTTTAACATTTATTTAATGTAAAAAAGCATCATAGATAAAACCTATATCAAACATTTAAAATTATAATTATCAATAATTTAGTTGTAATTATATAAAGTAAAATTTAGATTTATTTTTTTTGAAAGTAAAAATGATTACACCTTAATTTAATGTGGTTAATTAAGGATTGTGAAGTGTACATTTTGAGGTTTAAAACCAAACTCGGAAGCGATTTTTAATTCAATTCTCGCCGTAAAGAATGATTTGAATTATGAATTCAGTAACACAAAAACATAGGAATAAAAGCAGGCTTGCTATGGATGAATAAGGGCTTATGTACTGAGCCAGTTCTTCAGTATGGTTTTTCCGTGCGGAGTAAGTACACTTTCGGGATGAAATTGCACGCCTTTTACATCAAAAAAGCGATGTCTGACAGACATAATTTCACCATCAGCATCAATTGAGGTAATTTCCATAACTTCAGGAAAATCAATTTTATTGACTACCCATGAATGATAACGGCCTATTTCAAATTCACTGGGAATGTTATCAAAAAGCGATTCATCGGAAACTGTTTGGATTGCACGAGTTGCCACGCCGTGATATACTTTATTCAGGTTGTTCAGGCTTCCCCCGAAAACCTCGGCTATTGCTTGTTGCCCTAAACAAATTCCCAGTATGCTTTTGTTAGAGGCGAACGCGGCAATAATCTCTTTTAAGAAACCCGCTTCATCCGGAATTCCAGGCCCCGGAGAGAGTAAAATTTTATCAAAAGGTTCCAATTCCTGCAGTTCCAATTCATCGTTGCGAAAAACCGTTACTTCTGCGTCCAAATCTTCGAGATAATGAACCAGATTATAAGTAAAGCTGTCGTAGTTGTCGATAACGGCTATTTTCGTACGCATGGTTTTGTATGTCCTAAGGTGCTGTTGGTTGTGTGCAAAGGTAAGTAGTTTTATCTAACCTTATGACGGGTTCGTTTTGTTGTTTTTTGCACAGATAAATTTTGTAGTATAATTTTAAAAACCAGTGTTTTATACTTATCCAAGTAAATGATCAAATTATATTAATTATTTCGTTTTTCAAAATAAAAAACCTCGAAAATTTCTTTTCGAGGTTGCTTTTTCACAGCGGTTCTTCCCTGTGATTAGTATTGTAAGTTTACTGTTAAATCAAAATCATCGTTGATGGTTTTGTCTCCAAGATTGTCAAAGAAACTACCTGAACCGTATTTGATTCCGTATTTAGTTCTGTTGATTTTTAATGTTGAAGTGGCAGTATTTCCTTTGGTAACCAAATCAAAAGTAACCGGGTTTGTAATTCCTTTAATGGTTAAATCAGCGGTTATAGTATATACACCTTTTGCTTTTGTGGCAATTTTAGTGAATTTTAATGTAGAAGTTGGGAATTTTTCAGTTCCGAAGAAATCTTCTGATTTCAAGTGACCATCCAATTTGTCTTTCCACTCCCCTGATAAATCTGTTGAGGTAAGTGACGTCATGTCTACAGTGAAGTTTCCGCCGGCTACTTTTCCGTTTTTAAAGATTAACATTCCGTCTTTAAAGTTTACAGTACCACTGTGCTCTCCGGTTACTTTTTTACCCAACCAATTGATAGTGCTTTTTTCAGCGTTGATTTTCTTTGCTTGAGCTGTGGCTACTGTAGTTCCTAAAGCTACAAATAATGCGATGGCAATTGTTTTTAAGTTTTTCATTTTTAATTGTTTTTAGTTATTGATTATAAATTGATAAATAATTCTTCATTTGATTTACGCACTTTGGCGTAGTTTTGAGTGGCGTCTTCTTCATGACGGTACCCAATAGTTGCCACCAGAGAGGTGTTCAGGCCTAAATCTGTAAGTCCTAGAATTTCATTGAACTGATCCGGTTCAAAGCCTTCCATAGGGGTAACATCAATATTTAACTCAGCCGCTGCATTCAGTAAATTGCTTAATGCGATGTAGGTTTGTTTTGAAGTCCATACATTTCTCTTCTCCAACGGTAACGTTGAAATCTTTGATTTCATGAAGTCGCTGTAGCCTTTTAAAGCATCAGTAGGTAATCCTCGTGTAGAGGCGACATTCTCAATGTATTCATCTATCTGATTATCGCCAAAATCAGTGATGTTGGCAAATACCAATAAATGCGAAGCTTCAACAATCTGTGATTGACCCCAGGCAACTGGTTGCAATTTGGCTCTGATTTCAGGATTTTCAATAATTAAGACTTTGTAGGGTTGAAGCCCGTAGGAAGAAGCACTCAGACGAATAGCTTCTTTTAAAGTTTCTAAGTCGCGATCAGATACCTTTTTGGTCGGATCGAATTTTTTGGTGGCGTAGCGCCAGTTAGCGTTTTTTATAAAGTTGCTCATAATATGATTTAATTAAATTGTTCGGTATTTTTCTAATAAATTGTTTAGTTGTACTAATTCTTCTTGATTCAAATTTTTGGCAAAAAACTTCTCGTGTTCGTCCACTTTTGGGTCAAGCTCGGCTAACACATCCAAACCTTTTGGAGTAATCAGTACTTCTATTTTTCTTCGGTTGTCCGGGCAAACTTCACGGGTCACGAAATCTTTCAGTAATAGTTTGTCAATCAATCGGGTGGTGTTGCTGCTTTTGGCTAACATGCGCTCTTGTATGATGCACATATTGGCCGGTTTGCCTTTCTGCCCTCGGAGTATACGCAGGACATTGTATTGTTCACTCGATAAATCATAAGGTTTCATGATTTCATTGAACTTGTCGCTTATCACGTTTTGAGTATACATGATATTTAGGATGACTCTTTTAGAGTCTTCCATAGCTACTGTCGATTTTATGATGTCTTCAATTTTCATAATTACCATTACAATATTTGTAGGTACAAATGTAAAGCATTTTATATTTGTATATACAAATATTATGTTATTTTTTTGTTAATGTTTAAAATGACATTACAGATTGTGATTGTATTCAGCTGGTTTAAACAGCTAAAACCATTATATTTGTTACATAAAATAAAGTACTATGAATTTATCACAACAAGACTGGGCCAACCAACTAGCCGCCGATACGAACGCCGTGATTCTTGATGTCAGAACCCTAGACGAATGTCAGGAGGGCATTATTCCGAATTCAATTAATATCGATATTTACAAAGGGCAAGGGTTTATCTACGAAATAGATGCTTTAGATAAAACGAAAAACTACTATGTGTACTGTCGTGCCGGAAGCCGAAGTGCCCAAGCCTGCAATATCATGAGTCAAATGGGTTTTGAACACACCTATAATTTAGAAGGAGGGTTCATGAATTGGCAAGGAGAAGTCACATTTCCTAATAAATAACAATCAGCTTATCAAACCATGAACATACCTCAAACGAATCAAAAACGCATCGTTATTATAGGGGGAGGTTTTGCCGGTATTGAGCTGGCTAAAAAACTCAAAAACAAAAATGTTCAGGTGGTGCTGATAGACAAACACAATTACCACACCTTTCAGCCGTTGTTATACCAAGTAGCTACGGGTGGACTTGAGGCGGGTTCTATTGCTTATCCCATTCGCAAAGTTATTCAGGGGTATAAAGATTTTTATTTCCGATTGACCAGCGTAAAAGAAATTGATACGGTAAATCAAAAAATAATCTCAGAAATCGGTGATTTGCACTATGATTACTTGGTTATAGCCACCGGATCTAAAACTAATTACTTCGGAAACAAGGAAATCGAGCGCAATTCCATGTCAATGAAGACTATTCCGCAATCATTGAACATACGCAGTTTGATTTTGGAGAATTTCGAGCAGGCGGTTTTGACCAAAGATGCCAGCGAAAGCAACGCTTTAATCAATTTTGTATTGGTAGGAGCGGGGCCTACCGGAGTAGAGTTGGCCGGAGCCTTGGCAGAAATGAAAAAGGCAATCCTTCAAAAAGACTATCCTGACCTCGATATTTCCAAAATGCAAATTAATTTGGTGCAGAGTGATGACCGGGTTTTGAGCACCATGAGTGAGAAATCTTCGCAAGCTGCTGAAAAATTTTTACTCGAATTAGGAGTCAAAATTTGGAAAAATGTTCGGGTAACCAATTATGACGGAAGAACCATAACTACAGATTCTGATTTAACTTTTGAAACGGCCACCGTTATTTGGACGGCCGGAGTTCAGGGAGCGGTCGTTTTTGGTTTACCGGCCAGCAGTTTGGTCGAAAGGGTAGCCCGAATTCGGGTGAATGAGTTCAATCAGGTAAAGGGCTTTGAAAACATATTTGCCATTGGAGATATTGCCTCTATGGAAACCGAAAAATTTCCGTATGGTCATCCGATGATGGCACAACCGGCTATGCAACAAGGAAGATTGTTAGGAGATAATTTGATTCAATTGATGAATGGTAAAAAAATGAAACCTTTTGAATACAACGATAAAGGTTCCATGGCAACGATAGGGCGAAATTTGGCGGTAGTCGACTTACCTCATTACCATTTTAATGGTGTATTTGCCTGGTTTGTTTGGATGTTTGTGCATCTTATTTCGCTCATCGGCTTTAAAAACAAAGCGGTAGTTTTCCTCAATTGGGCTTACAATTATGTTCGGTTTGACCGCGAAGGGCGTTTAATCATCCGACCGTATAAAAAGAAAAGTTTTATAACGTTTACCAGTGATGAGGTATAATTCATGAAAAAAACTCTTTCATTCTTATTTCTGTTTTCTTTGGTTTCCTGTAAATCAACGTATCTCGATTCCAAGAAATCTGCCGATTTATTAGATATTACCAAAGAGAAAGATGATAATGTTTTTGTCAATCTCAAAAATTACAGCAATGATTTCGTGTATGATATGAAGTATGCAACTGCTGATAATTTTCTCAACAAACAGGTTTATCCTTGTGCCGAATGTTTTTTGAAAGTAAAAACCGTTAAATCGCTTTTAGAAGCTAATAAAGCCTTTCTGAACAAAGGATACCGCATCAAACTATACGATTGTTACCGTCCGCGCGATATTCAAAAAAAAATGTGGAAAATTGTTCCCGATGCCAATTACGTTGCCAATCCGAAGAAAGGTTCTATACACAACAAAGGGGGAGCTGTAGATATTTCTTTGGTTGATTCGCTGGGGACAGAGCTGAATATGGGAACGAAGTTTGATTTTTTCGGTATTGAGGCTGGCCATAATTATCAAAATCTTTCCGATGAGGTTTTAGCTAATCGAAAGTTTTTAAAAGAAATCATGCTGCAGCACAACTTCAAGTCCTTTGACTCCGAGTGGTGGCATTACAACTTAATCAACAGTTCGGCCGATGAGGTATCTAATTTAAAATGGAAGTGTGAAAACTAATTTTCGATACATTTTAAATAATCAATAAAGTATTTCTCGGGTTCGGTAGTTGAATGGTTCAGTTCCGAAACTAATTTGGTCTTAAACGGATAATCGATGGTTTCCCCTGAGTATTTGATTCGCATAAAAGTAACCGGAGACGTTTTTAGCTCTTCAAAGTTTTCTTTAGCAAACAAAAAAGTACCGCTCATAACTCGGTTATTAGCATTTTTGTCATCCCGAATCAAAGTTCCGCATGTGTCATTACCGGTGTGCAATAGCGTAACAATTTTCCCGTTGTTGAGTTGAAGGAAAATTTTACTGCCTGCATCCAAGCAATTGGCTTTTATAAAATCATGACTTTTTTGCAAAAACTGAACTTCAACAGCCAAAACGCCATTGGTATTTGATAAGGAAAAGTATATGCTGTTGGAATTTCCGGCAAAATTTCTTTCAAAAATTAATTGTTGTTTGGTTGATTTATAGGTTCCTAAACTGTCATTGACGTTCGTGTCAATTTCACACGGTTTTTGTGCCAAAACAAGTGAACTGAACAACAGGAAAAAGGTTGCTACAAGATTTTTCATGGGGATTATATTTTGCTGCAAAGTAAAACTATTTTGTTATTAGTTGCATCAGTTGTGAAAAAACAATACAGATTTCCTCCGTCTTTGATTTTCCATTTTTTTCGAATGATTTCTACCGAATCAGGGAAGTTCCGTGTGGTAATATTGGCTTTTTTATTCTCCAGGAATTCTTTCATTTCAGTTTTGTTATAGCCGATGCTTTGTTCTATTCTAAAAATCCTGCCCGGAAATTCAATCTGTTTGTCAGACGTATATAAATGAGAGTGTTGGTGGAGTTTTTCAACATCAAATTGAGCTGTGATTTCATCAAAACCACCTGATTTCATTATGGCAGCATTAGGTTCGTATAAATACTGTTTAGGTAGGTCGTAAGCAACAGGTTTCTCATTAGTGTTCAATTCAAAAACAAACGATTGTGTTTGATCCTTTATCAAATTAACCGTTACCATTTTGACGGACTCTGTATGGTTTTTTCCCAGAATCCAAAGTAATTCTTTTACTTCATTGTCAACCGCAACACAATGAATTTCGCGTACAAACTTTAGCTCTGATAAACCGGCGGTAATGTCCAGAATGGGAGCTGTTTTAATCATGATGTTTGAAGTCGACTCAAAATAAAAATCGAGCAATTCAGGAACATTCGGCAGGCAATCTTTGAGCATGAATACTTTGCCTTTCGCTTCATTGCGACGGGAAGGATCAATATAAATCCAATCCGGTTTTTGATTTAATTTCTGCAATACCAAAGTACTGTCACCGGTAATACATTCAATATTAATGGCTTTTAGAATCTTAAAATTGTGCTTTACGACAGCCGAAAGTTCGGCGTTAATTTCGCAGTGAATGACTTGAGTTACTTTTTGGGCAAAATAAAAATCGTCTACCCCAAATCCGCCCGTCAAATCTATTAACATTTCGCCAGAGACTAATGCTGCTTTATAAGCGGCTGTTTTTTCTGATGAAGTTTGTTCCACCGAAATTTTAGACGGATACAGAATATTCTCGGACTTGAACCAAGTAGGTAATTTTGTTTTTGCTTTTTGTCTGGCTCCAATTTGGTTCAGAATAGCAGTCCAATCCGTATCGGGAAATTTGTTTTTCTGCAAAGCTAAAGCAGCGACATCCGCATCGGTATGCTGTACTATAAAACTCTGAATTTCTTTGGTCAGCAAAGTGTGCATTATTTCTTTTTTGGTGGCAACAAGTATAAAAAAAACCTGCCAGAAGTAGCAGGTTTTTTTACAAAAAATATAAAATAAGTATTATGGCTGTGCAAAAGATACTCTCGGTCCACCCGAAGTGAAGATTGCATCTATACGGGCTTTTTGACCCAAAGTGAACATATACATACCTCGGTCGTCTGTGTAGTCCATGTAGTTCATAGTCATTTCAACCGGAGTGCCGGTACATGTGCTGTAATGTGGGTAAGTTGGTACTCCGTAATTAGGAGCATTGTGTGAAGGCGTATCAGCCACTAAGTCGTTTCCGCAAGTAGCATCACCCCAAATGTGTCTTAGGTTAAGCCAGTGTCCTACTTCGTGAGTAGCAGTTCTTCCCAAATTATAAGGGTAGCTTGAACTTGAATTGCTGGTTACACCAAAGTACAATGGGTCAATCACTACTCCGTCAGTAGCTGAAGAGCCTCCCGGGAATTGTGCATAACCCAAAATTCCGCCGCCAATAGTTCCAACCCAAAGGTTCAATTTGGTTGTCGGGCTGGTTGGGTCTAAACCACCTTGTTTGGTTTTTTTAATAGCATCACGCGTTCCCCAAGAGGATTTGGTGGTTGATTTTCGGTTTACTTGGTCTAAGACAAATGATATACCTACATTGGCTTTAACTCCTGAGAAAAGAGTAGGAACTTGATTATAGTCGGTATTCAAGGCGTTGAAATCTTTGTTTAATACATCAATTTGTGATTGAATTTGTGTCAGCGATATATTTTCAGCTGCAGTTCGATACAATACATTCACAACTACCGGAATTTCAATTTTTCCGTTTACTAATCGGTCTTTGCGTAATAAAGCATTTTCTGTAAAAGCCTCAATCTGGGCCATTTTAGAAGCTAAACTAGGATCTTCTCTTAATTGTCTTTCCAATACTTCTTGGGAGGCACAAGTTCTCAATACTGTTTTAGCCTCAGTATTAACTGCGTTGTCTTCTTTTTGACAAGAAAATAAGAGTAGTAAAGTTGCTAATGATAAGCCTATTTTTTTCATTATTATTTGGTTTTAAAGTTAAATAGCTGAAGCAATGTTATGAAATATTGAATCAACTTAAGAATAATTTAAATTAACTTTTCAACAAATCCATGAACTTTTTTAAAATCAATGAAGACTTTACAATTTAAAGAAGTAAAAACTGATATTTTTTAGTTTTTGAAGATATAATTTAAGATGTTAGCTCCCATTTTGAGTGCTTTTTCTCTTACTTCTTTAGGGTCGTTGTGCACTTCCGGGTCTTCCCATCCATCGCCTAAATCACATTCGTAAGTGTATAATAATACCAAACGGTTGTCTATGAATATACCAAATGCTTGTGGACGTTTTCCGTCGTGTTCGTGAATTTTAGGCAATCCGTTGGCAAATACATTGGGTTTTTGGAATATCGGATGATTACCCGGAATTTCAACCAAATCGTTATTCGGAAAAATGCGTTTAATTTCCCTGCGAATGTATTGATCCATACCGTAATTGTCATCAGCGTGTAAAAAACCACCTGATAATAAGTAATTCCTAAGGTTGTTTATTTCGGCATCGCTGAAAACCACATTTCCGTGGCCGGTCATGTGTACAAACGGATACGAAAAAATTTCGGGGCTTCCCGGTTCTACGGTCGCCGGTTTGAGTTTTATGTTGGTGTTGATGGTTTGATTAGCGTATTTAATCAGGTTGGGTAATGACGTTGGATTAGCGTACCAATCGCCACCTCCGTTGTATTTTAATAAAGCAATTTCCTGAGAATAGGTGAGTGTGGAAAGCAATAAACACAGCAAAAATACTCTTTTCATAATCAAATGGTTAAGCTTCATTTTTAAAAACAACACTATGACAGGCCACTATGGCTGCCGTTTCGGTTCGAAGTCGTGTGTTGCCCAAAGATACCGGAATAAAGTTATTTTCAAGGGCCAGTTGTATTTCTTTAACAGAAAAATCGCCTTCGGGACCAATTAAAATAGTGACATCCTCCTGAGTTTTCAGTTCGTTTTTCAGTGCTTTTTTATCGGTTTCTTCGCAGTGAGCTATGAATTTCTGGCCCGAATGTTCTTTTTTTAGGAATTCTTTGAACGTTATAGGTTCGTTTAATTTGGGCAAATAGTAGTGCAGTGATTGCTTCATAGCCGATTCAATAATCTTCTGAAATCGGTCTGTTTTAATCACTTTGCGTTCCGAGTGTTCACAGATGATGGGAGTAATCTCTTGTATACCTATTTCGGTTGCTTTCTCCAAAAACCATTCGTAGCGTTCGTTCATTTTAGTAGGTGCCACTGCTAAGTGCAATTTGAACTGAGGCGCTTCCTGTTTTTCAAAAGACACTATCCTTACGGTGCATTTACTGTCAGATGCTATAGTTATTTTGGTAGTGAATAAATATCCTAATCCATTGGTTACCTGTAGAATGTCACCCTCTTTTTTACGGAGAACTTTGATAATGTGTTTGCTTTCTTCTTTGTCAAAAACAAAAGAAGTGTCGGTTTGCTTTATGGAAGAATTGTAGAATAACTGCATACTTAAAACTCGATTCGTGCTTTGGAAACCACTCCGGCATTAGTGAATTGATCGTGTAAAAATTTGTGATATCCCACAATACCAATCATAGCAGCATTATCGGTGGTGTATTCAAATTTCGGGATGAAGGTTTTCCAGCCGTATTTTGTTTCGGTTTCCTTAAGGGTTTGTCTGATGCCTGAATTAGCCGATACTCCTCCACCAATGGCTATTTGCTTGATGCCTGTTTCGGCAACGGCCAGTTTTAATTTTTCCATCAAAATCTCAATAATGGTATGCTGTACCGAAGCGCATATATCCGCTTTATTTTCTTCAATAAAGTTCGGATTGGCGGCTACATTTTTCTGTACAAAATAGAGGATTTGTGTTTTCAGTCCAGAGAAACTGAAATCAAGTCCGTCTACTTTGGGTTTGGTAAACGGATATTTTTTAGGATTTCCTTCCTTAGCAAACTGGTCAATCAATGGACCTCCCGGATAAGGAAGTCCCAGTATTTTGGCGGTTTTGTCGAAAGCTTCACCTACAGCATCATCAGTCGTTTCGCCTATGATTTCCATATTGAAGAAGTCATTGACTTTCACAATTTGAGTATGTCCGCCCGAAATGGTCAAAGCTAAAAACGGGAAAGTCGGTTTGTCGTACCCTTCCTCGTCAATAAAATGTGCCAAAATATGTGCGTGCATGTGATTCACGGCAATCAACGGAATTCCCAGTGCCATCGACAATGATTTGGCAAATGATGTCCCTACCAATAGTGAACCCATCAGTCCGGGACCTTGGGTAAAGGCAATAGCCGAGAGCTGTTCTTTGGTAACATTGGCTTTTTTTAAGGCTACATCAATCACCGGCACTATGTTTTGTTGGTGTGCTCGCGAAGCCAATTCGGGTACTACGCCGCCATACTCTTCATGAATGCTCTGACGAGCCACTACATTCGAAAGTACTTTCTCTCCACGTAAAACAGCAGCGGCAGTATCGTCACACGAACTTTCAATGGCAAGAATAAAAACTTCTTTGGGATGCATAAAAGGCACGAATTTTGAGTTATATTTGACACTCCATCAGGAAATTCAAATGTAAACATTTTTGCAAAGGTAATTTTCTTTCCGAAGTCATTATAATAATTGGAAAAAAATAAGACAAATACGGGTTTTAAAAAGTTCAGAAAGGTTGCGCTTCGTACCTTGGCTGCTTTACTCTTGCTCTTATTGCTTACTTGTACAGCACTTTCATTGCCGGTAGTACAAACCAGCCTAGCTCATTATGCTACCGATCGCCTCAATAAAGATTTCGGTACGAATATCAATGTAGATGAAGTTGCAATCACTCTCTTTGGCGGTGTCAAGCTCAAGAAAGTATTGGTGCTGGACCATCACAACGATACCCTGATTTATTCTCAGCGCATTAAAACCAGCATACTCGATTTAGGGAAATTAATGAATGGCAAATTGCTTTTCGGTGATTTGTATTTTGACAATCTTTACCTTCAAATCAAAACGTACAAAAAAGAAAAAGATACCAGTTTAGACTTGTTCATTGAAGCCTTTGACGACGGTAAGAAAGGAAGCGGTAAGTTTTTGATGACTTCAAAAAACATCTACCTTACCAAAAGTCGTTTCGCTATGATTGATGAAAATCGTCCTAATCCCGTAGATGCTGATTTTACCAAACTTGATGCTCATTTACAGAATTTTAAAATCAAAGGGCCTAATGTGACCTCCAAAATTGAGTCGATGACATTCCACGATCACAGAGGCGTTACGGTAGATAATTTGGTGGCCGATTTTACGTATACCAAGAAAAATATCCGATTGGAAAAATTGACAATGAAAACGGCTGAGTCGTATTTGCAAGGACAGGTTGTCTTGAAATACAACAAAGACAATCACGACTTCAGCGATTTTAATAACAGAGTAAAATTTGAAGTAGCCCTTGACAGTGCTATGTTATCTACCAACGATATCCGTCATTTTTACAATGAATTAGACAAAAATCAAACCTTTTATCTACAGTCAAAAATAAACGGAACACTGAATAATTTTTACGCCACTAAGTTGTATTTACGCGACCAAAAGAATTCTATCATCAAAGGTGATGTCAATTTCAGGAACTTGTTTCCAAGAGCTCCGGCTCCATTTTATATGAAAGGTGATTTTGACAGAATATCTTCCAATTACTCTGACTTGACCGAACTTTTACCTAACATATTAGGTAAAAAACTGCCTTCGTCTTTGTCCAAATTGGGTCAGTTTAATTATGTGGGAAAAGCGGAAGTGACCCAAACGTATATCAATACCAATTTTGTCATGAACACGGCTTTGGGAATAGTCGAATCCGATTTACACATGTCAAATTTGGATGCTATTGACAATGCAAAATACAACGGAAATGTGATTTTAGACGGTTTTGATGTTGGGGCTTTAATCGGTGACAAAACGATTGGTAAAGTATCGTTGAATCTCGACGTTGAAGGCAAAGGTTTTACGCGTAAGTATTTGAATACTTCTTTTGTAGGCGATGTGTATCATTTGAAATACAACGGCTACGATTACACTAAAATTATAGTAGACGGCAGTTTCAAAGAACCTATTTTTAAAGGTAAATTCTTTGTCAACGATCCCAATCTGTTTATGGATTTCAACGGAACAGTTGATTTATCTAAAAAGGAAAATATATATGATTTTCATTCCAAAATTGATTATGCCAATTTAGTCAGACTGAATTTTATAAAAGATTCCATTGCTGTTTTCAAAGGAGATATAGTCGTAAAGGCCAACGGCAATTCGTTTGACAACCTGAAGGGAGATTTATTGTTGACCAATGCGTCGTATCAGAATAAAAAAGACCAATATTTTCTGGATACCCTCACAGTTACTTCTGCTTTTGATGCCGGTGGTGAGCGAGCCATTACCATCAATTCGCCCGATGCTATTGAAGGATCGGTCGTTGGAAAATACAAATTCAACCAACTTCAAAAAATAGTAGAAAATTCACTGGGAAGTTTTTATGCGAATTACAAGCAGAACAAAGTACTTCCTAACCAGTATCTGAAATTCAACTTTGCCCTGCACAGTAAAATCATTGAGATTTTCAATCCCGATATTTCTTTGGCGCCCAATACAAACCTCAAAGGAAGCATTGGTTCGGAGACTAAGAATTTCAATCTGAGTTTTGATTCGCCCAGCGTTACGGCTTACAACAATACTTTTGACAAGGTTCTGATTCAAATTGACAATAAAAATCCGTTATATAACGCTTACATCCAAATGGATTCAATCAAGACGAAGCATTATAAAATCAGGGATTTCAGTATGATTAACACTTTTGCCAATGATACTCTGCAGTTCAGAACTGAGTTCAAAGGAGGTAAACAGGGCAATGACTTTTACAACCTGAATTTTTATCACACCATCAACAATGACAATCAAAATGTGATTGGGTTTAATAAATCTGAGTTGCAATTCAAGGATTATCTGTGGTTTTTGAATGAAGACGAAAATCCGGAAAACAGTAAGATAGTTTTCGATAAAAAGCTCAGCAATTTTTCATTCAATAATCTGATGGTTTCGCATGACGATCAGAAGATTAATTTCATAGGAAAGTGGAACGGTAAATCCAATAAAGATTTAGAGCTTACTTTTGACAATGTCAACCTCAATAAAGTAACGCCCGATGTGGAGAAATTCCGTTTTGACGGAAATTTGGACGGTAAGATTAATTTCAAGCAAGTCAATTCTGTTTTTCAACCAACGTCCAAACTGATTATAGACAGCCTACAGGTTAACGGCATTCCTTTGGGTAAAATGAATCTGGATATCAAAGGCGATGAAACGCTGAGTAAATTTTATCTGAATTCTACCTTGGAAAATCAAAATGTAGAGGCCTTTAGTGCTAACGGCGATATTGAGATCGTAGATAATAAAACCATGCTCGATGTTGATTTGAACTTTGATAAATTCAATTTGGGGATTTTGGGGAAAATAGGAGGCGATGTTATTACCAATATTCGCGGATTTGCTTCGGGTAATGCCCGTATTGATGGCGATATTAACAATTTAGATTACAACGGAAGATTGTTTGTAAGCGATGCCGGTTTGACCATTCCGTATCTCAACACCGATTATGCATTTGAAAACAACTCGATAGTAGATGTTACCGAAAACAAATTCATCATTCGTGAAACCAACATCACGGACACGAAGTTCAATACCAAAGGAAGCATCAACGGTTTTATCAAGCACAAACAATTCGGGGATTGGCAATTGGATTTGGCAGTGAACTCAGACAGGCTTTTAGCACTCAATACCGTTGATCACGAAGATGCAGCTTACTACGGAAAGGCATTTATGAACGGTTCGGCAACTGTAAAAGGACCGACCGGTGCATTGATGATCAAAGTAGATGCTGAATCGGCTAAAGGTACTGATATTAAAATTCCGATTAACGATGCCGAAGCGGTAGAGGAGAACAGTTATATCCACATCCTGACACCGCAGGAAAAAAAGAAAAAGAACAAAGAGAGTATCATTCAAAACAAAAATTACAACGGTCTCGAACTCGAATTCAATTTCGAGATTACCGACAATGCCAATATCGAGGTAATACTCAACAGAGAATCGGGACACGGTATGAAAGGAAAAGGTTTCGGAACCTTGTTATTCCGTATAAATACTCTTGGTAAGTTTGAGATGTGGGGTGATTTCCTTGCCATTTCGGGAACCTATAATTTCAAATACGGCGGTTTAATAGATAAAAAGTTTGATGTTAAAAAAGGCGGCTCCATCATTTGGTCAGGCGATCCAATGGCTGCTACGTTGAATTTGGAAGCTATTTATAAAACATCAGCCAATCCTGCGGTTTTGATTGATAATCCTTCTTTTAACAAAAAGGTAGATGTGGAAGTGTCGATAGAAGTCAGAGGTAATTTGGCCAGCCCGGAGCCCGATTTTAATATTAATTTCCCAACGGTGGGCAGTACCCTGAAATCTGAAATTCAATATAAATTAAACGACAAGGACAACCGACAAAAACAAGCCTTGTATTTGTTGGCTTTTGGTGGTTTTTTGAGTCCGGAAGGAGTTAATCAATCGCAAACTTCCAACATCGCTTTTGAAAAGGTGAGTAGTGTTTTCAATGATATCTTCTCGGATGAAAATGGAAAACTCAACTTGGGTATCGACTACGTAACGGCAGATAAAACGCCCGGATTGGAAACAGACGGCCGATTTGGGGTTTCGGTTTCTTCTAAAATAAATGACCGCATTACTGTCAATGGAAAAGTCGGGGTTCCTGTCGGAGGATTGAATGAGTCGACCGTAGTGGGTGATGTGGAAGTGCAATACCGCGTTAATCAGGACGGTACACTGAATCTAAGGGTTTTTAATAAAGAAAACGATATTACTTATATAGGTCAGGGTATTGGATATACTCAAGGACTTGGGTTGTCTTACGAAGTTGATTTTGATACTTTCAGAGAATTAGTTAACCGTTTGTTCAAGAATGCCAAACTAAACAAGATTATTTCTAAGACCGAAGAAATTCACGATTCCAGTCCGTTGCCCGATCATATCCGCATCAAGGATAAAAATGAAGAGAAACGCAAAACCGAAACAAATCCAAACCGTGACGCCGTTCCGACAGAGGATTAGCGGCAACAGTCTCTTTTATTGGGCATAAACTAAAAACTTATCAACGAAAACGTTTGAATTTCCCTGATTTTGTCAATATTCTAAAGACAGGGGCAGAATAATGCCGCTTGTTTGCTAATTTTACCGTTTAATACTTAAAATATGTCGAAAAACATAAAAAAGATTGGTGTTTTGACTTCAGGAGGTGATGCTCCCGGAATGAATGCCGCCATCCGTGCCGTGGTCAGAACCTGTGCCTATCACAACATCGAATGTATAGGTATTTACAGAGGCTACCAAGGGATGATTGAAGGTGATTTTAAGGAGATGGGTCCCCGCAGTGTAAACAATATCGTGAACAAGGGTGGTACCATTTTAAAGTCGGCTCGTTCCAAAGAATTCATGACCAAAGAAGGTCGTCAGAAAGCCTATCAAAACTTGGTGAATGCCGGAGTAAACGCTTTGGTAGTGATTGGTGGAGACGGTTCATTTACCGGAGCCGAGATTTTCAATGAAGAATACGGTTTCTCCGTGATGGGAATTCCCGGGACTATCGACAACGATATTTATGGGACCAGTCATACATTGGGCTTCGATACTGCTTTAAATACAGTGGTGGAGTGCATTGATAAAATCAGAGATACTGCCAGTTCACACAACCGTCTGTTCTTCGTTGAGGTAATGGGAAGAGATGCCGGGCACATTGCTCTGAATGCCGGAATCGGAGCGGGAGCAGAGGAAATTCTTATTCCGGAGGAAGATTTAGGATTAGAGCGTTTGTTAGAATCTCTGCAAAGGAGTAAAGCTTCCGGAAAATCATCGAGCATAGTAGTCGTAGCCGAAGGAGAGAAAATGGGTAAAAACGTTTTCCAACTTAAAGATTATATTGAAGAGCACCTGCCCGAATACGATATTCGCGTTTCGGTATTGGGTCATATGCAGCGCGGCGGAGCTCCTTCTTGTTTTGATAGGGTATTGGCTTCCCGTTTAGGGGTGAAAGCAGTGGAATCACTGATTGAAGGTAAAACCAATTTCATGGTGGGATTAATTGCTGATAAAATTGTGCTGACTCCATTAGAACAAGCCATCAAAGGAAACTCTGACATCGACCGTGAGTTGCTTAGAGTTTCAGAAATCATGTCAACATAAAAAAGTATTGTGCGGTTCTCGGATCAAGTCTTTTGGACTTGTCTAGGCGATTTCGTGCGTATTAATAAATTAACAATAAAGAGAAAATGTCAAAAGTAAAATTAGGAATAAACGGTTTCGGTAGAATCGGAAGAATTGTTTTCAGAGAAACCATGAACCGGGATAATGTAGAGGTAGTAGCCATAAATGATTTATTAGATGTAGCCCATTTGGCTTACTTATTAAAATACGATTCGGTACACGGTCGTTTTAACGGTACAGTAGAAGTAATAGACGGTAAATTATATGTAAACGACCGCTACATCAGAGTAACGGCCGAAAGAGACCCGAAACTTATTAAATGGGATGACAAAGACATAGACGTTGATGTAGTAGCGGAATGCACAGGTTTCTTCACCACTATGGAAACCGCCAGTGCACATCTTGCCGGTGGTGCTAAAAAAGTGGTCATCTCAGCACCGTCTGCCGATGCCCCTATGTTTGTAATGGGAGTAAACCACACCGAAGCCAAAGCAACGGATTTGGTCGTATCGAATGCATCGTGCACCACCAACTGTTTGGCCCCTTTGGCCAAAGTAATCCACGATCATTTCGGTATTGTAGAAGGGTTGATGACCACGGTTCACGCCACGACTTCTACTCAAATGACGGCTGACGGCCCTTCGCGCAAAGACTGGCGTGGCGGACGTGCTGCCAGTGTAAACATCATTCCGTCTTCAACAGGCGCTGCCAAAGCGGTGGGAAAAGTAATTCCGTCTTTAAACGGAAAATTAACCGGAATGTCATTCCGCGTGCCGCCTGTCGATGTATCTGTTGTAGATTTAACGGTGAAGTTGGCCAAAGAAACTACTTATGATGAAATTATGGCGGTATTGAAAAAGGCTTCAGAAAACGAAATGAAAGGGATACTCGGTTATACCGAAGACGATGTGGTATCTCAGGATTTTGTGGGCGATTCCAGAACCTCTATCGTCGATGCCAAAGCCGGAATCGGTTTGAACTCCACGTTCTTTAAATTGGTTTCCTGGTACGATAATGAATACGGATATTCGAGCAAATTGATTGATTTATCAGTCTATATAACCGGATTAAAATAAATGAGAAGAGCATAGATGAGAGACGGATAGATGATAGACTGGTATTGACGAGAGCCAACACTATTTTTTGTCTATTAGCTATCCGTCTATTCTCTCTACGTCTAACAAAAAAACAACACTACACTATGAAATTACTCGTAGACAGCGGTTCTACCAAGGCCGATTGGATTGCTATTGACGATACCGGAAAAATTCTTTTTACCACGCAAACACTGGGGTTAAATCCTGAAGTTTTAGACAAAGAAGCTATTATTGCGCGGTTGAATGAACGGTTTGACATTTCGCACAACAAAGACAAAGCCACGCATTTGTTTTTTTATGGCGCCGGTTGCGGTACCGATCGCATGAAGAATTTTTTGACTCAGGTGTTCAAAGAATATTTCAGCCATGCTGTCGTTTCGGTGTATGAAGATACGTATGCCGCGGTCTATGCGACAACGCCCAAAGACGAACCCGCCATCGTTTGCATTTTAGGAACCGGTTCCAATTGCAGTTATTTTGACGGCCAAGTGTTGCACCAAAAAGTGCAGTCGCTGGGCTATATTGCTATGGATGACTGTTCGGGCAACCGTTTCGGACGTCATTTGATTCGCGCCTATTATTTTGGGAAGATGCCGGCAGAACTCGCCAAAGAGTTTGAAGAAGAATACAATGTTGACCCCGATTACATCAAACACAATTTGTACAAAGAGCCCAATCCGAATGCGTACCTGGCTACTTTTGCCCAGTTCATTATCCGGCACAAGGATACTGATTTTTGCAAAAAATTTATTTATGCCGAAATGCGGGAATTTGTTGAAAATTACATCATGCAGTTCGATAATTATAAGGACGTTCCGGTGCATTTTGTGGGTTCAATTGCCTTTTATCTCAAGGATGAATTGGCAACCATTTTAAACCAATACGGCATCCAAATGGGGAATGTACTCCGCCGTCCGATAGACGGATTGATTGCGTATCATGTTTTAAATAAATAGTTGGAGCGTTAGG
>CAYPSB010000041.1:0-24167 GCA_964413435.1 uncultured Flavobacterium sp.
CAACACATATTGTTTCACTCTACATTCCTCATATACACTGTAGTTCGTGTATTTGGATTTTGGAGAATTTACAAAAGCTTCAGGCAGGAATAAGTACTTCTCAGGTTAATTTCCCCGAAAAGAAAGTCCGTATTACATACCATCCCGAAAAAACATCGCTGCAGGAAATTGTGGAGATGCTTTGTTCTATTGGATATGAACCATACATCAGTTTGGAAAATTATGACGAAGGCAAAAAGAAGGTTGATCGTTCGCTGATTTACAAAATTGGTGTGGCGTTTTTTTGCTTTGGAAATATTATGCTGTTGTCGTTTCCTGAGTATTTTGAAGTCAATGAATTTTGGATTGATCAATACAAGGATTTTTTCCGTTGGCTGATTTTTTTACTTTCCTTACCGGCCTTTATTTATTCGGCTTCCGGTTATTATGTTGCGGCCTGGAAAAGCATTAAGCAAGGCATGTTGAACATTGAAATTCCTATAGCTTTGGGTATAGTGGTAATGTTTATCCGAAGTACGGTTGACATCGTTTTTAACTACGGACAAGGCTTTTTTGACAGCATGTGCGGTTTGATTTTCTTTATGTTGTTAGGAAAATTATTCCAGCAAAAAACCTACGATTTCCTTTCATTCGAACGCGATTACAAATCTTATTTCCCTATAGCCATTACTAAAATTTTGCCCGGTGGTAAAGAAATAGCGGTACAGGTATATGATATTGAAAAGGGTGACAGGCTGCTGATTCGCAATCAGGAATTGATTCCGGTTGACGGAATATTAATTTCGGATTCGGCTTCCATTGATTACAGTTTTGTAACGGGCGAAGCGGTTCCCATCGAAAAAAAATCGGGAGATAAAATTTTCGCAGGAGGGAAGCAGTTGGGTAAAGTTATCGAAATGGAAGTGCTGTTCTCGGTATCTCAAAGTTATCTGACCCAGTTGTGGAGTAACGATGTGTTTCAGAAAAAAGTTGAGCAAAAACATAAATCCATTACAGATAAAATCAGCCATTACTTTACTCCGGCTTTGTTGTTATTAGCCATAATTTCGTTTACGTATTGGGTTTTTATAGATGTTACCACGGCATTTAATGTATTCACGGCTATTTTGATAGTAGCTTGTCCGTGTGCTTTGGCTTTGACTGCTCCGTTTACTTTGGGTAATGTTTTGCGCATCATGGGCAACCGTAAATTGTATCTTAAAAATGCCATAGTAGTAGAGCAATTAGCTAAAGTAGACACTATTGTTTTTGATAAAACCGGCACCATCACCACTCATAAAAAATCGGCCATAGTTCAGGAAGGAATCTTTGAGGAATCCGATTTGATTTTACTGAAAAACGCCTTAAGAGGTTCTAACCATCCACTAAGTAGAAGACTGTATGATTACTTGCCCGAATTTCCCATAGCTACCGTTTCCCATTTTGAAGAAACAACAGGAAAAGGAATTCAAGCTGTCGTTAACGGAAAAACAATCAGGATTGGTTCAGCTTCATTTGTTGGCGATGCCGAAGAAAACCAACTGAAACAAACCAATGTATACGTTAGCATCGATGGTATTTACACCGGGAAATTCATTTTTGACAATCAATACCGGGATGGCTTGGAAGAACTTTTCAGTCAATTGAGTAAAAAATACGAAGTCAAAGTACTTTCAGGAGATAACGAAGGCGAAAAAGAAGTGTTGGAGCAATTACTCCCAAAAAATACCGAATTGGTTTTTAATCAAAAACCGGAGCAAAAATTAGCGTTTATAGAGAACCTTCAGAAGCAGGGCAAAAATGTTTTGATGATTGGAGATGGATTGAACGATGCCGGTGCTCTGGCTCAAAGTAATGTCGGAATTTCTATTTCCGAAAATGTAAATGTGTTTTCTCCGGCCTGTGACGGTATACTGGATGCCGGTCAATTTAAACGGATAGATTTTTTTTTAAGGTACTCAAAAAATGCAATGATTACAATTTATATGAGTTTTTGTTTATCTTTATTGTATAATGTTGTAGGACTAAGTTTTGCAGTATCAGGAAATTTACTGCCAATAGTAGCGGCTATCATCATGCCGTTGAGTACTATTACCATAGTTAGTTTTGTAACGATTATGAGTAATTATTTCGCGAGAAAATAAATATAGAGGTATGATATTTATCATATTTTAAGAGTAGTCCCAAGAGTAAATTTGCTTACACAAACTAGAGGTATGAGTGTCATTTATTTATTAATATCCATCAGTATCATTGTCGCTGTAGTGTTTTTATACGCTTTTTTAAGAGCCGTGAAAACGGGTCAGTATGATGATGATTATACACCATCGGTCCGAATGCTTTTTGACGATGAGTTGGTGAAAGGAAGCAGCAAAAAAGAACTTCCGACTTCAAAAAAAGAGAATATCCAAACTAAAATAAAAACCAAAATAATTTAAACAATGGAAATGCAACAATTTTATTACGACAACAAAATTGTAAAGAAGTTCATCTACGCGACTATCGTATTTGGTCTTGTAGGTATGCTGGTAGGGCTTTTATTGGCCTTATTTTTTCTTTTTCCGAACTTAACTGACGGTGTTTCGTTTTTAAGCTTCGGTCGATTGAGACCTTTACATACCAATGCAGTAATTTTTGCCTTTGTAGGTAATGCCATGTTTGCCGGAGTATATTACTCTTTGCAACGCTTGCTGAAGGCCAGAATGTACAGTAATTTTTTAAGTAATCTTCACTTTTGGGGATGGCAGTTGATTATCGTAGCGGCAGCAATCACGCTTCCGTTAGGATACACATCTTCTAAAGAATACGCCGAATTGGAGTGGCCAATTGATATTGCCATTGCTTTAATTTGGGTTGCCTTTGGTATCAACATGATTGGTACTATTTTAAAGAGAAGAGAGCGTCACTTGTATGTAGCCATTTGGTTCTACATTGCTACGTTTGTTACCGTTGCAGTGTTGCATATTTTCAATAGTTTAGAGTTGCCGGTTACAGCGTTAAAAAGCTACTCGGTTTATGCCGGAGTACAGGACGCTTTAGTACAATGGTGGTACGGACATAATGCGGTTGCCTTTTTCCTTACTACTCCTTTCTTGGGAATGATGTACTATTTTGTACCTAAAGCAGCTAACCGTCCGGTATATTCTTACCGACTTTCCATCATCCACTTCTGGTCGTTGATTTTCATTTATATCTGGGCAGGACCACACCACTTGTTGTATTCGTCTTTACCGGATTGGGCACAAAATCTGGGAGTTGTTTTCTCTGTAATGTTGATTGCACCATCTTGGGGAGGTATGATTAATGGTTTGTTGACTCTTAGAGGAGTTTGGGACAAAGTGCGTACAGATGCTGTTTTGAAATTCTTCGTAGTGGCGATTACCGGTTACGGTATGGCTACATTTGAAGGTCCGATGTTATCGCTTAAAAACGTGAATGCAATTGCACACTTTACCGACTGGATTATTGCTCACGTACACGTAGGAGCATTAGCTTGGAACGGATTCCTGATCTTCGGTATGATTTACTGGTTGATTCCTCGTTTGACTAAAACTACTTTATACTCTGAAAAATTAGCCAACTTCCACTTTTGGATTGGGACTTTAGGTATCGTGTTATACGCCCTACCAATGTATGTAGCCGGATTTACACAAGCATCAATGTGGAAACAATTCAAACCGGACGGAACCTTACAATATGGTAACTTCTTAGAAACCGTTACGCAAATTATGCCAATGTATTGGATGAGAGCTGTCGGAGGAACATTCTATTTAGTTGGTATGTTGGTGTTGATATACAACATTATCAAAACGGTAAAACAAGGTAGTGCAGTTGAAGACGAATTGGCTGAAGCACCTGAATTAGCAAAAATTTCTGCCGGAAGATTAAAAGGTGAAAAATTCCACCCTTGGTTGGAAAGACGTCCTATCCAGTTAACTATTTTGGCAACAGTTGCTATCTTAATTGGTGGTGTTATACAAATTGTGCCAACCATCATGGTAAAATCAAACATTCCGACAATAGCCGCTGTAAAACCATATACTCCGCTTGAGTTACAAGGTCGCGATTTATACATCCGAGAAGGTTGTGTGGGTTGTCACTCTCAAATGATTCGCCCATTCCGTTCAGAAGTAGTTCGTTACGGTGATTATTCTAAATCAGGAGAGTATGTATATGATCACCCATTCTTGTGGGGTTCTAAACGTACCGGTCCGGATTTACACAGAGAAGGAGGTAAGTACAATGACAACTGGCATTTTAACCACATGTGGAGTCCGCAAAGTATTTCACCGGGTTCAATAATGCCGGCCTACAAATGGTTGTTTGACAACAAAGCCATGGATTATTCCACTACCGAAGCCAAAATGAGAGTAATGCAAACGTTAGGAGTTCCTTACACAGAAGCTGATATTACTAATGCTAAACAAAGCATAGAAACTCAGGCAGCTACTATCGAGCAAAATCTGCACAACGATCCCGACTTTGTGAAGTCGTATGAAGCCAGTAAAGCAAAAGCCTTAGCTAAAGGAGAAACCTTTGTTCCGATGAAAGACAGAGAAATTGTTGCTTTGATAGCCTACTTACAGCGTTTAGGAACTGATATTAAAGTAAAAGATAATAAATAGTAAAGCCATGTTAAAGTTTGTTCAACACAATTTAGAGTCAATAGCCGGAGTAGCCATATATCCGATTATTTCTCTGCTGATTTGCTTTACATTTTTTGTGGGTCTGTTCTTTTGGGTCTTTACCTATAAAAAAGAAAAGATTCAGGAAATGAGTGAACTTCCTATCAAAGAATAATAAACCAAAAGTTATAATCATGAAAAAATTAATCCCAGTATATGTCAGAGTGCCGTTGATCTTTGTCTGTGTATTTGCAGCATTGGAGTATTTCATCGACTCTGGCGACCGACCAGCTTTTATCAAATACCCTATGGTATCCTTGTTTTTAGTAGTGTTTCTCTTTTTGCTGATTGCTATTGAAATGGTGATTAGCGCGGTGGACAACGTTACTTATCACATGTTGACTGAAGAGCAGAAAAAGCAATTGGCTGAAGCACAATCTGTGCCTTTTACCGAAAGTACTTTCTATAAAAATATCCTGAAAAAACTAACCCGTTCCAAAAGTGTTGAACAAGAAGCCGATGTTATGTTAGATCATAACTATGACGGTATTCGTGAGTTAGATAATGTTTTGCCACCGTGGTGGGTGTATTTATTCTACGGAACTATCATATTCGCGGGGATATACTTGGTTCGCTTCCACATCATGGGCGATTACAATCAGGATCAGGAATTTCAAACCGAAATGAATGAAGCTAAAGCCGCTGTAGATGCCTACATGAAAACGGCTCCGGATATGATGAGTAAAGATAAAGTGACTCTGCTGACTGATGCACCAAGTATTGCTGCCGGTAAAGCAATTTTCCAAACCAATTGTATTGCCTGTCACAGAGCTGATGGAGGTGGGCAAATTGGTCCTAACTTAACTGATAACTATTGGATAAACGGTGGTGGAATTAAAAATGTATTCAACACCATTATGGAAGGTGGCCGCGACGGAAAAGGAATGGTTGCCTGGAAAGCTACTATTAAACCTTCTGATATTCAAAAAGTAGCCAGTTATGTATTGTCGTTACAAGGGACCAACCCAAAAGATCCTAAACCGACTGAACCGGAAGCTAAAGAATGGAAAGAAGACGGAGCCGCAGCTCCGGCCGCTACAGCTGTTACCGACAGCACCAAAGTAGCTGCAAAATAAATTGAATGAAACGCTATTGTTAAAAGAATAAAAGATGTCCGACGAGCACGATGAAAGTTTTAGAGATAGTATAAGTACTATTGATGCAAAAGGTAAAAGAGCTTGGATTTTTCCGAAAATACCAAAAGGGAAATTATACGAGCGCAGAAAATGGTTGAGTTACTTCTTGCTGCTGTTTCTGTTTTCTGCGCCTTTTATAAAGGTAAACCATCACCAGTTTTTGATGTTCAACGTGTTAGAACGTCGCTTCAATTTGTTTGGTTTTCCTTTTTGGCCACAAGATTTTCACATCTTCGTAATCATCATGATTATCGGAGTTGTCGGGTTGACGCTATTTACAGTAGCTTTCGGCCGCATCTTTTGCGGATGGTTTTGCCCGCAAACCATTTTTATGGAAATGGTATTCCGTCGAATCGAATTTTGGATTGACGGTGATCGCGGGGCTCAAATTCGCCTGGATAAACAAGAATGGAATGCTGAAAAAATAAGAAAGCGATTGACCAAATGGTTTATCTTTTTTGTGATTTCGTTTTGGATTGCCAATGTGTTTTTGGCTTATTTAATCAGCAGCGATAAGTTGATTCAACTTATAAAAGAAGGGCCAACTAACAATAAATCAACGCTCATTGCTTTATTGATTTTCACAGGTGTTTTCTATTTTATCTATGCCTGGTTCAGAGAACAAGTGTGTATCATTGCTTGTCCATACGGAAGAATGCAGGGAGTTTTATTGGATAACAAATCCATTAATGTTGCCTACGATCACGTAAGAGGAGAAAAAGAAAAAGGAAGAGCCAAATTCAATAAAAAAGAAGACAGAGCCGCTTCGGGTAAAGGGGATTGTATTGACTGCAGTTTGTGTGTACATGTTTGTCCCACAGGGATTGACATCAGAAACGGAACACAGCTGGAGTGTGTCAATTGTACAGCTTGCATAGATGTCTGCGACAGTATGATGGAAAATGTAGGTTTGCCTAAAGGGCTAATCCGATACGCCAGCGAAGACGAAATTGTCAAAAAAGAAAAATTCGTCTTTACCAACAGAATGAAAGGCTATGTGGCAATATTGGCCATATTAACTGGAGTGTTCATTGGAATGTTGTTTTTAAGAAATGAAGTCGAAGCCACTATATTGCGTCTTCCGGGACAGTTGTTTCAACGCAAAGGTGATAAAATCAGCAACGTTTACACATTCAAAATAGTCAATAAAACATCGATTAATTTTGATAAAGTGCATATCGAATTGGCCAATCAAAAAGGAGAAGTGAAAATGGTTGGGTCGCGTTATTTCAAGGTAGCTAAAGAAGGTATTACAGAAGGCACGCTGTTTATTGAAATTAAAGAAGCCTTACTGGAGAGCGACAGGACCAAACTGACATTAGATGTTTACAATGATAACAAGTTAATCGATACTGAAGTCACCAATTTCCTTGGGCCAAGAAGTTTCGAGTAACAAAAATAAATAGGTATGAGAATTAAAATTAATTGGGGAACTGCAATCGTAATAGCGTTTGCATTATTTATGAGTTTTATATTGTTTTTTGTATTCCGGGTACAATCGGACAGCAAATACGATAATGAGTTAGTAACAGATGAATATTATAAGAAAGAGGCAACCGTTCAGAGTGACATTAACAGCGAACAAAATGCCAAAGCCTTGAGTCAGAAACTAACCATCAGCAACACAACGGAAGGCATAGTAATCAGCTTTCCGAAAGATTTAGATTTTAAGAAAATAGAAGGAAAAGTATCCCTTTACAGACCGTCCAACAAAAAGTTAGACTTTGTTAACCCAATTACACTTTCTAACTCCGATTTGCTCATACCTAAAAATAATCTGGTGGGCGGTCTTTGGGATATTGCTGTCGAATGGACGTATGAAGGTAAATCCTATCTGAACAAAGAGCAATTGTATTTTCAGTAAATCATGCTTTATACGGCTCTCATATTCGGATTAATCTCCAGTCTGCACTGCATAGGTATGTGTGGTCCCATAGCCATGATGTTACCGGTTTCCCGAAACAATCCGGCCAAGAAAGTAATTCAAATCATGTTGTATCACGCCGGAAGATTGACGTCATACGCTACACTTGGACTTCTTTTCGGACTATTGGGAAAAGGGTTATACTTGGCAGGCATACAGCAACAAATTTCAATAGCGGTTGGAGTTTTGATGATTGCCATTGCAGTCGTGCCTGAGAGAGTTTTTGCCAAATATAATTTCTCAAGACCAATTTATACAGCCATATCAAAAGTAAAAAGCAATTTGGGACAACAATTCAAAAGAAAATCTCCTGATGCTTTGCTTACTATAGGTTTGTTTAATGGCCTGTTACCATGCGGATTGGTTTATGC
The DNA here is from genome assembly GCA_964413435.1 of uncultured Flavobacterium sp. GTDB lineage: Bacteria > Bacteroidota > Bacteroidia > Flavobacteriales > Flavobacteriaceae > Flavobacterium. The sequence continues at coordinate 8,096 of CAYPSB010000041.1, forward strand.
TGCTTTGTTTGGCGCCATAGCCATGCAAAACATAACATTGAGTGCGCTTTACATGATACTCTACGGAGTTGGCACCATTCCATTGATGAGCGCTGTAGTCTATGTAGCCAATTTTTTGACATTGCCTTTTCGCAACAAACTTCAAAAGGCTGTACCTATAGTTACCGTTGTAATTGGAGTGCTCTTTATACTGAGAGGCATGGGGTTAGACATCGCTTACGTGTCGCCTGGTAATGTGCATTTGTTTGTACAGGCAGCCGCTAATTGCCATAAATAAGAATAATTAATCACCAAAATAAGATAACATGGAAAAACACGATTTATTACACGAGTTCCCAGAACACAAGGATAAAATTCACGAACTTAAGATTTCGGACGAACACTTTAGAAAACTATTTGATGAATACCATGAAATAGAACATCAGATTCACCGCATTAATATGGGTTCTGAAGTTGCTAATGATAATTTTCTTCACGAGTTAAAAGCGAAATTGTTATTCATTAAAGATGAGATTTATACTCATTTAAACAAATAAAACAATTCAATTTGAAGTAAACCACGTCATTGACGTGGTTTTTTTATGCTATAAGGTATGCATGACACGGGTGGCTGTCATAATTCCGGTTATTAAAATCAAGACCAATACCGTTTTTTTGAATTGCTCTTCAGATATTTTGGTCAATATTTTTTTGCCAATGTAAGTTCCAATGATGCTCACAATTAACAGTATCGGAATTAAATATAAATCGTCTTGGTGAATGTATCCGTTCAATCCGTAAACTACTGCTCTGCTACTGTCTATTGCTAAATCAATGATGGCTGAAGTAGCTATGAAAATCTCCATTTTTAAGTTAAAAGCTGCCAAAGTTATCCCCCTGATGGCACCTCCGGTACCCAATATTCCGGCAATAAACCCTGAAGCTATTCCGCCACCCACACTGTTGGTTGTGTTGGGTTTGATGACAATGTTTTTAAAAATAAGGAAAATGGAACTCAATGCGATTAGGAAAACAGCTAAACTCATCTCCAGCCATTGGGTAGCTATAAATCGACTCAAATAAGCGCCCAAAATCACAAAGACAACTGCCGGAATTCCCAAACTGATGATTAGTTTTTTATCAAATCCTTTATGAAAAAAGACAATTTTGGTCGTGTTGCTCAGTACGTGAAACAAGGCAGTGACACCTAACACCGAATGAAAATCTAAAAAATAACCGGCAATCGGAATAAAAAATAAAGAAGAGCCAAATCCCCCAACAGTTCCTAAAATTTCTGCCAGGAGAGCCAATAGAATAAAGTAAATCAAATAATCCAATAGGGAAGTTTTAGAAACAAATAAAGATACTGAAAAGCACTTAAATTGTCATAGAAAACAATTGGGTTTTTGGAACATTGCGTTGTAATTTTAAATCGAAGGCCATACAAATATTGCGCACGAAGGGTTTTCCTTTGTCGGTTACCGTTATATGATTTTCGTAAAGCCTTACTAAACCATCTTTTTCCATTTCTGATAAACGGCTGAGCACTTCGGGCAATGCAGAAAAAGTGGCTTCATTATTTTCCCATGAAGTTGTAAATCGGCACATCAGATTCAGAATGTGTTTTCGAATGATTAAATCTTCGGAGCTTAAAACATGGCCTCTGAATACCGGTAATTCGTTATGAGCTAAACGATTGTAATAAGTCTCCAATTCTTTTTCATTTTGGGCAAAAGCATACCAACTGTCACTAATCGAAGAAACTCCCAAACCAATCATCAATTGGGTTTTAGAGGCAGTATATCCCATAAAATTACGGTGTAATTTTCCCTCTTTAAAAGCAGTATACATGCTGTCATTGATTTGGGCAAAATGATCCATCCCGATTTCGTGATACCCTTTTTGCGCCAGCAATTCTTTCCCCACTTCATACAACTCACGTTTGGCTTCATCCTTAGGTACATCTTCATCTTTAAATCCTCGTTGTCCGTTGCCTTTTATCCAGGGAACGTGTGCATAACTGTAAAACGCTAATCTGTCGGGAGCCAACGAATTGGTTTTGTCAATCGTATCAATCACATTTTCCAATGTTTGAAACGGCAAGCCAAAAACCAAATCATGTGAAATAGAGGTGTAGCCAATCTCACGAGCCCAAAAAGTTACTTTTGCCACATTGTGAAATGGTTGTATGCGATGAATGGCTGTTTGGACCTTTTCGGCATAATCCTGCACGCCAAAACTGACTCTGCGAAAGCCTAAATCATATAATTTTTGCAAATGTGCCCGGGTTGTATTGTTGGGATGTCCTTCAAAACTGAATTCGTGTTGAGCTGCTTTTTCGGCCCGACTTAAAATCCCGAGAATTAATCGTTCTAAATTATCGGGTGAAAAAAAAGTCGGAGTACCGCCGCCTAAATGAATTTCTCTGATAATAGGTTTTTCCGGAAACAAATCACAATACAACTGCCATTCTTTCAAGACAGCATCAATGTACGGATGTTCTACTTCATGTCGTTTGGTTATGCGTTTATGACATCCGCAGAAAGTGCAAAGACTCTCGCAAAATGGCAAGTGAATGTAGAGACTGATGCCTTCGGTGGCATTGCTTTCCTGAAAACTTTTGATAAATGTTGTTTCCCATAGTTGGGGGGTAAAAGTACTTTCATCCCAATAAGGAACCGTAGGATAGCTGGTGTATCTTGGGCCGGGAACGTTATATTTTTGTACTAATGAAATTGCCATACCTAAAATTATTTGCAAGGTCAAAATTAACAGCCCCTTGAGAGAATAAAAATGACAATTATCATAGAAACAAAAAATCCTCCGTGAGGAGGATTTTTTAGGAGTATTGGCTTACTATATTTTTACGGTCCAACCGAAAGTGTCTTCAGCCAGTTTGTATTGAATTTTTGTTAACTTATCTTTTAATTGTAAAGCAATAGAGTCTTCTGTTTTAGGTAGTTCGTAATAGGTGTCTTTGTATTGAAAACCTACAATCGGACTTACAACAGCGGCAGTACCGGCTCCGAAAATTTCTTTTAAACTTCCGTCTTTGGCTGCAGCTACCAGTTCATCTACCAATACCGAACGTTCTTCAACTTTGATGCCTTCGCGTTTTGCCAGTTCAATCAAACTTTTGCGGGTTACTCCGTCTAAAATTCTCTCGCTTACCGGAGCGGTGTAAATCGTATCATTGATTCGGAAAAAGACGTTCATTGTTCCGGCCTCTTCCAATTTGGTATGCGTCGCATCATCCGTCCAAATGATTTGTTGGAAACCTTGTTCCTGAGCTAGTTTCTGTGGATAAAACTGAGCCGAATAATTTCCGGCAGCTTTGGCAGCACCGATTCCGCCATTAGCAGCTCTACTGAAGTGTTCAGCAATAGTAACTTTTACCTCTCCTGAATAATAAGAACGGGCAGGTGAGAGGATAATCATGAATCTGTATTGTGTGGAAGGTTGTGCAATAACGCCCGAACCTATGGCAATCATAAAAGGTCTGATGTAAAGTGTGTTTCCCAATCCTTTTTTTACCCAGTCTCTTTCCATATCCACCAAAGTTTTTAAACCGTCAATGAATATATGTTCCGGTATTTCGGGCATTGCTAATCTTATGGCCGACTTATTGAATCGGTCTAAATTCTGATCGGGTCTGAATAACCAAACAGCATCATTTTCATCTTTATAGGCTTTCATTCCTTCAAAGATGGCCTGTCCGTAATGAAAAACTTTGGCCGACGGATCAATCAGAAAAGGTTCATAAGGTTTGATGATGGGTTTTTGCCATTTTCCTTCTTTGTAATCGCATACCAACATATGGTCTGTAAATACATTTCCGAAGGTAAGGTTTTCAAAATCGACTTCGCTAATTTTGGATTGAGCCACTTTCGTAATGTCGATTTCAGAGGAGTTTTTTAACATATTTCAGATTGTTTTAATCAAGAAAAGAATGTAAAAACCTGATAAATAAGTGTTTAATTCTGTTTCTTGAGAATTAGTGTTGTGTTGTTATTTTTCTGTAAAACTAATAAAAATATAATTGTCTTGGGCATGTGTGGAAAATATTGAAATTTTTTTCAAAATCCCATCGCTTGTCCACAGTTACGCGAGTTAATTTTAGTAGAATTCATAAAATTAATCTTCAAATCATTATGTGGATTTGTTTATCTGTTTACATTTGTATCACAATTAAAAAAACTAAACTTATGAGAACAATAAGAACTATTTTTCTTGCTTTAACACTGTTTGTAGGTGTTACTGCCATGGCACAATCATCGGCCAAGTCATCAAAGAAGTTTGACAGTAAAGATTATGCTTTATTTGGTCAGAAATTTAAAGTGGGCAAAATTTTGACCAAAGACCAAATGCTTAAAAAATACAAAAACCTTAAAAAGGGCGATACTATAGTAGTACAATTTGAATCTAACATCAAGGCGGTTTGTAAAAAGAAAGGATGTTGGATGAAAATGGAATTGGCCGGAGATGATGAATCATTTGTAAAATTTAAAGATTACGGTTTTTTCGTGCCGTTGAATGCTGATAACAGCACTGCCATTGTAAACGGAAAAGCCTTTGTAGATGTGGTATCGGTAGATGAGTTGAGACATTATGCCAAAGACGGCGGAAAATCGGCTGCTGAAATTGCAAAAATCACCAAGCCCGAAGTTACTTACTCGTTCACGGCTGATGGTGTTTACATCAAAAAATAATCCTGAAACAACATGAAAAAAATAATCGTAGTTGTTGTAGCATTGAGTTTATTTTCCTGCCAAAAAAAGGAAGAAAAGAAAGAAGTAAAAAAAGAGGAGAAGAAAGAATGTACATCGGGTTCGGGCAAAAAGCTTGAAATGTATCAAATGTCTGAAATGGCCGCTTTGATGGAACAGATGTATGTCGACAATCAACGACTGAAAGAACGCATCAAAAAAGGCGATACTATTGGTCAGTTTCCTCAGCATTTCCTTAAAATTCACAAGGCTGTAATGACTGATGATTCCGATAATGATGCTTTTTTTAAAGAGCAAGCTGCTAAGTTCATCAAAGCGCAGGAACTTATTTATAAAGATCCGAAGAATGCCAAAGTGCATTTTAACGCCGGAGTGGATGCCTGCATTCAGTGCCATCAACAAAAATGCGGGGGGCCGATTCCGAGAATTAAAAAACTTTACATCGAATAGATTTTGAAACGCGAAATCATCAAAACCAATGATGGTTCGACCACCATTCATTTGCCGGAATGGAATGAAAGTTATCATTCTAAACACGGTGCCATACAGGAAGCATATCATGTGTTTATAAAAAATGGGTTTTCTCTCTTTGAGGGAAGACCCATTACAGTTTTAGAAATAGGTTTTGGCACTGCACTCAATTGTTTTATTACCTATTTAGAATCTAAAAAGAGTAATCAAGGTATCGATTATGTTGGAGTAGAAGCTTACCCTGTTGCGCTTGATGAGGCTATGCAAATGAATTATGCCCATGAAATTGAAGCATCTGAGAATGCTGTTTTCAGACAACTGCATGAAGTTGATTGGGAACAGAAAAATGTAATTTCACCAAATTTTACCTTAACTAAACGAAAGCAGTTTTTCCAGGACATCACTGATGAAGAGTCTTTTGATTTGATTTATTTTGATGCTTTTGGTTTCCGTGTACAACCCGAATTATGGTCGGAAGCTGTTTTTGCCAAAATGTATACTGCTTTGAAGCCTAATGGTGTATTGGTAACCTACGCCTGTCGAACTGCTATTAAAACAGCTATGCAGAGTGTTGGTTTTTCGGTACAAAAACTACCGGGTGCTCCTGGTAAAAGAGAAATGTTACGAGCGATTAAAGCTGTTGACAAACTTTAACATTTTACAAGGTTATTTTTAACTTTAAATTGAAAGCGATTCAAACAGATATTCTTTAAATTTGAGATATAAAACTCGTTCTTACTTAATCACATTTAACCTAATCTAATTACTTTTTATGTCCAAATCAATGTTAGACTATACCAAGTCTGTATTGAAAAGAGTAAGTTTTGATGCCTCTCTTTTTACCAAAGAACTTGAAAAAGCCTTTAAAGTATTATTGCCTTACGAATTAGAAGAACTAACGTCATGGCTCTTACAGTTTACCAAAGAAAAACCTGAATTGCAGCATTGTGTGTTGCGTATTAATAATTAATAAAACTAAAAGGAACTTAAACGGTTCCTTTTTTTATGGTTGAATGGCAGGGAAAAATCAAAATTACCTGTTCTTATGCATATAGGTGTAGTAAACTTTAAATTTGAAAGTCATGGGACAAATGCTTTATGATTACACAAAATCTGCTATCACAAAAGTGAGCAGCAACAAGTCGCTTTTTTACAAAGAATTGATAAAGGCATACAAACGATTGATGCCTCACGAGTGGGATAAACTCATCAACTGGTTATTTTATTTTACGGCTGATAAACCCGAATTGAAAAATTGGCTTTATGAGTATTTAGATAAAAATAAATTAGTAAGTTAATACTTTAAAATAAAGATTAAAATTGCATTTTAACGATTAAATATGTGTTTTGACGATGTTTTTTAACAAAAAATGTTGCAGTAAAACTTTTTTTGTTTTACATTTACTAAACGTTCTTACACTAAGATAACCCCAAATCTTAACTATTATGCCTAGAATGATTTATGATTACACAAAATCGGTACTCGAAAGAGTGAGCTTCGATCCGATTCTTTTTGCCAAAGAATTAAAAAAAGCAGTTAAAAATTTACTGCCCTATGAGGTCGAACAATTAAAAAAATGGCTTCAATATTTCACTAGTGAACATCCCGAATTGAAGCAATGTTTATCTGTAGTTAGTTAACAGAAAAAATAAGGAGTTGGTGCAACAGCTCCTTATTTTTTTTGTAGTGGACTGATGATTTGTACGTTTTGAAAAGTGATGGCTCCTTTAATAATGCCCGAAATGGTATTTCTCAATGCATCGATAATATGGATCTTTAATTCATTTTTCGGGAAGATAAGACTTACTTCACGTGCCGGTTTTGGTTCTGCAAAATGTCTTAATTTTTGTTGGTCTTTTTCGCTCAAATTCAGCGTATGCAAATAGGGTAGTAGTGTTATGCCCAAACCTTCATCTGCTAATTTTATCAAAGTTTCAAAACTGCCGCTCTCAAGCTGAAAGTGATTTTTTTCGCTTTGATTTTGATTTTTGCATAAATTTAAAATTCCGTCTCTGAAGCAGTGACCGTCTTGCAATAACAAAATTTCGTCAATATTTAAGTCTTCAATTCCGATTTCTTTTTTATTGTATGCCTGATTGTTTTCGGGTATGTATGCTACAAATGGCTCAAAGTACAAGACAATTTCTTTTATTTTTTCTTCCTCCAAAGGTGTAGCGGCAATGGCTGCATCTAAATGTCCGTTTTTCAGTTTTTCGATGATGTCATTAGTGTTTAACTCTTCAATAATCAATTTTACTTTGGGGTACTTTTTGATAAAATTGTTCAAAAACATAGGAAGCAGCGTAGGCATTATCGTGGGGATGATACCCAAACGAAATTCACCTCCTATAAATCCTTTTTGTTGGTCAACTATATCCTGAATTCGCTCTGCTTCGTTGACGATGTTTTTTGATTGATTGACAATTTTTTGTCCAATTTCTGTAAGTTGGATGGGTTTTTTGGTTCGGTCAAAAATTTGAACATCGAGTTCTTCTTCAATTTTTTGAATCTGCATGCTCAGGGTAGGTTGTGTTACAAAACACTTCTCTGCCGCTAATGTAAAATTTTTGTGTTCGGCTACTGCCAAAACGTATTTGAGTTGAGTAATAGTCATTTATAGTAAAATTTGATGCAAATATAAAACCTATCAATTTGGATTATAGTAATTAGGTGTTAAATTTTTTATAATGGCTGTATTTTCATCAGTCGAATGTTTACTTTTGCGATATGAAACACATAGCGGGATTATTAATACTCTTGTTTGTTACTTTTCTTTCAACACCAACGATAGTGACTTTGATAGAAAAGAACACAGATGTTTCTGTCTTCTACAATTTCTCCGAAGAAGAAATCCACAAAAATTGTAAAGAAATCAAAGCCAACCTTAATGGTGAGGTACCTCTTGTGTTCTTCGATTGGAGTCAACAAAAAAATGCTAAAATTACTTTTGAGAACTTATCCAAACACGATAACGTGTTCTCATCTATATTCTCACCACCGCCCGAATTAATTTAATACAACCGTTTTTTGCTTCGTTCAGAGTGTTCGGAGTGGTTTTGTATTAAATAAATTTACAGGTATGACAAAGAAAATCAATCTTTTGGCAAACCTTAAAGCTGATTTTGCATCAGGTTTAGTGGTTTTCCTTGTGGCTTTACCCTTGTGTCTGGGTATTGCATTGGCCAGCGGTGCACCTCTTTTTGCAGGAATTATTTCGGGTATTGTTGGCGGAATTGTAGTGGGGTATTTAAGTCAATCCCATATTAGTGTTTCCGGCCCTGCTGCCGGTTTAACAGCCATAGTGTTAACAGCTATAACGGATTTAGGTTCGTTTGAATTGTTTCTTTTAGCCGGTGTTTTGGCCGGTGTTATTCAGTTGCTTTTAGGTTTTATCAAAGCCGGTTCTATATCCAACTATTTTCCTACCAGCGTCATAGAAGGAATGTTGGCAGGTATCGGAGTTATCATTTTTTTGAAACAAATTCCTCATGCTATTGGTTATGATGCCAATTTTGAAGGAGATGAATCCTTTTTGAAAGAAAACGGCAGCTATGCTTTTTCAGAGTTCTTTTCCTTTCTCAATGCGGTTAATTTGGGTTCGGTTATCATTACCGTAGTATCGCTTTTGATTTTGATTGGGTGGACAAAATTTGGTTTTCTTCAAAAGGTAAAACTGATTCCGGCTGCGCTGATTGCCGTGGTTTTCAGTGTTGTTTTGAATGAAATTTTTATCCAAAACGGCAGTAGTTTGGCCATCGGAAAACAACACTTGGTTTCCTTGCCGGTTCCTCAATCTTTTTCCGAATTCAAAGATATTATTTTACTACCTGATTTTTCGGGTATTTTAAATGCTAAAGTCTGGATAGTAGCACTGACTATAGCAATTGTAGCTTCTATCGAAACACTTTTGTGCATTGAAGCGGCCGACAGAATGGATGCTCAAAAACGCTATACAAACACCAATGTAGAGCTTAAGGCACAAGGCATCGGAAACATTGTGAGTTCACTTTTGGGCGGACTTCCAATGACTTCAGTAGTAGTAAGAACTTCGGCCAACAATAACGCCGGAGCAAAATCAAAAATGTCGGCAATTATTCATGGTGGTTTATTGTTAATCAGTGTTATAACAATCCCGGCTATTCTGAATAAAATTCCGTTGGCAACTTTAGCGGCTATTCTACTATTAGTAGGCTATCGATTAGCCAATCCGAAGCACATTGTGCATTTTTGGGCCAAAGGAAAATACCAATTTATTCCTTTCATGGCTACCTTTGTAGCGGTTGTTTTTACCGATTTATTGAAAGGTGTTGCCTTGGGAATGATTATCAGCATTTTGTTCATTGTCAGAGGAAACATGAAACGCGCTTACCAATTCAGAAAAGATGAATATAAAGACGGCGATGTCATTCACATCGACTTGGCGCAGGAGGTTTCTTTTTTGAATAAAGCTGCCATAAAATCAACGTTGGCTTCGATACCCGAGAATTCTTCGGTGATTATCAATGCTTCGGATACCGTTTACATAGCGCACGATGTGTTGGATTTAATCAATGAATTCAAGAATATCAGAGCCGAAGATGAAAATATAAAAGTTAAATTAGTCGGATTTAAAGAATCGTACGATTTGGTAAATTCAGGCGAAGAAGAAAAACACGTTTTTGTTGAACACAAATAAAAAAAATAATATGAAAGCACATACATTAGAAACACAATCTTCCTTAACTCCCTATAAAGCCCTTCAGTTTTTAAAAGAAGGAAACAAGCGATTCATGAACAATTTAAAAGTGAACCGCAATCTTTTGGAACAGGTAAACGACACTAAAAACGGACAGTGGCCTTTTGCAATTATCCTGAGTTGTATAGATTCAAGAACTTCTGCCGAATTGATTTTTGACCAAGGTCTTGGCGATGTTTTCAGTGTTCGAATTGCCGGAAATATATTGAACGATGACATTATAGGCAGTATGGAGTTTGCTTGTAAAGTGGCCGGTTCCAAATTGGTCATGGTACTTGGTCACAGCAAATGTGGTGCTATTAAGGGTGCATGTTCCGGCGTTGAGTTGGGTAATTTGACCGGTTTGTTAGCTAAAATTAAACCGGCGATTAATCAGGTTTCCGCCCAGGGAAAAATGGAAGAATCGTCGCCTGAATTTGTTGAGGAAGTTGCTCACTTCAACGTAATTCACGTTATGGATGAAATATTAAATCGCAGCGCTGTATTGCGTGAGATGTTCGATAATGGAGAAATAGGCTTTGCCGGAGGCTATTATGATGTAGAAACCGGTGAAGTAGAATTCTTAAAGGAAATTCTCCATGATTAATTAATTTGCTATGAAGAAGAGAAAAGTCGCTGTAAAGCGACTTTTTTTATTTTATTCTTCGTTTTCGTTAAAGGCGGAAGGGAGCATCTTCGGAATAAATTTGATCAAAATAGGAAGCAATAAACTGCCGCCCGGCAAAAGAAAAATGGTAAGTGAAGGCACCGTTTTGCAGATGTCGAGCAATTGTTTCTTGATTTTTTTCTTTTCTTCTTTATCCAAATCTTTATGGGTTGATTTGGCCAAAAGTTGCATTAGTTCTTTGCTTTCGGTGATTTCTTTCAGGAAGCGGTTTTTGTTTCTTTTGATGAGTACTACAACACTCTCCGTTGTTTGGTCATAAAAGTTCTTAACCGGATTTGAGTTGTTGAAATACGGAATTTCCGCTTTGTGTTGGGAGATAAATTCGTTGACAAAATGAATGCTTTCCAGTACAAAAGTATCGGGTATGTTTAACCGTTCTCCCAGTTTATACAAGAAATAACGCTCTTCATTTTCAACTTTTGCATCGCTCCACAAACTGATTCCGGCCAAATCAATGATGTAAAATTTCTCCAAATCGTTTTCCAAATAACTCAAGTCTAAACTTTCGACATTGGGAATAGTGGTAGGGCTGAATTTATTATACCTTACAGAGGATTCAAACAGTTTCAGCAGCAAATCATCATGAGGTGAAATTCCGGTTTTGGTTTTTAATGAAAGCGAAATCACGCTGATGACTGTATCCTCAATGCGGTTAAAATACTTTTCGGGCAAAGAACCGTTTTCTAAATATTGCTTAAAAGCCAATACGTCAATAAAGAGCAGCGCATTGGTAATAACATGTGAAAAGTTTTTGCTGAATAAATCTTCGTTGGTTTGTACTCTTTCGTGTATGATTTTCTCCAGTTTGCTCGAAGGAGAACTACTCGCCAACATTTTTTGCAACGGATTAAATCCTTTGGGAGTCAAGAGATGGTAAAAGGCAACCGCTTCGTTGATGAAATGACCAAAGTCATTACTTTGCTTGGTAAGTCGGTACATCTGAAACAGCGTATTGAGCATACCCAATTTCGAAATTTCTTCGGGTAACCAATCTTGTGGTTCAATGGGGCTGGGCGTATCAAAACTGATGATATGTCCAAATATAAAACCGGTGGCTCTGGTTTGGGTGTAAAACAACTCCTCATTACTGTTGAAAGTTTGAGGTAAAGGTTGCTGTTCTGCAAAATATTTATCTATCCAACCGTGAACCGAAGGGTTAATCATATTTTATCATTTGATGCTGCAAAACTAAATCATTTTTAGAATGATTGTGTACCGTTAGTGTTATCAAATTTAAAATGTACCGCGTGATTTGATGTTTTGTTCACACAAACTGATGATTTCCGCAATTCTGTTGGCGCGGGTTTCCTCTCTTTTGGCTTGGTTCAGCCAGTATAAATAGCCTTTGCGATAGCTTTTGCTGAAATTGTTGTAATTCTCGAAAGCTATTTTGTTTTTTTGAAAAGCAAGAACCAAATCCTCCGGAATTACTAAATCTTCAACATGATCTAAAGCTGACCAAGAACCGTTTTGCTTAGCGATTTCAATTTTTTGTAAACCACTTTCGTGTATCAGGTTCTCAGCCAATAGCTTTTCGATATATGTTTTATTGAGTTTGCTCCAAACACTTTTGTCTTTTCTGGGAGTAAACATCTGTCGTCTGCGTTGGTGGTCTAAACGTTTTACGGTAGAATCAATCCATCCGTAGCATATAGCAACCTGAACGGCTTCTTCCCAGCGCATGCTTTCAAATTCACAGTCTACTCGATAAAAGATAAGATAAACCCCGGTTGACGTAAGGTGATTGTCATGCAGCCACTCCCGCCATTCCTGAGCATTTTTAAAGTATAAGTGTTTTTTTTCTTCCAAGCAATATTATTTTATAATAGCTGAGCAAGCTACTCTTCCTCCGGCATTTCCGGTTGGTTGAGTGGTATAATCATCTGCATTGGCGTGCACAATCAACCCTTTGTTTAAAATGTCTTTAGTTGCATCACCACAACCGATACACCATTCGTCTGTTTTGAATAAAACGGTTGCATTTCCGTCAACGTCGGCAGTAAAGTTTCCGATATCACCTTTGTGGTGTTCCGCATCGCCCCATTTACCGTGTTTTTTGAAAGTCGGGTTCCAATGTCCGCCCGCAGATGCTGCATCGGTGGCAGAACAATCCGCTTTTTCGTGAATGTGAATAGCGTGAATACCCGGTTTTAATCCCGTTAGTTTGGCAACAAGGGTAACTTCTCCATTTTTTTCGGTGAAAACGGCATTACCTTTTACATTGCTGCCGCTTTTGGATTCAAATGTAATGTCGAGTTTTTTAGTATTGTCATTGGCATTTGAACTTTTACAACTGAATATCAACAAACCAAGTGCTGCTATTCCTAAGATTATTTTTTTCATAAGAGCTTATTTTAGAAGTATAAATGTACGCAATAACCCGATGGGATTTTTTAAAATTGGGTTAAAATTTACTTGCTTTTTTCTCCTACAAAATAATCACTTTGCGATTTGAATAACACGTTAAATGTGGTCAAACTGCCATAAATACGGGTAATATATTGTTGCAATTCAACTTTTTCAATTTCTTCTAAGTTGCTGGCATTGATTTTTTGTTCCATGACTCTGAGACGGTCACGAAGCATAACAATTTTGTGAAAAAAGGTATCAATAGGCACATCTTTGCTGGCCAGTCCCAGTTGTCCGGGTTCTAATTTCATGTTACCGCCTTTCCATTTGTCACCAATGGCCACGGGTTCGCCAAGACCGTTCCATTTTTTCAGGATGGTTAACAGACTTTGTTCTACATCGTAAAAGCTGACGGTGTCAACTTCGTTTTCGGCTGCTTCAATCACTTCAAATTCGCTGTCAATAGCTATGGTTTCCAGTCCGCCATCAATAAAAGTGACCCAATAGTCTTTAGATGATACATTGGTTACTACACCTTTACCATATTCGGAGTGGTTAATTCTGGAGCCTATTCCTAAGAGTTTCATATTTATTTGTATTAAGCCACTAAAATAGGAATTTACACGAAATAAAAAAAGGTTACAGTTTCAGTTCCATTTCGTATTGAGAAATCGTTTTCTCGAATCCGGTTTTTTGCAAAAAAGCCAGTGTTTCCGCTGAAGAATGATCAATATTAATCATAGCTACTTCCGAAGTATGTTGTTGGGCAATATGACTGAAAAGTTGGCTTGCCAATCCTTTATTTCTGTGTGCTTTTGCAACAGCAAATTGCTGAATGCGATTGCTTTTCGGATTGTAGATTAAATAGCCGCAAAGTTCTTCGCCTTTATAAATACCCAACGAAATCAGGTAAGATTTATTTATTTCGATGGCAGAAATGCCGTTTTGGTTTGTTGGGTTCCAGTCCCAAAAAGAACACAACAGGTTCCAATCCCAATTTTTAAGCTCCTTAATTTCATAGGCCGGATTAACGGGTTGCTGAAGTATGTTGCCTTTAAAACAGTCTAAAGTGCGCAGGGTTTTGAATCCAATTTTCTCATAAGTTGTAACCGCCGGCAGGTTGGTGGTAATGACTTCGAGCAGCACCGAATCAATTTGTTCAGCTCTCAGTTTAGGGAGAATGAATTCGTATAATTGAGCGGTAAGTTTTTGTCCTCTCTGCGTTGGTATTACTCCGGTTCCGCCGTTATAGACAATTGATTTTCCGTTAATGGTATTCTGACCGTGCAGTATAAAAGCAATCAGTTCGTTTTGGTTAAAAGCTCCAACCGAATAATCCAACCGAATATTTTCGGTTTTCATTTTGTTGATTAACTGTTCTTCGGTAATCCTCATGGGCACTACATAGTCCGAGAAAGCCAGATTGAAAGTATTCAGAATAGTATTAGTATCGGTATTTTCTAAGGTTTGAATTGTAATCATTATTTTTTGTATCGGTTGTATTTTTGCATTAGGTCTTTTAATTCTGTTTTGGGAATTTCGTATAATGTGTTGCCGTTGATCCCTTCCATAGTTTCAGCTGCCATTAAAGCGTTTATAATCGCTTCTTCCGTAGCTTGTACTGCAGCTTCGTAAAGAACATCCATCTGATCTTTTGGTATGCTTTGCCAGGTTTCCAGAGTTTCTTGTTCATTCAGAGTTGGAGTTTTGGTACTGAAAGCCAGAAAAATATCCCCCGAACTGTTGCGTCCTATTCCTCCCGTTCTTGCCACTCCCAGCGAAGCTCTTTTGGCAATTTGTTTTAATTGCATAGGCAAAAGTGGGGCATCGGTAGCAATGACCACAATAATAGACCCGTCTTTTTCTTTGGTTGTAATGATGGGTTTGGCACTCGTTAATTCCTTACCCACCGGAACTCCGGCAATGGTCAGGTCTTTTCTTCCTCCGAAATTTCCTTGAACGAAAGCTCCAACGGTGTACTGATTGGTATCTATCGAAACCACTCTGGAAGACGTGCCGCTTCCGCCTTTGAATAAAAACAGACACATACCGGTGCCGCCTCCTACGTTGCCTTCTGCAATTTTTCCGGAGTGTGCACTGTCTAAGGCTTCAAAAACATCTTCTTTTTTGATGTGTAGACCATTAATGTCATTGAGGATGCCGTCAAATGTTTCGGCTACAACAGGTAAACCGAATGAAAAGTCAATAAAAGCTCCTTTAGAAAAATGCTTGATGTTCCATTCGCCTATAGCATCTCTTACAACTCCCACACTGTTGGTGTTAGTAATGCCAATAGGTCCGTAGTTGAATCCGTATTCATCAATAACGGTGGTGCCGGTCATTTCGCCATCTCCGTTTAAGCAAAACCATCCCGCGGGTACCGGATCGTTGGATATTCCTTTCGGGAGAATTACGGTAACGCCGGTTCTGACAGGGCCTTTTCCGGTTTCTAACTTTCCGTTGCCGATTATTTTGGTTTTATATCCCACTAATACTCCCGAGACATCGGTGATGGCATTGAACGTTCCTGTTTTACCTTCAAACGGAATTCCGAATTCCCGTGCCCTCATCTTGTTTTGGGCTTCCGCTTGATTCATGATCAGCAACCCCAACATGAGGCACATTTTCAAAGTTGATTTCATAGTTGTTTTTTTATGATGATTGATTGTACTATTCAGAATGAACACTTCGTGCGAAATGAGAAGATTGGTTTAACTATATGAAATTGAATTATACGGTCATTTTATCAAAACAACAGTGATAAACCCAAAATAACCAAACTACTCATCTGGAGTATTGATTCTAAATTGCAGTTATAAGTTAATGGAAGCGCAGAAACGTTACATAAAATTTTGAACGGATTTACAATTATCCTAAACGCCGTTATATTTTTTCTTGAAATCGTATATGCCCACATAAACCAGCGCCAAGGCACAACTTAAAGAGAAAAGATGAATTAAGCAGCCTAATACAAAATATGCCGAGGAATTCTTGGATTGAACATCATTGTACATGGCAATATAAGCTGTTAGTATGATTAAAGTAATCAAACTCAAAAGAATACCATATGCCAAATAAAGCCATTTTTTGTTGATAAGCAGCGGAAGAGAAGCCATGGCTAATAGTAAAACATCCTGCCAGGC
>CAYPSB010000041.1:24267-27977 GCA_964413435.1 uncultured Flavobacterium sp.
TCCTGCATGAGTTGGTTCAGCGTTTTCATAATCCGTAAAGTTAAAAGTTTGTAAATCAGTATTCGGTATCGCGATACAATACTCAAATTTAATCAAAAAAGCTTAGGATGAATCTTTGACGGCTTATTTTTCGGTTTGGGAATTTGTTTATCTTTGGCATTTTAAAACAAATCCTATCATGTCTAAAAAGATAAAAGCTTTTCTTTTCAACCTTATTTCCTTTGTAATTCTTTTTGTAGCCTTTATTTATGTAGTACAGGAGTACACCAACTTAAGAGGAATCTGGGTACCTGTGACTGCATTTGTTGTCCTGACTTTAGTAGGGCCTAAATTTCAGGCTGTACAAACCAAAGACGGAGAAAAATTGTTTGTAAAATGGCTGTTTATAAAAGGAGTGAAAGAAATAAAATAATTACGAATTACGAATTACGAATTACGAATTACGAATTTTGTGATTATCGGCAACTGGTAACTTCTTAATTCCGTTATTTTTTTGCTTCTGTTTTTTTGGCTTTGACCGTTGCTTTGTAAAGCGGAATGAAATAAGAAACGGTGTAATTGAATCCTACTCCAAAGTTACCGTTGTAGGTGCGGTTGAATCCCGGAATGTAAAGATTATCAAATGTGTCCGGTTTTTTCTGTGACAAAAGACGGTTCAAACGGAAACTGAAACCCAAATAAAAATTATTGAAAATTTGTGCCTTCACTCCGGTAACAACTTCAATCCATTGAGCAGATAATCCGTTAAATGTCTCTCCCGATGGCACTTCAGTGGTCTGACCAAAATAAGGGTAGGGGTTGTAGATCAGGTAACTGTTCAGTTTTTGACTAAAACTGCTAACCCCGTATCGCAATCCCACATAAATCATATTTTCCATATTGCCCCAATTCTGATAGGCATTGTAATCAAAACCAACTTTCAGGTAGGTTCCTTTGGTGGTAAAGTTCACACGGTCATCATCAACGGTTTTGTCTTCGTTACCAATTTCTGCCGCCAAGTAGTGTCTTCTGGTCAAGCGATAATCGCCGGTAACTTCCAAACCGCGGTAATCTTTTTCATAAAAAGATCGGGTCAGTTTGAATAAATCGACGCCGACACGTAAGCCATAGCGTTCCTTTTTAGGAACAATGCTGTCTTTTTTAATCGAATCTTTGACCGTTGTGTTTTTTTCCTGTGCCTGGCCTAACCACGAAAACAGTACCAGGAAAAGACTAAAACAGAATTTTGATATGTACTTCATTTTCGGTTTTTATTGAGGAGGTTAGGAGGTTGATTTCTTTTATCCAATCGAGGTCTGGTGTTTCAGCATCGGTATGAACAATACCATTACCGCTATTGAGTTCATACGTAATTTTATAGCCACAGGCTCTTGATACATAAACGGTTTGTGTGGTGTAATTGAACTCGAGAAAATCTTCATTAGCCAAAGTGCTGTTCGCACTGTTCAGTATCAAACTGTATTTAGTAGTGGTAGCGGTCGGATTAAGCGGAAGTTCAATTTTGCTTACATTATTGAAAGTTCGTAAATCCAAGTCTTCATTGGCTCCAAGACCTTTTGCCTTTAAGCTTACCACGTTTTTGGCATTAGCCGGATTGGAGATGTCATAAAACTCTAAAATCAGTCGGGGAGTGGTTTCTTCCGTACAAATGTCATCTTTCTCACAAGCGGAGAACGAAACAGCAATCAACAACACTAACAGTATTTTTTTCATAACGCGCTCGTAATTCTTCTATCTTTTTTCCAAAAGTACAACATTTTCTACATGGTGTGTTTGCGGAAACATATCCACAGGACGCACTCGTGTTACGCGGTACTGTTCATCCATCAAAGCCAAATCTCTGGCTTGTGTAGCGCTGTTGCAGCTTACATACACAACTTTTTCAGGAGCTATTTTCAGGATTTGTTCAACCACGTCTTTGTGCATGCCGTCTCTTGGCGGGTCTGTAATGATTACATCAGGTTGGCCGTGTTGCGCGATAAATGCATCATTGAATACATTTTTCATATCGCCTACAAAGAACTCACAATTGGTAATACTGTTGCGTTTGGCATTTTCTTTGGCATCAACTATAGCCTCGGGAACTGCTTCTACACCAATTACTTTTTTGGCTTGTTTGGAAACAAATTGGGCAATCGTTCCCGTACCGGTGTATAAATCGTATACCACTTCGTTTCCGGTTAGTCCGGCAAATTCGCGGGTTATTTTGTATAGTTCGTAAGCTTGGTCCGAATTGGTTTGATAAAATGATTTGGCATTGATGCTGAACTGCAAACCTTCCATTTCTTCCAGAATATAATCCCTGCCTTTGTACAACTTGATATCTTGGTCATACAATGTGTCGTTCGCCTTACCGTTAATCACATACTGTAAAGAGGTAATTTGCGGAAACGCAGTATAAATGTGATTCAACAGCAATTCTCTTTGGGCTTTGTCTTCACGGTAAAATTGAATCAGGACCATGATTTCACCTGTTGAAGCGGTGCGTATCATCAATGTACGCAATAATCCTTCGTGATTTCGGGCATTGAAAAAAGTCAGGCCATGCTCGGTTGCGAAACGTTTGATTTCGTTGCGAATAGCATTTGATGGATCTTCCTGCAAATGACATTTTTCGATATCCAGTATTTTATCCCACATTTTCGGAATGTGAAAACCCAAAGCATTTTTATCGTCAAACTCTTTACCCGATTTGATTTCGTCTTCAGTCATCCAACGGGTGTCAGAAAAACCAAACTCCATTTTATTGCGGTAAAAGAATTGCTTAGCAGAGCCCAATATGGGTTCAAAAGCAGGCAATTCAATTTTCCCGATGCGTTTAAGGTTGTTGAATACTTCCTGATTTTTATAAAATAATTGTTTGTCGTAATTCATGTTTTGCCATTTGCATCCGCCACAAGCTCCGAAGTGTTGGCAAACCGGCTCGACTCTCTCAGTAGAATACTGATGAAATTTAATGGCCTTGCCTTCAAAATAGGCTTTGCGTTTCTTGAAAGTCTGTACATCAACAACATCGCCCGGAACGACATTAGGTATAAAAATGACTTGACCTTCAGGGGCTTTGGCAACCGATACGCCTTTGGCACCGGCATCTAAAACCGTTATATTTTCAAAAATGACTTTTTTTGTTGTTTTTCTTCCCATGCCGCAAAAATAGAATTTAATTATAAATTACGAGATATGAATTATGAGTTATGAGGTACAATTTTAGTTTGTGATTCATAAATCTGGATTAGTAATGTCCGGATTTGTCTGTATTTGTCCTTAAATGTCCGGTTTGTCCTGATTTTTAGAGGTTTTGTTCGATACTTGTTCGGTACTTGTTCGGTACTTGTTCGATAATGTTTCGGTAAAATGAGGTGTTTACCGAATAACTATCGAGGAGAGACAAAAGCAACCCAAGAAATAGCCAGTTAAACTTGATGGGTTTTTAAAACCTGATGGTTTTAAAGAATTAGTATATTTGAAAAGTAATAGTTGATAAATATCCAATAAAAATTCCATGAAAACCCACTTAGCCCTTCTTCGCGGCATCAACGTTTCGGGACATAAAATGATAAAGATGGAAGCTTTGAAAAAGGCCTTAGAAGGGATTGGGTTTACCAATGTGGTGACTTACATCCAATCGGGGAATGTGTTTGTAGATACAGAAGAAGAGAGTCCGGCCAAAGTTGGTTTTTTGATTAAGCAGGAAATTTACAAACAGTTTA
>CAYPSB010000042.1:0-27248 GCA_964413435.1 uncultured Flavobacterium sp.
AAGTAGTGGTAGTAGCACATTGGCCGGTTGTTGGAGTAAATGTATAAGTTGTAGTTGCAGTATTATCAAGTGCCGGAGCCCAAGTTCCGGTAATGCTGTTGTTGGATGTTGTTGGCAAAGCCGATAAAGTTCCTCCCGAACAAATAGGGGCTACTGCCGGGAAGGTCGGGAGTAGATTCGAAGCTATCGATACGGTAGTTTTTACAAAACACCCATTGTCATCAGTATAAGTTATCGAAGTCGTTCCCCCACTAATTCCGGTTACTAAACCTGAATTATCTACTGTAGCCACAGCTGTGTTTGATGAAAGCCATGGGTTGGTAGCTGCAGGTGTTCCAAATCCGGTCAATTGAGAGGTGCTGCCGCCGCAAAAAGTCAGATTTCCGGAAATAGTAGGTTTCGGATTAACGGTTATTGTTAGAGTAGCAGTGGTAGCACATTGTCCAGTCGTAGGGGTAAATGTATAGGTCGTCGTCGCAGTGTTATCCAAAGCCGGATCCCAAGTTCCTGTATACCCATTGTTGGCTGTGGTTGGTAAAGCCGATAAAAGTCCGCCTGAACATATCGGAGCCACTGCGCTAAAGGTCGGAGTAATATTAGGATTAACAGTTATTGTCAAAGTTGCAGAGGTTGCGCATTGTCCCACAGTAGGGGTAAATGTATAGGTGGTGGTGTTAGTGTTGTCTAAAGCCGGTGACCAGCTTCCGTTATATCCGTTGTTAGAAGTGGTAGGTAAAGCTGTCAAAGTTCCTCCCGAACAAATTGGAGCAATTGCCGTAAAAGTTGGAGTAATATTAGGATTAACAGTTACAGTTAAGGTCGTAGTGGTTGCACATTGCCCAACGGTTGGGGTAAATGTGTATATTGTTGTTGCGGTGTTGTTTAAAGCCGGTGACCAAGTTCCGGTATATCCGTTGTTAGAGGTGGTTGGTAAGGCTGTTATAGTTCCTCCTGAACAAACGGGCGGTACGGCTGTAAATGTTGGTGTAACGTTAGGATTGACCGTGATGGTTAAATTTTTGGAATTAGCACATTGACCTGCAGTAGGTGTGAAGGTGTATATGGTCGTTGCCGTGTTGTTTAAAGCAGGCGACCAAGTTCCGGTAAAACCATTGTTAGAAGTGGTTGGTAACGCCGATAAAGTTCCTCCGGAACAAATTGGAGCAACAGCTGTAAAAGTTGGTGTGATTTTCGGATTAACAGTTATGGTTAAAGTAGTGGTAGTAGCACATTGACCAACTGTCGGAGTAAAAGTGTAGGTTGTTGTTGCGGTGTTGTTTAAAGCCGGTGACCAAGTTCCGGTATATCCATTGTTTGAAGTGGTAGGCAGAGGTGAAATTACTGTTCCCGAGCATATGGGTGCTGCAGCTGTAAACGTTGGCGTAACGTTTGGGTTAACGGTTATGGTTAAAGTTGTGGTCAAAGCACATTGCCCGGTATTGGGGGTAAACGTATAAGTTGTAGTGTTAGTATTGTCTAAAGCCGGTGACCAAATACCGGTAATACTGTTTGTCGAAGTTATTGGTAATGCGGCCAAGCTTCCTCCGGAACAGATTGGTGCCACTGCGGCAAATGTTGGCAGTATGTTAGTTGCTATTGTTACGGTAGTTGTGGTTGAACAGCCATTGTTGTCAGTATAAGTAATCGTTGAAGTTCCGTTCGAAATTCCGCTCACTAAACCGCTACTGTTTACTGTTGCCACACTGGTATTGGAAGAAGTCCAAGGGTTGATTGTTGCAGGAGTTCCTGAACCATTGAGTTGAGAGGAGCTTCCGTTACAAAAAGTTAAGCTCCCGCTGATAGCAGGATTGTTATTAACATTGACAGTCAAAGTAGTGGTAGTAGCACATTGTCCTGCCGCAGGGGTAAAGGTGTAAGTCGCAGTCGTGGTATTATTTAAGGCTGGTGACCAAGCCCCGTTGTATCCGTTGGTAGAGGTAGTAGGTAATGCGGCCAAAGTTCCTCCTGAACAAATTGGGGCAATTGCCGTAAAAGTTGGAGTAACATTCGGGTTTACAGTTATCGTTAAACTGCCGGTGGTGGCACATTGTCCTGCCGTCGGTGTAAAGGTATAAGTTGTGGTAGAAGTATTGTTCAGTACCGGTGACCAACTGCCCGAAAATCCATTGGTTGAAGTTGTAGGCAATGCACTCAGTGTTCCTCCGGAACAGATAGGGGGAACAGCCGTAAAGAGAGGGGTAATATTCGGGTTTACATTTATTGTTAAGGAGGCTGTAGTGGCACACTGCCCCACAGTCGGAGTAAAGGTGTATGTTGTAGAGGTTGTGTTATTTAATGCCGGCGACCATGTTCCGGTAAAACCATTGTTAGACGTGGTCGGTAAAGCGCTCAGTGTTCCTCCCGAACAGATAGGAGCTACGGCCGTAAATGTTGGTATTGTATTCGAATTGACTGTCACGGTCAAAGTTGTTGTTGTAGCACACTGCCCGGCTGTAGGTGTAAACGTATAAGTGGTCGTTGCCGTGTTGTTTAATGCTGGTGACCATGTTCCGGTAAATCCATTGTTAGATGTTGTGGGTAATGCCGAAAGAGAAGCTCCGGAGCATATCGGTGCTACTGCTGTAAATGTTGGGGCAATATTAGGATTAACCGTTACAGTTAAGGTCGTAGTTGTGGCACACTGTCCGGCTGTAGGTGTAAAGGTATAAGTGGTTGTCGAAGTGTTATTCAGTGCCGGCGACCAAGTTCCGGTGAAACCGTTGTTAGAAGTGGTTGGCAATGCTGATAAAGTTGCTCCTGAACAGATTGGCGTTACAGGTGTAAACGTTGGTGTAACATTCGTATTAACAGTTATCGTTAAGGTAGTGCTTTGAGCACATTGTCCCGTATTTGGGGTAAAAGTGTACGTCGTAGTGGCGGTATTGTCTAAAGCTGGAGTCCATGTTCCTGTAATGCTGTTATTAGAAGTATTTGGCAAAGCCGATAAAGGGCTTCCGACACAAATAGGAGCAATTGCTGTAAAAGTTGGAATTATATTAGTAGCTATAGTTACCACAGCAGTAGTAAAACAGCCATTGTTGTCGGTATAAGTAATGGTCGAAGTTCCGTTGGAAATACCACTCACTAAACCGGTACTGCTGACGGTTGCCACTCCGGTATTAGAAGAAATCCATGGAGTAATAGCTGCCGGAATTCCTGAGCCATTGAGTTGTGAGGAACTTCCGTTACAAAAAGTTAATGTACCTGTTATGATAGGGTTGCTATTAACCGTAACAGATGTGGTAGCGGTAGTAGCACATTGCCCGATAGTTGGGGTAAAGGTATAAGTTGTTGTAGTAGTATTGTTTATTGCCGGAGACCAAGTTCCACTAATGCCGTTGTTGGAAGTGGTTGGTAAAGCCGCTAAAGCCGCTCCTGAGCAAATAGGTGCTATTGCTGTGAATGTTGGGGTAATGTTAGGATTAACAGTTATCGTCAGACTGGTCGTAGTGGCACACTGCCCTGTGTTAGGCGTGAAGGTATAAGTTGTTGTGGCTGTATTGTTTAAAGCAGGCGCCCAAGTTCCGGTGATTCCATTGTTTGAAGTTGTTGGTAGCGACGTTAATGCAGCTCCGGAACAGATTGGTGCTACTGCCGTAAATGCAGGAGTGACGTTTGGGTTTACCGTTATGGTCAAGGTGGTGATGGTCGCACACTGCCCGGCAGTTGGTGTAAAAGTATACGTTGTAGTGGTGGTATTGTTTAGTGCCGGTGCCCAGGTTCCTGTTATACCATTATTGGAGGTAGTGGGTAACGGTGTCAATGTTGCTCCTGTACATATAGGAGTCACACCGCTGAACACCGAAGAAATGTTGGGATTAACCACTATAGTTAATGTAGTGGGTACTGCACATTGTCCGGTAGCAGGTGTAAAAGTATAAGTAGTGGTAGCAGTGTTATTGAGTGCCGGTGACCAGGTACCTGTGATGCCGTTATTAGATGTAGTTGGTAATGCTGCCAATGTCGCTCCTGAGCAAATGGGGGCAACAGCTGTAAAAGTAGGAATAACCGGTGTATTTACGTTTACAGTAACGGTATCAGTAGTGGTACAACCGGTGCCATTACTGGCAGTTAAGGTGTAAGTTGTAGTTGAACTCGGACAAACCGTAGGGGTTAACGTAGTAGCATTGGTCATGGCTGTTGTGGGTGACCAAGTATAAGGAGGGAGGTTGTTGTTAAAGGTTATGGTCCAGCTGGTTATGTTTCCGGTTATTGCTCCTGCATCATCTCTCACGAAAAGCTGCCAGGTTCCGTTGGCATTGCATCCGTTTAATAAACTGAACGCCTGTTCGGGAGCATAAGTTCCTGTAAACGGTGGAACTCCTGAAGTAATTGGAGTGACGGCTGTGGGAGTAAAACAAGTGTTGGTATAATTGTCACCCGATCCACCGTTGTCAGTTGATAATTCTATTTGGGTTCCGTTTGGACATACTAAAAAAATATCTACATCAGCGTCCCAGGCATGGGCAATTGATAAACAAACTGAGGCAATTGAAGTATTGTTGATGGTTGCAGGAATAATTCCGCTTACGGTCACCGGTGAATAAACACCCGTGGTACTGTTATCCGGTATGGCATAGGTGTTATTGTTGGAAAATGGAAATGGTTCAATGGCACCGAGCGCATTAGTCGATCCGCTCAACGTTGTACATCCGCCTGAGCAAACCGGGGTTGCTGTTCCGGCATCTACAATCGGTAAGGGCTTTACGGTTATCGGTAATGTAATAGCATTTTGACACCCACCGGGTATAGCTGTTACTAAAAGTGTTACATTATAGCTTCCGGCACTGGCATAAGTATGGGATGGATTTTGCAATGTTGAAGTAAATCCATCACCGAAGTTCCAATTGTATGTGTAATTTCCGTTTGTAGTACTTATGAACTGTGTTGGCGCACCTATACAAGCAGTTGTTGCCGTAAAGGATGGATTCGGACTTGTAACAGTAGCCGTCGTTCCGGTAAAATCAAGAGTGAAACCTGCCGATGAAGTAGAGGTAAATCGGTCTACAAGTATGGTGTAGGTTTGCCCCGCGGTAACATTAA
Organism: uncultured Flavobacterium sp.; assembly: GCA_964413435.1. Classification (GTDB taxonomy): domain Bacteria; phylum Bacteroidota; class Bacteroidia; order Flavobacteriales; family Flavobacteriaceae; genus Flavobacterium. The sequence goes on from CAYPSB010000042.1 coordinate 5,044, forward strand.
TAGTAGGATTGCACTGTGGTCCCGAGCATCCTAATCCTGTAATGCCGCTGGGTCCTGTTGTACCGTTCCAGTTACAAGAGATTTCTGTCCCCGGACACGATGACGAAGTGTTAAAAACAGCAAAGTCGTAATCGATAGCTGAATTTGGGGTTATAGCAAATTGTAATATCCCGGAGGTGGCAACGGTGAAGCTATACCAGTTGGATGAACGTTCTCCCGGAGCCCCAAAGCAAGAGGGACTTTCCTGATTGACTCCCACACTACCGGTTCCGTTAGGAACTGATACACTGTTGAGGTTACACAATGTTAAGGCCGTTACACAATCTTGAACCGGTAAGGTGGGCCCGACGGGTAATGCTTCTTGTGCACAAATTCCAAATGTTCCGGTGGTGTTCCCGTTACCGTCGACAAGCAGGTAATACGTGTTTCCAATAGTCAGACCATGCAATACAACATCGGTATGAAATAATCCGGATGCTGTGTTAATGTCTTCCTGACAGGCAATTTGAGTTAAAGATCCGCAGGTTCCACTGTATACGGCCAATTGGGTGTTGGCCAAGGATCCGCTGAAATTGGTTGAAATTTCAATGTCTGCTGTGGTCGCAACAAAAGAAAACCAAACACTATGACTCAGACTATTAGGAGACCAGCAGGAAGGTACCGCCGGGTCCCCGACTGAGGTTGCTGCTACGTTAGTGTATAAAGTTGAGCTACAGCTCCCGGCAGTTACTGCTATAGGTATGGCAGATGAACAAGCATCATTAGCAGGTTGCGCAAAAAGGCTGTTTGAAAAACCAATAAGGATCAAACATAAGAATACCTGTGAAATTAGCTTCTTCATCCCGTCGTTTTACTCTTTTTTCGAATTACTTGGTAACTGTTTTAAGTAGGTTTCTCTGCTGACAGGCTGGTCATTTTTTATATAAAAGATTTCGGGTGCAATTTTTTCGTTCGCCGGAAATGGTGATTTAGAAAATACTTCGCCAGCTGTAACGGCTATAATAAAATGTATGTTCTTCTTGTTTTCGAACAATAATTCTCCACTAGCGTTTAATTCCTTGTATTTTCCATAGTCTACATAAATCACATCACCTTCTTTGGCTGACCGATACACAGCTGTTATACTGAGTTTAGGAGTATCGGGTGTGAGCCCGTCGTTATTATCATTGCCAATCGCTCGGGTGTATAAATCTCCTTTTAGGCTGGTATCATTAACATATAAATTCACAGCAGTCATTTTGTTGCAAGTAAACATTACAGTGCACATCAACGAATACGTGTATGCCTTAATCTTGATTGTTTTTAAGTTCAGATGATAAACCATGTGAAAAACGAATGTTAATAAAAACTTAAATCAAATGTAATGAATTGGATAATGTACTTCAAAATGAATTAATAATTTTGTTGAAATATATTTAGTAAAATCTTTTAAAATGTTGTTTTTGTTATGTTTTTTAATAAAAAATAAGATAAAACTATATTTTTTGTTGTAAAAAATAAGCTGTTGTATAGTCAATCGGCGAAGTGTTAATAACTAAGGTTGAATTGTCAATAAGTGTCGTTTTTGTGTCGTTTGTAGAGTTTTTCGGTTAAATATCGACTTACTTGTGTAAAGTGTTGATATGGAGGTAGCTTTGCAGAGTAGTTTTTACCCAAATCTATAATTAAAATAAAAAGACATGAAAAAAGCATTACTTTTACTATTGACTACTTTAGCTTATTCAGTTACAACTTCAGCACAATGTACCATAACCGGAGCTACTGTTAATTCAAGTACTTTAACCTGTACTTCTTTAGCTTCGTGTACAACTATTTATCTTGGTGACGGAACCAACAGCACTGTGTTGAATATGAATGCTAATTTGGATTTGACTTGCCTAGGAGCTATCCAGTTCATTATCAGAAACAATGCTAATATTGATTTCTCAAATGGTAATTATGATTTGTCATTTGCGGCCAATTCTTCTATAATTGTAGAACCGGGAGGAAATTTAAGTGCAGGAACCAACTGTAGTGCCTCAGATTTGATAAAGATTGGAAGTACAAAAGTTGCTTCATGTAACGGTAGTGGTGGTGGAGTTTTGATGGATTTCCCGGCTTTGGTTTCAGGCGGAGGATACAATACTGTAAACACAACTGTTTCAACTATATGTGGTTCTGGTACAGCGACTATTACAGCTGTTAGTAACCCTACACCAACGGCTTCAACAGTTTATAAATGGTATACCGTTGCTACTGCAGGAACTCCTTTTTTAACCACTACGGTTAGTTCAAGCCCTTATTCTACCACTTACACTACGCCAACGTTATCTGCCAACACTACATATTATGTTGAGGCGACTACCGGGTCAAATACCACACCGAGAAAAGCAGTAACAGTAACAGTAACTCCCGTACCGGCAGCACCTAGTGTAACTCCTGTAAACCCAACTTGTAGCGTTTCTACAGGTAGTATTACCATCACTGCACCAACCGGATCCGGGTATACTTACAGCATAAACGGATTGACATATTCGAATTCAACTGGAACTTTTACCTCAGTTGCGGCCGGAACTTATAGTGTTACAGCAAAAAATAGTGTTGGATGTGTTTCTTCTGCTACCAACATAACATTGAGCGTTCCCACAAATACATGGAATGGTACTTCATGGTCTACCGGAACACCGCCTACAAGTGCTCAAAAAATCGTTTTTGCCGGTGATTATGCTTCTTCATCTGATGTGACTGGTTGTTCTTGTCATGTTACTTCAGGAACTGTGGTTTTTACTACGGGTACTACTTTGAGTGTTGTTAATGAAGTAAAAGTTACCGGAGGATCATTGTCTTTTGATGACAAAGCTAGTTTGGTACAAACCAATGATACTGCTGTTAACTCAGGCAATATTACATACAGAAGAGAAACGTCTCCACTTAAATTATATGATTATACATATTGGTCTTCACCGGTAGCTAACGCTACTTTGAGTCAATTAGCGACTAACTCGTTGTGTTTTTCATTTAGTCCAACTATTAATAATTGGGTTTATCAAGCTAACTCAGCAACCATGACTCCGGGTGTTGGTTACATAGGAAGAACTCCGGATCCGCTATTGTCTGCTACATTGAAAACAAACTTCGTAGGAGTACCTAATAATGGAGTAATTAATGTACCTATTGTAAAAAGCGCAGGGACTTACAACCTTATCGGAAATCCATACCCGTCAGCTATCGATGTTGATTTGTTTTTGACAGATGCTGCCAATTCAGGAGTTGTTAACGGAACCGTATATTTTTGGACACACAATACCAGCATTACCAATAATAATTACACTATTAATGATTATGCTAAATACAACTTTACAGGTAGTGTGAGAACCTCAACAGCAGCACTTTCCGGAGGTGTTCTGCCAACCGGAAAAATCGGAGCTGGTCAAGGGTTTTTCATCGAAGCCAATTCGGCTAAAGCTAACGGAACCTATACAGCTTCATTCAAAAATTCAATGCGTGTGGCAGGAAACAATGCTCAATTCTTCAGAAGCAGTAACAGTGCGGCAACTTCTTCTGTTTCAGGTAGCCTCGAAAGACATAGACTGTGGTTGTCTTTAACGGATGCGCAGGGAGCCTACAACCAAATGTTGTTGGGTTACGTTGAAGGTGCTACCAATGATTTTGATGCTATGTTTGATGGTAAAACCATGCCGGTTGGAAATCCTGTAGCTATTTATACTAAAGTAGGAGAGTACGATTTATCAATTCAAGGAAGAAGCTTACCATTTTCAGAAAACGAGGTAATTCCTGTAGGATACAGTTCAACTACTAACGGAACGCTTACACTTTCTTTGGATAATTTAGACGGTTTATTCGAAACTCAAAATGTGTACTTGTTAGACAAAGTAACCGGTATTTATCACGATATTAAAGCAGGCCCGGTTGATTTCAACACTGCCAGTGGTACCTTTGATAATCGCTTTGAGCTTCATTTTACTAACAGTGCTTTAGGTACGGTAACCCCTGACTACAATGCAGCGGTTGTTGTTGTAGCCAATCAAAATCAATTGACAGTGCTTTGTGATGCTATGCCAATCGCCAAAGTAGAAGTATTTGATATTTTAGGAAAACAAATTTTATCTCAGAAAGGTTTAAACACTAACCATTTCCAATCCGGAAACTTGTTAGTGGGAACTCAAGCTCTTTTGGTAAAAATAACATTGGATAACGATGTAACAATAATCAAAAAAACGTTGATGAACTAACATTAACCCTGTTATCATTATCAACCAACCATCACTTTATGTGGTGGTTTTTTTTATGAATTATTTGAAGCTGTCAGGTATCTTTCCAGTTGTTCCTTAATTATATATAAGGGAGAAGCCAAGGCATTGACATATTGAAAATTCCCATCTCTTTTGTTTTCAATGGAAAGTTGAATGGGACAGGCTTCACTCTGAATGGCATTTACCTTAAATCGCTTAGTCTGCTCATCATAAAAAACATAAGGTGCCCCCGAGGAGCCAAACCTAAAATATCCCTTTATCAAATAACGCAGTCCTTCAAAAGTATAATTGCCCCCAATAGTGTCCTGAAAGAAACTAAAATGATCCGTGTACCCTTCAATTTGTGCTTTGTTGAGCAGCTTGCCGATTTCACTGGTGGGAGAACTTTGCAGGCAATAATACCGTTCCTGATTGTCATTCAAAACAGAAAAATCAACTTCCACATAAGGCATTGCTTGGATTACTTCAGCGGGTGTATTTGTAATTTTATACAAAGCAATGTCCTCACTGTAGAATGTTTCAGCCAACTCTAATTCCAATAAAAAGGTGTGTCTGTTGATGCCTTGTTCTTCAAAATAATGATTGGCACTGAAAAGTTGTGTCAAAGCTTCGTTATTGTAAAACTGATTTTTTTTGAATTGAACAATCAAATGGGGCTTGGCCATGTTTTTCTCCATCAATGTTATCCAGCGGGTATCAAAATGGATTTGCCTCAAAATATCAATGAACAAAGGATAATCAGCCGGATTGGAACTGTTCCAATATCTTTTATTAGTGGCAGGATCTAAAAGAAAACAAGATTCGAAAAACTGGGCTTGAGCTGAGTTCAATCGGGGTAATAGTACTGTTTCAAAAATCGTTTGTTCAATCGATTTGAATGCTTTGGCCTCGGTTCTCAAATTATGTGCGACTGTGAGAATCAACCCGTTTCCGATGTGAAATGCACAAATGTTATTTTCAAAATGACGACGATGAGGTTCGTCTGGGTTTTGTATCCACATGATTCTGAACAACGGAGAGGTTTGTTCGTGAGTCAGTTCTAATTGTTGCTGCAGCATATTCATTTTTTAGCTAAAGTAACAAAAGTTTAACGACAGATTCGATATTTGTCAAAACAAAAGAGGCGCAATCATTGCGCCTCTTTCTATAGGGTTGGAACGACTATTATTGTCCCAGCATTTTTCTTTTTTGTTGTTCAAACTCTTCTGCTGTAATGACGCCGGCATCCATCAAGTCTTTAAGTTTTTTCAATTCATCAGCCAAACTGCTTCCTGTTGCTGTCGGAGTTGGAGCAGGGTTTTGAGTCATTTCACGGTGTTGATTTTTGATGTCGGTTTTACCTTTTTCAATACCTTCTTTGATTTGTTTTACCTCGGCTTTGGTAAATCCATTGGCGGCCATCATGGTACCTCCGGCGAATATGGTTATCGAAGAAAAACCCACCAGTGGGGTGTCTATTTCTACCGAAGCAATGTGATCGTAATCAAAATGCTTGGTTTCTCCACTGAAAAGTCCCGGAATCTTGATGGTTACTCCAGTAGGTTCCAAATAAATCTCGGCCGGAAACAGTTTATTGCCCGAAGAAAGGCGCGATGCAACAAATTTCATAAGGTTTTGTTTTAATTTTTAACGGGGCAAAGATAAGCATAAACTAACCCATTTTGCAACAACCTATTACAGAAGTCCTCAGCATTTGAGCTTCTTTTTCTTTCGGCCCACGATACCTTTGTCAACTGCTTTTTGAATGTAATCCGAAGCAAGAGGCACTTTACACGCGGTACCATTCATATCAGCGCGAACTATTCCTATATCTTTCGCAACTGCTTTGGCTTCTTCACTTAAGGTAGCTATGTATGTGCCAACGGCAATGACAAAATTGTTCATGGCTTGTTTTTCAAAATTTCGGGCTGAGTGAATTTCGGTTCCAACACGGTTTAGTAACTTTTTATAAACCAACAGGTCTAATTCGCTATCCGGTTTTATGGCTGCTATACCGCCCAAGGTGGCCCATCCTGCCACGGCTATGTGTTCTTCTTTGGCATCAATCCATTGCAGGGCCATTTCAAAACCCAATTGACTTCCGGCTGCTACCCATGGCAGGGTATAACTGTTGATATTAGTAGATACAGCCATTTGTGCCCAATTTTTTAAGTCTTCCCGGGTCATTTTGCTGTCATCGGCTATTAGTCCGGCCAGGTACATGGCGTCGGCATTGCCCGTAGCGTATAGTTGCAGTGCCAATGCATGGTCTTTTTTTATTTTCTTTTCAATGACTTTCAGGTATTCAATTTTTACTCCGAAAAAAGGCTCTTTTACTCCGTGTTTCAGGAATATTTTTTTGATGTTATCACTGCCTTTGACTTCAAGTTCGGTCATGATTTCGGTTACAGTCATAATGATTGGTTTTAAAACGGGTTGTTGTTGAAGTATAAAAGTATAAAAGTTTACGGATTTTTGCTCTTGTTTGTTTTTTTAAAGTATCGGTTTGTCACCCATGCATTAGCAAGATTTATCCTTTTGAATGGGTTGAAAGGTCAGATTTATGGTATATTTTTTTGTTTAGGTTCCATTTTTGCGGATAAAATTTTCTCCCTATTTTTAATCGGATGAGGCTTCTATTTAGATTGTTCTTTTTTTAGCAGAAATACATGTTTTTTTAGGTATAGCGATACATAATTTAGTTCGGGAAGAGTATATTTTCATCCATTATAAAGGTAGTTTTTTGAGTAAAAATAGCTAAGCATTAACATAACATAAGTAAAGTTATTAAAGTTTTTTTATTACTTTCATTCCCCCGAAATCTAAAAACAACCGATGGTAGTTAAAAAAACATATCCTAAAATAGTACTGTTGATTTTTTCCTCCAGTATTATTTTTATACTGCTTTATGCTTCGTTGTATTATTACAATTTGAAAGTACAGGAACAAGTATACGCTGATTCCACTCAACAATTCCAGAGCCAAATTACCCAGTTGCTTGAACTCAATGCCAAGCCGACCGCAGTATATATTAATAACGATACCAATTGGGATGAGTTTGAGGCATTTATCCGAAAAAAAGATACCGTTTGGTACAATCAGATTATAGCCAAAGAACTGGGAATTTATAAGGCTGATTATATGGTGGCCTACAACGCTCAAAAGCAGTTTGTCACTCATACGCGGACTCCAAAAATCAATTCAAAACTGAGTATACCGCCACAAGCTATGACGACACTGAATCGCAAGGGTTTGAGCCATTTTTACATGCAAACTCCTCACGGTATGGCCGAAGTGTTTGGAGCATCAGTACATCCTTCTTTTGATTTACACAAAGATAAGACTCCTCCCGGTGGTTATTTCTTTGTAGTGCGCTTGTTGGATGCCGCCTATTTAGCTAGTCTTCAAAAATTGACCGGTGCCAAGATTGTTTTGCAAGACCAATGTAAGCCTGTTGATGAAAACAAGAATGTCATTACCGCCCAAATTACGTTGAATAATTATAACAATGAGGTTACCGGTTGTTTGTCGTTTCAGCGCAATTTTGAAGTATATTTTGAAAATACCACTACCATATTATACCTCATTATTTTCACCTTTTTTGTCAATCTGATGCTCAGCTTGATGCTTACCCGCAATTGGGTTTATTATCCGCTTCATTTGATTCGGAATGTATTGGAAACCGGTGATAAAAAATCGATTACGGCACTTAAAAATACCACCGGTGAATTCAGAGATATAGGTAATCTTTTTGAAGAAAATAGCGAACAGAAAAAAGAGTTGGTTGATGCCAAGATAAAGGCAGAGGAGAGCGATCAGTTGAAATCGTCATTTTTGGCCAACCTCTCTCACGAAATCAGAACACCGATGAATGCCATCAACGGATTCACTGATTTGTTGATGACTACCAATCCGCCTCAACAGGAACGAGAGGAATATTTAAAAATCATTGACAAGAGTGGTAAAAATTTGGTGTCAATTATTGACGATTTGATTGAAATGTCTAAAATTGATTCCAACCAAGTGACTCCTAACTATTCGAGTATCAATTTGGAAGCCTGTATTCATGAATTGTACGAAACCATTAAAATCACCATTCCTAAAACTAAGAAAGTATCGTTGCGTATCAATGAAACGGCCACTTTGCCGCAGCGCAATATCATTACCGACGAAACCAAACTCAAACAAATACTGACCAATTTAATCACCAATGGAATCAAATATACTGAAAACGGAACAGTAAGTTTTGGGTATACTTTGGATGAAGAGAAACAGGAATTGCAGTTTCGCATTGAGGATACCGGTTTGGGAATTTCAGAAGAAAATCAGAAGAATATTTTTGACCGTTTTAAACGAGTTGATACCGATTTAGCCATTCGCGAAGGCGGTTTAGGACTGGGATTGGCTATAACCAAAGCTTATGTCGAAATATTGAAAGGAACCATCAGCCTGAATTCTGTACCGGGTAAAGGTTCGGTCTTTTCGTTTACCATTCCGTTGCAATACGACCGCATGCCGGTTTTACCACAGGAGCCGGTGAAATTAACCAAGGAGATTCATACCGAGAGTACCGCCACAGTGCTCGTTGCTGAGGATGATAACATCAATTTCTTGTTGTTGCAAAAAATACTGAAGCTGAAAAATTTCAACATCATCAGAGCCTTAAACGGTCAGGAGGCGGTAACCATTTGCCTTGAGGATCCTACGGTAAGTTTGGTGTTGATGGATATTAAAATGCCGGTCATGAACGGTTTTCAGGCTCTTGAAATCATTCATTCATTCCGTCCCGGTCTGCCGGTAATTGCGCAAACGGCCTATGCTTCCAAAGAAGATGAAGAGCGTATTTTCTCCGCCGGATTTACCAATTATATTACCAAGCCATTAGATAAGGAAAAGCTGTTTGCCTTGTTGAAGAAGCATTTAGGTAATGGCAATGTTGTCGTTTAAAAGACGGGAAATAAAGTCGGTTGTCTTTAAAAAAAGTTTAACTTTATACTAATTATAAACGCCCAATAATGACAACCTTAAATGACTTACACTATATAGCTCAGACGTTTCCCAATACAGACAAGATGCCCGTATTTTTCTTTGGTCACGGCAGCCCGATGAACGCCATAGAAGAAAATCAGTTTGTGCAAGGGTTCCGCAACAGTGTAAAAGATCTGCAAAAGCCAACAGCCATAGTGTGCATATCCGCACATTGGTTTACCCGAGGGACAAAAGTTACCGCTATGCCTATGCCGAGAACCATTCACGATTTCGGAGGTTTCCCAAAAGAATTGTTTGCGGTGCAATATCCGGCACATGGGAGCCCGCTTTTGGCCCAAGAAACTCAACAATTATTACAGCCCGTTTCGGTAGCGCTCGATGAGGAGTGGGGGCTTGACCACGGCACTTGGTCGGTTGTCAAGCATTTGTATCCGTTGGCAGACGTGCCGGTCATTCAGTTGAGTATTGATTATACGCAACCGGCGGAGTTTCATTTTGGTTTAGGCAAACAGCTTCAGGCATTGCGATATAAAGGAGTACTGATTATCGGTAGTGGAAATATAGTACACAACCTGCGTTTGGTTGATTTTCAGAATTTCAATAAAGAAGATTACGGATACGATTGGGCCTTGGAAGCCCGTGAAACCATAAACAGCTATTTGTTACACGGAGACTACCAACCTTTGTTGGATTATGACCGACAGGGGAAAGCTTTTGACCTGGCTATCCCTTCGCCTGATCACTATTTGCCTTTGCTTTACACCTTAGGACTGCAACAAAAAGGAGAAACCCTGAGTTTGTTTAATGATAAAATGGTAGCCGGCAGTCTTAGTATGACTTCGGTAAAAATTGCGTAAAACCATGATTTGCCTGATGCATAAGTGTATTCAATTTATAATCTGATAAGACCTAAATAATAATCCAAGTTTATGATTAATCTGAAAAACATCCAAACCGAAGTTGATGCCAGTTATTTGTATAAAGTACTGGGCGACCATGAGGAAGATGAGAACGTGGCTCATGTATTCCACCAAATGAGTGAAATAGAACACCAACACGCCATTGCTTTTTTGGCCAAATACGGCAAAGACAGTTCTCATTTACCACCACCTTCGGGTAGGGCTAAGGCTTTGCATTTCATAGGTAAAATTTTAGGGTATGATTACATACTGGGGGTTTTATTGGATACTGAAAAAAGCATTTCTTCTTCTGTTCTCAGTGCTCGTAAAAAGACCAATACTGCGGAGTCGTTGTCGGATACGGCTCATGTTACCATTTTAAAAAACATCCTTAATAACGACAAGAAAGTATCGGGGCCCAACTTAGCGCGTTTTGAAAAACGCCACCGCTCTGTAGGGGGAAATGCATTGCGTGCAGCCGTTTTAGGCGGAAATGACGGATTGGTGTCTAACTTCAGTTTGGTTATGGGAATAGCCGGAGCTACCAGTGGTCAGGATGAAGTGATGTTAGCCGGATTGGCCGGATTACTGGCCGGGGCGCTTTCTATGGCCTTGGGCGAATGGATTTCGGTGAAGAGTTCGTTGGAGTTATATGAAAACCAAATGCAGCTGGAGATGGAAGAACTTGAAACCAATCCGGAAGGCGAAGAAAAAGAGTTGGCTCTGATTTACATGGCCAAAGGCATACCTGAGGATCAGGCCCGTCAAATGGCAGCCGATATCATAAAAAATAAAGACCATGCCCACGAGGTATTGATTAAAGAAGAATTAGGGATTAACCCAGAGGATTTGAAAGGTTCGGCTATGGAAGCTGCCCTGACTTCATTTTTTCTTTTTGCCATTGGTGCCATTATACCGGTATTTCCGTTCTTCTTTTGGGGCGGCATGCAGGCCATTATCATCAGTACCGTATTGAGTGCGGGAGGCTTGTTCTTGATTGGAGCTGCTATTACGTTGTTTACCAGTAAAAGTGTTTGGTATTCCGGAATGCGTCAGGTGTTGTTTGGGTTAATGGCGGCTGCTATTACGTTCGGAATCGGAAAACTAATCGGAGTTTCGGTTATGGGATAAAAAAAGGAGGTTCGCTTGAACCTCCTCATTAAACATCACGATTTTGATTTATCATTATTAACTTGTACCATTTTAGTACATCCAACTATTGAATTTTCTTTTGAGAATCTTCAAGTAATTAATCAAAATCACACTCAAATTTACAATTTAAAGTGTTGTATTTTGCTTGAAATTAGCGCTTTAACGATTAATTAACGCGTTAGTATTTCAAATCTTACAGCTTATCAGTAAGTGCCGTTGAGCAATTCTCCTCCAATAGTCGATTTGGCTTCGATACCCAATTTTTTCATCATTTCATACGTGGTACACACGGCAGCCGAAGTCACCGGTATCCCGCATTCGGCCTGAATGGCATCAATGGCTTCCAACGATGGCATTTGCACACAGGCTGAAGCCACCAGCACATCTACACCGGTTAAATCCAATTGCTTGTAAATTTCCAATAAGTTCATCGGATTTTGCGCCGCCACTTCCAAGTTATCCGGAATTTCGAGTGCAATGCTTTCTTTTACTTTGATGCCTTGATGTTCAATATAATCGACCACTTTGTCGGTTAACGGACGCATATAGGGCGTGATGATAGAGATTTGTTTAGCGCCTAATACTTTCAATCCGTTAATCAACGCCCCGGCCGAAGTTACTATAGGAGTAGGGAAGTCGTTAGCAATAGTCTCCTGATGCAAGTTGACTTCTGACACGCAATGATAGCCGCGTCCCATACTCATAATGGCTACTAAACAAGCATAACCCATTACATCAACGTGTGCATCCGACAATTCCTGAGCACATTTTAAACTCATGGCATCCATGGCTTCCAATTCTTCTTTGGTCACTTTCTTCATGCGCATGCGACTGCTGTGAAAGGTAAAACGCTCGGGTAATATCGTTTCTCTGGCCCTGAAAATGGCCGGTATTTCAGTTTCCATCGTTACGTTAGACGACGGAACTATTTGTCCTATTCTGTATTTTTTCATATTTATAATTTTGTTTTGTCACCCTGAGCTTGTCAAAAGGTGGGCGTTTCCCTATCGGGTCGGGCTTTCCGCAGTACACGGTACTTGCTGCACACGAGCAAAGCGACTGCCGAAGGAATCCCTAACGCAGGCTTTTATCTATCATTGACCACACTCTTATCTTGAAATCTCTTTCACCGTATTCACTATAGTTCCTATTCCTTCTACAGTAGCTTCTATCACATCACCATCATACAACCATTCCTGCGGATTGCGTCCGGCTCCGACACCAGCAGGCGTTCCGGTAGCTATAATGTCTCCCGGTTCTAAGGTGAAAACCGTACTCAAATCTTCTATCAAATCGTTAATGTTGAACAACATGAACTTGGTATTGGAGTTTTGTTTGTCCACGCCATTTACTTTCAAAGACAAGTTCAGGTTGTGTGGGTTTTCAATTTCGTCTTTGGTAACCAATATCGGACCCATAGGTGCAAAGGTGTCCTGACCTTTAGATACAATCCATTGGCCTTCTCTGCGGCAATCGCGCGCCGAAATATCGTTAATTACGGTATAACCAAACACATAATCCAAAGCCTCAGCTTTCGGAACGTATTTACCGTGTTTACCCATAACGACAGCCAATTCTACTTCCCAATCTAATTGCGAAGTCAGTTTTGTATTTTTAATGATTTCGGTATTTGTTCCGGTAACTGTAGTAGGCGGTTTGGAAAAGATGATGGGCTTTTGCGGCAATTTTCCTGTAGTGTCCAAGGTTCGGGCACTCTCCGCTACATGTTCAGTATAATTCAACCCAATCCCGATGATGTTTTTTCTCGGTTTCTGAATCGGGGCGAGTAGGGTTACTTCATCCATAGCATAAGCAATTTCGTTGAAGTAATCCTCGGGAGTATCAGCCACCATTTCGTTCAATTCCTCTATAATTTCAATACCCATGTCAATCAAATCGAGCATATCAGACGGTAAGGGAAAATTGGAAATCTCCCCAAAGTCTTCCATATCGATGACTTGGTTGTTGTATAGAAAGCCTAATCGTGGTTCAGTGTCTTTGGTGATGTAGGTTAGCAGTTTCATTAATTTTCTATTTTAAGTGTAGTTGTTTGATTGTCTTTGTTTTTTACCTCCATTTCATAGGAAGTCATTATTTTCAGTTCTTTTTTCATCTGTACGATATCACAAAAATCCATTTCGGGAAATTTGTAATCGGCTATGCGTATGATTTCGTCTCCATAATGCAATTGTTCTCGTAAATTTTTATCCCAAACAAATCCTATAGCAAATTTATTATTCACTATTGTTGGTGAAAAAACAGGAGGTTTATGATCAAAAGTAATTTTTTTATCGGCCTCAAAATAAAAGTTTTTATTCCTAAAGTCAAGCACCATCGTTCCGTACTTTAGCAAATCAAACCCCAATCTGGAGTTGTCGTCATCAGTAGTGGTGAAAATCAGATTTTCGAATGTGGTATCATTAACCTTAATTGCCTTGGACTTTGAAAGAACCTGCTCTTTCATGGGTGTTGGGCCAAATAATCCAATGGTACCACCGCCATTGCTTCTCGATAATTCTTCAAATATGTTTTCTTTTGAAAAAATTCCGTAGGCTCTGTTGGACATTTCATAAAAGCCATCCATGCCGGTATCTACAAGAAGTTCTTCTGTAGCTTTCCTTTTGTTGTTGGCAAAACTGATTTTAATGTAAGGAGCATTTTGACCCCCAACGAGTTTTAGTTTGCTTGGTTTTGAATGTTGTTCCAGTTTTTTGATATCATCGGTAACAATGATTTTTTTATTATTCAAATCGATTTTAAGGATGGAATTCGTAAAAAAATTACTTCCGATAAATCCATCAAACTTATAGCATTTTAATATAAAATGATTGTCCAAGTCTGATACCAAAACAAGATTATCCTTGCGCTCTATCGAACCTAAATTTATAGAAGGGATCAAAGCGGTTTCCATTGTATTCGACTGATTGTTGGCATCTTTGATTTTGGCTGAATCAGAAGCAGCAATATTCAATTCGGTTAGAATGCGCTTTGAAATCAAATTAGGAGCTCCGGTATCCAGTAGGAACCTGTAATTTCTTCCATTGATAGTAACCGGAATAATGATTTTGTCGTGAACAAGTTCAAATGCAATTTCTTCGTAATATCCTTTTTGTACAATTCCTCCACGGTCAATATCCTGAGAAAATAATACCGTTGATAGCAACAGAAACAGAACAGTAAATCGGATTCGAAACATTTTAAAATTTATTGTATTGATTGATGTCCGTTATTTTCGGTGAATTCTTTTCCTTGGAATAATCCTAAACCTTCAATAACCGGTAAGTCGTTAAAATTGAATAAGCAGGCGTCTTCAGTTTTTGAAGCGTTGTGGTGTTCGTGCCACGCCCATGACGGTACGCAAAAAATATCGCGCTCTTTCCAATCAAAACGTTGCCCGTTGATGATGGTGTAACCGCTTCCTTTGGCGCATTGGTACACAAAAGAACCGGTGTGCTTGTGGGCTTTTCCTTTGAAACCTGCCGGTAACAATTGCATGGCGGCGCCCATGGTTTGCATTACGTGTCCCCCCGTTAGCGGATTAGAGTATTGCATCAAAATTCCGTCAAACGGATCAGGGTGGTTCACGATTTGTGCGTCTAACAAAGCGGGGTAGACTTTACTCCACGAATATTTAAACAAAGGCGAATACGGTTTGTCCCAAGTCTTGTCGGCCGGAATTAAACCGGCACAACTGTAACTCAACGGCAAATGGTTAATGGGTTTTAGTAAAGGCTGCTTGCCATCATATACGGCATAATCATTGGCTTCTAACGCATTGACCAACGGAATATCCAAACCGTCCTGCCAAATGCAGGTCTGTCCGTCAAGTTCTACTCCGTGTTCGTGCCAAGCGGAGTTGGGCGTAATCACAAAGTCATTGACTTCCAACATTATTTTATTGCCATCTACAACCGTGTAACCTTTAGAACCTTCCATGATGAAGCGCAGGGCAGAAGCACGGTGACGGTGTGCCGAAGTACTTTCGCCCGGACGGGTTACCTGAATTCCGGTGTAGAGCCAACCCACAGCTGCGGATACGTCTTTTCTTTTATCATTTACCAGATACACCACACGGCGTCCGGCTTGTTCGGGCGTTACGAGTTCCGAGGACTTTAAGACCAGACTGCGCAAGTCGTCGTATTTCCATAACATGGGTACCGAATTCGCTCGGGGTTCCCAAGGTTCTATATCATTGGCTACTGTCCACAGCGCTCCTGCGCCAAGGGATTCCAATTCTTTATAATAGGCTTCGAGTTCGGGGGTGTTTTGTACTCGGGCACGACCGATAACGTCGTCTGAAAAGTTGTTGGTTTCCATAGGTTGTTCTTACAACCCTGTTAGGGTTTTAAACCCTAACAGGGTTATTATTCGATGATTAAATTGTTTATATCCTCCAAGTTTTGTTTCGAGTTGTGAATTTCTATAAAATTATTTTTACTCCCAAAAAAATCAATAACGTCATTACGTTTCAGTTTAGTTGCTTTATCTGAAAGTATTGTATCGTATGACGACCAAGGATAAAGATTTAAATGTTCTGTAAATCCATGGTGTACGGGATTGTTGTGAATGTAAAAAATTAACTTTTGTAAATAAGCATCAGAAGTAACTTTTTTCCTTTCAAACGTGGTTTCAAATAAACTTCCGGTACGATTAAATTTTTTATTTATGCCTTGTGTATAGGCATTGAATAAA
Source organism: uncultured Flavobacterium sp. (assembly GCA_964413435.1). GTDB lineage: Bacteria > Bacteroidota > Bacteroidia > Flavobacteriales > Flavobacteriaceae > Flavobacterium. The sequence goes on from CAYPSB010000042.1 coordinate 21,008, forward strand.
TGAGAAAATTGTCTTGATGATGAAATGATTTTAGGCTCTTTAACGGTTGAAAACGCCATGTTTTCAATATTAATTTCATGATTAAGTTTGATATAAACTAAAATATGAAAGTGATTTTTAAGTAAACACCAGGCAAATGTATCCGCTACAGGTGAAATATATTTATCATAAAGTTTCAGAAAGTAATTATAGCTTTCCGTATCAAAGAAAACGTCACAGCCATTATTTCCACGATTGTAAATGTGGTAATAACATCCTTGTTCGATAGTCTCTTTTTTTTCTGACATTAGTTTCTTTAATTTTAACCCTAACAGGGTTCAAAACCCTGTTAGGGTTTATTAAAATCCTCGTGGTTATCTACAAAGGTAATCTTTCTGGTGGGCGCGGTATTCACCCTCAGGTCAAAAATATCAAAGCGGTTGTAATGCCCGAGGATATCGTGCATTTGTTTCGGTTGGATGCACTTTTCCAAATCGATATCGGCATAGACAATGCCTTCGTCGTCTATCAGCGGTGTACCGATAACCGCACCATTGGGACCTATAAATCCGGAGAAGGCCGAACTTTTACGCGACAACAATTCGTCTACATTGGGCACATCAGCGCGCAGAGCGTCCTTGATTTCCTGAGAAATGGTGGAACAAGAAACAATGGTAAACAATTTACCTTCAAAAGAATGCGCCGCAGCCCGAATCTTAATGGCCTCTGCCATGTCGTAATCGGGTGGGGCTACCGGTAGTGAAATGTAGTTGGCAATGTGTACCAATTCGCCTTGCGACAACAAGGTAAAGCGCGCTAAGGTATTGGTGTTTTCCCCACAAGCCAAGGTTCCGATGGGACCCACTTCGGTATCATATACTTTCAGGGAAGAACCATCACCTGAGGTCCACGTGAGTTTTTCCGCCCAGGTTGGGACAAGCTTTCGGTGTTTTCCGATAAGGTTCCCGTGGTTATCAATGATAAGGTTGGTGTTGTAAATTTCGCCATAGCTTGTTCCTCTCTCATTGATACCGATAACAATATGCATGTTATGGTCTTTGGCGGCTTGGTATAGCGGTTGCATCGCTGCATCGTCAACGGCTACCGAATTCTTATACAATTGCTCGTACCATTTACTGCCTTGTACCGGGGTCATAATCCAGTTCCAATACGGGTAACCGGCTACGAAGACTTCGGGAAAGGCTATGAGTTGCGCTCCGTTACCGGCAGCTTCTTTGACAAAAGAAACGGCTTTGGCTATTGTTTTTTCTACATCAAGAAAAACCGGTGCTGTTTGAACGGTAGCGGCTTTGAATTTTTTAAAGGTCATGATTCTTATTTTTTGGTAAGCATGGTTAACTGTTGGGAAGCCTCCTCTTTTTTCCAGTAAATGGCTTTTACCGTTTCCTGCCCGTTTTCATCGATGTATCCGTAGGCACCGGCTACATTTTTGATCAGCGCGTACTTTTTATTTTTGTGAGTTTCGAAAGGGTAAATTTTTAAATAGATTGCCGGCACCACTTCTTTACCTTCTTTGTTGATAAAGCCGTAAGTCCCGGCTATGTTTTGCACTAAAGCCCAATCATTTTTGTATTCGCCATAATTGTAAACCTTTTTATAATGGGTTTTCTCCTGAGCAATTCCGTTGAGCGAAACAGACAGCAATAAGAATAATAAGTACTTTTTCATAGTGTATAATTAACGATTTTTGATTTCATTTCTTCCGAAAAAGGTTCTGCTTTTATATTTTGTCGGTCCGCTGCAATGGCTACATTAACCAAGGTTACTTCGCCTTCCAAACAAGTGTTGCCTTGTTCGTCTTCAAAACGGAACCCACAGTGAATTGAGGCTCCCCCCAATTTAATGACCCAAAGCTTTTTGGTCAATATTTCTCCGATGCGGGCGGCTTTTTTGAATTGTACTTTCAAATCGACTGTCGGTATGCCATTGGTCTCATGTATTTTGGAGAACGGTCTTTCTAAGGCTTCTTCAAACCAGTCTTCAACCAAGTCGTTGAGCATTTCGAGGAAACGCGGATAAAAGACGATACCGGCGTAATCAACATGTTTGAAACGGATTTTTTCTTGTTTGGTAAAATAGTTGTTCATCATAATTATGTTTTAGCCCCGATGGCAGCTGGCTACCGTGTAGCGCGGACAGCGGGAACCAGCTCCTAAAAACTCTCGGTTGTTGCTTTCTTCCAAAAATACAAATATTCCTTAGGAACGGTATTTTCGTGTAACAGGCAACCCGTTTCGATTTCGGGATAGGTTTCGTAATAGGTTTCAATTTTGGTGCCGCTGATGCGGGCGCTGACTACTGATCTGTCGACATCATCCGGATGTTTGAGTCCGGCCGAGGCCATGAGTTCCATAGCACTTTTCACGGTTTCGTGTTGGAAACGCGCCACGCGGATGCTTTTTTCTTCGGGTACCAGACCTTTGGTCAATCGCGGGTCTTGGGTGGCTACTCCGGTCGGGCAGGTGTTTTTGTGGCATTCCAACGCCTGGATGCAACCTAAGGCGAACATCATACCACGGGCTGAATTGCAGAGGTCGGCACCGATTGATAAGCATTTGATAATATCGAAACCGGTGATGACTTTGCCGCTGGCGATGATTTTGATTTCGTTTTTGATGCCGAAACCGTTGAGGCTGTCGTATACAAAAGCCAAGGCTTCGCGCAGGGGCATGCCCACGTGATCGGAGTATTCCTGAGGAGCCGCCCCTGTACCGCCTTCGCCACCGTCTACGGTAATGAAGTCGAAATACGTTTGTGTGGCCACCATGGCTTTGCAAATGGCTAAGAACTCAGATTTATTCCCAATACAGATTTTCATACCGATGGGTTTTCCGCCCGAACCTTTACGCAATAGTTTGATGAATTCCATCAGTTCCAATGGCGTTTTGAAAGCGGAATGGGTGGGAGGGGATATGATATCGTGTCCTTTGTCAACCAAACGAATAGCGGCAATTTCGTCGGTTACTTTTTCTTTGGGTAAGATACCGCCGTGTCCGGGTTTGGCACCTTGGGAGAATTTGATTTCAATCATTTTCACATTGTCCAAGGTGGCTCTTTTGACAAATTCCTCATAAGAGAATTTCCCGTCTTTGCCACGGCAGCTGAAGTAACCGGTTCCGATATTCCACACTACATCGCCACCGCGTAAATGGTAAGGCGATAAGCCGCCTTCTCCGGTATTGTGATAAAAGCCGCCCTGTTTGGCACCGTCATTCAACGCTATGATGGCATTTTTACTCAAAGAGCCATAACTCATGGCACTGATGTTGAACAAACTGGCCTCGTATGGTTTTTCGCATTGCGAGGAACCGATTTTTATCCTTGGATTGGCATCAACCTCTGCAAACGGAATGGCTTTGATGCTGTGGTTGATCCACTTGTAGCCGGGTTCGTAAACGTTGAGTTGGGTACCAAAAGGCATGGTGTCAATTTCCTTTTTACTGCGTTGGTATACCAAACTGCGCTGCAAGCGGTTGAACGGTTTGCCGTCGGTGTCACTTTCAATAAAATATTGTCGGGCTCCCGGTCCCAGAGCTTCTAACAAGTAGCGCATTCTGCCCAGCAAAGGAAAGTTCCTGCGAATGGTTCTCTTGGATTGAAACATGTCGAAAAACCCCATCAGGATTAGCGGGATGAATATCAACCCTAAGAAACTAAACTTCCAATTGACATAGGTTAACAGCCCTAAGATAGACAGTGTAGTAATGGCAAAAACTAAAAATGCTTTTCTCATTTTATTTTAATTTAAATCGTTGAATCTTACCGGTTTCTGTTTTGGGCAGGGCATCGGTAAAATAAATCACTCTCGGGTATTTGTAGGGTGCCGCAACTTCTTTGAACCAGTGCTGGATATGATTTTTCATGTTATCGGTAGCTTTGGTTTTGTCTTTCAGCACGATGTGGGCACAAACCAACATTCCTCTTTCCTGATCGGGCAACCCCACCACTGCACATTCTGCAATTTCTTCATGGGTCAGTAGTACACTTTCCACTTCGATGGCGCCAATGTTGTAGCCCGAAGAAATAATCATATCGTCGCCGCGTGCCACGAACCAGAAATAGCCGTCTTCATCTTGGCGGAAGATGTCACCGGTAAAATTCCAGCCCCCGGATACGTATTCGCGTTGTTTGTCTTCACGGTTCAGATATTTACACCCTGTAATCCCCCGAACCATTAATCTTCCCGGTTCGTTAGCCGGTACTGTTTTGCCTTCAGGGTCTACAATTTTGGCTTCGTAGCCGGTTATGGCTACACCGGTAGCGCCGGGTTTCATATTGGTTTCGTTTGAAGATATAAAGATATGCAACATTTCGGTAGCACCAATGCCGTCAATGATTTTTAACCCGGTCGCATCAAACCAATCCTGCCAAACTTTAAGCGGCAGGGTCTCACCCGCGGAAACGCATTTGCGCAGGCTGGAGATATCGAACTCTTTCACTTTTGACGTAATCACACGCCAGGCGGTGGGTGCGGTAAAGCAAATGGTAATTTTATACTCTTGTATGGCCTGCAGGAGCATATCGGGAGTCGGTTTTTCGATTAAGAACGTTGAGGCTCCGAAATACAACGGAAACAACACCAAACCTCCCAATCCGAACGTAAAGCCCAGTGGCGGACTTCCGGTGAAAATATCTTCCGGGGTGGGTTGCAAGGAGTATTGCGGAAAGGCTTCACAGATGTTCAAAATGTCTTTGTGAAAATGTGCCGTCATTTTGGGCAAACCGGTCGTTCCGGAGGTAAATCCAATCAGTGCTATGCTATCGGATTTAGTATGGTAGTTGGTAAACGTCTTTGGTTTGCCGGCCATCAGCGTTTCCAGTTGTGCATTGCCGTAATACCTTGTTTTTTTGAGGTAATCGGATTTTACCAACTGCATTTCATCGGCCAATTCGCTGTCGCATAACGCCAACGTTATTTCGGCACAATCAATGATTGTTGTTAATTCTTTAGCCCGAAGCAACGGCATGGTGGCCACTACAATTCCGCCTGCCTTGAGTATGGCAAACCAACAGGCTACCATCATCGGGTTGTTGGCCGAACGAATTAAAACGCGATTTCCCGATTTCAGTCCCATATCTTCAACCAGTACATGGGCTAACTGATTGGCTTTTTCATGTAGTTCACGGTAGGTCCAGACGGTATCAAAAGTACGGATGGCTACCGCATCTCCATGGCCTTTTTCTATATGTTAATCTAACAGACGGTGCACACAATTGAGCATTTCCGGCCGGTTAAACTGCGGTGCGTCTAAGAACACATAATCGGGTTGCAAGTCGGGACTTGGCAAGTGGTCGTGCGCGAAATTGTCGTCATAATGTTTCATAAATAATTACGAATTATAAATTAGGAATTACGAAGTGTTTTTTGGATGGAGCCAATAATCCTCAGTAATTCATCAATATCGTTTAACAGACTTTCCGATTCTTCTTCTTTTAGATAATCGGTATCTTTTAGCAGTCTTATCCAGTAATTTGTTTCTCTGGCTTCTTTATACGCTATGCTTAGTTTTGCATAAAAATCTTTTTCTGATTGTCCGCCAATAGCTTCTTCAATATTAGCTCCGATAGAGGTTCCGGAACGTAAGAGTTGTTTACTCAGTACGAATTCTTTTCGGGAGGCACATAACTGTTGATACGTTTTTATAACCTTAACAGCAAACGCATAACTCTTCACCTGAACAACATTATCTTTTTTCATAATTCACAATTCGTAATTCCTAATTCTTCTTATTGCTTTTTGGTTTCAAGGCTTTTTTCATGCCTTCGGTTTGTTTGCGTTCGGTTGCTTTTAACGGATATAAATGAGAACTTCCTGCTTTGTATGGGTTCGGAATATCATTAGCTTCCCATTGTTCATAAGCTTGGGCATGGCGGACAAAATTAGCGTCGGCCAATAACGGTCTGCCTAAGGCTATCAAATCGGCTCGGCCGTTGAGCAGTATGGTATTGATTTGGTCAAGGTCTTGTATGTAGCCGGCCGTTATAGTCGGGATGTGGACCGTATTGCGTATGGCATCCGCAAAAGGCGTTTGCCACATGCGTCCGATTTGCGGTTTTTGGTGGGCTACGGTGTTTCCGGTAGATGCATTGATGATGTCGGCACCGGCATTTTTGAAAGCGGTGGCTATGGCAATGACGTCTTCTTCGGATATCCCGTTTTCGGCCCAATCGCAGGCAGAGATTCTCACCGACATCGGTTTGTCTTTCGGGAAGGCTTTTCGCATTTCGATGAATACGCGCA